>DUCS01000029.1:46819-88096 GCA_012959695.1 Cycloclasticus sp.
ACATAGACATACTACTTAATTTTAAGGTGAATGTAATGCAACGAGTGGTTTTTAAATGCTGTTCTACAGCGTGTAATCATTTGAGCGACAGATGTATATTTTTTTAATTAGGACTTGAAAAGTTTTCAGCCGTCCCCATAAATACCTGAACCATAACTTTGATTGAGAACAGGTAATTTTAATGAGTGAAACAATGGAAAAAAACGACAAACAAACATTAGGTTTTGAGGCGGAAACAAAACAAGTCTTAGATTTGATGATTCATTCGCTTTATAGCAATAAAGAAATCTTTTTACGCGAATTAATTTCAAATGCATCAGATGCGGCAGATAAATTACGTTTTTCGGCGTTGTCGAATGAATCGTTGTATGAAGGTGATGGTGACTTAAAAATTCGCTTAACGGTTGATAAAAAAGCACGTACGTTAACCATCTCTGACAACGGCATTGGCATGATAGCCGAGGAAGTGAAGAAGAATATCGGCACGATTGCTCACTCCGGCACTAAAAAATTCTTTGATTCATTAACCGGCGACGAAAGTAAAGATAGCCAAATGATTGGTCAATTTGGTGTGGGTTTTTATTCCAGCTTTATTGTTGCCGATAAGGTGACATTAATAACCCGTAAAGCGGGTGAAGATAAAGCATCTGCTGTTAAATGGGAGTCTGAAGGTGCTGGCGAATACACCATCGAAACAGTTGAAAAAGAGTCGCGCGGTACAGATGTCATCTTGCACCTAAAAGAAGGTGAAGATGAGTTTTTAGAAAGCTATCGCATTCAAGCAGTTATTCATAAGTTCTCTGAGCATCTTGATATCCCCATCGTGATGAAAAACGAGAACAAAGATGAAGAAAAAGACGACGAGCCAGATGATATTACGGTTAACAGTTCAACGGCATTATGGGCGAAAGCAAAAAATGAATTAAAAGAAGACGATTACAACGACTTCTACAAACAAACGTCGAATGATTACCAAGAACCATTGGCTTATACGCACAGTAAGGTTGAAGGTACGAATGAATATACTCTATTGTTATACGTGCCATCAAAAGCACCGTTTGATATGTGGGACAGGGAAGCGACCAGCGGTGTAAAGCTGTATGTGAAACGCACCTTTATTATGGAAGGTGGCGAATTAATGCCGCGCTACTTGCGCTTCATTAAAGGTGTAATTGATTCTGATAGCTTGCCGTTAAACGTATCACGTGAGTTGTTACAGCAAAGTAAGCAAATTGACTTATTAAAAGCCGGCGCGGTTAAAAAGATATTAACGTTGATTGAAGGCTTATCAAAAAATCATCCAGAAAAATTCGATACCTTATGGGCTGAATTTGGAGCGGTTCTTAAAGAAGGCCCAATAGAAGACGCTAAAAACAAAGACCGTGTTTCAAAACTATTACGTTTTGCATCCACTAAAACGGAAGGTAAACAAACTCAAACTTTGCCGTCTTACATTGAGAATATGCAAAAAGGCCAAGATAAAATTTATTACCTAACCGGCAATGCGTATTCAACGGTTAAAAATAGCCCGCACCTTGAAGTATTTAAAAAGAAAGATATTGAGGTGTTGTTATTAACAGATCACGTTGATGAGTGGTTAGTACAGCATATGCCCGAGTTTGACGGCAAATCGTTACAGTCAGTTGCAAAAGGTGATTTAGATTTAGATAGCGTGAATAAAGGCGCTGACGATGATAAAAAAGCGGACGATAAAAAAGACGATGAGTCCTTAAACAGCGTGATTGAGCAAATTAAGAAGGTGCTTGATGGCAAAGTAAAAGAGGTTCGTATTAGCTCGCGGCTAACTGACTCACCCGCTTGCTTAGTAGCGGACGAGCATGAAATGGGTGCGCACATGGAACGTATTATGAAAGCGGCGGGGCAAGAGATGCCTGCTAGTTTGCCGACGTTTGAAGTGAACGCAGATCATGCCTTAATTAAACGATTGAAAGATGAAGCGGATGACGAGCGCTTTGCTGATTTGTCTCACTTATTATTTGAGCAGGCATTATTGAGTGAAGGCGGTCAGCTTGAAGACCCAGCAACGTTCGTACACCGTTTGAATAAATTATTGCAATCGTTATTATAAAGTTTAGGGCGCTGCCCTTAACGAAGGTGTAAAAAGAAGGCGGGCTTATGGCCCGCCTTTGAGTATGTGAGATAAATTCTCACAAGGGGAGGAAAGCGTTAAAACCTGAAGTGAAGATTTAAGCCAGGGTTATAGTAGCTAAGGTGCCTTAACGTATGATTAATACGTTGTTTTGCATAGTAATAGTTAGAATGCCTGGGCTGATAATGGTTGTAGCTATAGCGTTTTGGTTGGTAGTAATGACTTGAATAATGTTTGTTAGAACGCCCTTGATAATGATGTTTTTTCCAATGTTTCTTACCGTGCGAACGTTGCTTATGCTGGTATGAATGAACATTTTTTCCATGTAAAACAGCCGTGTGTTGCTGTTGGTGTTTGTCCTGATGGTATGACGACGTGGTGCGGCGTTCAGAATCGTGACTATCCGCATGGCGTCTTTCAGCTAATGCTGATGCGCTAGCAAAAAACAGTGAACAAAAAATAACTATTGTGCATGTGTTGATGGTTTTCATCGTCTTATCCTTATCCCCGAAGGGATGAGTCCGGCGAAGCGGGGGATCCGCCTAACCTAGCTAGAATCGTTAAGCCGGTTCTAGCAATGTGTGACTACAGGATAAGACGTGGCGATGAATTGAAACTGAATGAGTAGAATTTAATATAAACGGCTTAATTAAGGTAATTGAACGGGAATAACGGGCTCCCAGTTATCCGCTTTATGCTCGGCAACAACCGTTGTGTAAACACCGCCTCGGACATTAAACTCTGCTGATAAACGCATGAAACGTGGTGAGCATGCTTTCACTAAATCATCCAAAATCGAGTTAGTAACGGCTTCATGGAAGGCGCCCTGATCACGATAGGACCATATATACAGTTTAAAAGACTTAAGTTCGATGCAGCTTTCATTAGGTACATACTCCAATGTTAGCGTTGCAAAGTCTGGTTGCCCTGTTTTTGGGCACAGGCAAGTAAATTCAGGTGTGTCGATACGAATAGTGTAGTCGCGCTCTGCATTTGGGTTTGGAAACGTTTCTAAATCGGTGTTTGGTTTTGTGCTCATAGGAATAAGGTTGGGTTGTTCATAAAACGGCATTTTACTACGAATCGTAAAACAAGGGATTTATTACCTGGTTAAATGGCTAATTCGACTTTATGAAAAAAGCGCAATCCTGTATTGTTATCCGATGCGTTTGGAAAAAATAAAACTATCCGGTTTTAAAT
Organism: Cycloclasticus sp.; assembly: GCA_012959695.1. Taxonomy (GTDB): domain Bacteria; phylum Pseudomonadota; class Gammaproteobacteria; order Methylococcales; family Cycloclasticaceae; genus Cycloclasticus. The sequence goes on from DUCS01000029.1 coordinate 50,130, forward strand.
CATTTGTAGACACCACCACCATACCTTTTTCAAGCGATTTGGTGGGTATTGTGGGTCCAAATGGTTGTGGTAAATCGAATGTGATTGATGCGGTTAGATGGGTGCTGGGCGAAAGTTCGGCAAAGCATTTACGTGGCGATCAAATGTCGGATGTCATATTTAACGGTTCAACAACACGTAAACCGGTTGGGCAAGCGTTTGTGGAGCTTATTTTTGACAACAGTGATGCGACAATCACAGGTGAATTTGCGGGTTACCATCAGGTTTCTTTAAAGCGACAAGTCAATCGAGAAGGTCAATCGGTTTATTTCTTGAATGGGACGCGGTGTCGCCGCAAAGATATTACAGATTTATTTCTTGGTACCGGTTTGGGACCGCGCAGTTACGCGATTATTGAGCAAGGCACCATTTCTCGTTTGGTGGAAGCTAAGCCGGATGAGTTGCGGGTGTTTCTCGAAGAAGCGGCGGGCATTTCGAAATATAAAGAACGTCGCCGTGATACTGAAAATAGGATGCGCCGCACACGAGAGAACCTTGAGCGCATTGCTGATTTGTGTGAAGAAATTGAAAAGCAATGCCGTCACCTGAAGCGTCAAGCAAGCACAGCAGCAAGGTATAAAGTATTAAAGGCCGAAGAGCGCCAATTAAAGGCTCAACTGTTAGCGCTAAAGTGGCAAGCATTGAATGAACAAGATGAAGGCCAACACCAGAAAATTCAATCATTACAACTGAAGGTAGACGAGGCGCTTGCGGGTCAGAGAGAGTTGGAAAAAAGCATTGACCAGCAGCGTGAGCACTATAACGCTCAACGAGAAAAATTAAGTGAAGTGCAAGCGGAGTTCTATTCGGTTGGTTCAGAAATCGCCAAGGTTGAGCAAGCCTTACAGCACCACCAAGAACTGAAAAAGCAACAACAAGCTGAACTTGAACGTTTTAAAGATATTTTGCAGAGCTCTCAGCAAGAGTTATTAGCGGGTGAAAAAAAGATTGCAGAGTCTAATGATCTGATCACACAGAGTGAAGAAGACTTGCTGGAGTCAAAGCAGCAAGAAAGTTTAGCCAGTCAGTCCTTGTTTGATGCTGAGAAAGGGATGAACGAATGGCAAAAAACGTGGGATGATTTCACCTATCAAGTTGCCGAGCCGAAAAGAAAAATAGACATTGAAAAAACAAAGATAAATCAATTCGATAGACAGCTTCTGCAAACCGTACAACGTCTATCGTCAGTTAAAAAAGAGCAACTGGCTCTACAGCAAGGCTTAGATGACGCCGATTTAATAAGCATTCAGACGCAGCATGATGCGTTAGATTCTCAGCATCAAAAAGATCAACAGAAATTAAAATCAACTCAACAAAGTTTTGCACGTGCGCAGCAATTAGTCCATGACGAAAGCGAAGCGTTGGCCGTGCTGCGAGCAGAGCATGCGCGTCTTGCGGGTCGGTTGGAGTCCATTATCGTTCTTCAACAGTCTAACTTGGGAGATTCGCAAGTTAAGGTTAATGAATGGCTTGTGACGGCTGGGTTGGGCGAAGCGTCTAAGTTCATTGAGAAAGTGGATGTTGAAGCGGGTTGGGAAAAAGCTGTAGAAACGGTGATGGGTACCCGATTACAAGCCATTTGCGTTGATGATATGGAGGCAGTTTTAAACATTGCGGAACACTCGCCAGATGGCGATTTGACGCTTTTTAATGCATCAAAAAATAAACAATCGGGTTCTTACGCTAAAACCTCGTTGGCGTCGCTGGTGACATCCGATTTACCCATGATGGCGCTATTAAAAAACGTACATTTTTCTGACGACATCGATGCCGCTCGGCAGCTAATCCAAACGCTGCCTGAGCATGAATCGGTTATTACTAAAGACGCTGTTTGGATACATGCTGACTGTATTAGCTTTCACCAGGCTGATGCGACTAGCAGCGCTTTAGTGTTAGAAAAGGAAAAAAAGGACTTAACGCAACGGCTGGCTGGATTATCAGACAACGTAACTGAAAAAGGACAATTGTTATCAACGGCACGCACTGACTTGGTTGCTCTTGAAGCCGAAGAGCGTGAGTTACGCTTACAAGAAAGCACGGTGATAAAGGAAGTGTCCCGCTTAGCGATGTTGTTAAACGAAAAACAATCTAGGACTGAGCAGTCTAAACAAAGGTTGTTGCAAATTATCGTAGAACTACGCCAAGCTAACGGCGATAAATCTGAAGACGAAGCGAGTTTGTTTGCATGCAAAAAGGTATTGGAAGCTGCAATTCAGCAGTCGGCTCAACTTGAATCGCAACGTGATGTACTGCAACAGCAACGCATGTCGAAAAAAGAGTTGTTAGATGCCACTCGATCAAAGATACACAGTTTGCGTGAATTAACGCACGGTCTGATGTTGAAAATTGAATCACAACGTTCATCTCAAGCGTTGATTGGCCAAAACGCGCAAGTGGTACAGGAAAGGTTAACCTTAACGACAGAAAAGATGACAGATCTAAAGGGCCAATTGGAATTGAGTAATGCGCCGTTGGATTCACAAAAAGTGACCTTGGATGAATTATTAAAAGAACGCGTTGGAGTGGAAGAGCGCCTTGTCGGTGTCAGGTCATCTGCTGAAACAACAGAACAACTAATACGTGATGGCGAAACTAAACGTCATCAAGATGAACAACGGGTTCAGCAGGCTAGAGAGTGTGTGTCATCCGCCAAAATAGAGCATCAAGAAGTGGTCGTTCGTAAGCAAACATTGGTGGAACAACTGCAAGAATCAGGGGTTGAGTTGCAAGAGACATTAAACAATATGTCTGATGACGCAAATGCTATTCAATGGCAAGAACAAGTGGATAGCTTGTCGGAAAAAATCAATAGATTAGGGTTGATTAACTTAACGGCGATAGAAGAGTACGAAGCGCAATCTGAACGCAAACAGTATTTAGATAGTCAGCAGCTGGATTTAACGGAGTCGTTAAAAACACTTGAAACAGCCATAGAAAAAATAGATAAGGAAAGCCGTAAGTTATTTAAGCAAACGTTTGACCAAGTGAATGCGGGGTTAGAGAAACGCTTTCCTAAATTATTTGGCGGCGGTCATGCTTATTTGCAGCAAACGGGCGAAGACATGCTTGAGACCGGTGTAACTATTATGGCGAGACCGCCGGGTAAACGTAATAGCTCAATTCATTTGTTATCGGGCGGAGAAAAGGCGTTAACAGCAGTGGCGCTTGTGTTCTCAATTTTTGATTTGAATCCATCGCCTTTTTGTATGCTCGATGAAGTGGATGCGCCACTCGACGAGGCGAACGTTGGTCGTTTTGGCGAGTTGGTGAAGGAAATGTCTAAAAATGTTCAAATGATTTTAATTACACACAATAAAGCAACGATGGAAATGACGAATCAGTTATCAGGTGTAACAATGAAAGAACCAGGTGTGTCTAGGTTGGTCGCGGTTGATTTAGAAGAAGCTACTAAAATGGCGGTAAGTTGAGAGCGGTTCTTGTTTAATGCAACGAGTTCTCGAGCGAAATAATTTTTTTAAGGGACGAAAGAAATGGAAGAAAACTCATTAAGGCTAATACTGCTTGGAGTGGGTGTGACTATCTTGTTTGGCATCTATTTTTACGATGTGTTGAAAAAGAGGCTGAGCCGACAAGAAGCTAAGTCGGACACGTTCATTTCTGATGAAAGAATTGAGCCTGTTATGTCGACTGAGGCATCATTTTCTGCTATGTATGAAGGGGTAGCAACGTCTGACGATGAGTCGACTCAGCCCAAGAGTATGTCGCGAAAGGACGATGTTGTGGAGCCTATGCCTAAGCAAGATGAAGTGCCTGTTGCTGAGCAAGCGATGGTTATTCAGTTAACTGTCTTACCTAAGGAGGGGGGGGCGATTTCTGGTACGGCCATATTGGACGCGTTTACAGCATTGGATCTTGAATTTGGCGACATGGGTATTTTCCATTGTTACGAACGTGACGATGGAGTCGAAGTGAAGCGCTTCCATGTGGCTAATATTCTTGAGCCTGGAATATTCCCAGTGGGCGGCATGGCGGATTTTGAATCCACAGGTGTTGTGTTGTTCTTTCAAACAAATGATTCGGTTAATCCTGAATTGGCGTTTGAAAGTATGTTGCAGACAGCCAAAGAATTGAGTCAGCGATTTGATGCCATTTTGGCTGGAGGCAACATGAAAGAACTGACGATGGGTGATATATCAGACATCCAGTCAACGCTGGCGGATTTATCGCGCTTATGAACAAAGATGATGTTGTAAAGGCGCGCGTACAGCAGTTGCATGATGAAATTAATCAGCACAACCAAAATTATTACCAATACGATACGCCGCAGATTCCAGATGCAGATTACGATGCGTTAATGCGTGAGCTACAGACTTTAGAGTTGGCGCAACCCGCGTTAATCAGTGATGATTCGCCAACCCAAAGAGTGGGTTCAGCCCCGCTAGATTCATTTAATCAAGTTGAGCACCAAATACCCATGCTGTCGCTCGATAATGCTTTCAATGAGGCAGAGTTTGAAGCGTTTAATAAACGTGTGCAGGGCAAAATTGAAATGACTGATGAGGTGGAATACTTAGTTGAGCCAAAGCTGGATGGCTTGGCGGTATCACTTTTATACCAAGGCGGTGTGTTGGTGCAGGCAGCAACGCGTGGTGACGGGAAAACGGGTGAAAATGTCACTGAAAATGTTAGAACAATCAGCGCGATTCCATTGACGCTAAAAGGCATTAACTTACCGACTGCTCTCGAAGTGCGGGGTGAGATTTTTATGCCGTTGGCCGGCTTCGAGAAACTCAATAAACAAGCCATTGAAGCGGATGAAAAGCCGTTCGCAAACCCTAGAAATGCAGCGGCGGGTAGTTTGAGGCAATTGGACTCAAAAATCACCGCTACTCGACCATTGGCTTTTTATGCCTATGGAATAGGGGTTGTTGAAGACTTCGTTTTACCGAAAACTCAGAAAAAGCTATTTGGCTTATTGGCGGGCTGGGGCTTGCCTGTCAGTAATCAAGTATTGGTTGCGCGTGGGCCAGCGCAATGCCATAAAGCATATGACGCGTTGGCGAACAAACGCCCTTTATTGCCTTATGAAATTGATGGGGTGGTTTACAAGGTCAATAATTTTGAACTGCAAGAGAAAATTGGATTTGTTTCAAGGGCGCCAAGGTGGGCGATTGCACGAAAATTTCCAGCGCAAGAAAAAATGACAGAGGTGGTCGGGATTGATGTCCAGGTTGGCCGTACCGGAGCGATAACCCCAGTGGCTAGATTGTCGCCAGTGTTTGTGGGCGGCGTAACGGTGACCAACGTAACGCTGCATAATGAAGACGAGATGCGCAGAAAAGATGTACGCGTTGGTGACACGGTGATTGTTCGGCGTGCGGGTGATGTTATTCCCGAAATTGTTTCTGTTGTGATGGATAAAAGGTGTGATGACTGCGTGCCATTTTTGATGCCGACAACCTGCCCGGTATGCGGTTCGGCTGTAGAACGTGCTGAGGGGGAGGCGATTATTCGATGTCCGGCGGGTTTGTTTTGTCGTGCGCAAGTGAAAGAGTCTATAAAACACTTTGCGTCTCGTAAAGCGATGGATGTCGATGGTTTGGGCGATAAAATTGTCGAACAATTGGTCGTTAGTGGTCTTGTTAAAACGCCTGCTGATTTGTACCGCTTAACAAAAGAGCGGGTATCGAGTTTGGAGAGAATGGCCGACAAGTCAGCCAATAATTTATTGCTCGCGCTCGATGCAAGCAAACAAACAACACTGCCAAAGTTTTTATATGCCTTGGGTGTTCGTGAAGTGGGAGAGGTGACAGCGAATAGTTTAGCGATGTATTTTGGTAGGTTAGACGCGTTGCAGGGGGCTACCCTTGAAAATTTAGAAAAGGTTCCAGATGTGGGCCCTATTGTTGCTCAACACATCGTTGCTTTTTTTGAGTTGCAGCATAATCGAGACGTTATAACGGAATTGTTAGCAGCAGGCGTCCATTGGCCTGATGTGAGTGCTGTGTCTCATAAAAATAAAGCGTTGTCCGATAAGGTGTTTGTATTAACAGGGACGTTGTCGTCGATGGGGCGCGATCAGGCTAAGGAGATTTTGCAGTCATTAGGCGCGAAGGTGACGGGTAGCGTGTCCAAAAAAACCGATTATGTGGTGGCGGGCGAAGAATCCGGGTCAAAATTGAAAAAAGCGCTATCATTAGACGTAATGGTTTTATCTGAAGAAGAATTCCTTAACATGGCAAAGGATTATCAAGGCTAATTTAAAAATAATGGAAGATGATTTAGAAACCCAGGTTTGTATGTTGCAAAGTCACATGGATGGGATGATAGAGCGCGCGCAAAAAAACGAGGATATGTTGAAGCGCTTTCAAGACTTGGAAATGCGCCTGTTATCGCTGAATTCATTGCGAGAATTGATCGAGCATATCCACGATGATGCTAAGTTGGTCTTTAACCTAGAATCATTGTCGCTTGTGTTAGCCGATGAAGATGATGCCATTAGGCAGTTTCTGACAGAAGATGGTTTTAGGTTTGACGAGTACCCGAGTGTACTCTTGTTGTCAGATGTGAGCTTGTTTAAATCAAAACTGGGACTCTCTCAGCGAATTTTATTGGGTGATGCGGCTAATATGTTGCCAAAAGAGTTTTGGCCTACTGGAAAGGTCGTGCCAGAGACCGTGGCGATTATCCCCCTGTTGCGACGAGGTGTGTACTTAGGCTGCATGGTGTTCGGCAGTGAAAACGGCGTACGTTTTCAGGCAGATATGGCCACGTACTTTTTAGATCGTTTAGGGAAAGTGCTCAGTGTTTGTATGGAGAACACGCTTAATTACGAGCAATTGAGGCGAAGCAGTCTATTTGATACGTTAACGGGCGTGAATAACCGACGATTTTTTGAACAACGGATAGATGAGGAAATTCTTCGTTCATTGCGTACGGGCGATAATTTAACGTGCCTCTTTGTAGATATCGATTTTTTCAAAAAAGTAAATGATAATTTTGGTCACCAGGTGGGCGATACGGCTTTACGTCATGTTGCTGAGTTGCTGCGAAGCCAGCTTAGAAGTAATGATATTTTAGCCCGCTATGGCGGTGAAGAATTCGTAGCGATATTACCAACGGCCTCTGAAAAGAAGGGTGTTGAAGTGGCAGAGCGGATGCGGGCGGCCGTTGCAAATTCAGCTCTCGAGATGCCAGAAGAAAAACGTTTAGAATTGACGGTGTCAATCGGCGTTTCCACCTTCGTTGTTGACCAGCCAGGCGTGTCGAAAAAAATTGACCGCAGTGTGTTGATTGAAGTCGCTGACAAGGCGCTGTATTTGGCCAAAAATTCAGGACGTAACTTGGTGCTTAGTGGCGGCGAAATTGTGGCGGAACCCGTGTCTGAGCAGCAATCTGCATAGTGTTCGTAAGATAAAGCGCTTTTGCGCACTACGTGTTTTTTTTCCAATTGTAGGTCGAAGGTTTTTATCTCTTCATGAGATGATTTTTAAACCTTCAAAGCATCTCTTTTCAGTGCCAAACAAAGCTATCAAGCAGTCGTGTATTTAAGGTATAATTCGAAGCTTAATTAGCATGGATTTTCAGTTGATTAAGCGGCGTTCAAACAACAGCCTTTAATCACTATTTTAATTACTTTAATTCACAAGGCATCTTAGGAGATACCGTTACATGGTTGAGCTCGTAAAGGAAACGATACCCGTCAATATTGAAGACGAAATGCGTCAGTCGTATTTAGACTACGCGATGAGCGTCATTGTTGGTCGAGCGCTGCCAGATGTGCGTGATGGCTTAAAACCTGTGCACCGTCGCGTGTTGTTTGCGATGAGCGTGTTAAACAACGATTGGAATAAGGCATATAAAAAATCGGCTCGTATCGTCGGTGATGTGATTGGTAAGTACCACCCACACGGTGATACCGCCGTGTATGACACCATCGTTCGTATGGCTCAACCGTTTTCAATGCGCCATATGTTAGTCGATGGCCAAGGTAACTTCGGTTCGGTTGATGGCGATTCTGCGGCGGCGATGCGTTATACCGAAATCAGAATGTCAAAGCTATCTCATGAGATGTTGGCAGACCTTGATAAGGAAACGGTTGATTTTAATGCCAATTACGACGAATCTGAGCATGAGCCAACGGTGTTGCCTGCGCGCGTTCCTTTGTTGTTGATTAATGGCTCCTCAGGTATTGCTGTGGGCATGGCAACTAATATTCCGCCTCATAACTTGGCCGAAATTACAACGGCCTGCCTGCGTTTGATCGAAAAACCTGAGACCACCATTGATGAATTGATGGAGTGTATTCCTGGGCCTGATTTCCCAACGGCCGGTATCATCAATGGGGCGTCGGGTATTCGTGAGGCATATCACACAGGGCGCGGTAAAATTTACTTACGTGCGCGTTATCATGTTGAAGGCGATGACGGGATTAGCAGCAAGCAATCAATTGTCGTTACAGAATTACCGTATCAGGTTAATAAAGCCCGATTGCTGGAGAAAATTGCACATTTGGTTAAAGATGCGAAATTAGAAGGTATTTCTGGTTTACGTGACGAGTCTGATAAAGACGGCATGCGCATGGTGATTGAGCTTAAACGTGGCGAAGTGCCAGAAGTTATCATCAATAATTTATATCAACACACGCAACTTCAAAACGTATTTGGCATCAATATGGTGGCGTTAATAGACGGCCGTCCAAAGTGTTTGAACATTAAGCAAATATTGAATGCGTTTATCGATCACCGTAGAGAAGTCGTTACGCGTAGAACAATTTTCGATTTACGTAAAGCACGTGAACGCGCTCATAACTTAGAAGGCTTGGCTGTTGCATTATCGAATATCGATGAAATGATTGCGATGATTAAGGCGGCCAAAACACCGGCTGAAGCTAAAGTCAGTTTATTGGCGGCATCGTGGAAGCCAGGCTTAGTTGCTGAGCTGTTATCAAAAGCAGACTCTGACCGCTCTAGGCCGGACAAGTTAGGCGATGAATATGGTTTCCTAAACGGATCGTATCACTTGTCGCCAGCGCAAGCACAGGCAATTTTAGAGTTACGTTTGCACCGCTTAACTGGCTTGGAACAAGATAAAATTCTGCAAGAATATAAAGACTTGCTGGTTGTTATCGATGACTTGCTCGATATTCTTGGTAGTCGCGTGCGGTTAATGACGGTGATTAGTGATGAGCTTATCGCGCTGATTGAAGAATATAAAGAAGACCGCCGAACTGAAATTGTTGATAAGTTCCTTAACTTAACCGCAGAAGATTTAATTACCGAAGAAGATATGGTGGTGACGTTGTCGCATGAGGGCTATGTGAAATCTCAACCGTTAACGTCTTACACGGCACAACGCCGTGGTGGTAAAGGCAAAACAGCGGCAAATACGAAGAACGAAGACTATATCGATAAGCTGTTTATTGCCAATACGCACGATACAGTGCTGTGTTTCTCAAGCAAAGGTAAAGTGTATTGGTTGCGGGTGTTTAATTTACCGGTGGCCAGCAGAATTGCCCGTGGCAAACCGATTGTTAACTTATTGCCATTAGATAATGATGAGCGCATTAACGCGATTTTACCTATTCGCGAATTCAATGAAGATGAATTTATCTTCATGGCGACTGAGGCGGGTACAGTTAAAAAGACCAACATCAAAGAATTTGAAAAACCTCGTGCTAACGGCAAAATAGCGATTGATTTACGTGATGACGATACGCTAGTTGGCGTGGTGGTTACTAACGGTCAAAAAGACGTGATGTTGTTTGCGAGTTCAGGCAAAGTAGCCAGTTTTAATGAAACAGGCGTTAGAGCGATGGGACGAACAGCCAGTGGTGTTCGCGGTATGCGCTTAAAAGACAAAGAGCGCATTATTTCACTCATCATTTCGGAAGAAGGCACGGTGCTAACGTTGACTGAGAATGGTTACGGTAAACGTACAAATATTGAGGAGTATCCGATTCATAAACGTGGTGGGCAGGGTGTTATTGCCATGCAAACGAGTGAGCGAAACGGTGCATTGGTCGGTGCGATATTGGTAGACGATTCAGATGAGCTGATGTTGATTACCGATGGTGGCACGTTGGTAAGAACGCGCACCAGTGAAATATCTATATTGGGCCGAAACACGCAAGGTGTACGAGTGATTCGCCCGAGTAAAAATGAAAAAGTCATCGGCTTAGACCGAATTGCAAGCTTAGGTGACGAAGAGATGGATGATGATGCCGATGAAGGTGAATCATCCGATGAACAAACAACAGATTAATTGTATTTAGGAGTGTTAGATGTCCCGTGTTTATAATTTTAGTGCTGGCCCTGCGGCTGTCCCCATAGAGGTTTTACAACAAGCGCAAAGTGAAATGCTTGATTGGAAAGGTTCAGGCATGTCGGTGATGGAAATGAGTCATCGCGGTAAAGATTTTATTTCGATTGCAGAAAAAGCAGAAGCTGACGTCAGAGAATTGATGGCGATACCCGATAATTACAAAGTGATGTTCTTACAGGGTGGTGCAACAACACAATTTTCCATGGTGCCAATGAACTTACTGCAAGGTAAAACAAAAGCGTGCTACGTAAATACAGGTGCATGGTCTAAAAAAGCGATTAAAGAAGCAAAAATTCATTGCGACGTTCAATTATCAGCCAGTTCGGAAGATGATAATTTCACATCCATTCCAGCGGTAGACAGTTGGGATATCGATTCTGATGCGGCTTATTTGCATTACACCAGTAACGAAACGATTGGTGGCGTTGAGTTCCAAGACGTTCCTGATGTAGGTGGTTTAGATTTGGTGGCGGATATGTCATCAAATATCTTGTCCAGAGCGGTAGACGTGAGCAAGTTTGGTGTGATTTATGCCGGTGGCCAAAAAAACATGGGCCCTTCAGGTATTGCGCTGACAATTGTGCGCGATGATCTAATTGGCAATGTTAAAGCAGGCTCTCCAACGATGATGGATTATAAGAACCACGCAGATGCGGGCTCAATGTTCAATACACCGGCAACTTACAGCTGGTATTTGATGGGTTTGGTGTTTGAGTGGATTAAAGAAAATGGTGGTGTGGCAGGTATCGAAGCGCGTAATGTTCGTAAAGCAGAAAAACTATATGCAGCGATTGACGGGTCTGATTTTTATGCCAATCCCGTGCAAATTTCATCACGTTCAAGAATGAATATCCCGTTTACATTAGCTAATAGTGAGTTAGAAGGCGCATTTTTAGCCGATTCAAAAGCAGCAGGTTTAGTGACGTTAAAAGGACACCGTTCCGTTGGCGGTATGCGAGCCAGTGTTTATAATGCGATGCCTGAAGAAGGTGTCGACGCACTCATTAGTATGATGGCTGAGTTCGAAAGAACAAAAGCTTAATAAATAGTTTAATAATCAAGGTCTTAAAATGTATAAAGTTCAAACGTTAAATAATATTTCTGTAAAAGGTTTAGAGAAATTCCCAAGAGATAAATACGAAGTCGCGTCGGAGATGCAAAACCCAGATGCCTACATGCTCCGTTCATTAAAAATGCACGATATGGATATTCCAGCCAGTGTGTTGGCCGTTGGCCGTGCGGGTGCGGGTGTTAACAATATCCCCATTGAAAAAATGAGCTCTTTAGGTATCCCTGTTTTTAATGCACCGGGTGCTAATGCGAATGCAGTTAAAGAATTGGTTGTTACGGGCATGTTGTTGGCCTGTCGCAATATTTGCCAAGCGTGGGAATGTGCTAAAAACTTAGAAGGCGATGACGAAGCAATTGCCAAAGAAGTTGAGCAAGTAAAGAAAAATTTCGTTGGCTTTGAGCTGCCTGGTAGAACACTGGGCGTGATTGGCTTGGGCGCAATTGGTACCTCTATCGCCAATACAGCGCAAGATTTAGGCATGGATGTTGTCGGTTTTGACCCAGCTATTACGGTGGAGAGGGCTTGGCAGTTGTCATCGACTATTCAGTCAGCTGCTACTGTGGATGAGTTGCTATCGAAATCAGACTTTGTGACAATTCATGTGCCATTTAACGAAGGAACAAAAAATTTAATCAATGCGAGCCGAATCGCTACAATGAACGATAACGCTGTAATCTTAAACTTTTCTAGAAATGGCATTGTTAATGATGAGGACGTTGTTGCCGCCTTGGATTCAGGTAAGTTATATGCGTATGTTTGTGACTTCCCAAGTAATTTATTAAAAAACCATCCGCGTGTTATTACCTTGCCTCATTTAGGTGCATCTACAGCGGAAGCCGAAGAAAATTGTGCGGTTATGATTGCCAATCAACTTAAAGAATTTTTAGAAAACGGCAACATTAAAAATTCAGTAAATTTCCCACAAGTGAAAATGCCACGTGCTGGCGGTTACCGCATGGCTATTGCTAATTCGAATGTACCAAACATGGTAGGACAAATTTCCAGCATTCTGGCTGATACCGGTCATAACATATTGGATTTATTGAATAAATCGCGTGGCGACTTGGCTTATACCTTGTTGGATGTTGATACTGAAATAACAGAAGATGTGGTTAATCAAATCAAGAATATTGATGGCGTGTTATCGGTTAGAACTATTTAAGGCGATGAAATGAGTGTTGATAAATCATTATCTGACTTGAGGCTAGCGATTGATGAGCTAGATAGTGAGTTATTAACACTGTTTAACGAACGCGCAAATTTAGCGAAAGACGTAGCAACCGTTAAATTACGAGAAGGGGAGGCGGTTGATTTTTATCGCCCTGATCGTGAAGCGTCTGTTTTAAAGAAAGTAAAGCTAAACAATCCTGGGCCATTAAAAGGTGAAGATGTAGCGCGAGTTTATCGTGAGTTAATGTCGGCTTGTTTAGCGGTTGAAAAACCCTTAACAATTGCCTATTTAGGCCCTGCTGGAACGTTTACCCAAGAAGCTGCCTTAAAGCAGTTTGGTCACGCGGTTAATACGTTGGAAGCAACGACGATTGCTGACATATTTCATGAGGTTGATAATGGCGAGGCGCATTACGGTGTGGTGCCGGTTGAAAACTCTACAGAAGGTGTCATTAGTCACACGTTAGATATGTTTATGGAATCTTCACTGCATATTTGCGGCGAAGTAGCTTTGCGCATTCATCATCACTTGTTATCGACAGTCAGCTCATTGAGTGACGTAAAGATCGTTTATTCGCACCAGCAATCGTTGGCACAATGTCGCCAATGGTTAGCCTCGCACCTACCCGGCATTCAAACGATTGCAGTAAACAGCAACGCAGAAGCGGCTCGATTAGCGAATGAAGAAGACGGTGCAGCAGCGATTGCGGGTGAAGTCGCGTCTGATATCTATCGACTCAATAAAGTGGCAAGCCATATTGAAGATGAGCAAAACAATACAACGCGTTTCTTAGTGATTGGCAAACAAGAAGTGCCGGCAACTGGCGACGATAAAACCAGCATGATGATGTCGACTAAAAATATTGCAGGTGCACTGCAAAGTGTATTGGCGCCCTTTGCTTATGCGGGCATTAGTTTAAATAAAATTGAATCACGTCCATCAAGGCAAACGGCTTGGGATTATGTCTTTTTTGTTGATATTGATGGTCATCAAGACGATGCAAATGTTGCAGCTGTACTTAAAGAGTTACAGCCAAATGTTAATTTATTGAAGGTGTTGGGCTCATATCCTAAAGCGGTTATATAAAACCTCGCGGGCATTGCAACTCCATATTTAAAAACATTATGTCTACAAAAAACCTTTATTGCGATTTAGCTATTGAGTCGGTGAACGGGCTATCACCTTATCAGCCAGGAAAGCCGATTGATGAACTGCAAAGAGAACTTGGCTTGGATGATGTCGTTAAGTTGGCGTCAAATGAAAACCCACTGGGCCCAAGTAAAAAAGTAAAAGAAGCCATTCAGCTTGCGGTTGATGAATTATCACAATACCCAGACGGCAGTGGTTTTCATTTAAAAAGTGAGCTGGCCGAAAAGCTGTCGGTAACAACCGATATGATAACCTTGGGTAATGGCTCTAACGATGTATTAGATGCAATAGCGCGGGTGTTTTTAGAACAAGGCCGCGAAGCGATTTATTCTGAGTATGCTTTTGTTGTCTATGCAATTGCAACCCAATCTGTAAGCGCCACGGCTCGTGTTGCAAAGGCGGTTGACTACGGCCATGACTTAATTGCAATGAAGGCAGTGGTGAATGAACGCACCTCCGTTGTGTTCATAGCTAATCCAAATAACCCGACAGGAACGCTGTTAGATTGGGCTGAACTTGAAACGTTTATACAAACAATGCCGCCACACGTTATGGTGGTACTAGATGAGGCGTATTGCGAGTATTTGAATCAAGCTGAGGTACCCAATACGATAAATTGGCTTCAAAAATATCAGAATCTAATTATTACCCGAACGTTTTCTAAAGCATATGGTCTAGCCGGTTTAAGGGTTGGCTATGCTGTAAGCCACCCTGATATTGCTGATTTATTAAATAGGGTTAGGCATCCATTTAACGTCAATTCACTGGGCTTGGTCGCCGCGCAAGCTGCTTTGCAAGACATTGATTATATTGATAAAAGCCGTGAATTAAATAAAAAAGGTTTGCAGCAATTAGAAGCTGGCTTTATTCAGCTTGGATTAAAATATATTCCTTCTGTCGGTAACTTTATTTCAGTTAATGTGGGTGAACAGGCGGCAGAGGTTTATCAAGGATTGCTGCGTGAAGGGGTTATCGTCCGTCCCATTGCAGCGTATAAAATGCCAAACCATTTGAGAATATCTGTGGGGTTGGAACATGAGAATGCTAAGTGCTTAAAGGCATTAAGCAAGGTGCTAAGCAATGTTTAATAAAATGTGCGTCATTGGTGTTGGTTTGATAGGCGGTTCAATTGCGAGGTCAACGCGCAAGTATCAGCTGTGTGATGATATTGTGGGCGTTGGCAGGCAGCAGTCAACGTTACAAAAAGCGCTTGAACTAGGTGTCATCGATCGTTATGAACTGTCTATAGCTGAGGCAACAAAAAATGTAGACATTGTGGTTATTTGCTCCCCAGTTGGTTCGTTTGAAGAAATCTTTCAAGAGTTAAAACTAAACTGGTCGGAAGAGTGTTTATATGTAGACGCGGGTAGCACCAAACAGAGTGTTGTCGCAGCGTTAAAAAGCGTGTTTGGATATGTGCCGAGTAATTTTGTGCCGTCTCACCCTATAGCGGGGTCAGAAAATAATGGTGTTGAGGCGTCTGTTGACACATTGTTTGACGGTAAAAGAGTGATTATTACGCCGGTGGATGAAACTGATTCCAAACAGCTGCTTTTGTGCCAGCAGTGGTGGGAAAAGATGGGTGCACGGGTGTCACAAATGACGCCGCAACATCACGATGAAGTGTTTGCAGCCACGAGTCATTTACCCCATGTGCTTGCGTATTCTTTGGTCGAGTTGTTAAAGAATAAGCAAGACGAGCGAGAAATTTTTGAATACGCCGCGGGTGGTTTTAAAGACTTCACGCGTATCGCCTCAAGCGATCCGGCCATGTGGGCGGATATTTGTTTAGCGAATAGCTCTCAACTAATAAAACTAATGGCTGATTTGGAAAAACAAAACCGTCAAATTTCTCAATTAATTGAGGTGGGCGATAAACAAGGCTTACTAGATATCTTTGAGTCTGCTCAACAAGCGCGCGAGCAATTTTTAAAACTTCAAGACAATAATTAAAATGAAAACAATGATTTCAAGCCGCAGTATGGGGCTGAAAGGATCTTTCCGTGTTCCTGGTGATAAGTCGATTTCTCATCGCTCTATTATGTTGGGGAGTTTGGCCGAAGGAGTTACTGAAGTCAGTGGCTTTCTAGAAGCTGAAGATGCCTTGGCGACGTTGAAATCCTTTCAAAGTATGGGCGTTAATATTGAACAGCTAGGTGAAGGGCGGGTAAGAATTCACGGTGTTGGATTACATGGGTTAAAAAAACCAGAGAGTGATTTGTACGTTGGTAACTCAGGTACATCGATGCGCTTATTATCTGGAATTTTGGCAGGGCAGTCTTTCGACAGTGTTTTGACTGGCGATAGCTCTTTAACGAAGCGACCGATGCGACGCGTATTAGACCCACTCAGTTTAATGGCTGCAAAAGTTGAAAGCAGTGACGGGGGGACGTCGCCCCTAAAGATTAGTGGTAAGCAAGCATTGGTCGGCATTAACTATGTTATGCCAATGGGCAGTGCGCAGGTAAAGTCTTGTTTGTTGTTAGCGGGGCTGTATGCACAAGGCACAACGTCGGTTACAGAACCAGCTGTAACCAGAGACCATACGGAACAAATGCTAAGAGGATTTGGCTACGATGTAACGACAGACGGCAATGTTGCTTCTATCGTTGGCGGAGGCCATTTGAAAGCAACTTCAATAGATGTGCCAGCAGATATATCGTCCGCAGCTTTCTTTTTAGTGGCCGCGTCTATAACGCCAAACTCTGATATCACCTTGCAACACGTCGGCATTAACCCGACTCGAACAGGCGTGATAGATATTTTATTGGCAATGGGTGCGAACATTCAGCTGCTTAATGAGCGAGTTGTTGGTGGTGAAAAGGTGGCCGATATACGTGTTAAAAGTAATCAGCTACAGGGCATTGAGGTTCCAGAAAACTTGGTTGCACTAGCGATTGATGAATTTCCTGTGTTATTCGTCGCTGCGGCTTATGCTAATGGTACAACCGTGGTCACAGGGGCAGAAGAGTTGCGGGTAAAAGAAAGCGACCGTATTCAAACGATGGCGGAAGGTTTGCAATCCTTGGGTGTGGATGCACAAGCAACAGACGATGGCATGATAATAAAAGGTGGTTCAGTGTTAGGTGGAGAAATTGAAAGTTTTGATGACCACCGTATAGCGATGGCCTTTGCTGTGGCGGGTTTGCAATCGAATGGTGAGATTAAAATTAACAATTGTGAAAACGTTAGCACATCGTTTCCCAAGTTCGTTGAATTAGCGTCAAACTGCGGTTTTGAACTACACGCGCAATGAGCGAATTAGATACAACGGCGCCAATATTAACCATAGACGGCCCCAGTGGTTCTGGCAAAGGATCTATTTCTAAACGGGTGGCAGAAAAACTGGGTTGGTGTTATTTAGACAGCGGTGCGTTATATAGGGCATTGGGTATAGCAGCCATTCATCGGCAAGTTGATATTACCGATGAAAATGCCCTTGCCGTTTTAATTGAGAGGATTAATTTAGAGTTCAAACGAAATACTGCGGGTGATTGGGGTGTGTACCTAGACGGCGAAGAGGTGCAAGGACAATTGCAGACAGAAGACGTTGGTAGAGTGGCTTCCAAAATAGCCATTTTTCCCTTGGTTAGACGTGGTTTGTTAGCGAAACAACAAGGCTTTCAAAAGCAGCCGGGGCTGGTGGCAGATGGTAGAGATATGGGCAGTGTCGTGTTTCCCAATGCTAACTATAAAGTGTATTTAACCGCTAGTGCAGAAGAACGAGGAAAAAGGCGCTATAAGCAGTTGATTGAAAAAGAAATTAATGCTAATCTCCGCAATGTTATTGAAGACATAGAACAAAGGGACGAGCGGGATAAAAGCCGTTTGGCTTCACCGTTAATGGTTCCAGAGGGTGCGCTCTATATAGACTCATCATCTAGCAGCATTAAAGAAGTCGTTCAGGAAGTTCTAGATTTATTAAATAACGCATAAATTATCTCTATTATGGAGACGCTTCAACTGAAGCACCAAGGTGGTTTGAGTTCATACAGCTCAAACCTTTTTTTAACTTAACCATTCTTATAAGGCTTCCTTGCCTTTAAAGAAATAAATAAAGAGAACGTCATGAGCGAAAATTTCGCAGAACTATTTGAAGAAAGTATTAAATCCGCAGAACTAACTCCGGGTACGCTAATTACTGGTTTAGTGGTCGATATCACTAATGATTCAGTGATTGTTAACGCGAACCTGAAATCTGAAGGTAATGTCCCACGTTGGCAGTTTGTTGATGCTAAAGGTGAGCTTGAAGTTGCTATTGGCGACGAAGTAGAAGTTGTTTTGGACATGGTCGAAGACGGCTTGGGATCAACTCTATTATCAAGAGACAAAGCGAAGAAAGCAGCCGCTTGGAAATTCCTTGAAAAAGCAGCGGAAGAAAAAGAAACAGTTATTGGTGTTATCACTGGCAAAGTACGCGGTGGTTTCACAGTGGAAGTGGGCGGTTTGAGCGGTTTCTTGCCGGGCTCATTAGTGGATGTACGTCCGCTACGTGACACAAGCTTCCTAGAAGGCAAAGATTTAGAATTTAAAGTGATCAAACTAGATGAAAAACGCAACAACGTTGTGGTATCTCGTCGTGCCGTTCTTGAAACTGAATACAGTGCAGAGCGTGAAGAATTACTTAAAAACTTGAAAGAAGGTGCTGTTCTTAAAGGGATGGTTAAAAACCTTACGGACTACGGCGCATTTATCGATTTGGGTGGTGTTGATGGCTTATTGCATATCACTGATATGGCATGGAAACGCGTTAAGCACCCATCTGAAGTAATAGAAATCGGTCAAGATATTGAAGTGATTGTTTTACGTTACGACGAAGAGAAAAAACGTGTCTCTCTTGGTATGAAACAATTGGGCGAAGATCCTTGGGTGAATATCTTAGGTCGTTACCCTGTCGGTTCTAAACTTAACGGTAAAGTTACAAATCTTACAGATTATGGTTGCTTCATTGAAATTGAAGATGGCATTGAAGGCCTCGTTCACGTGTCTGAAATGGATTGGACCAATAAAAATGTTAACCCAGCTAAAGTAGTATCGCTCAGTGATGAAGTTGAAGTGATGGTGCTAGAAATTGATGATACACGTCGTCGTATTTCATTGGGTATGAAGCAGTGTAAAGGTAACCCTTGGGAAGATTTCTCAGCGATTCATAAGAAAGGCGACAAAATCAAAGGTCTTATTAAATCGATCACTGATTTTGGTGTATTTATTGGTCTTGATGGTGAGATTGATGGTTTGGTGCATTTGTCTGACATCTCATGGGATGAAAAAGGTGAAGCTGAATTACAAAGCTATAAGAAAGGGATGGAAATTGAGACAGTTATCTTAGCCATTGATTCAGATCGCGAAAGAATCTCATTGGGTGTCAAGCAGCTTGAGCAAGACCCTTTCCAAGAATTCTTGGGTTCTTACGAGAAGAACAGCATCGTAAAAGGTACGGTTAAAGAAGTTGATGCTAGAGGTGCAGTGATTACATTGGGTGATGGTATTGAAGGTTATTTACGTGCGTCAGAATTGAACCGTGACCGTGTTGATGACGCGAGAAATCTTTTAACTGAAGGCGATGAAATTGAAGCTAAGTTTATTGGTATTGATCGTAAAAATAAAACCATTAACTTGTCTGTAAAAGCTAAAGATGATGATGAAGAAAAAGCAGTGTTGAGCGATTACTCATCTCAAAACGCTAGCGCACCAACGTTGGGTGATATTTTCAAAAGCTCTATGGATGACAAGTAAACTGATTAAACGTGGGCGAGGGTAAACCTCGCCATACTTTATAAAGGTGATAATGTGACAAAATCGGAATTAATTGAACAGTTGGCAGATCAGCAAGACCATCTACCTTACAAGGATGTTGAACTGGCGGTTAAGTGCATTATTGAAAAAATGAGTAGGGCTCTAGCGTCAGGCGAACGGATTGAAATTAGAGGTTTCGGTAGTTTTTCGTTACATTATCGTCCACCAAGAGTTGGAAGAAATCCAAAAAATGGTGAATCAGTTGCGCTATCTGGAAAGTATGTGCCGCATTTTAAACCCGGTAAAGAACTACGCGTTAGGGTGGATGAGGCGAAAGACAAGTACAGAATTAAGTAATAAAAAGGCTCCTTTTAAGGAGCTTTTTTATTGCCCAAGAAGATGATAATTTTAATAAGGGCTTGCTATAATCAAACAGCGATTGTTTTGAAGGAATGGAAACTAAAAGAATTTAAAAGGTTGAAATGAGATTAGTCTATTTATTATTATTTGTTGTTATTTTGGCTGTTGGTTTCGTGTTATCTATATTAAATTCGGCGCCGATTACAATAAACTATTATTACGGTTGGTTAGAGTTACCCTTATCATTTGCGCTCCTTATTGCCTTTATTATGGGTGCGTTAATAGGTTTAAGCTCAAAAATATGGAGTAGTTTAAGGTGGCGTCAGCGATACTCGAAACTATCTAAAGAAGCGAGTATATCCAAGAAGGAAGTTTCTAGTTTAAGAACTTACCCTACTAAGCGTATAAATTAAATGTTCGAAATAGCAATTATGCTGTTACCCGTAGCAGCTGCGAGCGGTTGGTACGCAGCCTCTAAACACTATAAAGCTAAAGAAAAAAGACCAACTAATGAGCATAAAGGTTACTTTAAGGGATTAAACTTTCTTTTAAATGAACAGCCGGACAAGGCGATTAGCGTATTCATTGACTTGTTAGAAGTTGATGATGAAACGATTGAGATTCATTTAGCACTTGGAACTTTATTTCGCCAACGTGGCGAAGTTGAAAAAGCGATACGGCTTCATCAAAACCTTATAGCACGGCCTCAGATAAGTCAGCAAATACGATCAAATGCCCTGAACGAACTAGGACTAGATTATATGCGTGCGGGTTTGCTCGATAGGGCTGAAAGCATTTTTCTTGAGCTGGAAAATGATGTCGTACTAAAGTGTCAAGCGGTTAAACAACTATTTTCTATTTTCCAACAAGAAAAGGAGTGGCTAAAGGCTGCCGATTATGCGGTTAAGTTAGAAGCAATAGACCGCAGGAAACAACCTATTTTGTTATCGCATTTATATTGCCAGCTGGCGTTACTTAGCAATGCTGAACTGGATAGAGTGGCGGCTCGTAATTATTTGAAGAAAGCGCTACGCATTGATTCGTCATGCGTGAGAGCAAATGTTATTAGCGCTGAAATTGCTATGGCTGAGTCAGATTATAAGGAGGCATTAAAAGCAATTTTGAAAATACAGGATCAAGATGAACGTTTTGTCCCTGTTTTCATTGATGTCATTATTAATTGTTTTAATCAATTGGATATGTCGAAGAAAAAATTCGATTTTCTTGCGGGAGTGCAAGCCAATAATCAATCGACTATTGCAATGTCTCGTTTCGTTGATGTATTGATAGAGCAAAAAAGTAATAAGGAAGCGTTGGCTTTTTTACATGAAAAGCTGTTGCAAAACCCGCAAAAGGGCTATTTGAAGCTCTATGCAGAGTTTGATGTTGATAACACGGGGGAGAGTGAGTCTGTTTTCTTAAGAGGCGTGATTAAACAGCTTGCAGAGGAAGAGCAGAGCTTTAAATGTAGACAATGTGGTTTTAGTTCTGTTGACTTAAATTGGTGCTGCCCGAGCTGTAAAGACTGGGGCACAGTTGAGCCTATTTTAACCTAACGTGTTTAAAATTGTTCGGCATCTAAGCTCATTGTGTTATCACTGCCAGACATTATGTTTGATAACAGCGCGCCAGTTTTTGGCAAGATGCGCTGCATATAAAACAAGCTTGTTTTCAGTTTAGCATCGTAAAATTCTTCCGACATACTGCCCGCGTCGCTTTTGATTTGTACGGCTATTTGAGCCCACATATAAGCCATTGCAACCAAGCCAAAAAGCTTTAAATATTCACTGGCCGCTGCGCCGGCTTCGTCGGGGTTCGATAAGCCTTTTTGTGCAATGACTAAGCTTGCATTTTGTAACCGAGTAAACGATTTACTTAGAGGCTGAATGTACATTTGTACTGATTCGTTATCAGCATTTTCCTCAATAAATTGAGACAAAGGGTGGAAGAAGTAACGTAAATACTGGCCCATATGTGCAGGCAGTTTTCGCCCCACTAAATCTAACGCTTGAATGCCATTGGCTCCCTCATAAATTTGACAGATTCTAGCGTCACGTAAATATTGTTCCATGCCATTTTCGCGTATATAGCCGTGGCCGCCATAGACTTGCATCCCCAGGCTAGTAACAGTTTCGCCCATGTCGGTTAAAAAAGATTTAAAGATAGGTGTTAGTAATGACACAAGATGATTCGCTTGCTGCCTTTGTTCTTCAGTATCAGCGTGATGGGAAACATCGAGTTGGAAAGATAGCCATGTGCTCAAAGCACGCGCACCTTCTGTATAAGCTTTCATGGTAAGTAACATGCGGCGTATATCAGGGTGAACAATTAGCGGGTCGGCTGCTTTTTCTGGATGCTTTGGGCCCTTTAAAGCACGTCCTTGAATCCGTTCTTTTGCGTAATCAACTGCGCCACAGTAGGAGACATGGGACAGTGCCATGCCTTGAATGCCAACATGGATTCTGGCGCCGTTCATCATAATGAACATCGCTTTCATACCTTTATTTAATTCACCAACAAGGAAGCCTTTTGATTCGTTAAATTCCATTGAGCAGGTTGATGAGGCCTTTATGCCCATCTTATGCTCAATGCCGCTACAACTTACATTGTTTGGGTTGCCTAACGAACCATCCGTATTTAAGTTTATTTTGGGTACTAAAAATAAACTGATGCCTTTAATTCCTTTTGGCGAATCAGGTGTTCTTGCGAGCACCAAGTGCAGAATATTTTCTGTCAAATCGTGCTCACCCGCGGAAATAAATATCTTGCTACCGCTGATGTTGTAGCTACCATCATTAGATAGGATGGCTTTGGTTCGTATTAAGCCTAAGTCTGTGCCGCAATGAGGTTCAGTTAAGCACATGGTGCCGCTCCATTTGCCTGACACCATGTTAGGTAAAAAGGTTTTCTTGAGTGTGTCGGAACCAAACTGATTAACAGCGTTATACGCGCCGATAGTGAGTCCCATATAAATACTGAATGACATATTGCTGGCTATCACCATTTCATCCACAGCATTGGCGACGTAGTGCGGCAAACCTTGGCCACCGTATTCTTGTTGGCAGGTTAGATTGCCCCAGCCTGACGCCGTCATTTCATCATAAGCGGCTTTAAAACCATCTGGGGTGGTTACGCTGCCATCATCCCAAGTGCAGCCTTGTTCATCACCTGATCTGTTTAATGGGAATAACAGTGACTCACTTATGTTGCCAGCTTCCTCAAATATAGCATCGGTCAAGTCAGGGGTCATGTCATCAAACATGGGGTTTCCGTTTAGTTCTGATGTATCTAAAAACTCGTTAATAAGATATTTAGTGTCATCTACAGGGGCTTTAAAAATTGCCATGTTTAATTCCTTAAGGGTTTTCCAGTTTCTAGTGTGTGTTGAACGCGGTTGAGCGTTTTTTCATTTTTTATAAGTGCCATGAAGGCTTTTCGTTCAAGCGTCAGCAAGTCATCTTCGTCATGAAGTTCATCAATGTCTGTTTCGCCTCCGCTTAATATCATCGCAAGTTGGTCAGCTATGACGCCGTCGTAAGCGGTTGCTTTGCCTGATTGCACAAAGCTTGTGACAGCTAGATTAAGTGCAGTTCTAGCGGTTTGGCCAGGCAACGTTAATTCGAGTGGTTCTGGCGGTGTATAGCCATCAAGCAGAGTGAGTGCTTTTGCTTTTGCATCAAATAATAAGCGCTCTCGATTCATGCTAATGCCATCGGCCGGTAGCATGAATAAATGGCCTTTTGCTTCCTGCGCGGAGGTTGATACGGTCGCCGTACTTATTAATTCAAATGCTTTGCTAATAGCAGGCATAGGGCCCTTGGGGCGTTTAGGGTTTGTCATCCAGCGGCTCAGTATTTCTTTACTGCCTCCCCACGCCGGAATTAGGCCTACGCCTACTTCAACCAGCCCAATATAAGATTCAGCATGCGCTTGTATGGCGTCGCAATGTAGCAGGCTTTCACAACCGCCGCCCAGTGCCATACCTGCAGGTGCGCCCACGACGGGGAAGGGCGCATGTTTAAGTGATTTATAGGTATCTTGTCCGGACTTCACCATGCCCTCGATCTGTGGCCAAGCGGCAACATTAGCGGCGAATAGCGCTAAACCGATGTTGGCACCGACGGAATAATTGGTGCCTTCGTTATATAGAACCAGTGCGTTGTAATCATTGGGAATGATGTCAACGGCGGTATAAATCATTGCAAGAATATCAGGGTCAATGGCGTTCATTTTGCTGTGGAATTCCAGGCATAAAATGCCATCACCAATATCCCACAAGCTTGCGGATGCATTTTTCTTAACGGGTTGTTGATGCAATTTGATATCTGATAGTAATAAGATGCCGTCTTCACGCGTTAACGTTTGGTAATCGCCTGATAGAGTCAAACACTGGCGTTGGCCATCATGGAATCGATAGAAGCTTTTACCTTTGGCGGCGGCTAAAAGAGGAGGGATGCTTTGCTGTGTTGCTTCAAGTTTGTTGATAAACCAATCAACACCTATTTTATCAATCAGTTCGAAGGGGCCATAAACCCAGTTGTAGCCGAGTTTCATAGAACGGTCAATGGCTTCGATATTGTCTCCAATTTCAGGAATTAGGCCGGCAGAGTAGCAGAGTGTTTTGGATAAAACTGACCAGGCGAATTCACCGCCTTTGTCGTCAAAATTGAGGAATTTTTGCAAGTTTTTTGCAATACCCGGTTTTAAAGATTCTAGGCTGGGTTTAACGCTGGTTGCATATTCGCCGGTATCAAGGTTAATGGACTCTTTAACCTTCTTGCCGCCAGTTTTGTTAATGCGATAAAAGCCACCTTTACCTTTTCGACCGGTATAGCCATCGGCAATCATATTAGTGACCACGTCAGGGATAATGGCTTGTTCGTGAAACGCATCGGTTTTTGGTAGTGAGTTAACCATCGAGTCGAGCACATGCGGCATTAAGTCGATACCGACAAGATCCATTAAACCAAATACACCTGTTTTCGGTATCCCCATGGGCTTGCCACTCAGTGCATCCGCTTCATCTACACTTAAACCCAAACGCATGGTATCAAGCATGGCGGTTTGCATCCAATAGGCACCAATACGGTTGGCAATAAAGCCGGGCGTGTCGTTACAGTGAACAACGCCTTTGCCCAATTGGTGGTCGCAAAAGTGGCTTAATGCATCAATGGTTTGTTGCTGAGTTTGGGGCCCGGTGACGATTTCTAATAACCGCATATAGCGCGGTGGATTAAAGAAGTGAGTAATCAAAAAATCATCGCTAAAACTGTTAGGCATACCGGCTGTTAAAACGGCCAAGGGCAGGGTGGATGTATTTGACGATACAATGCTACCTGGTTTTCGAACGGCTTCGATTTTCTTATATAAATCTTGTTTTAAATCTAGTCGTTCTATAATCACCTCAATAATCCAATCTACATCGGCTAGGTTGTTGAGGTTATCTTCTAAATTCCCCGCGGTTATGTTTTTAGCATTGCGCTTGTGCATCAATGCCGCTGGCTTAGCTTTTAATAATTTTTGAATAGAACTCTCGGCAATGATATTTCTGTTTTCAGCGCCATCAGGAACAATGTCTAATAATAATACTTGCTTGCCGGCGTTAGCGATTTGTGCGGCAATGCCGCTGCCCATCACACCAGCACCAATAACGGCAACGGTTTCTATTTTCATTAAATAGACTCCAAAATTGTTGCGATGCCCTGACCGCCACCAATACATTGCGTAGCTAATGCGTAGCGTTTGTTTTCACGTGCGAGCAGTGCCGCTGCTTTGCCAGTGATACGGGCGCCGGTTGCGCCCAGTGGATGCCCAAGCGCTATACCTCCGCCATCTAGATTAACTTTTTCCATTGGAATATTCAGTTCTTGAATGCAAGCGATTGATTGGCTCGCAAAGGCTTCGTTGATTTCAACAATATCGATATCTTCAATGGTTAATGCAGCGCGCTCTAACGCTTTCCGTGTTGCGACGATTGGACCCAAGCCCATAGTCTCTGGAGCACACCCTGCAACGGCAATACTTTTAATGCGCGCAAGAGGTGTTAAACCTTGTTGTTTTGCATATTCCTCGCTGCATACAAGAATAGCGGAGGCGCCATCGGTAAGTGGCGACGCACTGGCGGCAGTAACAGTACCATCCGCTAAGAAAGCAGGTTTTAAGCCAGCCAAACCTTCGGCATTGGTGTCGGGGCGAATGCAGCCATCGGTTTCAACCGAGCCACGTTTAGTTTTAATGGTGATAATTTCTTCATTAAAAAGTCCCTGTTGTTGAGCCGCCGCCGCTTTGTGCTGGCTTAATACGGAAAACTCATCTTGTTGTTCACGGCTTAAATTATATTGCTTGGCCACGTTTTCAGCTGTTTCACCCATGCTCATATAAGCCGCGGGAAGTGATTTGTATAACTCTGGGCTTGGCATCGGGTTGTAGCCGCCCATTGGTATACGGCTCATGGACTCAACGCCTGCACAAATGAAGGCATCACCAGCATTCATTTGAATAGCACCTGCCGCCATATGTATCGCTTGCATGGATGAGCCGCAGAAACGATTTACTGTTACGCCCGCAACAGATTGGGGTAATCCTGCCATCAAGCTTGCTAGCCGCGCAATGTTAAAGCCTTGTTCGCCCTCAGGGAACGCGCAACCCATGATGACGTCTTCAATCGTATTAGTATCGACACCTGTTTTGGTAACAAGCCCTGCGATAACTTGAGCGACCATATCATCCGGTCTAACAGTGGCTAAAGCGCCTTTATGTGCAAAAGTTTGAGGGGATCGGGCATAAGCGGCAATTACTACGTTCTTCATGTGGAGCTCCATCTAATTTTAGGTTTGTTTTTGAGAGTTTCGGACGCGATAGAGTGAATCTCTCGTAATTCATCTAGCGTTGTTTCAATATCTTGCTGTTGTTCTGTTAATTGCTTGATGCGGTTTTCGACCTTATTTACCAGCAGTTGTATTTGCGGGGTTCTGTCGGCGTCGCTGTCGTATAAGTCTAAGAATTCTTTGATGTCATCTAAGGGGAAGCCTATGCGCTTACCACGAAGTATTAACTGCATCCGCGCACGATCTTTATAGTTGTAAACTCTTCTATTGCCAACGCGTTTAGGCTGAATAAGGTGTTTAGTTTCGTAGAATCGAAGCGTGCGCGAAGTAACGCCTAACGAGGTGGCTAATTCTGTTGCTGTATATAACGATTCTTTTATATTGGCGCTCATATGACGTAATATGCTACTACTTTACGTTAACGTCAACTTAAAGTTGAAGAAAATTCCAATATGGAACAAATAAAGGTTGCTATAAGGACCTAAGTTCGCGTCTTAAAACCTTGCCCACATTGGTTTTTGGCAATTCTTGAATAAAGACAATTTTATCCGGTGTTTTATAGCCCGTAAGATTCTCTTTGCAGTAAGCGAGTAATATTTCTTCGGTTAATGAATCGTCTTTTTTAACAACAAAGGCCTTAACGGCTTCACCGCGTTTCTCGTCAGGGACGCCAATAACGCCGCATTCAAGCACGCTTTCGTGTTCAACGATGACATTTTCAATTTCATTAGGGTAAACATTAAAGCCAGAGACTAAAATCATGTCCTTAATACGGTCAACGATATAAAAGAAACCATTACCATCCATTTTGGCAACATCGCCAGTTTTCAACCAACCATCTTTGGTGAAAACGTTGGCTGTTTCATCTGGTAAATTCCAATATCCTTGCATAACCTGAGGGCCTTTAATACATAACTCACCGGGATCTCCGCCGACTATATCGTTGCCTTCGTCATCAATCAGTTTGCAGTAGGTTGATGGAATAGGTAGGCCAATGCTGCCGTTGTATTCTTTTAAATCAAGCGGGTTAATGCAGGCAGCGGGTGAAGTTTCAGTTAAACCAAAGGCTTCAACGAGCGTACAGCCCGTTATTTGTTTCCATTGTGCAGCAACGGCTGGTTGCACAGACATGCCTCCGCCCAAGGTAATTTTTAAATTAGAAAAATCAATGTCATTAAATCCCTCGGTATTAATTAAGGCATTGAATAAGGTGTTAACACCTGTCATAGCAGTAAAAGGTATGCTGCTAAGTTCTTTTACAAAACCCTCAAAATCACGCGGGTTGGTAATTAAAATATTTTTCGCACCGGCTTCCATAAAAACGAGGCAGTTAGCGGTTAACGAGAAGATGTGATACAGCGGCAGGGCGGTAATGACAATTTCTTGCCCATGAACAACATCATTTTTAATCCATTCAGATGCTTGTAGCATATTGGCCACCATGTTTTTATGGGTCAACATTGCGCCTTTAGCGACACCGGTTGTACCGCCTGTGTATTGTAGAAAGGCGATATCATCGTGAGTGAGGGGGGTGGGCGCTAATGTTTGCTGTGCACCTTCAGATAGTACAGTTTTAAAACTAATGGCATTGGATATAGAATAGTTAGGCACCATTTTTTTAAGATACTTAACAACCAAGTTGATGACCAGTGATTTAGGAAAGTCGAGCATGTCCCCCATCTTTGTCACTATTACGTGTTCAACCTCAGTATCAGCGACAACTTCCTGTACAGTGCTGGCGAAGTTTTCAACAACGATAATAGCCTTGGCACCAGAGTCTTTCAGTTGGTGGCGAAGCTCACGAGCAGTATATAAAGGGTTTGTATTAACGACGGTTAGTCCAGCCCTTAAAACACCAAATATAGAGATTGGGTTTTGCAGTAGGTTTGGCATCATAATCGCTACCCGATCACCTTTTTTTAGCCCAAGGCTGTTTTGTAAGTAAGCGGCGACTGCTGTAGTAGCTTGAGCAAATTCGTTATAACTGAGAGTTTTACCAAAATTGCTAAATGAGGGTTTGTCACCAAACTCTTCGACACTTTTCTCGAATATCTCAACAACTGAATTATATTTGTTAACGTCAATATCAGCGCTAACGCCAGTTGGGTAACTATTTAACCAAGGTCTCTCCATGATGCTCTCCTTTGTCGATTAGACATAAAAAGTTGGTGTTGCTCAATAATCATACATAAAAAAGCCCCAATAAAGGGGCTAAATTATTTAAACGTAAAGCATAGTTTGTTACATATCCCAGCGAAGTTGTGCGCTTAGGATGTCTGCTGAGGATTCGTATTCGCCAATCAATGTATCTCCTGTGGCGCCAGGACGATTAATTTTTGTATCGGGTACAAAAATATGCGCGTAACCTGTATCGATAGACATGTGGTCATTTAATTTATAGCTCGCGCCAAATGTTATCCAATAACGGTCGTTATCTGGGAACCTAGCTGAGCGAGACGTTTGGTTTCGTGCGGCACCTTCGTCAAAAGCAAGACCTGTTCTATAAGTCCAAGGGCCATCAGTGGTATAAGTAGCACCGATTGAAAGGCGAATATTGTCTTTTAATCTTAATTCTTCAATGCTATCGGTTTTAGAAGGATTGTCGAATATAATAACGACCTCTGGTACTGAACTCCGGCCTACCCATGTTGCATCTGCTATGACGGCAACGTTGTCGTTCCACTGGTGATGGATGCTCAGTGAAGCACTGGCTGGCAAGTCTGGTTGGGCATCTATATGTGTATCGGCGAAAGCTACAGATATGCCTGCACCAACTACTACATCACTAGAAACAGTTGCTGGGATAGTGAAATCTGCATCGCCTTCTAGGTCATGTTTTATTTCAGAGCGATAAGATAAGCCAATACGTGTTTTTTCTGATATTTGATATAAGGCACCAAGATTAAAACCGTAGGAAATATCATCAGCTTCTAATTGAGCAAAGCCATCGTTAGTACTGGATCCTGGCACAGCGCCGCAAAATGGAGTTGGACCAGCGCCGCCATTTAAGGAACGACATACGGTCGTAAAATCAATTTTGTTATTTAGAGTAGCTTCAATGTATTGGATGCTAATACCAAAACCTAAAGAAAGGTCAGGTGTGGCCTTCCAAGCAATCGATGGGTTGATATTTACAGTTACGATTTCAGACTCAATTGTTTGGTATTTGCCAATCCAGTCGGCACCAAATTTTGTGGCTAAACCAAAAGGTGCGTTAATACCAACACCAACCTTAAGGTCATCACTTAAGCTGTGGACATAATATAAATTAGGAACAATGGCAAAGCGACCGCCATCTTCTGATGTATCGGCAGCGATAGGTGCGCCTAGTCCGGTTGTACTTCCTTCATCATCAAAATCAAAAGAAGGTGCAATAAGGTGGACGCCCTGAACTACCTGATTGCCTTTAATGCGAGTGGGTTCTACCAAATGGTGGAGGCATCTTCTGCTGACGCTGCGCCACCTGTAAAGGCATTACCTATACCTAAAGCGCTTTGTTCAGCAATACCAAAAGCGGCTGAATAAGACAGTGTAGAGATGAGCGAAAGAGATGAAGCGAGTGATACAGCTAAAAGATTAGAACGTGACAATTCCATTGATGTTCTCCTAATTATTGATTATTGATTTTGTAATCAATTCCAAGCGATTTAACGCCTAATCTAGCCATTCCGCAAGTTTTTGTTGCAAAAAAACAAAATACGGGCACTATGAGAATACACGTAATTTCCAAAGGGAAGCTGATGTCATCTGTATTAATCGAGAAAGAGGGTTCTGTTGCACGCCTTATTTTAAATCGCCCTGAGAAACTGAATGTGTTGGGCCTTGATATGCCTGCAGAACTTAAGCGTTGCACTGAAGAGTTAAAAAACGATGACCAGATTCGCTGCGTTGTTATCTGTGGTGCGGGTGATCATTTTATGGCGGGAGGCGATATTGATTTCTTCAAGTCTCTTGTTGATGCTTATGCAATAGAAGGTGAATCTGCATTGCCTGATGATATGTTCGGCGTGTTACACGAAGCAATTTTAAATATCACGA
The DNA here is from genome assembly GCA_012959695.1 of Cycloclasticus sp. Classification (GTDB taxonomy): domain Bacteria; phylum Pseudomonadota; class Gammaproteobacteria; order Methylococcales; family Cycloclasticaceae; genus Cycloclasticus. Next base: position 80,806 of record DUCS01000029.1, read on the forward strand.
CAATGAAAAAGCCTGTCATAGCGAGTGTTCAAGGTGCTGTTGCTGGGTTTGGTTTAAGTTTAATGTTAGCCTGCGATGTGGTGGTAGCTGCAGAGAATGCAGTTCTATCTGTTGCTTATTGTAAAATTGGTACAACGCCTGATGGCGGCATGACGTATTTTTTACCACGCGCTGTGGGCCAAAAAAGAGCGATGGAGTTGGCCCTGACAGGGCAACGGTTTTCTGCAGAGCAAGCTGAAAATTGGGGTATGGTTAATCGAGTCGTCGAGACTAAATTATTGCAAGCTAAAACAGCTGATCTTGCACAAGAGCTGTGTGATGGGCCGGGTGATGTGTTAGCTCGAACGAAGCAATTGCTAAACAATACTTATGACGTTAGCCTAAAAGATAGGCTGGATGAAGAAGCTGAGAATTTTTACACAAGCATGCTTAAAAAAGATTTTACGGAAGGGGTAACGTCATTTTGTGAACGGCGTTCGTCGAAGTTTAATCAATAACCCAATTTAAATAATTGGGTTTAATTAGGGAACAATAGGTCTAGCCTTAAAAAGTAAAACGATTTTTATATCGGGTGCAAGCAGGGGTGTCGGAGAAGCAATAGCCTTGTGTGCGGGCGCCAATATCGTTAGTGCTGCGAAGTCGATCAGCCACGCCCAACGTTCCCAGGTACGATTCATACTGTGGCTAAAGCTGTAGAAGAAGCTGGCGGTAAAACGCTTGCCATCAAGCTAAATATTAGAGATGAAGACAGCGTGGCCGCTGTTATGGCTCAAGCAGCAGGGTCTTTTGGTGCTATTGATGCAACGAAACCGCTGTTGAAAGATTTGTTTTTAGATTAGCGTGTGAGAGCATGTTTGCCTTGCAAACAAAGGGTGTGGGCATTAGGCTTGTCGACATCACTCTATTGAGCTTCCTACGCCGTGTCCAAAAAGAAAAAATCATCCAAATCCTCAGAACCTGAAACGTTACATTTAGACGATGAGTTCGTGACTAAAACTCAGTTGTTGAAATACCTTGCGCAGCAAAAACGTCCGCAGGGTTGGATTAATATTGCAGAAGGTTTGGCTGTTCAGTCTAAGCGGGAAAAGAAATCATTGTCACGCCATTTATCGGCGATGCTTAAATCGGGCGAATTATTGTTTAATCGCAAGGAACAGTATTGCTTAGTTCAACAAAGTGATTTAGAAGCTGGCATGGTGATTGGCCATGCTGACGGCTTCGGCTTCTTGAAACGCGATGCCGGTGGAGATGATATGTTTATCCCGCCACATGAAATGCGCGCTCTAATGAATGGAGATCGCGTGGTGGCGAGTCGTGGAAAACTTAATCGTCAGGGTAAAATTGAAGCGCGAATAGTAGAAGTACTGGACCGTAAAGTTAAAACGGTCGTCGGGCGCTTTTTCGATGTAATGGGTGTTTACCATGTTGAAGCTGAGAACAAGCGTATTTTTCAGCATATTTTTATTCCAGCAGATTCTACGCTAGCCGCAAAAGATGGCCAGATTGTTATGGCGCAGATGACACGTTACCCAACGTCACGTACGCAAGCTATAGCTAAAGTAGTTGAGGTGATGGGCGACCACATGGCGCCAGGTATGGAAATTGACATGGCTATTCGGTCATATGATTTGCCAAATATTTGGTCTCAAGGGGTTCTTGATGAGGCGCAAGGGTTTGCTTCAGGTGTTACTGAGGCTGATCTGGAGCTAGCTGATAGGAAAGACATTCGTAAGTTACCGTTTGTGACCATAGATGGCGCAGATGCACGAGATTTTGATGACGCAGTGTACTGCAAGAAAATGACGTCGGGTTGGAAACTTTGCGTGGCAATTGCCGATGTCGCGCATTATGTAACGCCGGGTAGTGAAATAGATAAAGAGGCGTATGAACGCGCCACATCAGTGTATTTTCCGGAAAAGGTTATTCCGATGTTGCCGGAAGTGTTGTCGAATGGTTTATGTAGTTTGAACCCCTTGGTTGATCGCTTGTGCATGGTGTGTGAAATGCGTTTAGATGAACAAGGTGAAGTGACAGGGGCTAAATTTTATCAGGCGGTTATGCATTCGCATGCGCGTTTAACCTACGATGAAGTGGGGGCTATGTTTGATGAAACAGCGCCGGAGCTGACAAAAAAACATAAAAAAGTATTGCCGCACTTAATGGCGTTGAAAGGCTTGTACGAGGTGATGAAAGTTGCCGCTGATGCTCGTGGTGCACTGGAGTTTGATAGTTCAGAAACGCGGTTTGTTTTTGATGGAAAACGCAAAATAAAAGCTATTGAACCGGTTGTTCGGCACGATGCTCATCGCTTGATTGAAGTGTTTATGATTGCCGCAAATGCATCGACAGCTGGCTTCTTAGCGAAACACAAGATGCCGAATTTGTTACGCATTCACGATGGCCCAAGTGTGGATCGCTTGTTAAAACTAAGAGGGTTCTTGTCGGAGCTGGGTCTTAGTTTAGATGGTGGTGAAGCACCTACACCGCATCATTACAAACAATTGATCGCAAGTATTCAGGGTCGAGCAGATTCACATTTAATTGAAACCGTGATGCTACGCTCTATGTCGCAAGCAATGTACAGCCCCGAACAACAAGGGCACTTTGGTTTGTCGCTAGAGCTGTATGCTCACTTTACCTCGCCAATTCGTCGTTACCCTGACTTATTAACGCACCGAGCAATTAAGCATGTCATTCGTAACCAGAAACCAGCAAGCTTTACTTATTCTGACAATGACATGACTTTGTTTGGCGAGCATTGCTCACATTGCAGTCGTCGGGCGGATGAAGCGACACGTGATGTAGAGAGCTGGTTAAAGTGTGAGTTTATGGTTGATAAGGTTGGACAGGAATTTACCGGCGTTGTGTCTGCAGTAACCTCGTTCGGCTTGTTTGTAGAGTTGGATAACGTGTTTATAGACGGCTTAATTCATGTGACCGCATTGGGTGATGATTATTACCACTTTGATGCCAGTAAACACCGTTTGCTAGGCGAGCGCACTAACAAGTCGTTTAGGCTGGGTGATAGCTTAAAGGTGCAAGTGGTTAAGGTGAATTTGGACGATAAGAAAATTGATTTGGCGTTAGTGGGTGCGGAACAAAAGAAGAAAGTTGCCAGTAAGCGATTTAAAAGGAAACGACGCTAAATGGCTGACATGCAAACAATTTATGGCATTCATGCCGTGCAAGCCGTGCTTAAAGGAAGCCCAGATAGGATTATTAATGTGTGGTTGGATCGTCAGCGCCACGATGCAAAATATAAATCGATTAAAGAAGGCGTGGAATCCATTGGTGCTCGTATTGAATACGTGGACAAGAAAACATTGGATAAACTGTCACATGACGGCAATCATCAGGGTGTTTTATTAACGGTGAAGTTACCGCAAGAGCATACGGAAGACGCGCTGAAAAGAGCAGTTAAAGAGCGAGAAGGTAATGCCTTTTATTTAGTGCTTGACCAAGTGACTGACCCGCATAATTTAGGTGCTTGTTTAAGGACAGCATTGGCAGCCGGTGTACAAGGCGTGATTGTGCCAAAAGATAATGCCTGCCGTTTAAATGCAACTGTCTGCAAAGTGGCCAGTGGTGCAGCAGAAGTGCTACCTGTTTATCGGGTTACCAACTTGGTTCGAACACTTAAGTGGCTAAAAACCGAAGGCGTTTGGCTAAGCGGTGCGGCAGGTGAAGCAGAGCTGGACGTGTTTAATGCAGCGTTAACCGGCTCTGTCGCGATTGTGATGGGTGCGGAAGGCAAAGGTTTAAGACAATTAACTCAGCAGCAGTGTGACCAGTTGGTTAAAATCCCCATGGCGGAACAGGTAGAAAGTTTAAATGTGTCCGTTGCAACGGGTATAATTTTGTACGAAGTTGTTAGACAAAATATCGCTCCATAATCCTGCTCGCGCAATATCAATCGTTCCCGAATATAACAATAATTGGAAAGTTACATGTCAGAAATAAGCTATAGATTACGCAAAGTTGATTTAGTTGAATTTAATGAATACCACGCCAAAATGAACGGCGGTTACGGTAAAAGTATTACGCGACACCGAGTCATATGGCCAGGGCTGGTTGTTATGTTCGCCCTGTACGTGGTGTTGACGTCCAAAGATACCGAAATGGGTATGTATATTTTAACGGGCGCGTTTGTTTGGTCCTTGGGTGTGCCAGCCTACATGAGGAAGAAGCTTCATGAGCATATTGAAGAAGAAATATCTCAAGAAACGGTGAATGAAGCCATCGGCGATTACACATTAAAGGTGACTAAGTTAGGTTTAATGGAATCCACAGAGTCGGGTGAAAAACTAATTAAGTGGAAAAAAATATTAAAACTAGAAAAATCAAGGCACCATGTGTATCTGTATTTAGGTGAAGCGGCAGCGCTGATTATCCCTAAAGAAATGATTACGGATGACAATGCCTTTAAAGTGTTTTACAACGACTTAATTGCAGCTCTGAAAAAAGAGAATGCTGAGAAGGCTTAACTTGCTTTAAACTATTTTACTCTGTAGAATCGCGCGTTCGAAATTGTAGTAGCTAGAAGCGTTACAATCCTTGCTTTACCTGACTAATCAGGGAGGCTTTAATCCAAAAGGAAATAAAATGAGACATTACGAAGTTGTATTTTTGGTTCATCCAGACCAAAGCGCACAAGTTCCTGCCATGATTGAGCGTTATAGCGCATTAATCACTGAAGGCGCAGGCACTGTTCACCGAGTAGAAGACTGGGGCAGAAGACAGCTTGCCTATCCAATCAATAAAATCCATAAAGCACACTACACTTTGATGAACATCGAATGTGGCTTAGATGCGCTTGATGAATTAGAAAAAGCATTCAAATTTAATGATGCAGTTATCAGAAACATGATTATGCGTCGTGATGAAGCGAGTACCGACACAACACCGTTAGCGAAATCGAACGAAAAAGAAACGCCTAAGAAGGCTTATGTAAAACCATCTCCTGTTGCAGACGTTAAAGCTGAAAAGACAGAAGAGCCTAAACCTGCTGCTGAAAAAGCAACAGAAGAATAAGCTCGTTCAACTTACAAAGAATAAGGAATAGACATGGCATTTGATAAAGGTTTTAGACGTCCACGTTACTGCAAATTTACAGCAGAAAACGTAAAAGGAATTGATTACAAAGATTTAGATACATTAAAAGAATATATGACAGAAACAGGTAAAATTATGCCTGCTCGTGTAACTGGTGTGAAAGCGAGATACCAACGTCAGTTAACAGCCGCAATTAAAAGAGCGCGTTTTCTTTCGTTAATTCCATATTGCGACGCGCACGAACGTTAAGCGTTTTTTGTCGCGAGAAATCGCGTAGTTGGGCCGGCATATGAAAGCATTAGCGTCATTTATTATGCAAGGTGGGCGTCAGGCCACGATTGTTGTGGCAAGCATAGCGATTTTGTCGATGTTAATGCCGCCATTGGTTATAGTTAGCGTCGCTGCAGTCTGTTTAGTTACATTGAGAAATGGCTTGGCAGAAGGACTGAGAGTTTTAATAGGCTCAACAGTTGCCACAGCGTTATTGGGATATATGTTGGTGGGAACGCCATTAGTTTCTTTCAGCTATTTATTTATTATGTGGTTGCCCGCTTTTTTAGTGTCGTTAGTGTTGCGTGAAACAGGGCAGTTAAATAAGGCATTAGAGTTTTTAGTGGTTCTGGGCATGTTAGCGGTTACAGCTGTTTATGTGTCTGTTGATAACCCTGCGCAATTATGGGCAGTGGGTATACAAGACGTTATAGCGACGTTGGGCGAACAAGACAGCTTGCCTATAACTCAAGATGAGTTGCATGAAGGCTTGGCTTTTTGGTCACAGTACATAACCGGCATAGTGGTAACCGGAACACTGATTAGCTTGTTAATGAGTTTGTTGTTAGGGCGTTGGTGGCAAGGTTTGCTGTATAACACCGGTGGTTTTGATGATGAGTTTAGACACATTCGTTTATTGCCCCGTGACGGGGTGGTTTTTGTAATACTGACAGCGTTCGCTTTTTTGTTAGGTGGTGCGTTTTCAGAGTTGTTATGGAACATGGATATACAAGTGCTACTGTTGTTTTTTATAGTAGGTGTATCGGTTGTTCATGTAGTATTAAAAAACAAGGGTGGAAGTAAATTTTTACTGTTTGGTTTTTATAGTGCAGTATTTTTTGTACCACATTTGATGTTGCCATTAGTGTTAATTGGCTTATCGGATGTTTGGATGGATTGGCGTCAACGGTTTTTAACTAAAACCTAGCGTTGGGTTAAATTTTAAATATATAGGATTCAGTAAAGATGAACATTATTCTTCTTGAAAAAGTAGCAAACTTAGGCAATTTGGGCGACCAAGTTTCAGTTAAACCAGGTTACGGACGTAACTTTTTAATACCGGGTGGAAAAGCGGTTCTTGCAACGGCTGACCGTATTGCAGAATTTGAGTCGCGTAGAGCAGATCTTGAAAAAGCTGCAGCGGAGCGCTTAGCGCTAGCGCAAACTAGGGCAGAAGCGATTGAGAAATTAAGCCTAAGTATTACTCATCAAGCGGGTGAAGAAGGCAAATTGTTTGGCTCAGTTGGTTTGCCAGACATCATCAAAGCATGCGCGGATGAAGGTGTTGAAATTGAAAAGCAGGAAATTAAAATGCCTGAAGGTTCACTCAGACATACAGGCGAATTTGAAGTTGCTATTCATTTGCATACAGACGTTGTGGCATCGCTTAAACTGGCGATTGTTGCTGAATAAAGGTTTAGCATATTAGTTATAAGCCGGTGTCATTTGACACCGGCTTTTTTTTGCGATGAAAATTCTCCATACTGTACAATCAAGAACCAGTAAATTTTTAAATAAATACCCTATGGCAGCAGAACCTCCTTTTGATTACGACATGTCCGATGAAACGGAGTTTCTTCGTGTCCCCCCGCATTCGTTACAGGCTGAGCAGTCCGTTTTAGGCGGGCTTATGCTGGATAATGAGTGCTGGGATACAGTCGCTGATAAAGTTGCTGCAGAAGACTTTTACCGCAAAGATCACCGGTTAATTTTCGAGTCAATTGCCAATTTATCACAAAAAGATGAGCCGTTTGATGTGGTGACCATTTCAGAAGTGTTGGGGCAAATGGGTGAGCTTGAAAGTGTCGGCGGCTTGGCTTATTTAGGTGCGTTAGCTAAAGACACACCGAGCGCGGCTAACATTGTTAGTTATGCAACGATTGTACGCCAACGTTCTGTACGCCGTCAGTTGATTCATATTGGCAATCAAATTTCTGATTCTGGCTTTGATACAGAAGGCCGTGATATT
>DUCS01000030.1 GCA_012959695.1 Cycloclasticus sp.
CGCGTTCCGTTACTTCATCTTTATGTGACAAAAACGGCACATGTGACGCGCCTTGAATAAGATGTAAATCAATATGCTTGTTATATTTAACTGAATCCAAGCCGACGCCTGCCGGTATCAGTTGATCCTTATCTCCCATCAACATTAACAACGGGCATCGCAAAGCCGCCAATTGTTCACGTAAATCAGCGTGCTGCAACACAGCTAACCCACAAGCTAACGCGGCTTGCTGATTTATATCTACCTTGCACAAGCTCTTTTTTAAAATGCCGCTGATTTTCCTTGGACTGACCAAACCTTGAGTTTGCAACATAACAAATCGCTTCAGTGTTGCTAAAGGATTCTCAAGTAAACCTTCTGAAAACGTATTCATAATACCTACCTGTTGAGCATGCTCCCACGCTGCCGATTGCACAAACTTTGCCGAACTTGCCAACATAATCAGCCCATTAACCTTACTTGCATATTTGCTTGCATAAGCCAAACCCACCATGCCGCCCAGCGACCAGCCCAACACATAACAATCAGCAGGTAACTTTTCCGCCATTACGTCGACCAACTCGTCCATTGTCCATGCCTGCTCAAAAACACGCTCTCCCTGACCAGGCAAGTCAATTCGAATAACTTGATAGTGTTTTTCCAACTCATCGAGCCAATCACCCCAGACACTGGCGCTCATTGCCCATCCAGGAATTAAAACAAGGCTTGGTCCTTTTCCGGACACCTTAATATTAAGTTCAATCACGCATTGCCCCCTCTAATGCAGAAAGCAAACTATCCACCTGTGATTCCGTATGCGTCGCTGAAAGGGTAATGCGTAAACGCTCACTGGACTTAGCCACCGTCGGATGACGTATCGCGCCGACTAAAAACCCTTTGTCTTTTAAGTACGCAGCCATCGATACTACCGCCTGGTTACTGCCCAAAACCACCGGTTGAATCGGTGTCTTCGATGACATTAAATTCAAACCCAGCTGTTGCGCACCGTGACGAAAACGGGACACTAATGAGACTAATTTTTCACGCCGCCAATCTTCTTGCTGACACAGACTTAAGCTCACACGTGTTGCCGCCATAATCGCCGGTGGCATCGCGGTTGTGAAAATATAAGTTCGCGCTCGCTGGATAAGCGTTTCAATTAACGCATCACTGCCCGCTACAAACGCACCCGCCGTGCCCAGCCCTTTACCCAGAGTTGCCATTAAAATAGGCACTTGCTGCTGATTCAAACCGTGTTGTTCCAACAACCCCGCACCTGTTCCTCCCAGCACACCCACACCATGCGCATCGTCAATCATCAAAGCTGCATCGTGTTCGGCAGCCAATGATGCTAACCGTTTAACGTCTGCCTCATCACCGTCCATACTGAAGACACCGTCTGTGATAATGAGTTTTTTATCGCTACTCGACTGTTGTAATAACTGCTGTAAACGATCGAGATCATTGTGTGAATAGCGCTTGAGTTCAGCGCCCGATAATCTTGCGCCATCGATTAATGAGGCATGGTTTAATTTATCCTGAAATATCGCATCACCTTTTGTCACCAGAGCCGATATAACACCCATATTTGCCATGTAACCGGTTGAAAATACCAGCGCACGCTCACGCCCCGTGAATTCGGCCAACTCTTCTTCTAATGCATGATGTTCGCTACTATGGCCACAAATAAGATGCGCCGAACCACTGCCAACGCCATACTCAGATGCCGCTTTTTGGAACGCTGCAATCACCTCAGGGTGGTTCGCTAAACCCAAATAATCGTTGCTGGAAAAATTATCAAACGACGTACCATCAATCACAAGCTGCGGACCTTGAGGGCCACCCACAATCTGGCGCGTACGGTAAAGCTGCTGGCGCTTTAGTGCATCAAGCTGAGCCGCTAAATTCCAGCGCTTCATAAGCCTTTATGACGGTACTGCGGGATGGACACCGAGTCGTTTAAAGAGCTGATGATCAGCACTTTCTGATGGGTTCTCGGTGGTCAATAATTGATCACCGTAAAAAATTGAATTCGCGCCGGCAAAAAAGCACATCGCTTGCATTTCGTCGCTCATGTCAGAACGACCCGCAGATAAACGAACTTGAGACGTCGGCATCAAAATTCTTGCTACTGCGATGGTCTTTATAAACTCAATTGAATCAATTGATTCAACACCTTCCATCGGCGTTCCTTCAACTTGAACCAGTTGGTTAATTGGCACACTTTCTGGCGGATGCTCCATATTGGCCAACGTTTGTAGCATTTTTGCACGATCCGATATTTTTTCACCCATGCCCACAATGCCACCGCTGCACACATTAATGCCTGCACCGCGTACCGCATCAATCGTATCCAAGCGATCTTGATAAGTTCTTGTGGTAATCACTTCTTTATAAAACTCTTCAGAGGTATCAATATTATGGTTGTAATAATCCAAGCCGGCATCTTTTAAACGCTTAGCTTGACTATCTTCCAACATACCCAGCGTTACGCAGGTTTCCATGCCAAGGGCCTTCACTTCTTCAACCATCCGCGTCACTTTATCCAAATCACGATCTTTGGGGCTGCGCCATGCAGCGCCCATACAAAAACGACTGGCGCCGTTTTCCTTCGCCTGTTTAGCGGCATCCACCACGGCTTGAATTTCCATCAACGCTTCTTTTTCCAATCCCGTGTCATAACGTACACTTTGCGGACAATATGAACAGTCTTCAGGGCAAGCACCCGTCTTAATACTCAGCAAGGTACTGATTTGCACCGCATTCGGGTCAAAATTTTCACGATGAACCGTGTGCGCTTTAAATAATACATCGTTAAAGGGTAAATCAAATAACGCCTGAATTTTAGTTAATGGCCACGTGTTCCTTACAATATTAACCGTTGCTCTTTTTTGCTCGCCTATCGCCTCTGATGATATGCT
>DUCS01000031.1 GCA_012959695.1 Cycloclasticus sp.
TTTAAAGAAAGCCGATCATAATTTGGGTGTCGTTTTAGAAACAATGACAAATCACGGCAAAGAACTAACGATGGTTCAGCGCTATTTGCCTGAAATTAAGCAAGGCGATAAACGTATCCTTATTATTAACGGTAAGCCAGTACCGTATGGCTTAGCGCGTATTCCTGCAAAAGGGGAAACGCGTGGTAATTTGGCGGCCGGTGGTACGGGGGAAGGGCGGGAGTTAACCGATAGGGATTATTGGTTGTGCGAGCAGATTGGCCCAACATTGGTAGAAAAGGGATTAATGTTTGTTGGCTTAGATGTGATTGGCGATTACGTGACGGAAATTAATGTGACGAGCCCAACGTGTGTTCAGGAGCTAGATAATTTGTATGGCTTGAATATCAGCGGATTATTAATGGATAGCATTGAGGAAAAACTAGCATAGCAGTGTCTTCTTCAGCCGTATCTTCAGCAGATAAATTAGGCCTGACATTATTTATGGCGGGCATCGTGCATGCCTTGGTGATTTTAGGGGTGAGTTTTGATGTTGATATCCCTCGCTCAATGAATAAAGTGCTAGAAATTGTATTAGTCACAAAACCCGATAAAGAGCGACCTGATAAAGCAGATTTTCTTGCTCAAGAAGATCAAGTGGGCAGCGGTGAGGCAGAAGAAAAAGCGATCAATCAGCAGCAAGCGGCGCCTCAGCCGATGAAAAAAGCGGTACTGACAGAATCTAATAAGACTCAAAAAGCACAGGCGCAAGCTCAAAAAGTATTGCTGCAAGCAAAGGCAGAGGTAGCGATTGATGCGAGTAATAAGAAAGTGCCTAAAGAAAGTAAAGTGCTTACGACAGCCGACTTGTTGCGACAAAGCGAAGAAATTGCACGTTTGCAAGCTGAATTGAATGAGGCCATTACAAGCTATTCGAGGCGGCCGCGAAAATTACACATTAATTCGATTAATGCGCATAAATATAAAGCAGCAAGTTATGAAGCGGCGTGGCAACGAAAAATTGAACGCGTCGGCAATTTGAATTACCCAAGTGATGTCAGACGTAAACGCTTGTCTGGTACGTTGGTGATGAGTGTTGAGTTGTATGCGGATGGAAATTTAAAGAAAATAATTATTAACCGCCGTTCGGGGCATAAAATTATTGATGACGCTGCGATCAATATTGTTAAACTGGCAGCACCTTTCGCGCCATTGCCAATAGACCTTCAAAAAAAAGTGGATATTTTGGTGATTACTCGCACATGGCAATTTTTAAACGAGGGTTCGTTAAGAACCAGATGACATCAGCAATGAATACCAATAATTATTTAACAAACAACTTCCTTATCGCTATGCCAAGCTTAGAGGGCGATGACTTTTCGAAATCGGTCACCTACTTATGTCAGCATGACGAAGACGGTGCGCTAGGTCTTGTTATTAATAAGCCGCATACCATGACGATGAAGGCTATTTTTGATCAGTTAGCCATTAAGGCGGTCAGCCCGGATGTGGCGAATATTCCTTTGTTTATGGGTGGCCCTGTGCAACCTGAACGTGGGTTCGTTTTACACACGCCGGTTGGGAATTGGGATTCCACTTTGAAAGTGAATGACGAATTTGCACTGACCAGTTCAAAAGACATTCTCATTGCGATTGCTGAGAATAAAGGTCCTGAGAAATGGTTGGTTGCCCTTGGCTACGCGGGTTGGGGTGCGGGGCAATTAGAGCAAGAGATTCAACGCAATGCTTGGCTACATGGCGAAGCCGAGCGGCATATTATTTTTGAAGAGCCTGTTATGCAACGATGGGAATTGGCGAGCCATAGGATCGGTGTTGATATCAGTTTAATGAGTACAGACGCAGGCCATTGTTAATGGCCATTTGCCTTGGGTTTGATTACGGGGTAAAGAAAATAGGAGTGGCTGTGGGCGATACAGAAACGAATATAGCCAATGCCATTGCAACAGTCCGAGCGGTTAGGCAAAAAACCGGCTGGGATGAAATAACAAAATTGATTGAAACTTGGCAGCCAAAAAAAATGGTGGTGGGTATTTCGCGCCAAGAGGATGGCAGTGATAATGAGGTAACGCCAAAAATGATCCGTTTTTCACGTCAGTTAGAAGGCCGTTACCAATGCCCGGTTGAATTATTTGATGAAGCGTTAACCACCTTTGAGGCAAAGCAAATGCTATTTGATGAGGTGGGGGTAAGTGCCGATAAGCTATGGGAAGTGCAAGACGAATTGGCCGCCCAGCTTATTTTACAAAGTTGGCTAAATAATAAAGCGATAGGGTAGATAACTATGGAAACAGATGTAACGTCCATCGATGTAAACGCGATTATTGAGGTAATGGCGGAAGATGTAAAATCGCATATTGCACGCAATAAAATTGTAGATCCGCTGATGATTGGTGTGCACACAGGCGGCTTGTGGGTTGCAGAAAAACTGCATGAAAAACTAGGGTTAACGAAACCGTTGGGTGAAATTGATATTTCTTTTTACCGTGATGACTTCACGCGGATCGGTTTGAACCCCCAAGTTAAGCCAAGCAAAATACCCGGTGAGGTAGAAGGTGAGCACATTATCTTAGTTGATGATGTGCTGTATACCGGTCGAACCATCCGCGCTGCACTCAATGAAATATTCGATTATGGCCGTCCAGACAGCGTTACATTGGCGGTTTTAGTTGATAGAGGCGCCCGAGAATTACCGCTTCATGCAGACATTATTGGCTTGAAACTGGATTTATCACCCCAAAAACAGGTAAAATTGACAGGACCAGCGCCTTTAGTGCTTGAAACTAACCGGAATTGACTGATATGAGCTCTAGCAAGCAACCTGCTAGTACGTCCTTCAAAGCACCCGATAGTTCCTGTTTACAACTTGATGAACAGGGGCGGCTTCGTCATTTTCTAACGACAGAAGGCCTATCAAAAGATGTCTTGACCGAGATTATGGACGTCGCAGAATCTTTTTCAACCGTCAGCAATCAGGCAGTAAAAAAAGTCCCTGTCTTGCGTGGCAAAACCATCGTTAATTTATTTTTTGAGAATAGCACGCGAACCCGTACGACTTTTGAATTAGCAGCAAAACGCTTATCTGCGGATGTTATTAGTTTAAATATTGCTACGTCGGCCGCGGCGAAAGGCGAAAGTGTTTTAGATACGATTCGTAATTTAGAGGCCATGCACGCGGACATGTTTGTTGTACGCCATTCGGACAGTGGCGCGGCACATTTTATTGCACGCCATGTAGCGCCACACGTTAGCGTTATTAATGCGGGCGATGGGCGGCATGCACATCCAACGCAGGCGATGCTCGACATGTTTACCATTCGCCGAGTTAAAAACGAATTTACGAATCTTAAAGTCGCTATTATTGGTGATATTCTGCACTCGCGTGTCGCGCGTTCGCAAATTCATGCGCTGAATATATTAGGTGCAAAAGAGGTTCGAGTTATCGCCCCGAAAACGTTGTTACCAAGCGATGTCGATTCACTTGGCGTCCACGTATACGGTGATTTACGCAGCGGCTTGAACGATGTCGATGTGATTATCATGTTACGTTTGCAGCGAGAAAGAATGGGCGGTGCGATGTTACCAAGTGAGCATGAATATTTTGAGTGTTTTGGTTTAACACAAGCAAAACTCGCGTACGCTAAACCGGATGTTACGGTAATGCACCCAGGCCCAATTAACCGAGGTGTCGAAATGGATGCAGCCGTTGCTGATGGCCCCAATTCAGTTATTTTGCAGCAAGTGACGAATGGCATTGCTATTCGTATGGCGGTCATGACACTCACAATGGGCCATAACAGAGTGGGTGGCTAGGTGAACATACTGATCAAAAATGGCCGAGTCATTGACCCTGTGAATGAACGTGATGTCATTCAAGATATAGCGATTTCTGGCGGTAAAATTCAGCACGTTGGCGACGTACCGGCGAGTTTTGTAGCGGATATAAGCATAGACGCCAGTGATAAATTGGTGCTACCTGGATTTGTCGATTTAAACGCCAGCTTAAGAGAACCGGGTTACGAACATAAAGCAACGATAGCGAGTGAAACGAAAGCAGCGGTAGCGGCAGGTTATACAACGGTCTGTTGTTTGCCAAATACACAGCCCGTGTTAGATACGCCATCGGTTGCGCAATTGATTTTGGATAAGGCCGAGGCAGCAGGCTACGCAAAAGTACGTCCCTTGGGTGCGTTAACAGTCGCACTAGAGGGCACAACGCTCAGTGAAATGTACGCGTTAAAAAAAGCGGGTTGCGTGGCAATGAGTCAAGCGCCAAACAGTAACCCTAATAGTCAGGTGCTTAGACGAGCACTTCAGTATGCGAGCACTCACGATATATTGGTTGTGCTTAAGCCGGAGGACACGGCAATCAAAGATGATGGTTGCATTCATGATGGCGCTATTAGCTCCAAACTTGGCTTGCCAGGTATTCCGACATCAGCAGAAACGGTAGCGATTGCGCAAATTATTGAACTGGCTGAAGAAACCGGTGCGCGAGTTCACTTAACGGGCATATCGTCTGCTAGAGCGGTGTCAATGATTGCTCGAGCACAATTTACGAATAATGCGATAAGTGCAGATGTTCATGCGCATCAATTGCATTTAACAGAATTAGATGTAGGAACATTCGATGCGAATCACCACACGTCCCCTCCTTTGCGTACAGCTGAAGACAGGGACGCTTTGATTGCCGGCGTTGTGCAAGGCGTTTTCAGTGTGAGTTCAGGCCATCGGCCGCATGAAGAAGAAGCGAAGCAAGCGCCTTTCCCGTCAACAGAATCTGGGACCTCCAGTTTGGAAACGGTCTTTCCGTTGATGTTGAAATTGGTTTCAGATGGACTGATGGATTGGTCGCAATTAGTTAGCCGATTGGCGTCTGGACCAGCAGAGATACTAGGCTTAGACGTAGGTAACTTATCGATTCAATCTGCCGCGGATATCTGCATCGTAGATCCTAAAACCACATGGTTGGTGAACGAGAATCATTGGCTCAGTCGTGGTATCAACACGCCCTTTTGGGGGCATCAAATGACGGGTCAGGTAACGCATACCTTGGTTAATGGCCGCCTAGTTTTCGAAAAATAATGCAATCAAATTACCGAAATGCCATCTTCATTGAAGATGCAAAAATCTTAGTGCAGCAAGCGTTTGAAGAAGAGCAGTATGTTTTACGCGTGCATGCGCCTAAATGCGCTGAGACGGCAAAGCCTGGGCAGTTCTCGCATATTCAATGTGATCCACAGCGCTTAATGCGCCGTCCTTTATCCATTATGCGTGTGTCGGCTAGTGAAGGATGGGTGGAGTTTTTATACAAAGCCGTGGGTGAAGGGACGTCTTTGCTTGCGCAAAGAAAAGTTGGTGAAAGCGTTAGCGTAATGGGGCCAATCGGCCGCCCGTTTGAATTAAGCACAGCTAAACCTAAAGCTTTGCTGTTGGGCGGGGGCGTGGGTATCCCGCCGATGATTTGTTTATCGGAACAAATTAAAGAGCACGATGACAGCATTACGCCGACAGTTTTTATGGGATCGGAAGTTCCGTTCCCGTTTAAACGAGAGAGCTCAGCTATTTCAATTAATGGCATCAAAGGAGAGGTAAGCGACTGCTTGCCGTTACTGGAAGAATGGGGGATCCCCAGCCGTTTAGCCAGTCTGCAAGGTTATAGTGGCGTATATCAGGGGTATATTACCGATCTCGCCCGTGATTGGCTGAATGCGTTAAGTAAGGAAGAAAGAGAGGAAGTAGAAATTTATTCTTGTGGCCCAACGCCCATGCTTAAAGCCGTTGCCGCGTTAGCGAAAGAATTCGATGTGCCCTGCCAAGTCTCACTTGAAGAGTACATGGCATGTGCCGTGGGTGGTTGTGCGGGTTGTGTGGTTAAAGTAACCACAGATGAAGGTGAAGCGATGAAGCGCGTTTGCGTGGACGGCCCAGTGTTTGAAGCCTATACAGTGTTTGCCTAAGGTGAAGTTTGTTTGGCTAGCCTTATTGGCGAGCTATTGCGGGTTTATATTTTTTCTATCAAGTCAGTCGGCTTTGCAAGCACCGATGTTGTTCGCGCATCAAGATAAACTCTTTCACGCAATGTCCTATGCAGTTTTAGGCTTCTTGGCGATGGCTTATTTTAGCTGTGTGTTTGATAATTCTCGACAAACATTCATCATCGCCATGATTTTTTCAGCACTATATGGCGCCAGTGATGAATGGCATCAATCGTTCGTAGTAGGACGTGATGCGGACATTTTAGACTGGTTGGCAGACTGTGTTGGCGCTACCGTTGCCATCAATGTCACGGCACCTTTCAGATTGATGGCAAGGTAGTCCGTTAAACTAGGTCTTATCCAGCATGCTTTTTACGTTCTTGAAAGCATTCGTGTAAAGCTCCTTTAAAAAAGCCACAGATGCATCGCGGTTTTCTTCTGAAACGTCAATTGATGCATGATATTTAAGGGTAGAGCCGCGGTTATTACTGACAACGCTCACTGTTCCTAAATAGTTCTCAAATGGCACCTCGCCACCGACGATGGTGTAGCGGTAATACATGTCGCCTTGTTCGGTTAGCTTATCTAAAAAAACGGCGTCATCCGGCATGGTTAGATGGCGAACAGTACCAATGCCATTGCCTTCAATTTTGGTGTTAATAATACCGGGAAACCAAGACTGCATTGTTTCAAAGGGGCCGATTAAGTCCCACGCGGTATTTGGGCTAGCATTGATATCTAGTTCAACGAATAAGTTCTCTTTCATGTTTAGCTCACTTAATTTAATGAAAAACTAATATATCAAAAATAACGGTCCGTGGCTTGCCGTTTTCATACAGTATGCAGGGTTAATTAAACCAGCCGCTGTACGGGAGGTAGCTTGCTTTAGGCGCGGGTCAACAACTAAAATAGATGTAGACGCCAAACAAGTAAGCTACCAGTTAACCCCTACCCAACAATTAAAAAATCAACCTTTTCTTTGTGTTCAATGGGTACTTAAAGGCGGGTAATATTGTTTAACTAGTGAGGGTTAAAACATGACAATAGCTATTATACTTTTGTGAATAAATAACTATTTTTTCCAAACATTATTTTGAGTTGCAAGGTATAGCGTTTCAACTTTTTTTCGTGCCCATGGCGTTTTACGTAAAAACTTTAAGCTTGATTTAACTGAAGGCTCGCTATTAAAACAGCGGATATTAATTTGTTGCCCCAATCTTTCCCATCCGTAGTGTTCGACAAGAGCTGTCACAATAGCTTCTAAAGTTAGCCCATGAAGAGGGTCTTTGTTGTTGGTATGATTGTTCATGTTTTCAATGGTTAGTTTAACAGGCTTCTAAGGCTTCTTGAGCAGTTAGCCACTCTTCTTCGGTTTGTTCAAGTTCGACATCAATGGTTTGTTTTTCTTTAATGATAGCAGCTAATTTAGTTTTATTATCGTCGTTGTATAAGTCGCTATCAGCAAGTTGCTGCTCTAGCTTTTGCTGTTTTGCAGACAGTTTATCGAGTTGTTTTTCAGCTTTCTTTAACGCATCACGTAGCGGTTTTTGTTGTTGCCGTTTTTGCGCTTCAGATTGTTTCCTATTTTTATTTGAACGTGAGTTGTCATTGCTTGGTGAATTATTGTCGATGACTTTCGCGTGCTCTTTAATCCAAACGGCGTAGTCATCCAAATCGCCATCAAAGGGAGTGAGTTTACCGTTGGCAACTAAGATAAATTGGTCGGTGATGGTGCGTAATAAATGGCGGTCATGCGAAACGATAATCATTGCGCCGCTAAAGTCCTGTAAAGCGGAGCTTAGCGCATGGCGCATTTCAATGTCTAAATGGTTGGTGGGTTCGTCGAGTAACAGCAAGTTTGGTTTTTGATACACCAAAATGGCGAGCGCGAGGCGAGCTTTTTCGCCACCAGAAAAGGGCGCAACGACCTCTAATGCTTTGTCGCCATTAAAGCCAAAGCCACCTAAAAAGTTTCTTAGCTCACGTTCAGTAGCTTTTTTGTTGAGACGCTGAATATGTAAAAGTGGTGAGGCATTGCCGTCTAGCTGTTCGAGTTGGTGTTGTGCAAAGTAGCCAATTTTGAGGCTTTCGGCGCAATGGATAGAGCCGGTGGTGGCTTGACTGTTACCAGCCAACAATTTGATAAGCGTTGATTTTCCCGCGCCGTTAGGCCCAAGTAATGCGAGCCGGTCGCCGGGTTTTATTGATAGCGATACCCCGCCTAGAATAATCTTTTCACCATACGCCAGAGATGCTTTTTCAACTTTAATCAGGGGGCTGGACACGCGTTCAGGTTGGTAAAATTCGAAATGAAACGGTGAGTCTATGTGCGCAGCGGAGATAAGTTCCATACGCTCCAGTGCTTTTAAGCGACTTTGTGCTTGTTTGGCTTTAGTGGCTTTGGCTTTAAAGCGGTCAACATAGCTTTGAATGTGCGCGCGTTCTTTTTGTTGGCGTTCAAAGTTCGATTGCTGTTGCGCGAGTCTTTCGGCTCTTGATCGTTCAAATTGTGAATAGTTTCCGCTGTAAAGCGTGGCGCTTTGTTGTTCAATGTGCAACACATTGCTGACAACAGCGTCTAAGAAGTCGCGATCATGCGATATCATCAACAAAGTGCCAGCATAATTTTGCAGCCATTCTTGTAGCCAAATCACCGCGTCTAAATCTAAATGGTTGGTCGGCTCGTCGAGCAATAAAATGTCAGATCGGCACATCAGTGCCTTAGCTAGGTTTAAGCGAACACGCCAACCGCCAGAAAAACTGGAAACAGGGTTGTTTAAATCCGCTTGTTTAAAGCCTAAGCCGCCCAATAATATGGCCGCGCGGGAATTAGCGGTATAACCGTGAATGGTGTCTAAATCTGCGTATAACTCAGCAGCTCGATGGCCGTCGTTTTTTTGTTCAGCCTCAGCCAGCTGTGCTTGTATTTGACGGAGTTCGGCATCACCATCAATCACAAATTCAATCGCGGCCTGCTCAGTCACTAAAAGTTCCTGCGCTACGTGGGCGATGATAAAACCGGATTGAATGGAAAAATCACCGGTATCAGCATGTATTTCATCCAACACCATAGCAAACAGGCTGGATTTTCCACAGCCATTAGCCCCACTGATGCCAACGCGTTGCCCAGAGTGCACGGTAAACGAGACGTTTTCAAATAACAGTTTAGCGCCGCGTCGAAGCGATACGTTGGTAAGTTTCAGCATGAAGTGGCTAGGATAATGTAAACGCCCATTATACCGAATGCGCGAGGTTACATGCTTTCGCTTTATCGGCCGAGCGGAAGTTTATGCGATAATCAGTGTTTTCCACATGCTGCTTTCTTCAATGACAAACGCCTTATCTATTTTACAAAACACTTTTGGTTACGACGCTTTTAGGTCGCCACAAGATGAGATTATTGATGAGCTAGTTCAAGGCCGTGATGCGTTTGTTTTAATGCCGACGGGTGGCGGTAAATCGCTGTGTTACCAAATACCTGCATTACTGCGTGAGGGCACGGCGATTATTGTGTCGCCGTTGATTGCTTTGATGCAAGACCAAGTGGATGCGCTTCAGCAATTGGGTATTAATGCGGCCTATTTAAACTCAACGCTTAAAGTAGGCGAGGCTAGGCAAGTAGAGCAGCAGTTGATGCAAGGCGAGCTGGACTTGCTGTATGTTGCGCCTGAGCGTTTACTTAATGAGGCCATGTTGTCTTTGCTTGAACGTTGCCAACTCGCTTTGTTTGCGATTGATGAGGCGCATTGTGTTTCGCAATGGGGGCATGACTTTAGGCCGGAGTATCAGAAGTTAAAAATTCTCCATGAGCGTTTCCCTAACGTGCCGCGTATTGCGTTAACCGCTACTGCTGACCAGCGAACACGTGATGAAATTATCAGCCAGCTACAGTTAGAAGACGCACGTGTTTTCATCAATAGTTTTGATCGGCCGAATATTCATTACGCTATTTCAGAAGGCAATAATCCTAAATTACGGATGTGGCGTTTCCTACAAGAACACCACAATAACGATGCCGGCATTGTGTATTGTTTGTCGCGTAAAAAAGTAGAGTCGATAGCGCAGTGGTTAAGCGAGCAAGGCCGAACTGCCTTGCCTTACCACGCAGGCTTGCCACA
The DNA here is from genome assembly GCA_012959695.1 of Cycloclasticus sp. Taxonomy (GTDB): domain Bacteria; phylum Pseudomonadota; class Gammaproteobacteria; order Methylococcales; family Cycloclasticaceae; genus Cycloclasticus. Next base: position 10,094 of record DUCS01000031.1, read on the forward strand.
AGAGGTTCGACAAACGCATCAGCAACGTTTTTTGCGTGAAGACGGGGTGATTGTTGTCGCGACCATTGCCTTTGGTATGGGCATAGATAAGCCTGACGTGCGCTTTGTGGCGCATTTAAGTCTGCCGAAAAGCATTGAGGCGTATTACCAAGAAACAGGCCGTGCAGGCCGTGATGGTGAACCTGCTAATGCTTGGATGGCGTACGGTTTGCAAGATGTGCTAACGCTGCGCCAGTTTATGCAAAACTCTAAAGCAGATGACGCGCATAAACGCGTTGAACATAATAAATTAGAGTCCATGCTGGGTTTGTGTGAACTCATTGCTTGTCGCCGACAAGCCTTATTAGGCTACTTTGATGAAGTCTTAGAGCAGCCTTGTGGCGCGTGTGATAACTGTGTGTCACCACCGGAAAAATGGGACGGTAGCGAAGCGGCGCAAAAAGTCTTGTCGACCATTTACCGTACCGGGCAACGGTTTGGCGTTAACTACATTATTGATGTGTTAACGGGTAAACAAGATAAGCGTATCCAGCAAAATGCGCATGATCAAATAAGTACCTTTGGTATTGGCAGCGAGTTTTCGATGACAGAATGGCGCACTATTTTAAGGCAGTTAATCGCCCTGGGTTACATACATGTGGATGCTGAAAGTCACGGTGCATTAAAGCTGGCGGAACTGAGTCGTGCTGTTTTACGTGGCGAAAAAATGCTGCAATTAAGAAAACAAAGTAAAGAAGAAAAGCTGGCCACAGAAAAGAAGAAGAAAAGCCCTGTTCGGCCACAGGACGAGCCTTTATGGGAAGCATTGCGCGCGCTGCGCATGCAATTGGCTGAAGAAGCGGGTGTGCCGCCGTACGTTATTTTTCACGATGCGACCTTGCAGGAATTGGTAAAAAAACGCCCGACTATCATTGCCGATATGCGATATATCAGTGGTATTGGTGATCAAAAGATTAAACGTTACGGTAAGAAATTTTTAACAGAAATTGCTAAATACCCATTGGCTGATTTGTTGGACAATCGCTTAAGTTCGACGGTGAATGAAACGTTGTTAATCTATCAAGAAGGGTCAAGCATTGAACAAATCGCCGCGCAGCGGGACATTAAAGTAAATACTATTTACAGCCACTTAGCTGATGCAATTGAAGTGGGTCTGTTGGAAGTTAAAGACGTTTTAGATCTTAAAGACAGCGAATATCAAGAAATCACCATGATGATCGAATCACTTGAAGATGAGTCGAAGGGGCGTATTAAGCCGATTTATGAAGCGCTTGACGAAGAATACGAGTACGGCATTATCAAATGTGTTCAGGCGTCTATATAAGGTTATGAATCGAGTGCGTCGTCGGCAACTTTGTATTTAGGGTCTTCAATCACATTGACCTCAATCAACTTTCTAGCATTGTGTAAAAGTTTGATGCACTCGGGGCTCAAGTGTCGCAAATGCAGCGTTTTACCTTGTTTTAAATAACGTTCGGCGAGCGCGTCGATGGCTTCAATGCCGGAATGATCCGATACGCGTGAGCGTACAAAATCAACAATCACTTCTTGTGGGTCGTTAATGGGATCAAAGTGTTCGCGAAAGTTATGAATAGACGCAAAAAATAAAGGGCCAATAGGCTTATAAATTTTTACGCCGTCGTTCTCTTCAATTTCAAAATGCATGTGTTTTGCATTCTTCCAAGCGAATACAAGTGTCGACATAATAACGCCGACCACGACGGCAATGGCCAAATCGGTCAGCACGGTCACAACCGCAACAGTAATGCCAACTAAGGTGTCTGAAATTGGAATGCGGCCGAGTAAGCGGAAACTTGCCCATTCAAATGTACCCAGCACTACCATGAACATCACGCCCACAAGCGCAGCGACAGGAATCATTTCAATTAATGACGAACCAACTAAAATAAACGCCAGTAAGAATAATGCGGCAGCGATGCCAGAAGCCCGCCCACGCCCGCCGGAATTAATGTTGATCATACTTTGACCAATCATTGCGCAACCGCCCATGCCACCAAAAAAGCCAGTGGCTATATTGGCAACACCTTGGCCAATACATTCTTTATTACCGCGACCACGTGTTTCGGTTATTTCGTCAATCAGCGTTAGTGTCAGTAACGATTCAATCAAGCCAATGGCGGCAAGAATTAGTGCATACGGGAAGATGATTTTCAGCGTTTCGAAGTTTAAATCCACCATGGGGATATGAAATTGAGGTAAACCGCCGGCAATGGTCGCGGCAGGGTCGCCGGTCATATCAACCAATACGTCTTGCACGGTGCGTAGGTCCATGTTCAAGCCAATAGAAATGGCAACAATGGTACCGATAGCAACAAGTGATGATGGGATGGCTTTAGTTAATTTTGGCAAAAAGTGAATGATTGCCATGGTCAGTGCCACCATGCCAAGCATCATCGCCATTTGATTGCCTTGCAGCCATTCAAGCGCGCCGGTGCTTGGGTCTAAAAATTGAAACTGTTGCAGTTGCGCCATGAAAATAACAATCGCCAGGCCGTTTACAAACCCCAACATAACAGGGTGCGGCACAAGACGAATGAATTTACCTAAGCGGAAAACGCCAGCCAAAATTTGTAACAAGCCCATCAAGACAACGGTAGCAAATAAATATTCAACGCCATGGATGGCTACCAAACTCACCATAACAACGGCCAGTGCGCCTGTTGCGCCAGAAATCATGCCAGGACGACCACCAATGGCAGCGGTAATTAAACCCACCATAAAGGCCGCGTATAAACCCACTAACGGTTCAACGCCTGCAACAAAGGCAAACGCAACGGCTTCGGGTACAAGCGCAAGCGAAACAGTAAGGCCAGAAAGCAGGTCGCTTTTCAGGCTTTGAGAGCGAGAAAGAATAAGTTGAAACATGTGGTTTGGTCGCTAAATTTAGGGAAGGCCCAAAAAAAGCCTTACATAACCTTTAATTATAGCAGGATATTGTGCGTTTGCAGCATTTCGACTGACGAGTTGGAGTGTTTGTGCTGTTGGACAGCTGTTAGCCATTTGGGTGTTGGCAACTTTGCTAGGGATTGCAGGTTTTACCCCTTCCCCTTTTTAGGGGGAAGGTTGGGATGGGGGTTGTACTCTCATTTCATCGCGCAATATCCTGAATTAAATTTATTCTGGATATAAAAAGGCCTAATTGACATTAACTTCTGGCATTTTGCCCTAACCTGCCACCTTAAATAGGGAAGGAGTGTAAAGTGCTGAAAAGAGCATACAACCCAATAAGGCTAACGGACTTTTCGAGCTTTTGCTGGACGCCCCTTTATTTTGCCATTGGCTAGATAATTCAGTGCTTGTCGAACAACATCGTGCTCTAAAGCAACGTAGCTGGAACGGTCAAATATATCTATTTTGCCGATTTGCTTTCCATCCAATCCGGCGTCACCTGTTAGTGCGCCTAAAATATCGCCGGGGCGAATTTTGTCTTTACGACCACCATCAATTTGAATAGTAACCATCGGCGGATAGAGTTTGTACGTTGAATCGCGGTCCAGTGATAGTGGGCTGTCAATTAAGCAGGGTTTGTTCTGCTGCTGCTCAATTGCTTTTACACGAATGTGTTCGTGTTCAGCAAATAGGCTCATGGCTAACCCGCTTTCGCCAGCTCTGCCGGTACGGCCGATACGGTGTACGTAAATTTCGGGGTCGCGCGGTAATTCGTAATTTATCACCATGCCAATGGATTTTATATCCAGCCCACGAGCAGCGACATCGGTAGCGACTAATACGGAGCAGCTATTATTAGCAAAGCGAACAAGTACTTGATCACGTTCGCGCTGGTCTAGGTCGCCGTGTATCGCTAAGGATTCAATATCGTTCTCACGCAGAAAATCGGCCATGTCAGCACATTGCGCTTTGGTATGACAAAAGACAATCGCGGTGTTAGGTTTGTAGTGTTCAAAAAGTCCAAGTAAGGCATTGTTGCGCTCGTGCTTTTTTACCTGATAAAACAATTGTTCAATCACGTTTTGCTGGAGATCGGACTCAACGGTAACGGTCACTGGGGCGCGTTGAATAGAACGGCACATGGACTTAATTTCATCAGGGTAAGTTGCCGAAAACAACAACGTTTGCCGTGATTTAGGCGTGTGCTTAATGATGTCGGTCATGACATCGGCAAAGCCCATATCTAGCATTCTGTCTGCTTCGTCTAACACTAGCGTTTTAAGTTGATCGATTCTGAATGTGCGTTTTTTTAAGTGATCTTGAATTCGGCCTGGCGTACCCACAACGATGTGCGCACCGTGCTCTAACGAGCCGACTTGTGGACCGAAAGGTTTGCCGCCACACAATAGAACCAATTTAATGTTTGGCACGCTACGGGCAAGTTTGCGAATTTCCTTACCCACTTGGTCGGCCAACTCGCGTGTTGGACAAAGAATTAACGCTTGAGTGCCGAAAAATCGAGGGTTTATTTTATCCAACAAGCCAACGCCAAAAGCGACGGTTTTGCCGCTTCCTGTTTTAGCTTGCGCGATAATATCTTTACCTTTTAGTACATGCGGCAAACTTTCTGCCTGTATGGGCGTCATGTTTTTGTAACCGAGCGAATTCAGGTTTTTAACTTGAACAGGGGAAATGGAGAGTGATGAAAAGGCAGATTTAGACACGATGATTTACTTTTTTTCAGTGAGTGGGGTGGTATTAAATTGAACACCGGCCCAGCCGGTTTTCATAAAGTTACGAATATTTTGGTGGTCATCGCCCTCGGGTGTTGCCAGTACATCACGATAAAACTCACCAAATAAGGCCAATGTTTGTGGCTCGCTAAAATCATTCAGCTGTGCAAAGGCAAACAGTTTGCAGGAACCGTTATTTTCACCCGCTTTGTTTTGCGTAGAGCCATTTTTAAACGCGTAAGGGCTAAAGTCGTATAAAGCGTCGATAACCTGCATGGTGTCGATAAATTGAAGTGTGGTGAGTGCTTGGCGTAGCTGTTCTATGTCGTTCATCAGAGTTTCCTATTAACCGCGCGAAACAAATTTTCCGGTGCTGGTGTTAACTTTAATTATTTCACCATTGTCGATGTACTCAGGAACTTGCACTTCAAGCCCTGTTGTTAACGTTGCAGGTTTTGTGCGTGAGGTGGCAGACGCACCTTTTAACCCAGGTGCAGTATCAACAATTTGTAAGCTGATGTTGCCAGGTAACTCAATGGATACCAACGTTTCGTCCAGCAAAATACCGACAATGCTTTCTAAACCTTCACTCAGAAATTTGATTTGTTCTTCAATGTCGTCAGCATCTACCGTGTACTGGTCGTAGCTGTCTAAGTTCATAAAGGTGTAGCTGCCGCCGTCTTGATATGAGTATTGAATTTTAACGCGTTCGCAATCAAGGTCTTTTAGGAAATCGTCACCTTTTAGCGTTTCATCACGTTTTTGCTTGGTTTTTAAGTGGTTAAAACGGACTTTGTATAAGGTAGACGCGCCACGTGAAGAGGGGTTGCGTACATCGATTTTTTTTACTAAATACGGTTCGTCATTGACTTCAACAACCATTCCGCATTTTAATTCATTGGCTTTAGGCATGGGAGTGTCCTAGTGTTTTGATTGCCGGAATTATACAGTTAACGCCCTGCCTTCGTTAGCAGCTTATCGAGTTGATTGGCAAAGGTTTGCTTGTCGGTATTGTTGAGTGGCGGAGGGCCACCGCCCACTTCAAGTCCGCTGGATCGCATGGTTTCCATAAAATCACGCATATTAAGCCGGTCCTTTATGTTTTCTTTGGTATACAGTTCGCCACGGGGATTAAGTGCGGTGCCGCCTTTTTCAATCACGTCTGCGGCTAAAGGAATATCGCCGGTAATGACTAAATCACCTGCCTGCATGCGTTTAACAATTTCGTTGTCGGCTTCATCAAAGCCTGATGAAACGTGTAAAAAGGAAATATAGGCCGACGGTGGAACGCGAATCGGCTGATTAGCCACCAGTGTGATTTGGGTTTTGGTACGGTCTGCCGCACGAAATAGTATGTCTTTAATAACGACGGGGCAAGCGTCGGCATCGACCCAAATGGTATTGAGTGTGACCGTCATTTTTGCCAACTTTTATGGCTTAAAGGCCATGCGTTAAGGCCGTGATTTCTTATATAACCCCGCATTAAGATGGCGGCATTTCCTTAATATAAATGTCTTGTTTGCTATACGGGATTTCAATGCCCTCTGCTTGGAATCGTTTATAAATGGTCGTATTTAAGGCATCCAAAACACTGTCTCGTACCTCAGGGTTAGCGACCCAGCACATTAAATCTAAGTCCAGGCTCGATGCGCCAAAGGTTCGAAAACGCACCCGTGGTGTAGGGGTTTCACACACATGTTGTTCAGCAATCGCAATGCCCATTAGTATGTCTTTAACTTGATCTATGTCTGAACCATAGGCGACGCCAACACTTACCCGAATGCGAAATTTCTCATGGGGTCCGCCTGATTCATTGATGATGCGCGTATTTCCCATAATGGCATTGGGTATGGTTATTTCAACATCGTCGCGGGTTAATAATCGAGTGCTTCTGATGCCGATGTGTGTCACCTTGCCTCGCTCACCAGTATCTAATACCACGTAATCGCCAATTTTGTAGGGTGCGTCCGCTAGAATAAACACGCCTGAAAATAAGTTGGCTAAGGTATCTTTTGCGGCGAAACCTATGGCAATGCCGACGATGCCCGCAGAAGCAAGCCAGGCTGTCATATCGACGTGCCAAGATTTGAAAATGAAATAGATGGCGATAGCGACGACGATAATAACGCCCAAATTCTCGAAAAGAGGAAGGGTTTGGGGTTGCACAAATAAGCGTTTATGTTCGCTCAGGCTCAATGCCTTTAATAGAATCTTTAATAGCCGAATTAAAAAGACGGACCAGATAATAACTAACACCGTCGCCACGTAGGAGTTTAATACACTGGAAATTAAAGCAGGTGGCGATAGTGGTGTTAAAGCGACCAAGAAACCTAACGTAAGCACACTCCAAAATAGAGGCCGATGCATGATTTCAACCACTTGATCATCCCAAGTGAATAACGTTTTTTGGGTGGCTCGTACAATGACCCTCGATACGACAAGTGCGATAATATTTGCAGCGACATACGAAAGCACAATAATCACTAAGGCGAATAAGCCAGCGCTGCCACCTAGGGCATCTTGTATTGGTTGTAAATAAGTTAGTAAATCCACTAACGACTGATTTTGTGCTATTACGGTTTCACTCATAGCTGATAGGCCCTGATACGTGGATTTTAAATATACAGGATACAGTCTAATTTATCAGGTTCAGACTAAAACGAATCAACAAATTTCGGTTACAAAATCGCATTCACTAAATTCAACACAAGCTCTTCTTGCATACTTGAGCTCGATACAGGGGTTCGCTACTAAATACGAAGGTATTAGGCGCGGTGGTGGCCAATACAGGTATCAATATAGCGGTGGCGACTGCTGAGAGTTGCTGGCCCAGCTATGCGCTAAAGCCGGCAGTAACGAATGCTTTGAAAAGAGCTAGCCGAGTCGCTTATCGCCAAAGAATTGATAGCGATTTTTGCCGCCTTTTTTGGCGTCATACATGGCTTGGTCGGCTTGATCGAGTAGCATTTCATCGGTTATATCATCATCTTTAGTGAACAAACTGACGCCAATACTGGCTGACACATCAGCTTGCATGCCATCAATATCAACAGATGTAGTGGCCGCGGCGAGTAAGCGCCATAACGTCAGTTCACAACCATCATTGTTGGTTAATCCGGTTAACAGCACCACAAATTCATCGCCACCAACTCGCGCTACGGTATCGGTATCCCGCACTAAATCATTCATGTGATTGGCTAAAGATACGAGTACTTTATCGCCTTGTTCATGTCCAAATTGATCGTTGACTGCTTTGAAACCATCGAGATCGAGATATACAACGGCTAAGGGCGTGCCGGTACGGCGGGTATTTGCCATGGCTTGGTGTAACCGGTCTTTTAGCAACTGGCGGTTCGCAAGGTTTGTAAGGCCGTCATGGTTTGCGGCATACGCCAACTCTTCTTGGAATCGCGCTCGTTCAGTTACATCAGAAAACATGCCAATGTAGTGTTTAACGTGGTTTTCTTCATTATTAACCGTGTTGATGGTCAATTGTTGAACAAAGGCTTCGCCATTTTTGCGTTTATTCCAAACCTCGCCAGACCACTGCCCGGTTGTTAAAACAGCTTTCCATGCGTCATCATGGTTTTCGGGTGTAAGAAATTGGGAGTTCTTGTTAATGGACTCTTCTCGAGAATAGCCGGTGATATCACTAAAGGTTTTATTCACATCGATAATTTTTCCGGTTTCATCCGTTATAACGATGCCCTCTAGTGCGTGAGTAAAAACGCAAGCAGCAAGTTCAGCGTCAGCAAGAGCCTGTATGTGTTCGAATTGCAGTGTTAATAAACGTTCACCTACTTTAATGCATGCTTCTAATTCCGCTTTTTTGAACGGTTTAGACAAGTAATCATTAGCGCCGGCGGCAAGCCCTTCGGCAATATCTTCCGCCTCGCTTCGCCCTGTTAGCAGAATAATATACGGTGGGTCGTTAGTGTCGTTTTCTCGTATGCGTTGGCTTAATTGCACACCATCGAGTTTGGGCATTTCCCAGTCCAGCAATAAAATGCGTGGTGGATTTTCACCTTGTAAGGCATCCCATGCGCCTTCGCCATCCTCAACGAGAATGGGCTCAAAACCCCAGTTAGACGTTAGGTTTTTTAACATCATGCGTGATAATAATAGAAATGCCTAGACGAAATATTGTTTATGCAAACGACGGGTTATTTACGTTTTGTTTTATTTCTTGGGGGCGAATAACCCGCTTTCGTGTGTTTTGTTAAGAAAGGCTTACCTTTTATTGTGCGACTGGGGCGGTCGCTAGGTTGACGGGAGGGGATTAAGCAATTTTTACCGTCACCGATCAGTTTCTTTTGCCCCAAGCTTAATAACAGCTCTTTGATGACCTGCCAATTTTTAGGGTCGTGATAGCGCAGCAACGCCTTGTGTAAACGCCGCTGTTCAATTTTTTTAACAGTGTTTATTTTTTCGCTTTTATAGCTCAAGCCTTTAAGCGGATTTCTACCTGTGTGGTACATGGTGGTGGCGGTCGCCATGGGTGAGGGGTAAAAGGTTTGAACTTGGTCAGCTTGGAATTTATTTTTCTTGAGCCATAATGCAAGGTTCACCATGTCTTCATCTTCGGTGCCGGGATGTGCGGCGATAAAGTATGGGATGAGGTACTGTTTTTTACCCGCCTTTTTTGTGAATTTCTCGAACATTTCTTTGAATCGATCATATGTTCCAATACCGGGCTTCATCATTTTAGATAGCGGCGCATCTTCAGTATGCTCAGGCGCAATTTTTAAATAGCCGCCTACGTGGTGGGTGACGAGTTCTTCAACGTATTCAGGTGACTCAACGGCAAGATCGTAACGTAAACCCGAGGCAATTAAGACGCGCTTAACGCCTTTGATTTTGCGCGCTTTCTTATACAGTTTGATTAATGGGTCGTGATCTGTATTTAAATTGTCGCAAATACCGGGGTATACGCACGACGGTAAGCGACACGCGGCTTCAATTTTCGGGTCCTTGCAGGCGAGACGGTACATATTGGCGGTTGGGCCGCCAAGATCGGAGATTGTGCCGGTAAAACCAGGAGTTTTGTCGCGAATGTTTTCAATTTCATTCAAGATAGACTGCTCTGATCGATTTTGAATAATGCGGCCCTCGTGTTCGGTAATAGAGCAGAAGGTACAGCCGCCAAAACAGCCGCGCATGATGTTAATAGAAAAACGAATCATCTCGTACGCAGGGATTTTTTGTCCTTCGTATTTTGGGTGTGGAACGCGTTGGTACGGCAGAGCAAAGACTTCGTCCATTTCTTCGGTAGATAAAGGAATGGGCGGTGGGTTTAGCCAAACGTCTTTGCCGTCGTTTTCTTGCACAAGCGCACGGGCATTGCCGGGGTTGGTTTCTAAATGTAAAACTCGCGAAGCATGTGCATATAACACGGGATCACTTTTAACTTTTTTGTACGATGGCAAGCGAATAACCGTTTTAGCGCGGTCTGTTTTACTGTGTTTGGGTAAAAACTTGAGCGAGACCACTTGACTGCCATCGTTTGCATGGGGAGCATTGCTGATTTGGCATTTACCGCCCGTTGCCGCGGCAAGTTCTTCATCAGATTGGTAGGGGTTGTTGTGCGGGTCAATTTTACCGGGTCTGTCCACACGGGTCGAGTCAATGAGCGTCCAGCCATTAGGTAGTGTGTTACGTACAAATGCGGTGCCGCGGATATCTGTAATATTGCTAACAGGTTCATTTTTCGATAAACGGTGCGCCAATTCTGTAATGGCACGTTCGGCATTGCCGTAGAGCAACATATCCGCTTGAGAATCGACTAAAACTGAGCGCCTGACGGCATCATCCCAATAGTCGTAGTGTGCAATTCGACGTAGGCTGGCTTCGATGCTGCCGATGATAATAGGGGAGTCTGGAAAGGCCTCTTTGCAGCGCTGGGTATAAACAATTACGGCGCGATCTGGTCTGTGGCCGGCTTTATCATTGGGTGTGTAAGCGTCATCGGAGCGTGCGCGTTTATCCGCTGTATAGCGGTTAATCATGGAATCCATATTGCCCGCAGCGATGCCGAAAAATAGATTCGGCTGGCCAAGTGCTGCAAAATCATCAGCGTTTTGCCAGTTCGGTTGGTCAATAATGCCGACGCGGAAACCTTGTTTTTCGAGTAGTCGGCCGATAACCGCCATGCCAAAGCTGGGGTGGTCAACATAGGCATCGCCAGTAACGATGATGATGTCGCAGCTGTCCCAACCTAGCGCATCCATTTCGGCGCGTGTGGTCGGTAAAAACGGTGCTACACCATAACACTCAGCCCAATATTTGGGGTGTGACGATAGCGGCGCCGCTATGGGCATCATTGGATAATGCTTTGTTCTGTTAATAGACTGCGAAGTTTTTCTACGCGACGCCTATTAACGCCAAAATCGTAGTAGCCGGTTCTTGAGGCGGAGCGGACATGTAAGGTGGCGGTATTTGTATCTAAAATTAAGTCTAGGTCGTCAACAAAACCAAAAACGCGGCTGGTAAATTCAGCATGAAGTGTTTGTTCGTCGTGGATAACGCTAGCTCGTGCATCAATACTGCTAACAAGCACAACTAATTGTTGCATATTGAGTGTTGCGCCGTTACTTAATGTAAAAGGTGTTATTGCGTGTTCATCACTTGATTTGCTCGACACACAATTGGGCTTATTAGGGCAGGCTTTTAAATCAGTGGGTGCAGAGAAGCTGGATGATGACATGAGCAGTATGAAGATAAAGAAAATGGCGTGCATGATTTAAATAAACAAAGTTAGAATCAGGCGTTGTGCTGACCCTAACGCCTAGTTATTTGCTGGGGTTATCGCTGGAAATAGGCGTTTGATCGTCTTTTATGCTTTCGTCATTGCCTTCTTTCATTGCGCCTTTAAAACCCTTAATGGCACCGCCTAAGTCGCCGCCTAGATTTTTTAAGCGCTTTGTTCCGAATAATAATAAGACGATAACGAGAATAATAACTAACTGCCAAATACCAATGCCGGCCATGGGGACCCCTAAAGATGTGGTTTAAGTATCGGTATTCTACTTGGTTCTACTGGCTTTTTCATCTAAGCCGGAGAGCCCGAAGCGGCGTTCGAGTTCTTTTAGTACATCGTCGGCGCTTAAATCTTGTTGCGCAAGTAAGACAAGGCTGTGAAACCAAAGGTCAGCAGTTTCGTAAATGATTTGTTTTTTATCGCCGGACTTGGCTGCAATAACGGTTTCGGTTGCTTCCTCGCCAATCTTTTTTAAGATGGTGTCCAGACCTTTGTCGTACAAGCTGGCAACGTATGACGAGCTAGGGTCGTCTTGTTTGCGTTGTTGTAACACGACTTCGAGTTGTTTAAGTATGTCGCTCATGTTGAATAGATGCTCTTCGGGTCTTTTAATACAGGGTCGGTGCTTAGCCATTGGCCATCTTTTAAGTGGCGGTAAAAACACCGTTCGCGACCAGTATGACAGGCAATGCCGCCCTTTTGTTCAACCGATAATAAAATAACGTCTTCGTCGCAGTCGAGGCGAATGTCTTTGATAATTTGTTGGTGCCCCGATTCTTCGCCTTTATGCCATAACTTTTTGCGTGAACGCGACCAATACACGGCATGGCCTTTTTCTGCTGTTAATTGCAGAGCTTCTTTGTTCATCCAGGCAAACATCAGAATTTTACCGCTGCTGCCATCTTGCGCAATTGCCGGCACAAGGCCCTGTTCGTTCCAACGAACGCCATCTAACCAGTTACTCATAAACGAACCTCAATGCCATTGTCGCGCATGTGTTGTTTGGCTTCGCCAACGGTAAATTCGGCAAAGTGAAATATACTGGCGGCTAATACAGCATCTGCCTTACCTTTAGTGACGCCATCAACTAAATGGTCTAATGTACCGACGCCGCCGGATGCAATAACGGGTACGGCCACAGCTTCGCTGATAGCACGGGTAAGTTCCAAGTCAAAACCAATTTTAGTGCCGTCGCGATCCATGCTGGTAAGTAAAATTTCGCCAGCACCAAAGTCGACCATTTTTATTGCCCACTCGATGGCGTCAATGCCGGTTTCTTTGCGGCCGCCGTGGGTGAATATTTCCCAGCGTTTGGCTTCTCCGTCTGCGCTGACGCATTTAGCATCTATTGCTACAACGATACATTGGGAGCCAAACCGTTCAGCCGCTTCTTTAACAAATTCAGGATTAAAAATAGCAGCGCTATTGATACCAACTTTGTCGGCACCTGCCTTTAACATGCGGCTAATGTCTTCTAACTTGCGAATGCCGCCACCGACGGTTAAGGGGATAAATACTTCGCCGGCGACTTGCTCAACAACATGAACCATGGTGTCGCGGTTATCGGAGGTGGCGGTAATGTCTAAGAAGGTAATTTCATCTGCGCCTTCTGCGTCATAACGGCGAGCGATTTCAACCGGGTCGCCTGCGTCGCGAATATCAACAAATTTAACGCCCTTTACAACACGGCCGTTTTTGACGTCAAGGCAAGGAATGATGCGTTTGGCGAGGCCCATAATTAAGAGAAGGTCTCTGCGAGCTTTTCGCCTTCGGCAAAATCGAGTGTGCCTTCGTAAATGGCGCGACCGGTGATGGCGCCCATAATGCCGTCGCCAGCTACTTTGCCTAATGCGTGGATATCATCCATATTGGTGATGCCGCCGGAGGCGATAACAGGGATGCGAATAGACCGAGCAAGTTTTGCGGTGGCTTCAACGTTAACGCCCTTCATCATGCCATCTCGGCCGATGTCGGTATAAATAATGGACTCTACGCCGTCATCTTCAAAATGTTGTGCTAAATCGATAATGTCGTGTTTAGACAGTTTAGACCAACCATCCATAGCGACTTTACCATCTTTTGCATCTAAGCCAACGATAATATGGCCGGGGAACTCTTTGCAAACGTCACCAACAAAATGCGGTGCGTTAACTGCTTTGGTGCCGATGATGACATATTGAACGCCGGCATTAAGGTAGGTTTGAATGGTGTCCTCATCGCGGATGCCGCCGCCAACTTGAATGATTAAGCCGGGGTGGGCTTCGGCAATATCGTGTACCACGCCTGCATTAACGGGCTTACCAGCAAATGCGCCATCAAGGTCAACAAGGTGCAAGCGTTTTGCGCCTTCGTTGACCCATCGTGTGGCCACTTCTACGGGGTTGTCTGAAAAAATGGTTTCGTCGTCCATGCGGCCTTGGCGTAAACGTACGCATTTGCCTTCTTTAAGATCAATAGCGGGTATAAGAATCATCTTGGAATATTCCTGTTGCTTAGGACTGTCCGTCCCAGTTTAAAAAGTTTTTAAGAAATTGTAAGCCCGCGTGCTGGCTTTTTTCGGGGTGAAACTGCACAGCAACGATATTTTTCCACTTTATCGCAGATGGAAAAGAATTTGGGTATTCTGTAGTGGCTAATACGTAATTATCTCCCACTTTATTTGCATGATAGCTATGAACGAAATAAAAACGCTCTTTTTTAGCTATATTTTTAAATAATGGGCTAATCGAATCAAAATTAACTTCATTCCATCCCATATGTGGGATTTTAAGTTTATTATTTTGTTTGTTTGTAGCATTAGGTGAAAATTTTATAACGTTGCCGGGTATGATGCCAAGGCCGTCAACTCCACCGTTTTCTTCGCTGTGCTCTAACAGTGCTTGCATGCCAATGCAGATGCCAAGCAAGGGCTTACTTTTAGCAACGTGCTTAATTGTTTCATCTAAACCGGCAGCGCGTATAGCGGCCATGCAGTCGCGAATAGCGCCAACGCCAGGAAAAATAACGTGGTCGGCCGATAAAATGGTGTTTTTGTCTGCGCTAACAATGACGTTAGCGTCTGGCGATACAGTTTTGAGTGCTTTTGAAATGGAATGCAGATTGCCCATTCCATAATCTATAACGGCAACGGTGGCCATAGTTTAGTTCTCGTCTAAGGTTTACAAACAACCTTTGGTGGACGGCATAATGCCAGACATGCGGGCATCCCTTTCCAATGAAAAGCGTAATGCGCGCCCAAAGGCTTTGAAAATAGTTTCCGCAATGTGGTGTGCGTTAACGCCTTTTAGATTATCAATGTGTAGGGTTATATTGGCGTGATTGACGAAGCCTTGGAAGAATTCGCGAAACAAGTCCACATCAAAATCGCCAATTCTAGCGCGCGGGAAGTCCACGTCATACACTAAGCCTGGACGACCAGAGAAATCAATAACCACGCGCGAGAGTGCTTCGTCTAATGGCACATAAGCGTGGCCATAACGATAAATGCCTTTTCGATCGCCCAGTGCATCGTTGACAGCTTTGCCAAAGGTAATGCCTAAGTCTTCAACGGTGTGGTGAGCATCGATGTGTAAATCGCCGTTGGCGTTGATGTCTAAATCGAACATACCATGGCGTGCGATTTGGTCGAGCATGTGCTCTAAAAATGGAATGCCGGTAGAGAAATTGGTTTTGCCGGTGCCGTCTAAATTAACGGTAACGGAAATTTGCGTTTCTAAGGTGTCGCGTTTAACAGTTGCGGTTCTGTTATCCATGTTTAATTGTCTACTGAATGGCTGGTTAAGTTGGCATTTTCCCAATAACGGCGAGGGATAGCAAGCGAGAAGTGTGTTAGAGGTTGGTTTATTACCTAACCACCGATAACGGGAGGCCAAAAAGCGAGGACATCTCCATCGGATAAAACGGTTGATGCGCGCTTGTCTTTATCAATATAGGTGCCATTTAAAACGATTAGATGAAGGTTTCTATGGCCAAGTTTTGCTTTGCTAACAATATCTGGGATGGTATCACCGGGGTCAAGTGGGAAGGTTTTAATTTCCCCACCTATATTTTCCGGTGCGACTTTAGCGAGTGACGCGAATAATTTTACGGTAACTTCTGACATATTAAATAAGAGACGCTAATGCGCCTCTTTGTGTTTTTCTAGCTGAGGTTAAGGCGTTGTTTAGTCTCTTCTTTTACTGTGCCATCGGTATTCCAGCCGCGTTTTTCATAATATTCGGGGAGCATTTGGTCTAGCTCGCAAACATGGCCTTTGGCAGGGCCAGCTTTAACGGGCTCGTTTAATAAACGAGGCGGTAGCGTGTCGTCCGCAGCGGTAAAGCCAATGCGGTTATTGTAATCACGTTCCATATTCCAAACGCGTTCACCTAATTCAGCCAATTTTTCTGCTGTCCAATCGCCCTCGCAAGCAGCGTCTAGTTGCTCAGCCACTTCTTCAAGTCCTTGTGCAAAGGATGAGAAAGTACAGATACCTGCTGAATCAAATACGCTGGTAGTGTCTTGAAAAGCAATCAGTAATTCTGCTTTGCCTTCGGTTGCTAATGGGTCGGTTTTGAATGGAACGCCAGCAGTTTCTGATGCATTGGTGTAGCCACGAACATGGCAAGCGCCACGGTTGGACGTGGCATAACCCAAGCCCATGCCTTTAACACCACGGGCATCATAGGCGGGGAATTCTTGCCCTTTAACAACAATGGCTAAATCGGGGCGGCCGTATTTCGTGCAAAAGCGAAGTGAGCTTTGCGCGAGCTCTTTACCAAAGCCCTCGTGTTTTGCAATCAGCTCGATACATTCCACCATGGCTGCGGCGTTACCGAAGTTTAATTCAATGCCGCCGGTGTCCTCTTTGGTAAGAATGCCAAGTTCAAATAGCTCCATAGCCGCGGCAATGGTTGCGCCAGCAGAGATGGGATCTAGTGCTTGTTCGTTACAAACAAAGTTTGCATAGGTCACGGCATCTATGTCGTCAACGCCGGTGTCACAGCCTAAGGCCCAGGCAGCTTCGTATTCATTTCCGCCAGAATTGCCTTTGAAGTATTTATGAATGTCGTCTCTATTTTTGATACTGAAATGTTCAGGGTCAATGGTTGAGATGCGTCCACATGAAATAGTACAAGCAAAACAGCCCGCATTTCTGGTGAGGTTGGGTTTGCCATCGCTTTCTCTAGGAACGGCCATCGCTTCGCTAGATAATTTAGGCGCTGTTTCAAAAATACTGTCTTGCCAGTTTCTAGCCGGCAAAGCACCTACTTCGTTCATATGGTTCATCATCACATTGGTGCCCATGATGCGTAAGCCCACGACTAATTCTGTTTCTTCAATCAGTTTTTTTGCTTTGTTAGTGGCCTCAAAAAAACGTTTAGGGTCTTTAATGTTGCCTACGCCTATACTGCCGCGAAGTGTTACTGCTTTGACGTTTTTGGAGCCCATCACAGTACCAACACCAGAACGGCCGGCGGCGCGGTGAAGGTCGTTAACAATGGCCGAGTATAAATTGCCGTTTTCGCCCGGTACGCCAATTGCGGCGATGCGAAGTTGTGGGTCTTGATGTGCTTTATGCAGCCATTCGTCGGCTTCCCAAACAGATTTACCCCAAATATCATCGGCAGGAAGAATGTCGCATTGCTCATTGCTGATGTGGATGTAGACAGGTGAGCTGGCTTTGCCTTCTAAAACAATCATGTCCCAGCCGGCGCATTTCATTTCATTGCCGAAGAAACCGCCTGAGTTTGAACAAGCCAGTGCGTTGGTTAAGGGGCTTTTGGTGACGCATGAATAACGACCGCCTGTTGTGGCCATCGTGCCAGTTAAAGGGCCGGTGACCATGAATAGCTTGTTGTCAGGGGAAAGCGGTTCAACTTTAGGGTCAACTTCTTCAGTAAAGTATTTTGTCGCTAATCCGCGCTGGCCTAGGTAGAGATTGGCCCATTCCATGTTCAGGTCTTCAGATGCGGATGTGCGGTCAGTGAGATTGATGCGAAGAATTTTTTTAGTCCAGCTCATGAGTGTGCCTCTATATATTAGCGTTTGATTAACATACTAATGGGGGTGTTGAAAAATGGCAATCAAATTCGTGAAGAGTGGGCGAGTGTAAGCATATGCTTACACGAAAAGAAGCTTAGGCTGACGATTAAAAAAAAGCAGAGCGCTTATAATTTCACCGTCGCCAAAGAATTTACGAGAAGGATCTCGCCAAACAAGGATTGTTTGTAAGGAAGATGTAAAGGACTGCATCGTCAACAAGGATGTTGAAAAGGAATGATTTGCCAACCAAGCTAGGTGACATATTACCGACGAAGTTTTCTTCGTCGGTTTTTTTTTGCGTGTGGGTTTTAAAGAATTAAGTATACATCTAAGGGCGCAATAAGTATTGAGCCCTTAGATGTATACTTCTCCGCTTACGATTTAGGCCCGCGTGATGCGCGCTTGCGTTCGTTTTCAGTTAATAATTTCTTTCTTAAACGAATGTAGCTTGGTGTTACTTCAACCAACTCGTCGTCTTCAATAAATTCTAGCGCTTGCTCTAGGGTCATTAAAATAGGCGGCACCAGTGTTAACGCTTCGTCTGTGCCTGATGCGCGAACGTTTGTTAGCTGCTTGCCTTTTGTTGGGTTAACCGCTAAATCGTTGTTTCTAGAATGTAAGCCAACAATTTGGCCTTCGTAGATTTCTTCCGCGTGGCCTAAGAAAAGCTTGCCACGATCTTGCAATCCAAATAAGCCAAAGGCTGCTGTTTTGCCTTTAACCATAGAAACTAACACGCCATTTTTACGTGCGCCAACTTCGCCGGCTTTTACTTCGCCGTAATGATCGAAGATACTGGTCATAATGCCTGAGCCAGAGGTAAGCGTTAAGAAGTGACCGCGGAAGCCAATTAAGCCACGTGATGGGCTCATGAACTCAAGGCGCATACGGCCTTTTCCGTCTGGTTCCATGTTAGTTAGTTCAGCTTTACGCAAGCCCATTTCTTCCATAATGGGGCCTTGGTGCTTCTCTTCAATGTCAATAACCACTTGCTCATACGGTTCTTGCATTTTGCCGTCAACTTCTTTTTGAATCACTTCAGGGCGGCCGACACCTATTTCGTAACCTTCGCGGCGCATGGTTTCAATTAAGACAGACAAATGCAGCTCGCCACGACCAGAGACGATAAATTTGTCTGGGGTCGCGCCTTGTTTAACGCGTAAAGCGACGTTATGAATTAACTCTTGCGCTAAACGGTCTTTAATATTACGTGAGGTAATGTATTTGCCATCTTGACCAGCGAACGGTGAGTTGTTAACAGAGAACGTCATGCTAACGGTTGGCTCATCAACTGATAAAGGGGTCATTGCTTCAATGCAGTCAGGGTCACATAATGTATCTGAAATACCTAGGTTGTCGATACCGTTAATGCAGATGATGTCGCCAGCAAAGGCTTCTTCAACATCAATGCGCTCTAAGCCCAAATGGCCTTTAACGTTTAATACTTTTGCTTTACGTTCTTTGTTGTCGCTATCAACAACGACCACTGTTTGGCCGGGTTTTAATGTGCCGCGTGTGATACGGCCAACACCAATAACGCCAACGTAGCTGTCGTACGCTAGTGAAGATATTTGCATTTGGAACGGTGCGTCAATATCAACTTCTGGCTGAGGCACTGAATCTCTAATGATTTCGAATAACGGGGTCATGTCATCCGCTAGTTCGTCAGCTTCAGGACCAGCAACGCCGTTAATGGCAGAGGCATAAATAACTGGGAAATCTAACTGCTCATCGGTTGCACCCAGTTTGTCGAATAAATCAAATACTTGGTCAATTACCCAATCAGGTCTTGAGCCAGGGCGATCAACCTTATTGATAACAACAATCGGCTTTAAGCCTTGTTCGAATGCTTTGGAGGTAACGAAGCGAGTTTGAGGCATGGGGCCGTCAACAGCATCAACCAATAATAATACGCAATCAACCATAGACAGAACGCGCTCTACTTCGCCGCCAAAATCAGCATGGCCTGGGGTGTCCACGATGTTGATGTGGATGCCTTGCCATTCAATCGCTGTGTTTTTAGCAAGAATGGTTATGCCGCGTTCACGTTCTTGGTCGTTAGAATCCATAACGCGTTCGGCGCCAAGAGATTTACGGTCAAGCGTGCCGGATTGCTCCAGTAATTTGTCAACGAGGGTTGTTTTGCCGTGGTCAACGTGGGCAATGATGGCGATATTACGAAGGTTCTGTTTCACGAAAGTTATTTCCTATAAATTAAATGTTGTTAGCCAAAAATGTTAAGGCTGGTGTGATTAGCTTTGTTCCCACGGTAGATTATGGAAGCGCCAGCCGCCAAGTGTGCCGCGGTGATTGTCAGTGTCTTTATCGCCTTCGAAACCCTCATCCATATTGTATAAGTTGGTGTAGCCGGATTCCTCCAATAACTTAGCTGCCGCCATTGATCGCGCACCGCTGCGACACATTAAGACAAGAGGTGTTGATTTAGAGGCGGCGTGCTTTTCTATTTGAGCGACAAAATCAGCGACAACATCCCATGCCGGAGGGTTTTTTATGGTCACAAGAATGGAGCTAATAGGGTGGCCAAGAAATGAATGTTCAATGCTCGTGCGAGTGTCAATTAGTAACGCTTGGGAATCGTTTTCGAGAATCCCATATGCTTGGATGGGAGATATGCTTTTGATATTAGACATAATGAGGCTTCAAATTAAAGTTAGCCCATCATTATACAATGAATACTGAATCGAGTGATGTTTTCAGTCTAAAGCTTTTGTGCAATAAGAATGGCTTCGTTTCTGGTGCCTTTGTTAAGGTTCCCAATGCAAGCTTCTTCGTGATAAATCACCGCTGATAGAGAAGGAAATAAAGATAAAAGCTCGCCGCGTTTAAGTAAAAACACGGGGTTTTTAGGCCCTATACCATGTGCCTTTTCAAGCGTAAACGTTTGGTAAAAAATCAAGCCGCCAATTTTTAATGTATCAATGAGTTGGGGGATGATTTGGCGATCTAAAAAACGTGAAACGACAATAACGTCGTAGTGGTTTGTGGGAAATGATGCATGACTGATATCAACAACAGACGCTTGGATACCTGTAACGTCGGCGCAATTATTGTTAATGTGTTCAATGGCGACGGTTGAAATATCCCATGCATCTACCTTTAAACCGTGCATTGTTAGAAAGAAGCTATTGCCTCCAAGGCCACAGGCAAGGTCTAAGGCTAGCCCTTGGGTTGGTAATAAGTGGGTATATGCCGATAACATGGTTGCTGGCTGAGGTGTGGTGCCACCGCGTTTATGGTAAATGGCATCCCATTTTAGTTGAATATCGGACATTTAATCGCGCCAAAAAACGGGGCTAAAGAGGACCAATAAAGTAAATATTTCTAAACGTCCGAGCAACATGGCAAAGCAAGCGATCCATTTGCTGGCGTCCGGTATGCTTGTGTAATTGCTGCTGATATCACCTAAGCCGGGGCCTAAATTATTCAGTGTGGCGGACACAGCAGAGAAAGCGGTGACTTGGTCTAACCCTGTCACCATCATTAGAATCATCAAAACGCCAAAAGATAAAATATAGGCTGAGAAAAAACTCCACACGGCGTTAATAATTGGGCGAGAGACGATGTGATGATCTAGCTTCACAGGCATATCTGCATGCGGGTGAATAAGGTGCGTAATTTCTTTGCCGAGCTGTTTCAGCATAATAAGTATTCGTACCACCTTAATGCCGCCGGCTGTTGAGCCGCCACAGCCACCGTAAAAACTCATAAAAACAAGCAACACGGGAATAAATAATGGCCAGCTTGCGTGATCGGTTGAGGTGAAGCCGGAAGTGGTTGCGAAAGAAACGACTTGAAAGATGGTTTGTTCTATTGCGTTTGAATCGCTCATGACTATACCTAAGGCGTAAAGTGTTGAGCAGATGATGACGATGTGAATAAGCAAGATAGATGCGTAGGCCTTTAGTTCGCTATTTTGCGCATACAGTTTGAAATTGAATGAATTGGCAACTTTAAAGTGCAGGGCAAAATTAATACCGGCAATAAACATGAAGGCAATACAGATATAGTTGAGTACAGAGCTGTTAAAAAAGGCAAAACTCGCATCGTGGGTTGAGAATCCGCCGATTGAAACTGTGCTGAAGCTATGCGTTATTGCGTCAAAGAGGGTCATGCCGCCGAGCCAATAGGCTGATGCGCAGGCAATGGTTAAGCCGGCATAAATCGTCCATAGCGCTTTTGCAGTCTCGGTAATGCGTGGGGTTAATTTGGCGTCTTTAACGGGTCCGGGGGTTTCGGCTTTATACAACTGCATACCGCCAATACCCAGCATCGGTAAGATGGCAACGGCGAGTACAATAATGCCCATGCCACCTAACCATTGAAGTTGTTGGCGGTAGAAAAGGATCGATTTTGGTAAGTCGTCTAAGCCAGTAATAACGGTAGCACCAGTCGTTGTTAGCCCGGAGATGGATTCGAAAATCGCATCAGTCAATGACAGCGATGGCATGGTGGAAACGTAAAAAGGGATGGCCCCGGATAGACCTAGACTGAGCCAAAATACCGTAGCAATCATAAACCCATCGCGTGTTCTTAAATCTTCTTTAGCATGCCTGGCGGAAAACCAAAGCATGAAGCCGATTAAAAAAATGGCCAAAAAGCCGATGATAAAAGGTTGGTGGTTTTGTTCGTTATATATAAATGAAACGAGTATTGGCGGCAGCATGGTGATGCTAAATAGGCCGAGTAGTAGGCCGGATATGCGCCTAATGACGTTGAAGTGCATATCTAGCCGATGATTTTGCTAAGTAATGATTTTGTCGGGCGAAAAAGCGCTTCTACCTGGCTGATAACAGACTTATCAGCGATAAAGAGAATCAAGTGGTCGCCACCTTCAAGCGTTATGTTGCTTTTTGTGGGTAAGGATTTCCCTTGTCGCACAAGACCAATAATGGTGACGCCTTTTGGTAACTTGACCTCGCCAATAGCCTTCCCTTCAATGTCAGATTTAGTGCCATTGTCCAGTACAGTGGCTTCGAAGGCTTCGGCTTTTCCACGCAATAAGGAATGTACGCTTGAGATGTCGCCTTCCCTCACGTGGGTAAGGATTTTACCGATGGTTGTGTGCTGTGGGTAAATGACGTTGTCAATTGAACCGTTATCAACCATGCCCATGTAGGCGTTTCTATCGACTAAACTCATAACAACTCGAGCGCCAAGGTTTTTTGCCAACATGGCACGCAGAATATTGGTTTCATCATCGTTGGTGACGGAACAAAAAACATCGGTTCTATCAATGTTTTCGTCGAGTAAGAACGCTTCATCTGCGGCATCGCCACATAACACGATGCTTTGGTCTAATTGCTCTGAAAGTTGGTAAGCTTGAGAGTTATTTGTGGTGATGATTTTAACTTGCATGGTACTTTCTAGTGCTTTTGCAAGGCCCAACCCTACTCTGCCACTGCCGGCAATAATTAGGCGTTTATATGGCTTGTCCTGATTAAACAGTATATTTAATACTTTTTGAATGACCTCGGATGCGGCGATAAAAAAGACGCGGTCGTCCTCTTCAATTATCGTTCCGTTGTTTGGAACGATAATTTCATTGTTTCTGTAGATGATGGCAATACGAGCATAAACCCCCTGCAAAAGGCTACTTAAATCAGCTATTGATTTGCCAATCATTGGGTGATGGCGAGCGAATTTTGTTTCGACTAAATTAAGCGCGTCTTCAGCGAAGGATAAGACTTGTTGGGCACCCGGGTGTAAAACCAAGTTCTTAATGAAATCTACAATTTCATTTTCCGGGTTAATGATGGCATCAATGGGAATTGCGTCGGCGGTAAACAGGGTGTCTTGAACATCTAAAAAAGCTTGCGCTCGTACACGAGCTATTTTCTTTGGAACATTAAACAGATAGTGAGCGATTTGGCAGGCCATCATATTGGTTTCATCGCTGTCGGTTACAGCGATGATAATATCGGCCTTTTTAATGCCGGCGCTTTCTAGTACATCCGGATGAGATACGTTGCCACAAATCGCCGATACATCTAGGCGTTCGCAAGCGGCATCGATAACGCTTTGATTTTTATCAATGAGCGTAATGTCGATATTTTCGCTGGCTAAATTGCTAGCAACGGTCAGGCCGACACGGCCAGCGCCTAAAATAATAATTCTCATCGGATAAAGCGCTTTTCTACTTTAACGCTTGCCTCTAAACTCAACACCCAAGGCGTGCAGCTTACGATATAAGTGGGTTCGTTCAACACCGGCAGTTTTAGCCAATTTTGTAACACTGCCACTGTGTTGGTCAAGGTGATAATCCAAGTAGGCTTTTTCAAATTGTGCTCTAGCATCTTTAAGAGGTAGGTCATAAAAAACAGGTATATCATTTGATGAAATGACGGATCTCGCGGAATCACCAAGTGTTGTTTTCACTTCGCTTAAGCCAATCTCGTCTCCAATGCCTAATATTAAGAGGCGTTGAACCACATTCCTTAGTTCACGTATATTCCCTAACCACGTATAATCGCTCAAAAATTGTTGCGCTGCAATGGTAAATTTACGTTTCGGCAAATTTTCTCGTTTTATATAGTGTTGTAAATAAAAATCTAGCAGCAACGGAATATCTTGCTTTCTTTCTCTCAGAGCAGGCAAATGTAGGCATGCAACGTTAAGCAAGTAGTATAAATCTTGCCTGAATTGACCGTTTTGAATGGCCTCTTCAAGGTCTTGGCGTGTAGAGGCGATAATTCTAACGTCAGCTTTTACTTCATCGTGGCCGCCAACGCGTTGAAAGGACTTCGATTCAAGCGCACTTAATAGGCGAAGCTGCACGTCGCTGTCCATGTCGCCGATTTCGTCGATAAACAAGGTGCCGTGGTTTGCTTTTTCCAACAAGCCGTAGTGAATGGTGTCGCCATCTTCACGGCCAAAGAATTCCTCCAGTGCATTATGCGACGTAATAATGCCGCTGTTGAGCTCAATAAAAGGGCCTTGTTTTCTGGCGCTATTTTCGTGGATATACCGCGCGACAGTTTCCTTGCCGCTGCCCGGTTCGCCGGTTAGTAACGCACGCGTGTCGTGCTGACTGAGGCGCTGGGCTTGCTCCAATAATTGTGAAATCTGCGGGCTGTTACCGAGCGGTTCTTGAATGCTGCTCGAGAATTGTTTGAGCTCAATATTTTCTTGCTTGAGTTTTGCGGCTTCAAGTGCGCGCTCAATGGTTAATAGTAACTTGGCGATAGATAACGGTTTTTCTAAAAAGTCATAAGCCCCTAAACGGGTCGCTTCAACCGCTGTTTCAACCGTCCCATGACCCGACATCATAATAACGGGGCATGAAAGCTCGCCGCTACTTGACCATTCTTTTAGTAAGCTTACGCCATCGGTATCGGGCATCCATATGTCGAGTAAAATTAAGTCGTGACGACATTCGTGGCGCGCTTGTTGTGCGGCCGCGGCACTGTCTACTGTCGAGACTTGATATTCTTCGTCTTCTAGAATATCGCAAATTAAACTGCGAATATCGGGTTCGTCATCGATAACTAAAATATGAGGTTTGTTCATAAGGGTTTTCCGTAAAATACTGCGTTTGTTTACGTGCTGATTACAGGGAGTTGAATGACGAAGTTTGCACCTTGAGGTTCAACTTTTTTAATACGGATGCTGCCGCCATGTTCTTCGATAATTTTCTTAACAATAGCAAGTCCAAGCCCAGTGCCTTTGTCTTTAGACGTCACGTAAGGATCAAAAATATGTTCAACCTCGGAATTATCTACCCCCGGACCATTATCAGCAATACAAATTTCAATTGATTGACTATCTTGTTGATGACGAGCAGACACGGTTATTTGACCGTTGTCAGTATCAGAAATTGCCTCTTGAGCATTTTTTATAAGGTTGATGAGTACTTGTCGTAAGCGTACCGAGTCGGCAAAAATGCTTGGTAAGTTATCTTCGATAGTAACATTGAGCTGTTTAATTTGAGCTTGGTATAACGTGGCAATG
Source organism: Cycloclasticus sp. (assembly GCA_012959695.1). Lineage (GTDB taxonomy): Bacteria > Pseudomonadota > Gammaproteobacteria > Methylococcales > Cycloclasticaceae > Cycloclasticus. The sequence goes on from DUCS01000031.1 coordinate 35,486, forward strand.
TCGTCAATAAGTTGCCCGATGGGTAACACATGAGGTTTTGACTTTGGGGGTTTAGCGAAATTTGAAAAATCGTTTACCATGCTTTTCATTGCCGCGACCTGTTGCACAATGGTGTCTGTGGATTTTTTTAATACCTTGTCAGCATCGTCGTCTAAGAGCCCTTTTAGTTTTCTTTGTAATCTTTCGGCGGACAATTGTATGGGTGTCAGCGGGTTTTTAATTTCATGTGCAAGTCGTTGTGCGACTTCGCTCCAAGCCGCGTTTCGTTGTGATTGGATAATTGGAGTTACGTCATCAAATATTAAAACGTATCCAGATAAGGTTTGATCCGTTGCGTATAAAGACGTGCCTTTGAGTAATAATGTTTTCTTTTGATTGTCGGTGGAAAAAACAAATTCGTGCTGCCACTCATGGGCTTTCGTTGAAAAATGGTCAATGAGCAGGCTGGTGAAGTTTTGCAGTTCTGGGAATTTGCCAGCAATGTCTTCAAGCGAGAAACCAATGCAAGCGGTTAAAGGTTGCTCAAGAATTTGATTGGCGCCTTGATTGATGGTTTTAAGTCGCAATGACAAATCAAAACTTAAAACGCCGTTAGATAAGTGGCTCAATACAGTTTCTAGGTAAGCGTGTTGAGCCTCGGCGTCTTTTTGTGCGGTATGCGCTTCAACACGGGCACTTAAAATCCGCGAAGTCATTTCGTTAAACGAGTTGACTAAAAAGCCTAGCTCATCTTGCCGGCCTACTTTTAATTTTTTTTCATAATCGCCCGCGGCAACGGCTTTTGTGCCGGTAACGAGTTGGCGGATGGGAGCAACTAATTCCCGAGCAAATACAAAAGCGGCCCAACTAGCGGCAAGCAAACTAAAGACCAGTACCAACGAGAGCGTTAATGTGAAGCTAAAGCGTAAAGAATTGCGCAAGTAGTTGAATTCTTGATAGGCGGTATAAGCGTCTTCGACAGAGCTGGCGAGCTCACTGATATCTTCCGGCACAGTATAAATTGCCTGCAAGTAGCGCTTAATGGCGGAATGTTTTATTTCAACCAGGGTTCTAACAATTAGGCCTTTGTGAGGGCCTGGCTCGAGGCCAATAAATTCGCCATTTTGTCTAAGCAGCGATAGCATCGAGCTATCGGGCGTGTTGGGTATTAATACGTTAGGGTCGATGTTGGTTGAAGCGATGATTTGCCCTTGTTTTGAAAAGGCAGTGAGCTCAACCGCGCTGGCCTGCTGCAATAAGCCGACCAGTGACAGCGATAAGAATATATCGGACTGCCCTTCAAGCTGGCTGGCAATTTGCCGTGTTTCTTTTATTAACGAAATGGTGCGATTATCGAGTGAACGCCGACTTAGCGTTAATGAGTTTTGCATGGCGTCGTCAATTTGTGCGTCAAACCAGCTGTCGATGCTTTGGTGCAGTAATTGATTGGAAAAATAAAACACAACGCCCGTTGGAATAACGGAGATGGCAAAAAATAATAAAACAATTCGTGCGGTGATTCGTGACCCCACGGCTTGTTTTTTAAACTGCTTCCAAAGCCAGCGAATATTTGCAATCAGCAAACCGAGTAAGAAAAGTGTGCCAACAATATTAACGACGATAAGAGATGAAAATAATTCGTTAAATTGCGATGAAGATTGCGTCGCATGGCTCATCAAATAAAGACTGAAAAGCAGGCTAAGTAATACCCCGGCAGGGATGAGGTAGGTTCTTTTTTTTATGGATTGAGGGGCCATAAAAAGGAGTCGCTACGTAAATACCATCCTGGTGTTATATATGCCACGGGCCGCATGGGCAACGGCAAGGCTTCGATATTGAGATAGGCCGTGATAGAACCTTGGGCGTTATAGCCATCAGGGACGGCAATGGCGTGAATAGGAATGTCTCTGAGGGTGCCTAGCGCATGCAGAGCGGCGGTTATGCTGGAAAAGTTATGCTGTGCATTGCTTGATAGATTAGAAATTTGGTAGGTTTCAGCGAGAGTGTGGTATTTGATTCGGTAACGCAGCGTGATGCTGTTGAGATGTTTATCCCATAGCCAGTTTCGGGTTTCTATTACGGATAAATCAATATTAAAGGTTAACGTGACACCATTTTGTAGCGCTTCGACTGCCTCGTCACTTAGATTGTAGTGGATATCGGCATTGAGGGAAAAAGTTTGTTCTTGAAGAGATAAGGTCGCACTGTTGACGGTTATGTTAGCTTCCTCGTCAGCAAAACAAGAGACAGAAAACAGCCAGATTATTAAGACGAGCAACAGCCGCCATCTAAGAAAGCTGAGATACGTTGTCGTTATACTTTTGTTAAGCATGCGTAATAAAACCCATCCATGTTGTTCTCGCCCGGCAATATTTGCTGTCCGTATTCACAGGATTGCCCCCAATCAGCATCAATTGACATGATCTTTGCGTCAGTGTGTTGGCGCATAAAATCGGCTATTTGCTGACTATTCTCTGCCGATAATATAGAGCAGGTGGCGTATAAAAGCACACCCTTTTTCTCCAGCAATGGCCATATCGCATGAAGTAACTTGTTTTGTAATTCCACCAGTGCAGCAATATCAGACGATTTTCGCAACAATTTAATGTCGGGGTGGCGCCTAATAACGCCGGTAGCCGAACAAGGGGCATCCAATAAGATTCGTTGAAACTGTTTGCCGTCAAACCACTCGTCAGGTTCTAAGCCATCAACGGTTAATACCTCGGCATTTAATTTTAAGCGTTCTAGATTTTCTATAACGCGCAGGTTTCGTCGTTCGTCTATATCGATTGCAACCAGAGAAATACCATCGGGCGAGGACTCAAGAATATGCGCGGTTTTTCCACCGGGCGCTGCGCAGACATCCAGGATGCGCTGCCCGTCGTTGATGTCCAGGAGCGTTGCAGCCAGTTGGGCGGCATTATCTTGCACCGAAACGGCGCCCTGCCAAAAGTTGGGCAATTTATCCACATTAACGGGACTATCTAGCGTCAGCCCGACGGTATTAAAAGGGTTAGCTGACGCGTTGATGCCGGTTTGTTTTAATTGCTTCATGTAAGCATCGCGCGAACCAACATGTTGGTTTGTGCGTAGCGACATGGGTGGGTATTGATTGTTGGCGTGAAGAATATCCGCGACACGCTCAGCACCCCAATCTTTTTCTAATTGGTTGACTAGCCAGCTTGGATGAGAGAACTGTTGGTTTAATTGCGCATCAACAATTTTTTCCAGCGCGTCTCGCTCGCGTAAGAAGCGTCTAAGTACGCCATTGAGCACATTTTTTGCCCAACGTTTTTTACCTTTGCTGCACGTATTAACAGTTTCAGAAACGGCGGCGTGATCGGGCGTGCTTAAATAAATAATTTGATATAAACCCAGTAAGCCTAAAACAGTGATATCGGTGTCTTTCGCTTTGAATGGCTTTTTCAGCAATAAATTAAGAATGGCATTGAGTCGGTCATGCCAGCGGATGGTGCCGTAGCACAGCTCACGGCAGAAAGCAGCATCCCTGGGGTCTAAACTATCACACAAGTTTAAGGCGTCAGTGAGTGATTTTCCTTGTTGGATGACAGAGCATATAACGGAAACAGCAGTTTGCCGTGCAGACGCTAAGGGCTGCGCAGGTTTTGTATTAGTCATCCGAGCAAGGCTCCATTTATTTGCTGACCGGCAAGGTAGTCGTTGGCGTTCATGCGTCGTTTGTTGGCGGGCTGAAGCTCGGTGACTTCGAGATAAAAGTCGTCGCAGGCGACAAAAAGTTTGCCATTGTCGGTCTTTATTTCTCCCGGCTTGCCGGCCGAGAGAATCGTGGTGATTTTTGCCTGCCAAATACGCAAAGGCTTTTCATTAATTAAGGTGTGGGCAACGGGCCATGGGTTGAAGCCTTGAATAGCGCGTTGAATATCAACGACGGGTTGTTTCCAATCGAGCAATGCCTCTTGCTTACTTAATTTATGTGCGTAACTCACGTCGGAGTTTGGTTGTGGTGTTGGGCTTGTTTGGCCCTTTTCAATTAGCGGCAGTAGCTTGATAAGTGCATCGGCGCCTAGTGTGGCAAGTTTATCGTGCATCGTGCTTGAGTTGTCGGCTAAGGTGATTGGGCAGTACACTTTAGCTAACATATCGCCGGTATCCAGCCCTTTGTCCATTTGCATAAGGGTAACGCCGGTTTCTTTATCACCAGATAAAATGGCGCGTTGTATGGGCGCCGCGCCCCGCCATTGGGGCAGTAGCGAGGCGTGAATATTAATGCAACCAAGGCGCGGCGTATTTAATACGGCTACGGGCAAAATAATGCCGTAGGCGACAACAATCATTAGGTCGGCTTGGTAGTCAGCCAGTGTATTAAGCGACTCTTCTGACTTGAAATTTAGCGGTTGCTCAACCGGTATCCCATGTTCTAAAGCACATTGTTTGATCGGGCTTAGTTGAATTTTTCGTCCACGTCCAGCAGGTCTGTCAGGCTGCGTGTAAACAGCGCAAACGGTGTGTTCGCTTTGAATTAATGCGTTTAAGGTTGGGGTGGAAAAGTCAGGCGTGCCTGCAAAAATAATCTTCATTGGGGTTGTGTGCGTTGGTTAAAGGTTGGCCGTCGGTCGATTTTTTTGCCCTGTGAGTTCTTTTTCCGCACGTTCGAGCTTTTTTCGAATTCGGTTGCGCTTTAAAGGGGATAAATAATCAACAAACAACTTGCCATCCAAGTGATCAATTTCGTGTTGGATGCACACGGCCAATAAATCGTTGGTCGTCAATTCAAACGATTCACCGTGTTTATCTAACGCTTTTACCGTAATGCTTTCGGCTCGCTCAACGTCTTCGTAAAAACCAGGCACAGAAAGGCAGCCCTCTTGCATTACCTCAATCCCCTCCTTGTGAGTAATAACGGGGTTGATAAAGCAAAGAGGCTCATTATTATCTTCTGATACGTCAATAACCATTAAGCGCTTGTGATAATTAACCTGCGTTGCTGCTAAACCAATGCCTGGTGCTTCATACATCGTTTCAAACATATCAGCGACAAATGTGCGCAAGTTATCGTCAACGGTACTAATTTCAACTGCTTTTGTGCGTAATCGCTTGTCTGGAAATCGAAGGATATCTAATTTTGTCATTGTAAAAGTTAAAAATGTGCGTTTGTACTCAATTGTTTAGGGGGAATTCTAACTAATTTAGGTTAAACTTTGAATAGCGAATATTTTAGGCTAGACTTACAGTGTTCTTAATTAGCCAACAAAAAGGAAGATTATGGCTATGAAAAAACTATCAGTGTTGCTACTCGGGGTGTTACTTTGCTGGAATGTATTGGCAGATAACATTGAGTTGAATCCATCACATCCGGATCGATACGTTGTCGTTAAAGGCGATACGCTTTGGGATATATCTGCACGGTTTCTGAAAACACCGTGGCGCTGGCCTGATATTTGGCAAGCCAATGATCAGATTGCTAACCCTCATTTAATATACCCTGGCGATATTATTGAGCTGTCTTTTATTGATGGGCAGCCAAGGCTGACTCTAAAAAGAGGTGACGGTAAGTTATCTCCTTCGATTAGGCGTACCAGTTTAGATGGCGCAATCCCCGCTATTCCTTTGGACGCCATTGCTGCATTTTTAAATAAGCCCAGAATAATGACGCAAGAAGAGTATGACTCAGCGCCGTATATCGTCGCGTTTGATGATGAGCACATACTTGGTAGTCCAGGGTATAAAGCATACGTCCGCTCATTTATCGACAGCATCGAAGACGGTTATGTTGTTGTTCGTCAAGGCGAAGAATATTTAGACGGTGAAACGGGTGAGTCGCTTGGCTTTGAGTCGGTGTATATCGCTGAGTCAGCGGTGACTTTAAAAGGCGATCCTGCGACGGTTATGTTGTCGAAATCTACGCGTGAAGTGCGTAAGGGCGACCGCTTATTGCCGGCGTTAGAAGGGCCGATCATACAAAACTATTTCCCACATGCGCCCGAAACGGATATTAAAGGACGCATTGTCGGTGTGGTTGATGGGGTGTCTCAGGTAGCGCAATTTGACGTCGTGGTGATTGACCGTGGCGAACAAGACGGTGTTGAAGTAGGCCATGTGTTACAGGTTGATCGCGCAGGCGAAACAGTAAGAGACGTTATCGCTGGTGGTGGGGCTGAGGTGAAACTGCCGGATGAAGAAGCGGGTGTGCTAATGATTTTCCGAGTATTTGACCGGGTTAGTTATGGGCTTATTATGCAAAGTCAGCGAGTTATGCACCGTCTTGATGTAGTTCGCACACCGTACGTTGTTTAATATCAAAAGGCCTGACGATGCGTGTTCATCGTCAGGCTTTGATGTTTCTGAGGTAAGCGCATGGCTAGCTTTATGGCGGGTTAAGGGTGTTGGTGCTAAGACGTATGTAGCATTACTCGACGTATTTGGTTCGCCATCAGCTGTTTTTTCGGCGCCGATTGTCGAGTTAAAAAAAGCAGGGCTATCGGCAAACGTTGCTGAGTTAATAAAGCGGTTTGACCATGACGAAATTGAGCCAGATCTCAAGTGGTTAGAGAATGAGGGTTGCCATTTGATGTGCTGGCACGATGCTGATTACCCTGTCTTATTAAAGGAAATACCTGATCCGCCCCCGGTACTTTTCATTCGTGGTGACAGGTCGCTTTTGGGCTCCTTGCAAATAGCCATGGTGGGCACAAGAAACCCATCACCGATGGCGTTAAAGACAACGCAAGCATTTGCAAAAAGTTTTGCCAAATTTGGCTTAACGGTAACCAGTGGTTTGGCCTTGGGTGTTGACCAGGCCGCTCATAAGGGCGCCTTAGCAGCGACAGGAGCGACCATCGCGGTTGCTGCAACAGGACTGGACAGAGTGTACCCCGCGCAGCATAAATCGCTGGCAGAGGAAATAATAAAGACGGGTGCCTTGGTGTCCGAATTTCCGATTGGAACGCAGGCGAAGCCGGGTTATTTTCCACGACGCAACCGAATTATTAGCGGCCTGAGTCTCGGTGTGTTGGTGGTTGAGGCAGCGATAAAAAGTGGCACGCTCGTGACGGCAAGGCATGCCATGGAACAGGGACGGGAAGTGTTTGCAATTCCAGGTTCAATTCATAATCCGTTATCGAAAGGCTGCCATCATTTAATCCGCCAAGGCGCAAAGTTAATTGAAACCGCCGATGACGTATTAGAAGACTTAGGAAATTTGTCGCTCGTTGCTATAGGCGCAGCAGTTGGAGAGGAAGCAGACGAGGCGTTAAACAGCTTGTCATTAGAAGGCGATTATGCTGTTTTACTTGAAAAAATTGCCTTTGACCCCACGTCAGTGGATGACTTAATTGCACAGACCGATTTTACAGCAGAAGAAATATCGTCTATGTTATTAGTACTTGAGCTCGAAGGTTTAGTATCATCTGCGCCTGGCGGCCTTTTCTATCGGTGTTCAACCGTTAAGTAGAGATAAATTTGGAAGATATGAAAGAAACTATTTTTGAAGTACTTGTATATTTGTTCGAGCATTATATTGATGTGGGTGATGAAAAAGTCATCGAACAAGGCGCGTTAAAAACAGAGCTATTGGAAGCTGGGTTTACTGATAATTACGTGGACAGAGCTTTCGATTGGATGGATGAGTTAACGGCCTTACCGACAACAGAAGTTGAAAACTATGTAGGCCTAACAGCTATTCGCATTCACTCACCTGAAGAGCGCTTACGTTTTGACGTCGACGCGCAAGGATTTTTATTGTTCCTAGAACAAGCGGGTATTATTGATTCAACGCGTCGCGAGCTGATTATAGATCGTGCAATGGCGCTAGGAGATGCAATTTTAACCGTTGATCATATTAAGTGGGTAGCCTTAATGGTGCTCTTTAGCCAGTCCGGAATGGAAGGGCATTATTCACAAATGGAAGAGCTGGTTTACGGCGACATTCCATTCGAACTGCATTAGGCGGAACATATGTCAGCTCTTGTAATTGTAGAATCACCGGCTAAAGCCAAAACCATTGAAAAATACTTAGGCAAAGGCTTTACTGTTTTGGCCTCGTACGGCCACGTTCGAGATTTAGTGCCAAAAGAGGGCGCTGTTGATACAGACAATGATTTCGCGATGAAATATTCGCTGGTTGAACGTAATCAACGTCACGTTCTGGCTATTACTAAGGCGATGAAAAAAGCCGACGAACTCTATCTCGCAACTGACCCTGATAGAGAGGGTGAGGCGATTTCTTGGCACGTGTCTGAATTACTGAAAGAAAAAAAATTACTGAAAAACAAGCCCGTGTACCGTGTTGTTTTTCATGAAATCACGAAAAAGTCTATTCAAAAAGCCATTAAAGAACCACGTGAATTGTCGATGGATATGGTGGATGCGCAACAAGCTCGGCGTGCACTGGATTACTTGGTGGGCTTTAATTTATCACCCTTGTTGTGGAAAAAAATTCGCCGTGGTTTATCAGCCGGTCGTGTGCAAAGTCCCGCCCTGCGGCTAATTGTTGAGAGAGAGCTGGAAATTGAAGCGTTTAAAAACCGTGAATACTGGAGTATTGAAGCGGCGGTCACCACGGCGGAAAAATCATTTAAAGCAAAGTTAACGCATTCTGATGATACGAAGCTCACCCAATTTAGTGTTGAAGATGCCACGTTCGCGAATAAAATAAAAGACGACATTACAGCCGTTGCAGCCGGTAAATTACTGGTTAAAAAGTTACAGAAAAAACAGCGCAAGCGTAACCCCGCTGCGCCATTTACAACCTCAACGCTACAGCAAGAAGCCGCAAGAAAACTGGGCTTTACAACCAAGAAAACCATGCAAATCGCTCAGCAACTGTATGAAGGTGTCACCATTGGCGCTGAAACAGTTGGTTTAATTACCTATATGAGAACCGATTCTGTGAACTTAGCTGATGAGGCGGTTGAAGAAATGCGGGGCTTGATCGCGTCGCGTTATGGCAAAGAAAATGTGCCGAAAACAGTGCCGGTTTACAAAACCAAATCTAAGAATGCTCAAGAAGCGCATGAGGCGATTCGCCCGAGTTCAGCCTCACGGGTGCCTGAAGAGATTCGTGGTTCCTTATCAAATGACCAATATAAATTATATTTGTTGATATGGAGACGCGCAGTTGCCAGTCAAATGGTGCATGCCTTAATTGATGGTGTGAGTGCCGATTTAACCTGCGGCAAAGGGCATGTGTTTCGTGCGACAGGATCAACCGTCAACAAGCCGGGCTTTATGTCCGTTTACCTCGAAGGCAAAGACGACAGTAAAGAAGATGATGACAATAAAGAAAATTTATTGCCACCGATGAAAGAAGGTGAATTGATAGATTTGCTTGAAGTGATTCCCAATCAACACTTTACCGAACCACCACCACGTTATGGTGAGGCCAGTTTAGTTAAATCATTGGAAGAGCACGGTATTGGCCGCCCTTCAACCTATGCGTCTATTATTTCGACCTTGCAAAATAGAGATTATGTTGAGTTGGAAACGAAGCGTTTCTACCCAACAGATGTGGGCCGTATTGTTAATAAATTCTTAACCCAGCATTTTACTAACTACGTGGATTACGATTTTACCGCCAAGTTAGAAGATGACCTTGATGCGGTTTCACGTGGTGAAAAGAAATGGTTGCCATTAATGAAAACATTTTGGCAGCCGTTCAAAGCACTCATTGACGATAAAGAAGTCAGCGTTCAGCGCAGTGATGTAACGCAAGAAGCGATGGACGAAAAATGCCCAGAGTGTGGCAAACAATTGTCAATACGTTTAGGTCGAAATGGTCGCTTTATTGGTTGTACGGATTACCCAGAGTGCAGTTATACGCGTAACTTGAATGACGATGCAGCATCAGCAGAACCTGAAGTAGTTGAAGGGCGTCAATGCCCGAAATGCGAATCAAATTTAATTATTCGTACGGGGCGCTACGGTAAATTTATCGGTTGCAGTTCATACCCAGATTGCAAACACATGGAGCCGTTAGAAAAGCCGAAAGACACCAATGTTGTGTGCCCAGACTGTAAAAAAGGTACCATACTTGAACGAAAATCTCGTAAAGGGAAGATATTTTATTCCTGTTCGAATTACCCAAAATGCAAATATGCACTGTGGAATCCACCGATTAATGAGTCATGCCCAAGCTGTAGTTGGCCGATCTTGACTGTAAAAACAACCAAACGCCGTGGCAGCGAGAAAGTCTGTCCGCAACAAGAGTGCTCGTACGTCACGCCTTGTGAAGAGATGGCTAAACCTGATTAATGAGACCTCAGCTTAACTACTGCGCTTGACAATACATCGTTAAAGGTCAGCATAAAAATGCTTATTTACGCCAGTAAATTGCGCGTTTTCGCTAATTTTTGCCTTGTCTTGCCAGCGCTCGCTACGTTATCCTGACGCCTCTAAACAAACAAAAAATATTATGCAAAATAAAACACCGTTCGTTGCCGTTTTAATGGGCTCAGATTCAGACTTTCCTGTTATGCAATTTACTCTAGATGTGCTTAAAAAACTGGATATTCCTTACGAAGTAAGAATAACGTCAGCCCATAGAACCCCGGCAGAAACACATGAATACGTCACGACGGCTGATCAGCGCGGCTGTGGTGTTTTTATTGCGGCAGCCGGTTTGGCGGCGCACTTAGCGGGTGCAGTGGCGGCGAACACCGTGAAGCCAGTGATTGGTGTGCCATTAGACGCAGGTTCTTTACAAGGTAAAGATGCGTTGTTATCAACCGTTCAAATGCCAGGGGGCATTCCGGTGGCGAGTGTGGCCATTGGCAAACCAGGCGCAAAAAACGCAGCCTATTTAGCAGCGCAAATTTTCGCGTTATCTGACGATAGTCTTGCGCAACGTGTATTAGCAGAAAGAAAAGCGGCGGGTGCAGCGGTGATTAAAAAGAACCAAGAGCTACAAGAAAAGCTCAAGCAAGCTTAACAAGCGAGTTTATTTTCAGTGCCATCAGCTTGGCAAAAAAGACGATTTGTAGAATCCTTATATGGGGGTAAAGTCGTCGCTTATCCTACTGAATCTGTGTTCGGTTTGGGCTGTGACCCACTAAACCCCATGGCTGTTCTCGATTTATTAAAATTAAAAAAACGTGGGCAACATAAAGGCCTCATTCTAATTGCCTCTCGCTTTTCGCAACTATCACCTTTTCTAAAATCATTGCCCGAATCGATTAAGTCGAGAATACATAATGGACGTCAGGAACCGACGACTTGGTTATTACCTGCTAAAGAATCTGTGCCAACATGGCTGACAGGTGAGCATGAAACGCTTGCTGTGCGTCTTACCCAGCATCCGTTAGCGAAAGAATTGTGTGAACTTGCAAGAACGGCACTTGTGTCAACCAGTGCAAACGTAGCGGGTTGCGAGCCGTTAAAAACAGCTCATCAAGCGCGATTAAAATTTCAGGCTTTGGGTGTTCATGTCATTGGCGGTCGGGTTGGCTTAGCAAAAAAACCGAGTCGAATTATTGACCCGTTTTCGAATAAACAATTACGCTAGACTATAGCCTATGTCATCACCCAATATACAACGAGTAAAAGAGTATTTATTAAGCTTGCAGGACAGTATTTGTTCGTCTCTCGAAGCGCTAGAGGACAATGGTGTTTTTTCAGAAGACTTATGGGAGCGGGGCGGAGATAGCGGGGGTGGTCGAACGCGTGTACTGGAAGGGGGCGATGTGTTTGAACAAGCAGGCGTTAATTTTTCACACGTTCGCGGTGATTCTTTACCTGCGTCAGCGACCCAACACCGTCCTGAATTGGCCGGTCGTAATTTTGAAGCACTTGGCGTGTCGTTAGTGATGCACCCGAGCAACCCGTATGTGCCAACATCGCATGCGAATGTGCGTTTTTTTATCGCTGAAAAAGAAGGTGAGGATGCTATTTGGTGGTTTGGTGGTGGCTTTGATTTAACGCCATACTATGGTTTTGAAGAGGATGCAGTACATTGGCATCAACAAGCTCAACAGGCTTGCGAACCTTTTGGTGAGAGGGTGTATGCGGAATACAAAAAATGGTGTGATGATTACTTTTTCTTAAAACACCGCAATGAACCACGTGGCATTGGGGGCCTGTTCTTTGATGATTTAAATGCGGGTGGTTTTGAGCGCAGTTTTGAATTGATGCAAAGCGTCGGCAATCACTTTATAACCGCGTATGAACCGATTGTCTCATGCCGTAAGGATTTGCCGTTTAGCCAAAGAGAAAAAGATTTTCAGCTCTATCGGCGGGGGCGGTATGTTGAATTTAACTTGATTTACGACCGGGGGACTCTGTTTGGCTTACAAACAGGTGGCCGCACAGAGTCTATTCTTATGTCGTTACCGCCACAGGTGAGTTGGCGGTATAACTGGAGCCCAGAAATTGGCTCACCCGAAAGCGAGCTTTACGAGAAGTTTTTGAAGCCTAGAGACTGGTTAACAAAAAGTAAGAAGGATTAAAAGTTACTCTTAGCCTCTTCAAGAGCCAATTGGCTAGCTGACTCGGACTGTTTATTTTTCTCTGCCAATTGTTTAATGACATTATCTAAACCGCCGCTTCGTTTAATGCTTTTAGCAAAGCTGGATCTGTAATTTGTTACCAAGCTGATACCTTCGATAATCACATCATAGGCTTTCCATTGGCCCTCTTTATTAATCGCCATGCGGTAGTTAACGGCAATAGGCGGGCTAGAGGGTTGAATGATTTGAGTTTTAACAATCACGCGTTTCTGTGTTGACTCGAAAGACATTGGTATGAAATGGATTGTCCACTCACCAAATTCTTTGAAGGCCACGGCATAGGTGTTAACTAACAAGCCTTTGAATTCTAGTTGAAACTGGTCTTTTTGGTCTTGTGATGCTTTGCGCCAGTATTTGCCAAGTACCAGCCTGGAAATTTTGTTTAAATCCACGCGTGGCTCAATCACCTCGTTTACAAGTTGAAAAACATAGTTACGATTGTTGAGGCGTTCTCTATCTTTCTGGATGATGCCATACAGTAAGTCGGATGTTTCTAGAATGACCAACTGAGGTGCATTCAATTCGTTTGCCGATGCGTTAATCGTCGCGCATGACAAAAAAGCCATAAGCCCGATAATAAGAAGTCCTTTTATTTTGTTCATAATGTATTCCTTTTTATTGCTGTTGTTTTCTATTGTTTATATAGACCGTATTAAAGCTTATTCTATTGCGGCCTTTATGGCCTCGATGACGGTATTTTATATTTCCTTAAGCACCGGTAATGCTTGACTGCCTTGCCCAACAAAGCTTGGCCTAACAAATAATATATGCGCCTTACCTGAACGCTCGATGACTGTTAAATGTAACGGACATAGAGCCAGCATTGAAGGGTCTGCATTACTTACTTTATTCGGGTACCAGCCATTACAAAAAACCATGCTGCGGATACCACCTAAGTTGTTTTTGTTGTAGTTTACGCCCTATTTTTCTTTAAAACGAGACAGATTTTTACCAATGTTGGCTTCAAAAATCACGTTGTTCCAATTCCTGATAAACTGAATCGAAGGTTTCATTCATGTTCGCATCGGTGGTAATTTCATAAACGCTATTGTTGTCAGCAATGGTTAATGTTGACAGAAAGCTAAGAATTAATATGCTTAAAAAATGTTTCATAGGCTGTTTCTTGTTTGCTTGTATGTAATAGGCTCTAATAGAAAGAGTATAGTCGTTCAAATCAATATTTCTAGGGCCGCTTTACGGCTTGAATGTTAAAACTCAAGTAAACAATTATAGCTTAAAATGGTAAGTAAAATGAAGACTGATAAAACAAATGAAATTCTTCATACGAGACAACGGCGCATGCGCTCGGATGATTTTAGTCGTCGATTAATGCGAGAAACAACGTTAGTAGTGGATGATTTGATTTATCCCATCTTCGTGGTTGAGGGTGAAAATCAACGTCAAGTCATTGATTCTATGCCAGGAGTCGAACGCGTTAGTATTGATTTATTACTGCAAGAAGCGAAAGAAATTTTTGACTTGGGCGTGCCGGCGATTGCGCTTTTCCCCGTGACATCTGCAGAATCCAAAACAGAAACGGCCGATGAAGCCTGGAATCCAGATGGACTGGCTCAACGGGCGGTTCGAGCATTAAAACAAGCATTGCCTGAGTTAGGTGTGATTACTGACGTGGCGCTAGATCCGTTCACAACACATGGGCAAGATGGCTTGGTTGATGCCAGCGGTTATGTCTTGAACGATGAAACGGTCGACGTGCTGGTAAAACAGGCAGTATCGCATGCTGAAGCAGGCGCTGATATTGTTGCGCCATCCGATATGATGGATGGGCGAGTGGGTGCAATACGTGAGGCGCTGGAAGTGGCGGGTTACACCAATACTAAAATATTAGCTTACTCGGCTAAATACGCATCAAGTTTCTATGGACCGTTTCGAGATGCAGTAGGTTCTGCTAAGCCATTAGGCGCGGGCAATAAATACAGTTATCAAATGGATTGTGCGAATACCGATGAAGCCTTGGTTGAAGTAGGTTTGGATATTGAAGAGGGTGCGGATATGGTGATGGTAAAGCCGGGCATGCCCTATTTAGATATTGTTCGGCGCGTCAGTGATGAATTTCAAATTCCTGTGTTCGCTTACCAAGTGAGTGGTGAATACGCGATGTTGAAAGCCGCCGCGCAAAATGGCTGGCTGGATGAGAAAGCAACCGTGTTAGAGTCGTTGCTGGCGTTTAAACGGGCGGGGGCAGCTGGTGTTTTGACTTACTTTGCTAAAGACGTTGCCCGTTGGTTAAAAGAAACGGGTTAACAATGGATCAATACGCGGTTTTAGGGTTTCCAATTGGGCACAGTAAGTCCCCCGTTATTCACCAGCAGTTTGCTCAGCAAACAAATCAGTCGTTAGCGTATAAAGCGATAGAGGTTAAGCCTGAAGCATTTGATAAAACTATCGCCGACTTTTTTAAAGCAAGCGGAAAAGGTGTTAATTGCACCGTGCCGCTGAAAGAGTTAGCCTTTGAGAAAGTAGACAGCCTAACTGAGCGAGCAAAATTCAGCGGGGCCGTTAATACCATTAAATTACTTGATGACGGTAGTTTGCTGGGTGATAACACGGATGGCGTGGGCCTATTAAGTGATTTATGCGAGCATTTAGATTTATCGTTAGATGGAAAACGGATATTGGTGCTGGGTGCTGGCGGCGCGGCGCGGGGTATCTTAGGGCCGTTGTTAGAAGTCAAGCCATCTTGTCTATGTTTGGCGAATAGAACCGTGTCGAAGGCGCAAACGATGCAACAGCTGTTTGCACCGATTGGCGATATTCAGTCATCCAGTTATGAGGCATTGGCTGGCCAGCAGTTCGATTTAATCATTAACGCGACGTCTGCTAGTTTAACGGGAGACTTGCCACCACTGGCTAAGGGTTTGTTAGCTATCAACGGCGTTTGTTATGACTTGGCGTACAGCCAACAACCTACAGCATTCGTACGCTGGGGTGAAGAGCAAGGGGCGAGCCTGTCAATAGATGGGCTGGGCATGTTAGTGGAGCAAGCGGCCCACGCATTTAATGTATGGCGAGACGTGATGCCTGATACCTTAGCAATTAGGGCAAGCTTACGAAGTTAAGAAAGCTCACCTAAATATTTATTCTTTAAACGGACGTAGTTTTGAGGGGAATATTCAAGGAATTTCGCTTCGTTGTCGTTAATGGGACGGGCTTTTTTAACCGGCGACCCCACATATAAATAACCACTTTCTAAAACCTTACCCGGCGGCACTAGGCTACCGGCACCAATCATCACGCCGTCGTTAACAACAGCGCCATCCATCACAATAGCACCCATACCAATTAAACAGTGGTTCCCAATGGTGCAACCATGTAGCGTGACATTGTGCCCCACGGTTACATCGCAACCAATGGTTAGTGGATAACCGCCAGGGTTGAAATCGCTGGCGTGAGTAACGTGTAAGACGCTGCCGTCTTGAATGTTGGAGCGAGCTCCGATGGTAATGCTATGGATATCGCCTCGTATAACCGCTAAAGGCCAAACGGATACGTCTTCGGCAAGGGTGACGTCACCAATGACAACGGCTGTTTCATGAATGAAAACACGGTCTTGAATAGACGGTGCAATAGAGTCGAAAGGTTTAACGGGCATAAGGTGTATCCTGTCCTATAATTTGGCAAGCATTTTGTTTAAAGGAGAAAAACATGAGTGTATCAGGATTCATTAGCTTGGCGATTATTGTTGTGGTGGCGGGCTATGCCGTAGCGCTATATAACAGCTTGGTCAGTTTGAAGCACAGCGTATCAAAAGCGTGGTCAAACATTGATGTGTTGCTTAAACAGCGGCACGACGAGCTGCCAAAGTTAGTCGAAACGTGTAAGCAGTACATGAAACATGAGAGAGAGGCGCTCGAAAATGTCATGTTGGCGCGTTCAGGCGTTTCAAGTGCCTTAGGCAAATCAGATGTAGCGGCGTTGGGGCAGGCAGAAACCAAAATGCGTCAAGGGCTGATGAATCTCTTTGCCGTTGCAGAAGCGTACCCTGATCTTAAAGCGAATGATTCATTTAAAGAATTACAAAAGCGCATTAGCCAATTGGAAAATAACATAGCGGATAGGCGTGAATTTTATAACGAAAGCGTGAATTTGAATAATGTACGCATTGAACAGTTCCCGGATATTTTAATTGCAAAGTTCTTTAGCTTTAACCCGTTCGATCTGTTGGAATTTGAAGAATCAGAAATTGCCGACGTGAGTGTAAAAAAATTATTTGAATGATGAATGATTTGGCATATGCCATTCAACAATTACCAAACGATAAGTTTTGGTTGTATTTTGTCGGTGCGTGCATTGCATCAGCGGCTAGTCTGTACTTTTATTTTCGTTTTTTATGGCGTTATCGAATCATGCAGGACACCCCTACCGCACTGATACGTTCAGCCTCGCAGGGCTATAACGAATTTGAGGGTGTCGCAAAATTGTTGCCTGGCGAGCCTATTATTGCGCTGCTGACGAAACTGAGTTGCGTTTGGTATCGGTACAAGGTTGAAGAAAAGCAGTCGCATTACGTTCGTGGGCGCAGTCGTACCAGTTGGCACCTATATGAATCCGGTGTCAGTGATGGCGTGTTTGCATTACACGGGCAAACGGGTAAAGCGATTGTCGACCCGGGTGACGCAGAAGTTGTCTACTCTGTGTCGGATACTTGGTACGGCAGTACGCCGTATCCAAGCGCGGGTCCCAAGGGTTTTAGCTCAAGAGCCTTTGCCATTGGTCGGCGCTATCGATACAGCGAAAAGCGCATTCATGAGGGTGACAGTTTGTATGTATTGGGTGATTTTAAATCGTTCAGAGAAATGGAATTGCCCTCTGAGAACGAGTCACTAGCGGCGATTTTAACTAACTGGAAAACCAACCCCAAAGCGTTTTTGAATCGGTTTGATGAAAACAAAGATGACCGTATTGATTCCGAGGAGTGGGAAAAGGCCGTGCTGATTGCAAAAGAGCAGATAACGCCGTCGTTAGACAAAAAAGACGATGCGCATATTGACAATATGATTCAAAAGCCAACGAGTAGCCGCAAACCATTCTTAATTTCGACTCAGGATGAAGCTGTGCTGACGAGTCGTTTCCAATATAAATCGTGGGGCTCAATGTTTTTATTTTTTGTGTCGGGTGCGGTAGCCGTATGGATGTTCAACATACGGTTTGAGTAGTGGCTCAATTACTATAATCGTGCGAACATAGTCTTTTTCAAAGTAGAATATTATGACAAATCCCTTACTAGAAGAATTCGAATTGCCCAGCTTCAGTGCCATTAAAGCGGCAAACATAGAACCTGCTATTAACCAGCTTTTGGACAGCAATAAGAAAAAAATTGCCTCATTACTTGAGGGACAGACTAATTATAACTGGGATAACTTGGTGTATCCAATGGAATTAATTGATGACCATTTGAGCCGTGTTTGGTCACCGGTGAGTCATTTGAATTCGGTGATGAATAACGATGAATGGCGTGAGGCGTATTCAAATTGCCTGCCTAAATTGAGCGAGTATTCAACCGAGATTGGGCAAAATAAGAAATTGTACTTGGCGTATCGCTCTATTAAAGAGGGTGGCCAATATAGGTTGCTTAAAACAGCCCAAAAGAAAATAATTGATAATGCATTGCGAGACTTTGAACTATCGGGTGTGGCCTTAGACGAGGATAAAAAACAGCGTTATATGGACATTTCGCAAGCGCTATCTTCGTTAACCAATCAATTTGAAGAAAACCTAATGGACGCAACGAACGCATGGGATAAACACGTTGTGGATATAGCCGAACTGGCTGGTTTGCCCGATTCAACGATCGATTTATTGCACCAAACGGCGAAGCAAAAAGATAAAGAAGGTTGGATGTTAACGCTAGAATTTCCGTGCTATATGGCGCTGATGACCTATGCCGACAACCGGGAGTTACGTTATGAAATCCATCATGCGTTTGTTACTCGAGCATCGGAGCAAAGCACGGGGGATATTGCTTGGGATAACACGGAAATAATGGCGAAAATCGTCGGTTTACGCGATGAAAAAGCGAAGGTATTGGGTTTTGAAAGTTACGCCGATTTATCGTTGGCAACGAAAATGGCTGAAAAAACGTCCGATGTGTTGGGCTTTTTAAATCAATTGGCGGAACGATCTTTGCCGATGGCAAAGCAAGACGTTGCTGAGCTCACTGAATTTGCTAATCAGCAGGGTCACGCCGGTGATTTGGAGTCTTGGGATGTGGCTTATTTTTCAGAAAAGCTGCGTGAAGCACGTTATAAAATTTCCCAAGAAGAGATAAAGCCTTATTTTCCTGCGAATCGTGTTTTGTCTGGTATGTTTGACGTAGTGGAAAAGCTTTACGGCATTAACATCACAGAAGTTGATGGTGTTAATACTTGGCATAAAGACGTTCAATTTTTTGCAATTACTGATGAGGAAGGCGTTCAGCGAGGACGTTTTTATATCGATTTATATGCGCGTCCACATAAACGTGGCGGTGCGTGGATGGATGAATGCGTGACGCGTTTTAAAAAACAGGGCGGTGTGCAAAACCCCGTTGCGTATTTAACCTGTAACTTTACGCCGCCAATTGGCGATGATCCGTCACTGTTAACCCACGGTGAAGTGGAAACGTTATTCCATGAATTTGGCCATGGCTTACATCACATGCTGACAAAAGTAGATTATTTAAGTGTTTCTGGTATTCATGGCGTGGAGTGGGACGCGGTTGAATTGCCGAGTCAGTTTATGGAAAATTGGTGCTGGCAAAAAGAGGTGATGACGTTGATTTCTGGTCATTATAAAACCGGTGAAACCTTACCTGACGCTATGTTTGAGAAGATGCTTGCGGCGAAAAACTTTCAATCAGGCATGCAAATGGTCAGGCAAATTGAGTTTTCAATTTTTGATTTCCGTATCCATTTGGAATATGACGAAAGTAATGATGCGCAAATTTACGATATTCTGGAGCAAGTTAGGCGCGATACCAGTGTGGTTAAAACGCCAGAGTTTAACCGTTTTCCGAACAGCTTTTCGCATATTTTTGCTGGCGGTTATGCGGCGGGTTACTACAGTTATAAGTGGGCGGAAGTGCTTTCCAGTGATGCGTTTTCATTGTTCGAAGAAAATGGTGTGTTTGATAAAAAAACAGGCCGTTCATTTTTGCAGAACATTTTAGAAAAAGGCGGCAGCGATGATGCACTGGCGCTATTCACAGCTTTTAGGGGGCGTGAACCAACAATCGATGCATTGTTAAAACATTCTGGCATAGCGGCGTAATATGCTTAAAAGACTTCTTTTACTGGCATTGCTAATGCCGATGTTAGCGTATTCGGCGCACATCACCGATAAGCTATTGGCTGGCATGTATGCGGAGCCAAGCCGTGGCGAACAACCGATTCAGTTGCTTCCGAGCGGCACGCCCGTCGAATTATTGGGTGAGCAAGACGGCTTTGTACAGGTGCAGCTTGTTGACGGGAAAACGGGCTGGGTTGAAAAGCGGTTTTTATCAGAAGATAAACCAGCAAGGGTTCGATTGTTAGCGCTTCAGAGTAAGTATAGGCAGTTACAAGGGACGTTAGACGCTGCAGAAAAGCAATTGCTGACTGTCGAACAGCCTAAATCAGTTAAAAAACGCAATCCTGATGAGTCGCAAGTTACACGACAATCCGAGCAAACTTTGATGGCAAATTTAGACCAGGCGAACGCTGTTATCAAAAAACTAAAAGACGAAGCGAAGCTGCTTACAAAACGCCATACGGTGGAGCTTGAAGAAGTGAGTAGTCTCGAACTAGAACGGGTTAGTGAGCCAGTGGTAAACAGCGAGGCCGGAACATCGTGGGTAGCGATTATCATTATGCTTATTATTGGGGTTGCCGGAGGTATTTATGCCGAAATGGGCATTCAAGAAAAGCGGCAACTTAAAAAACATGGTGGCTTTAGAATTTAACGAGAAGACATAGATATATAGCAAAAATGCATATGAAAACGATTTGCGAGAAAAAACAGTTGATTAACCAGTGGCTTAGTTGTTCTCTTTTATAGAATCACAACGTATAGTTAACGGTTCTAAAAATTTTCATAAAATAGAAATCATAAGAGGAGATTTTACCGTGTCAGATAAACATCATCAAATTTTAATTATTGGCGCTGGCGCTGCGGGTATTACCGTTGCAGCTAGCTTGAGACGTCATTCAGACGGAAAAGTACTGGATATCACCATTGTTGATCCTGCAAAAGCGCACTATTATCAGCCTGCGTTTACGTTAGTAGGCGGCGGTTGCTATGACTTCGATAAAACTCGACGCTCCACCGTTAGTCTAATACCAAAGGGTGTTAGCTGGATTCAACAAGCCGCAACTAATATCGACCCAGAAAACAATGTGGTTGAGTTGGATAACGGCGATAAAATTACATATGACTATTTGGTTGTATGCCCAGGTTTGATTTTAGATTGGGATGGTATCCCTGGTCTAAAAGAAACGATTGGTAAAAACGGCGTGTGTACTAATTACTCACCTGATTATGTTGAGTACACATGGGAATGTGTTCAAGCATTTAAAGCAGGTGATAAAGCCTTTTTTACTCAGGCTCCATTACCGTTTAAATGTCCGGGTGCGCCACAAAAAATTGCTTATTTAGCCGCTGATTACTGGCGTGGAAAAGGCATCTTAGATCAAAGTGATGTGCATTTCACAAATCCCGGTCCTGGTATGTTCGGCGTGCCATATTTCGCTAAAGCGTTGAACGAGGTTATTGCAGGTTATGGAATACACAAAGATTTATTGCACAAGCTAATTAAAATTGACGGTGAAGCGAAAAAAGCAACATTTGAAGTGGTTGATGGCGATAACAAAGGTGAAATTAAAGAACTTGATTTCGACATGATTCACGTGACACCACATCAAAAAACACCAGCGTTCTTACATGGTTCTCCCGTTTCTAATGATGCTGGCTATGTGGAGGTTCATCAAAATTCAATGCAACATGTTAAGTACCCGAATGTATTTGGTTTGGGTGACGCGTGTTCAACGCCTAACTCTAAAACAGCTGCAGCTGTGCGTAAGCAAGCACCGGAAGTTGTGATGAACATTAATAACTTGATAGATGGCAAGCCGATGTCAGAAGGTTATAACGGTTACGGTTCGTGCCCATTAACAACTGCGCGTGGCAAAGTGATGATGGCTGAATTTATTTATGGTGGCAAAGTAACGCCAACACTTCCGTGGGTGGCTAAGCCAAATGAAGAATCTAGTTTGATGTGGCATACCAAAACAATTGGGTTGCCTATTTTGTACTGGGAATTTATGTTGAAAGGCTATGAGAAATTCCTTGAGCCACAATTAGATTATGATACAGGCGAGTAAATAATCGACAACTAATAAAAAAGGCGTTCAATTGAACGCCTTTTTTGTGCCCACTAGTGTCTGATGAACTATTTTACTATTTTAATGTAAAAGTACTGGGTGTCATCGTTACGCTCGTGAAGCAGCATCTGGTGTTTAGATTTATCAATAAACACGCCAATGTCCAAGTGAGCAGCGGGGTCAGTTGCCATCATTTGAATGATGTCGCCCGGCTTAACATTGGATAAAAGCTGCTTTAGTCTAAGTAACGGCAACGGGCAGTTTAGCCCGGTTGCATCAAGAGTAATGTCGTATTTCATATCTTACTTTTAGTATAAATGTTATTTTATTGAAGAATTGATCGAGAGTGATAAGAAAAAATGGATTATAAAGATTTACGTGATTTTATCTCAAAACTTGAGGAGTTGGGTGAGTTAAAGCGAGTTTCTGAAGAGGTGGATCCTTACCTTGAAATGACAGAAATTTGTGATCGCGTATTACGTCAAAAAGGCCCAGCGATATTATTTGAGAACCCAAAAGGGTATTCCATACCCGTGTTGGCGAATTTATTTGGCACGCCGAAACGGGTGGCGCTGGGTATGGGGCAAGACAGCGTGGAAGCATTGGCAAAAGTCGGCGAAGTGCTTGCCGCGTTAAAAGAGCCAGAACCGCCTGAAGGTATGAAGGATGCATGGGAGAAATTGCCAGTTTACAAACAAGTGCTGAATATGGCGCCAAAAGTCGTTAAAAGACCCGAATGTCAACAAATTGTTATAGAAGGTGATGATGTGGATTTAGCCGCCTTCCCCATTCAGACCTGTTGGCCTGACGACGCAGGGCCGTTGATTACATGGCCGTTAGTGATAACAAAGGGGCCAGATGCAAAGCGTCAGAACCTGGGTATTTATCGTCAGCAAGTGATTGGCCGTAACAAAGTTATTATGCGCTGGTTAGCACACCGCGGCGGCGCGCTAGATTTTAAAGCGTGGCAGACTGAACATCCTGGTGAGCCATTTCCTATTGCTGTAGCGCTGGGCGCTGATCCGGCGACTATTTTAGCGGCGGTAACGCCGGTGCCTGACCCATTGTCTGAGTACGCCTTTGCTGGCTTATTACGCGGTTCAAAAACAGAAGTGTCCAAGTGCATCACGCATGATCTGCAAATGCCGGCCAGTGCGGAAATAGTATTGGAAGGCTATTTATACCCCGATGAAATGGCGGAGGAAGGTCCGTTTGGTGATCACACGGGCTACTACAATGAGGTGGAAAGTTTCCCTGTTTTTACTATCGAAAGAATCACCCACCGCAAGGACCCAATCTATCATTCGACGTATACCGGCAAACCGCCCGACGAGCCAGCCGTGTTAGGCGTGTCGTTGAATGAAGTCTTTGTGCCGATTTTGAAAAAACAATTTCCCGAAATTGTGGACTTCTATTTGCCGCCAGAAGGTTGCTCATACCGCATGGCTATCGTCAGTATTAAGAAGCAATATCCCGGGCATGCTAAACGGATTATGTTCGGTATTTGGTCATACTTGCGCCAATTTATGTACACGAAATTTGTTATTGTGACGGACGAAGATGTGGATATACGGGATTGGGAGTCGGTGATTTGGGCAATTACGACGCGAGTGGATCCGGCTAGGGACACGACCTTAATTGAAAATACGCCCATTGATTATTTAGATTTCGCTTCGCCGGTGTCCGGCCTGGGATCAAAAATGGGCTTAGACGCGACCAATAAATGGCAAGGTGAAACAACCCGTGAATGGGGTAAGCCAATCGTTATGGATGACGCGATTAAGCAAAAAGTGGATGACTTATGGATGAAGCTTGGGCTTGATGGATAAACGCTAACGTTATGTTGTTTTTGCCTCAGCAATAGCGTGGCCATTTAATGACAGCTCGAGCCCCATCTTATAAAAAGCATTCGCATCGTTTGTGTCGTCATCTAGCTGTTCATGTGCTTCGCCCAATAATAAATAAGCTTGGCTTGTTGCCTGAATTGAGAGGCTTTTATCAAGGTACATTTTAGCCTTGCCCCATAGTTTTTGTTGTAAGCAGAGTTTGGCAAGGGTGTTGAGCAATGTCGGACGGGTTTCTTGGCTTTTTAACCATTTTTCTAATTGATGAATCTTCTTATTGGTATCGATATTGAGTTGGCTATAAAGGCTTAATAAGGCGTCAGTTTGCTGGTTTTTAAGGCCTTTTAAAACTAATTCCTCGGCAATTTGGCTTTTGCCGGTTTTAATCAAATACGATGTATAGGCGGCCAAGTAATCAGGGTTTAGCTTTTGTGTTTTATCCAACGCCTTCCAAATAGTATCTAATGCGGCTTTATCTTCGGTTGATGCACTGCTGAATAAATGAAGCAAGGTCTCATGCTCAATTGTTTGCCATTCGTCTTGAAGAATCTTTCGGTTGCTTTTTATGCTGGGGAGCAAGGTGTAAACAACGTGCCAATCGCCTAACTGTTGGAGCGTGTTCATTAGCAGTGTTAATACGATTGGGTGCTTTGGCGTTGCAGACTTCAATTGTTGAAGGGTTGCCAGCGCTTGTTCTAATTGTCCAGCTGCCAGTTGTAGTTTTGCACGGGTGAGGTGAATGGCATGAATTTGTTCAGGGAGTGCTTCACCGGCTTTAAACAGGTAGTCATCACGGCGGTCATACGCGTTTTGAGACTGCGCTGCATGCGCAGCACTCAGGTAATTTAATAATGGCGTGTCGCTGTTTTTGGCATGTTTTACCAATAACCTTTCAGATTGCTGCCAATTACCTTCGGCGGAGTCTATTAAACCTTTATTAAGTGCTTTTGTAGCGTTGGCTTGCTTTCTTTTAGTGTTCCATTGCCCCAAGCTTTTAGGCGCGCGTTTGACGGTTAACAAGGTTCTTAACGTTATGTAAAAGGCGCTAAATGCAAACAATGTTATGAAAACGAGTACTGCAAGTGATGTTTCTACGGACAGCGTGCCATAGCTTAATAGAGCGTAGCCCGGCTCTAAGTGAACTTGATAAGCCAACACGCTTGAAATAACAAGGGCGATAATGGTAATAAAAATAAGCTTCATAGTGATACCTATAGTTTTAGGTCGCTAGGTTGCTCAGCAACGTTTGTGTTGGCGCTGGGTTTTTCGACGGCTGGTGGTTTGTCTGTTGTGATGATGACCTTATCTGCTTTTTCGGCAGTTTTTTCTACCATAATTGGCGAAGTAATCGCTTGTTCTGAGATGCTTAAAATAGGTAAATTTCGAAGCATCTTAAGTGACAAAGCAATGGATGGCAGCTCAGCTTTTATCGGGGTGTCTTTAAGGACATTGAGTTGTTCTAATGCGGTTTTAACGGCCGGGTTGTTTGCGTCAAAATAATCGCCTAGCCAAGCCGCTGAAATAGCAATACTTCCGGTGTACAGAGTTTCATTTTTATTGACCAACGCTAGCCGTGCTGTTTCAAGTTTAAGCGCTAGGTTTTTTC
The DNA here is from genome assembly GCA_012959695.1 of Cycloclasticus sp. Lineage (GTDB taxonomy): Bacteria > Pseudomonadota > Gammaproteobacteria > Methylococcales > Cycloclasticaceae > Cycloclasticus. The sequence goes on from DUCS01000031.1 coordinate 60,750, forward strand.
GAATCAGTTCAACGCGTTCGGGCGTCATTAATGCAGTCATGGGTTTGTCATGTCGACGTACAACAATTAGTTTGCTGAAGTTTTCCCAGGCGTCGTTCAGTGTGTCTTGTATGTTGTCTGGAATGGGCGATGCGTCGCCTTTGCCAATCTCAGGTGCTTGGGCGGTACCTGCATGAGGGTCAGTCACCCCCATTTGCGCAATGGCGCTTTCTAGCGCAAGTAATTGCGATGAAATGCCGACGATATCAGGTAACTCGGTGCTTTTTAGCAGGTTGATTTCCTTGGCTAGTTGTTTACGCACAGGGAAGGTAATCGGGTCGCCATTTTCTTTCAGGCGCTGATCAGCTGCCTGTAACGCAGAGATGGCTGTGTCCACGTCTTCAGCCAATAACAGTCGCATGTTAGCGACGCTGGCTAAATATTCAGCCTCAGCAATCAACCATTGCCGTCTATTTTTACCGACTTGTTTTTGTAATAAGGCGATTTTTTCGCTAGATTGCTGCTGTAGTGTCTCCAGTTGTTGAGACAAGTCACGGGTGTTAGCGTTTGATTGCTTCGAATTCGATTGTAAGTCTTGCGATAAGCCTGATATTTTTGTGCCGGAAGAATGAGCGTCATTAACGAGCCCGCTAATTTGTTGTTTGAGTTGATTAAAGGCAACATAGCCCACACCTGTTGCAGCGATAACTAAGACGATAGCCAACCAGCCAATACCGCCCCCTGTTTTTTGTTTAACGGGGTTGCTTGCAGTTTTTTTCGCGACGGCTTTTTTTGTAGCGACTGGGGCTTGCTTAGAGGCTTGCTCGTCTTTTTTAGTGCTGCTGTTCTTTGCTTTATCTGTCATGACTTCAATATCCGTGGACGTTAAAACGTGTGCTTAAATACATCATCGAGCCTTACTTTAAATAAGACACAGTAAAACTATAGTATAGCGTTGAAGGTGTCTATATTGAATTAAAAAAATTAGTGACTTTCTTCATCGGTAATAGCTGCAACCAAACCCGCATCACTGGCATCTTTGCTGGTTAAGATGTGCTGGCAGCCAAGGCTTTTAGCGAATTGAGCAATGCGTTGGCTGAGGACAACGAACGTACTTGCTTGCTTTAATTTTTTGGTTTGCGCGGGCAATAATAAGAATAAATTTTCTAATGCCAGTTGGCTGGTGATGGTGATGTAATGCAATACGTTACTGGGTGCTATGGGGTTGTTGGCTGGCATTGCCCGTTTGTACACATCGACCGCGGTTACGTTAATGCCGCGTGCCGTGAGTTGTTTCTCAAGAAAATCTCGGCCGCCTTCACCTTTAATAATACTTACGTTATCTAAGCTGGGTAGCTGTTTAAGTAATTGTTCGGAATTAAACGGAGTTTGCGCTGTGATACGGGGTATTAAGCCAATATTGAGCAGGGCGTTTGCGGTGCTTGGGCCGATAGCAATGATGCTTCCGTTGATCTCAGGCCATTGGGTGCTCAGCAGTTGGTGTGCGTGCGTCACAGCGTTTGCGCTAATAAATATAAGGTTATCGCTGCGAATGATGTTTTGTAAGGCGGCTGTCGCTTGAGGTGTGTTGCTGACGGCTTGAATGTCAATGCTAGGGTAGCGAATAGCATGCAAACCATTTGCCGTTAGCTCAGCGCATAGCTTGTCGGCTTGATGGCTAGGCCGAGTGACTAAAACATTAATTAATGGGGCGTTGTTAGTCGGCACGGCCATACAATTTATCGAGAATATTTTTTGCGCCACCGGCTAATAACCGCTCGGCCACGGTGATGCCAATTTGCTCAGCATCTTCTAGGGTACCTTCTAACTGTTCGGAAACGATTAAACTGCCATCGGGTTCAGCCACTAGGCCGTGCAAGCGTAACGTGCCATTTTTAATTTTCGCGTGACCCGCAATCGGTGCTTGGCAGCCGCCTTCCAGCTTAAAATTCATGGCGCGTTCTGCGGTAATGCGGGTGGCGGTTGTACTGTCGTGTAAACACTCGATAAGCTGCTGTGTCGCGTCATCACCGGTACGGCACTCAATCCCGATAGCGCCTTGGCCGATAGCCGCTAACATGGTGCTAACCGGCAAGGCTGTTTTTATGCGGGCCTCGAAACCTAAGCGAATAAGCCCTGCAGCAGCTAAGATAATGGCATCGTAATCGCCATCATCCAGTTTTTGTAAGCGTGTGTTGACGTTGCCGCGAAGGGATTTGATGCGCAGGTCAGGCCTCATTTGCAGTAATTGGCATTGCCGCCTTAGACTAGATGTGCCAACAACGGCGCCTTGGGGTAGCGCATCAATGGTGTCAAACTGGTTAGATACAAATGCGTCGCGAGGATCTTCGCGTTCAAGTATGGCGCCAATTTCTAAGCCATCAGGTAGTTGCGCAGGCACGTCTTTCATCGAATGCACAGCAATATCAGCGTCACCCTTTAGCATGCCTTGTTCGAGTTCTTTAACAAACAAGCCTTTGCCGCCAATTTTAGCCAAGGGCGTGTCTAAAATCTTATCGCCTTGGGTTATCATTTTCACCAGCTCAATATTGAGATGTGGGTGGTACTGTTTTAATTTAGCAGCAACGTGTTCTGCTTGCCATAAGGCCAATGGGCTGCGTCGAGTGGCAATTCTAATGAGTCGCATATGGCTTAACCGGTGTTTGAATAAGGCCGTATTATAGCAAGGGTTGAAAGAGCATTCTTACAATGGCTTGTGAATTAATGCGCTTATGTCCGCAGGCGCTTATTAAGCGCCGGTTGATGCCGTTGGCTAATCGCCAGAGTTTCTTTTGTGCCGTGCAAATGAATTTCTGATTGTCCATCGGCGGTTTTGCTAATCGCTTTTATGGCGCTGACGTTAATCAGCGCATTACGGTGTATTCTAAAAAAGACATCACTAAACTCTGTCTCTAATGCTTTAAGTGAGTCGACTAATAAAATAGCGCTATCAGTTGTGCTGGCTTGCACGTATTTGTGGTCCGCTTTAAAGTAAATAATGTCTTTAACATTCAATACTTCTAAGCCTTTATGCGTGTGCGCGCATAATACTTGTCGAGGTCGTTTTAATGGGGATGGTAAATTTATCTGTTGCTGCTCATTGATGGTTGCAACTTTTTCAATGCTCTGTTTTAAACGTTCTTTTTTAACCGGCTTTAGTAAGTAGTCAATGGCGTTTTTGTTAAAGGCTTCCAGCGCATATTCATCGTAAGCGGTGACAAAAATAATATGTGTTTTCAACTTGGCGTTGCGAATTTCAGCCGCTGCGTGTAAGCCATCCATTTTTGGCATGCGAATATCAAAAAACGCGATATGTGGCTGTAACTCGATGCATTGTTGAAGCGCTTGAAGGCCATTTTCGGCATCAGAATATACCTTAAACGTCGGGTCGATTTCTTCAACGAGGCGCTTTAGCCGTTGCCTAGCGAGGGGTTCATCATCAGCAATTAAAACATTCATGGTTGGCTCGTTTGGTAAGGGAATTTGAGCAAGGTTTGGAATTCCAATTCGCTGGAGCTGATGCTTAAACTGCTACGTTCTGGGAAACAACTTTGCATGCGTAAGCGTATGTTTTCAATCGCGATATGGTTGCTTGGTCGTGATGAAGCGCTCGGATCTGGGCTCATTGGGTTTTTGATAGTCAGGGTGATTTTATTATTGTCAAAATCCCCAGTAATGGCTAACTCACCGCCGTGCTCCGACGGTTCTATGCCGTGATAAATGGCGTTTTCAATCAGTGGTTGAATACTTAATGGTGGAATTAACGCATCCTGCGGAATGTCGCTCAACGCCATGTTGATGCTGAGGCGTTTGCCCAAACGCGATTGTTCAATGTTTAAATACTGCCGCACCAACGAAAGCTCATCTTTGAAAGCTACGAGCCGTGCGCTTGTCTGCATATTCGCTCTAAATAATTCCGATAAATCCTCAGTCAATGACTCGGCTAACGGCGGGTCTATACGGGTTAAGCTGGCGATGGTGTTGAGGCTGTTAAATAGAAAATGTGGGCGAATACGTGCTTGTAAGGCATCTAGTTTTGCTTCCGCTTCTGCTTTGGTTTGTTTGCGCCATTGAAATTGAATGTATAAAAAACGCAATAACACAGCGCTAAAAATAATGCTGATACCGGTATTTCTTAAATAAATATTGATATTGCCTAACTCGTGGGTGGGGAAAGCTCTAGCTGAGGCAGTAGTGAGGTGATAAGCCATGTCATCAGCAGGGTCGTTATGTTGATGCTGAAAAACATAAACAGGCTGATATTAATCGCTGGCCAGCTGTTTATCTGTTGCTTAAAGGTACAAAAAACACCAGCGCAAATAAAGGCAACCCATAAAATAAACAACGCGTTTAGGCTCAGGGCATTCCAGAAATCGCCGGACAAGAAGCTGGTGTTTAATGCTAGGGTGATGGCTAATAATTGCGAAATAAGCGTGAGGTATAGAACATTTTTCGCGCGACACATGTCGGGTAGAAAGTATTGCTCATTTGTCAGAGAACGTTTGTCCATGCTGTGCGCGCCCATTCGTTTCTTATTGCCGTAAATTAAGCTAATCTTAAGTGATATACTAAGCGAAAATTCACTTTTCTCCGTAAATCATGTCACAAGATAAACAAAATAAGCTTTGGGGTGGTCGTTTCACGCAAAGTACAGACGCCTTTGTACAGGCGTTTACCGCGTCCGTAGAGTTTGATCAACGCCTTGCACCTTACGATATTCAAGGCTCTGTTGCCCATGCAAAAATGTTAACGCATGTGGGGATATTAACCGAGCAAGAATGCACTCAAATCATCGATGGTTTGGCCGATATTTTAAACAGTATCGAAGCCGGTGAGTTTGAGTGGTCAATTGCGCTGGAAGACGTGCACATGAACATTGAGGCGGCTTTAACAGAACGCATTGGTGTTGCCGGTAAAAAGGTGCACACCGGTCGCTCGCGTAATGATCAGGTTGCGACTGATATCCGTTTGTTTATGCGTGATCAGTTAGAGTTGATTCAATCCGAACTAACGAGGTTACAGACTGGCCTTGTGGGGTTGGCGAGTAAGAATGCAGATACCATTATGCCAGGGTTTACTCATTTACAAGTGGCACAACCGGTTACTTTTGGGCATCATCTGTTGGCTTGGTTTGAAATGCTGAAGCGTGATTCTGAACGGTTTACCGATTGTGCAAAGCGCGTCAATGTCATGCCCTTAGGCTCAGCTGCATTGGCCGGTACAAGTTACCCTATTGACCGGATGATGACGGCGGATTTATTGGGTTTTTCGCGCCCTTGCGCTAACTCGTTAGATGGAGTCAGTGATCGAGATTTCGCGATTGAATTTTGCGCCGCCTCGGCGTTGTTAATGACCCACCTATCACGTTTTTCAGAAGAAATTGTTTTGTGGACCAGCGCGCAATTTAACTTCATTCATTTGCCTGATGCGTTTTGTACCGGCTCATCTATCATGCCGCAAAAGAAAAACCCAGATGTGCCTGAATTGGTGCGCGGTAAAACGGGTCGCGTTAATGGTAACTTGGTGGCATTATTAACGCTGATGAAATCGCAGCCTTTGGCGTATAACAAAGATAACCAAGAAGATAAAGAGCCCTTATTCGACACAGTGGATACGGTGCTTGGTTCATTGCGTGCGTTTGCCGACATGGTGCCGAATATTGAGCCAGTGAAAGAATCGATGTTAAAAGCGGCCAAACAAGGTTTTTCAACGGCAACGGATTTAGCAGACTACCTCGTTGGTAAAGGCATTCCCTTTCGGGATGCGCACGAAGTGGTTGGCCTAGCGGTACGTTTGGGTACAGAAACAGGTCGCGACTTATCTGAGTTATCGTTGGAAGAGCTGCAAAGCTTCTCAGGCGACATTACCGAGGATGTATTTGAGGTGTTAACCTTAGAAGGTTCAGTGTCGGCACGCGACCATATTGGTGGTACCGCGCCAAATCAAGTTCGCTTAGCCGTTTCGGAAGCTAAAAAGTTTTTGGCAGAAAAAAGCTAAAGCGACAAAATTTGGAGCTTTTGGGTATAAAAACTCAACATTATTCAAAAAATAGGCAATACTTAGAGTGCGTTTATAATGTGTTGCTAAAGCATGTTTGATTCGTTATCAGGGGGCTGGGGACAACAAGCGCTAGAAGTCGCTGACTTTGGCGCGTTGATATTGGACAATCAGAAAATCCAATGGTTAAACCCTTATTTATTGTCGCTGCTTGAGTTGAAAGAAAGCAATGTAGCGGGCAGTGTTATTTCAAAAAATGACCGCTTATCGAGCCTATTGTTAGGCACGGACAACCCATTCCTTGTTGCCACCAAAAACGGTAAGGAAACGTGGTTGCGGCGCGAACACATCAAAACACCCGTGCACGATATTTATTTTTTTCATGATTGTAGCGATTTGGTCATCATTGGCAATGAATGCCGACGTTTGCAACATGATTTAACGGATTTAAATCCTACAGATCCCGTCACAGGCATGATGCATACAGATGTCATTATGCAATTACTCGATGGACACATAAGTCGCAGCCGTCGTTATGATAATGCGTTATCTTTATTGAGAATTAGCTACTCATTCCCAGACGGTATGGATACGCATTTATTCTCGCGTTGCATACAACGAATAGCGCTTTTTTTAAAGGATCAATTGCGTTGGGCGGACCAAATCGGCATGTCTGATAAGACCACGTTCTTAGTCATTCTGCCGGAAACGAATTATGACGCGGCGGCTTCTTTATTAAGGAAATTTAATGAAGAGCCGCATTTGGCGCTTTTCGCTAAAGGCGATGGTCGCCCTCTTTCCTTCTCTGTTGGTTTAACGGAATGGTCAAAAGGCGATACCACTAAAAAAATGCTACAAAATATTCGACAGGATGTTGATTTAACAATGATGATCTAGCGAATGGTTAATTCAACGACAAAACCTGCTCAGTCACGCAGTTTGCCAAATATCAAGTTAGTCAGTTCTGATGGCGATATCAGCAAAAAAGATTTAAGGCTTGTTAAACAACGCTTTTTAAACCTTCATAAGTTAAAAATGCGAAGGGCGTTGGATGCAGTAACCCCACGACAAAAAATATTTCTAGAACTTTTGCCTCTGCTGTTTCACGTTAATCATCCAGTGTTACCGGGTTATGTGTCGAGTAAAGCACCCGCAGGGATAGCGGATTATGCGCCGGGTAAATTAGTAATAGACAAAGCGAAAAAGCTGGGTAAGGGGTTTGTTTATAGCAAACGAGCAAAACGCTCTTTTGCGATTGAGTCGATTTTCTTGATGGGCAGTGTGGGGAGTATTGCTTATGTTAAAGGCAGTGACATGGATTTATGGTTATGCCATGCCGCTAATCTTTCTGCCGATGAGTTGGTTCTGCTACAGGAAAAGGCCTGTGATATTGAAAAGTGGGCGGAGAGCCTGGGCTTAGAAGTGCACTTTTTCTTGATGAATGCGGAAAGTTTTAAACACGGTGCTGCGACCCCGTTGTCTTCCGAAAGTAGCGGCAGTACGCAGCACCATTTATTACTTGAAGAATTTTATCGAACGGCTTTGTATGTAGCAGGCCGTTACCCAGTGTGGTGGTTGGTGCCGCCAGAAGAGGAAGGAAATTATCAGGCATTTGTCGATAATTTATTGAAGCAGCGTTTCATTAATCAGCATGATGTGATTGATTTTGGGGGGCTCGAAAATGTTCCTGCCGAAGAGTTTTTAGGCGCGTCATTTTGGCATTTGTATAAAGCCATCGACTCGCCCTATAAATCGCTTTTGAAGCTGATGTTAATGGAGTCATACGTTGACCAATACCCTAATTTTCAATGGTCGGCATTGTTGATGAAGCAACGTGTTTATGCCGGTGAATCTGATGTCAATAAACTGGATGCGTACTTGATTTTGTACGACGTGCTAGAAGCGTACTTCATAAAAAGAAACGAGCCTGAGCGGTTAGACTTAATGCGCTACTGTTTTTACAGTAAATTAAACGAACACACGAGGAGCGTATCGAAACAAGATTGGCGGCAAGACGTCTTTATGGATATGCTCGAAAAGTGGGCACCGTTACCTGAATACCTTGAAAATGCATTGGAACATAAAGAATGGGATATTTCGCAAGTTCAACAAGAAAAAGAGCGCTTAACCAATGAGCTAACACACAGTTACCGCTTGTTAATGCGCTTTGCAAAAGAACGCATAGACAAGTCGAAAAGAGACAGCGAAGAGCTCACGCTGTTGGGTAGAAAATTGAATGCAGCATTTGAGAAGCGGCCAAGTAAGCTCGAGCGATCGACGATAAAAAACACGCGGATACGTCAAGAAAGCAAAGTCATTTTAAAACAGCAAAAGGTGCAAGACCGGCAGGTTAGTTGGTTACTCAACCGGCTGGATATAAATAATAATGAACAATTTATCCGTCAGGCACGCGGTTTAATTGGCTTGTTAGCGTGGTGTGTTGATTGCGGCGTGCTTGGAGAGAAAACTAAAATAGCGTTGGACCCTGGCGAGAGCCAAATCAATGCACGCGAAGTGTCACAAACATTACGTAGCGTATCCGTGTTTTTTAATACCCTGCCTAAAAAGCCGGCGGACCTTAACGCCTACCGGTTTAAGCCGGTGGTTACGAATGTAATGTTAGTCATCAATTCAGGTGTTGATTCGATGAATGACTACACGGAAAAGGGTATAAATTTGACCAGCGCGCGTTCTGATGCGCTTAGCTTTGGCTCACAGCGACGCAACCTTATTCTCAGTGTCGATATGATGTTCCGTAATTCATGGAATGAAATAGTCGTTGGAAAGTATGAGGCGATGGATGGCTTAATGAGCTGTTTATGTGAAATCTTCGACCACAAAACGTTAGGCGTAAAGCAGGCACTACCTATCTTAGTGTGCAGTAGTTATAACTCGCCCAGAGCGATGAGTGTGTCAAAAAGAATACATGAGTTATTCAAACAAATAGCGATAGTTTATAAACGTTATAGTCAAAAAGTATCGCCGCGATTAGTGATACAGTCTGCGCGTTCATTTTACCTCATGCAGGTTAATGATCGGAAAATGACAGCGATTGCTGTGAGCGAGAAAAACTCTTAGTAGAACTATCTAAGCCGCAACCCATATACAGCCCGATAAAATTTGATGGTTTGATTGAGCAAAAAAGATTATTGCCGGTTATTTGTGGTCACCATAAAGCGGGACGCATTCAAATATATTATGCGCAATTGAATGATGATAAGGCGCAAGTTTATATTTTGGATGAAAAGGGTTCGCTGTTTTTTAAAGAGCAAGATTTCGTTAATGAATTGTCGTTATTGCAATCTTATAAAGCCTTGCTTGAAAGCATCATGCATCGCCGTCGTTTAGCCGCATACGAAAAAGACGATATGACGTTTGATTTAGAAATTGAATGTTATCGAGTTGAGAAAATTCGTCAGCATTGGGCGTTAAAGTCGATACAAGTGCCTGATATGGTGCTAAATCGAGGAATGGACGTTCGAGTGGCATCCGATAGGCAAACGAAGGAGTCGCATATTTATTGTAATATGCAAACATTCTCGAGTTTGGATTTTGGTAATAATCTTTATAGCGAAGCGTCACGCTATATTCGTCAAGAACGGAAAGGGATCGAGGATTACCCAGTTTATATCACTGATATTGACGTGCCACACGAAGAATTGGGGGTGACGAATCATGGGCAGTTACAAACCATTCACTATTTACATTACAAACAGCGTATTGAAGACAAGTTGAACGTTTAGATTAAGAATATATGCAGTCAAAAATAAAAAACCCTATGCAATTTTACATAGGGTTTTTTATGCTGCTTTTATACCCAAAGGGCATAAGTTTCATTGAAGCGGAAAGCAAATCATTTCTGCTTAATTCAGCTTTAAATGCTGAAGCATCGTGTCAACATCGCTGCAAGTAAATGGGTCATCTGGGCAGTTGTCCATTTTTCCAGGCTCGCTGAATAAAGCGGTAATTTGCTGGTCATCAACCAACATTGAGTAGCGCCATGAACGATCGCCAAAGCCAAGGTTGTCTTTTTTTACTAACATACCCATCAAACGGCTAAATTCGCCGTTACCATCAGGTAGCAGTCGTACATTTTTTACGTCAAGGTTTTTGCCCCATTGGAACATGCTGAAAGCGTCATTGACGCTTAAGCAATACACTTCATCAACGCCAAGGTCTTTCAATTCTTGGTATTTAGCATCATAGCCCGGTAAGTGAGTGCTTGAACATGTGGGTGTGAATGCGCCAGGCAGTGCGAAAATGACGATTTTTTTACCACTAAATATGTCGTTTGTTGTTACATCTTGCCAGCGGAATGGGTTGTCTCCACCAATGCTTTCATCTCTTACGCGGGTTTTGAATGTAATATTAGGAACTGTGTTTGTCATTTGATATGTCTCCATTAAAGATTAAAAGTGCGAAGGTTCGCGTTAACTGGAGGTAGTTTAGGGTTAGTTTATAATTAAGTAAAATCGAATGATTTTATTGCGACAATAGATTTTATCTATTTAGTATTTTTGTGAGCGTAAAAATTTTGCAGAAGCTCGGTGAGCAAGGTCATTAATTGAATTTTGGGATTTGTTTTTCGCCATACCAAGCAAATGGTTCGCGTTGGTTGTGGGTTTTCAAACGGGATATATCGGATGTTGCCATCGCTATCATTATCTCTAATGGCCAAATCAGGCATAAACGTGATGCCGGTATTGGCGCGTACCATTTGTCGCAAGGTTTCTAAACTGGTGGCACGAACGTTTTGTTCTTCCTTTGCGCCATTAAGCTGGCAAAACTGTAGCGCCTGATCGCGCAAGCAATGTCCTTCATCCAACAGTAACAACGGCTCATTAATGATGTCGGCGGGTGTAACCGTCAGCTTGTTAGATAGGTGATGTTGCGATGACACTGCCAGTTTAAACGGATCTTCAAATAAACAGGTAAACGTTAAAGCATCGTCTTTAATAGGCGCGGCAAGTAAAGCAGCATCAATTGCGCCCTCTTTTAATTGCCGTATCAGCGTATTGGTTTTTTCTTCTATTAATATTAATCGAAGGTCTGGAAGTTCATCTTTTATCAATGGCACTAAATCTGGCAAAATATAAGCCGCAAGTGTTGGGAAAGCACCTAACCTAAAATTACCGCCTAAGGGTTGTTGTGCGTTGTGGGCGAGTTCTTCAATGTCCTCCACATCGTGGAGAATCGTTTTGGCTTTGCTAACAATGCTTTCGCCAACTTCAGTAACGATAACGCGTTTATTGTTACGCTCAAAAATCTTGATGCCCAGCGTTTCTTCCAGCTTTTTGATTTGCATACTGAGCGTGGGTTGGCTAACAAAACACCGTTTTGCTGCTTTAACAAAGCTTTTTAATTCAGCAACGGCAACGATGTATTTTAGGTCTCTTAAATTCATGTTCCAGGTTTTGAGTTAAGAGAGAACCGAAATTAGCCAAGCCTTAATGTGGGTAATTTCTTTTGGGCTGACCGAATGTTCCATGGGGTAGGAGTGCCATTCAACGGTGTAGCCACTTTCTTCAAGAAATGTTCTAGCCGATTCAGCTTGTTCAATGGGGATAACGGGGTCGAAATCACCGTGACCATAAAAAATTGACGTGTCACCGTTGCCGTTTTGCTCTGCGTTTTGTAACGTGCCGCGGACGGGCAAATAGGTAGATAGCGCCATGATGCCAGCTAAAGGGCTAGGAAAACGAATGCCTGCATCAAGGGCAATAACACCGCCTTGTGAAAAACCCGCGATAACGATTTTTGATGGACCAATGCCCATCGCGATTTCATCGTTGATCATATCGCTGATAACGGCGCTAGATTTTATTATGCCATCTGCATCGGCGCGCTTCATTAAATCCATCACGCTAATGTCGTACCAAGCAGGCATGACCGCGCCGCCGTTGATGGAAACGGGCATGTCAGGCGCTTGAGGGAAAATAAAGCGAATACCCAATTCATCTTGAATGCCCAGTTCAGGCACCAGGGGTGCAAAGTCGTTACTGCTAGCACCCAGGCCGTGTAGCCAAATGACGCTGCAACGAACAGGGGTGTTGGGATTTGAAATAATGGACGGTAGTCGAGTTGCTTGCATGGTTGTTTTGTAAATTGCTGAGAATGATTAGAGTATGCCAAAAAACGCCAAACGTTTATACTGCAGTTTATTAAAATAATAAAAGGATGCGAAGATGACGCGTTTATTAAAAGTGATGCTTATTTTGGGTTTACTAGCGGTATCAGCAGGTTGTGGGCAAAAAGGCGATTTGTATTTACCAAGTGAGCAAGTGGCGCATTATTTAGGATTGTAAATGGATCATTTTCACTACCGCGAAAATCAGCTGTATGCTGAAGATGTTGCTATTGCATCGATAGTTGAGCAGTTCTCAACGCCAACGTATGTTTATTCCAGAACAACGCTAGAACGCCATTGGAATGCGTTTGACCAAGCGTTTGAAGGGCGGCCTCATTTAATATGTTATGCGGTGAAAGCCAATTCTAATATCGCGGTTCTAAATGTTCTGGCTCGTTTAGGCTCAGGGTTTGATATTGTCTCTGTGGGTGAACTTGAACGCGTATTAAAAGCAGGCGGCCAGCCAGAAAAAATAGTTTTCTCAGGGGTCGGCAAACGTCGCGACGAAATTCGTCGCGGGCTAGAGGTTGGCATCCGTTGCTTTAACGTTGAAGTGACAACAGAATTAGACCGTATCAATGAAATAGCCGGTGAAATGGGTATAGTAGCCAACATTTCTATTCGCGTGAATCCCGATGTGGACGCGCAAACACACCCTTATATTTCTACGGGCTTAAAAGAAAATAAATTCGGCTTGTCTATTGAAACAGCATTTGAAGAATATCAACGCGCCCATCAATTGCCTCACCTAAATGTTGTCGGCTTGGATTTCCATATCGGTTCTCAGTTAACCGATGTAAAGCCCTTCGTGGATGCGCTAGATCGTGTTTTGAGCTTGTTGGAGCGATTAAAAATGGTTGGTGTTGATATTCAGCACTTAGATTTGGGTGGTGGCTTGGGTATTCGTTATCGAGACGAGCAGCCACCGTTGCCTGAAGAATACGTTAAGGCGCTATATCAACGGCTAGGTGATTTACCGTATGAAATTTTGTTGGAACCTGGTCGTGCCATTGCAGGTAATGCGGGCATTTTAGTCACTAAAGTGGAATACATTAAACCAACCGAAGATAAGCAATTTGCGATTGTGGATGCGGCAATGAATGACTTAATGCGCCCTGCGTTGTATCAAGCGTGGCAAGATATAGTGCCTGTTAATCAATTATCTGATAGCCCGATAAGGAATTACGATGTGGTCGGCCCGGTGTGCGAAACGGGTGACTTTTTAGGTAAAGATCGTGACCTTGCGATTAAAGAAGGCGACTTATTGGCGATTCGATCGTCAGGCGCGTACGGCTTTACCATGAGTTCCAATTATAATTCTCGCCCGAGCGTTGCTGAAGTAATGGTGGATGGCGACCAAGTGCATTTGATTGGTGCTCGTCAAAATGTAGAGAGCTTGTGGCAAAACGAGGCCATGTTACCCAATGAATTCGAGGAAGTCGGTTGCTAATCAATTTCAGCAAAATGCACGGTTTGGGTAACGACTTTGTCGTTATCGATGCGATTAACCAATTGGTAGAATTAACGACCGAGCAAATTAAGCAGTTAGCAGATCGCCACTTTGGTGTGGGGTTTGACCAATTACTGTTAGTTAAACCAGCATTAGGCGATGCCGATTTCCGTTACGTTATTTACAACGCCGACGGCAGCGAAGTGTCGCAGTGTGGCAATGGCGCGCGTTGCTTTGCATTGTTTGTTACTCAAAAAGGTCTTACGGACAAACGTTCTATTCGCGTTGAAACAGGGTCGGGTGAGCTCATATTAAATATCGATGGTCAGCAAGTGACAGTAGATATGGGCCTGCCACGTTTTGCCCCCGCGAGCATTCCCTTGTTAATCGACCAACAACAGCTGACCTATACAGTAAATGTGGGCGGTGAGAGTGTTGAGTTTACGGCCCTATCAATGGGTAACCCACACGCCGTTATTCAAGTAGATAACATTGAAAATGCAGCCGTGCAGGTGGCCGGTGCTGCGCTAGAAAGCCACGAGATTTTTCCAGAACGCGCAAACATTGGTTTTAGTGAAACAGTGAATCATTCAACGATTAAACTACGTGTTTATGAACGAGGTGCTGGCGAAACGTTAGCCTGTGGCAGCGGTGCATGTGCAGCTGTTGTGGCGGGCGTTCAATTAGGCAAGCTGACGGCTCCTGTTAATGTTGATTTGCAAGGCGGTCAGTTGACCATAGACTGGCAAGGTGAAGGCCATTCGGTGATGATGACGGGGCCTGCAACGTTTGTTTTTGATGGTATGATTGAGCTATGACAGACCAGCAGACTTTACAACAATCATTAGAGATAACGGCTGAACAGGTACGAGATTATCTGCTTGCATCGCCCGACTTTTTTAACGAATACCCCGAGTTACTTGAAAGTATTCAAGTTAAAGAACAGCGCGGTGGCGTGGTGTCGCTGACCATGCGTCAATTGGCGTTATTGCGTGATAAAAATGAAAAGTCGCAAAAGCAGTTAGAAGGGCTATTAGCAATTGCACGTGAAAACGACGCGTTATTTGGTCGCATGCAACAACTCACAACAGCGCTGATTGATGCACGTTGTGTTGAGGATGTTTTTGCAACGCTAGACGACATGCTACGGGAATGTTTCGGTGCAGATTTTTTTGCCATTCGTTTGATTGACAGTGATGATGCGCTAGATTGCCCAATCAGTGATGTTGTGTGGGCAAAAGACGCGGCAGAGCTGGAGTATTTCAAACGCATTTTGGACTCGCAAAAAATAAAATGCGGGCTTCCAACACATGCTCAAGCAGAGGCCTTATTTAATGAACAAGCGTCAGATGTTCATTCAGCGGCATTTATCCCCCTGAAAATAGATCAACAAGACGGTTTGCTAGCAATAGGCAGTAAAGATTCAGACCGTTTTCACCCGACGATGGGTACATTGTTTATTGCGCATCTTGGCCAACTTGTTGCAAAACGTCTAGCTTCTTTACAGCAAACCAAGAAAGGCTAGCTGTGAATCAGAATGCTGTTGATGTTAGTCAGCAGTTTTTAGAGGTACTGAAAGTAGAGCGTCGTTTATCCCTTAATACATTAAAAGCCTATGCGCGAGATTTAGCCCAGTTAGCAGTATATTGTGACGAACAGAATTTAGCCGATTGGGCAGAGTTGGATAGTCACTATGTTCGCCAATTTATTGCGCAACGTCATCGTAAAGGCTTAGGCAGTAGAAGCTTGCAACGCGAGTTATCAGCTTGCCGCAGCTTTTTTGATTACTTAATAAAAATGAAACAATTACCCAATAATCCTGCGTCGGGCATACGCGCGCCAAAGGCCGCGAAACCATTGCCGCATGTGCTGGACGTTGATCAGGTGAATGCCTTATTGGAAGTGGAACCAAGTGATGACTTAGAAGTGCGCGATATCGCCATGTGGGAAGTGCTGTACTCCTCTGGCTTGCGGGTTAGCGAGCTGGCGAATGTTAATTTAATGAACCTTGATTTAAGCGCTAAAAGTATTTTGGTGGTTAGCGGTAAAGGGCAAAAATCCCGTCTACTGCCGCTAGGCGGTAAAGCCATCAAAGCCATAAAAACTTGGCTTACGATCAGGTCAGGGAAAATCAAAACCGATGAAATGGCGTTATTTGTTGGTAAAACAGGGGCGCGCTTAACCACGCGGAATATTCAGTTGCGGCTGGAACGTTGGCGAAAAAAACACGGTCTACAAGGGCGATTGTACCCACACATGTTGCGGCATTCGTTTGCCAGCCATATGCTGGAATCGAGCCAGGATTTAAGGGCGGTTCAAGAACTTTTGGGCCACAGTAATATCAGTACCACGCAAGTGTATACGCATTTGGACTTTCAACATTTAGCATCGGTGTACGATAAAGCACACCCACGAGCAAAACAGAGAAAGAAGCCTTAATCTGGCCCGGGTAACTTGTCGTTTGCCAGCGGTTTTGAAAAATCCTCATCGTCAGTAGACCAACCAAACAATTTACCCAAAAACTTAAACACCCGCTTAATGCCACGCCATAACTTAGGTAAGGCCCAAATCATAAAGAGTATAAATACCACCATGCCTACAACGAAGAACGTTGGGTGTTGAATAGAGGCCCAAACACCAACAAATACGGCAACGTCTTCCATAATAGAGGCGGTCCAGTTGGTAAAGGGTTCTGGTGAAGTATTTATCAGCACACGTGTGCCTGCTTTGGTCGCATGTGTGATGCCGGCTAAACTACCGCCAACCAACGCCGCTGCAATTTCAGCGGCAGGGCCAATATCGCCAATCGCGCCAGCCGCCAACATTGCGCCAGCAGGGATACGAATGAAGGTATGTAGCGTGTCCCAAACGGTATCAACGCCTGGCACCTTATCGGCAAAAAACTCAACCGCGTACATCAAACCAGCTGCAGTCATTACTAATGGGTCGGCAACAATCATTAAATCGGGCGGAAGATCAATGCTGCCAGTATGTGCTAAGTAACCTAACATCAATAAGGTCGCGTATAAATTAATACCGCTACCCCATGCCGCGCCCATAGTAAGCGCTAGAGTTTGTGATATTTGATTGAGTTCTTCCACGATTATTTCTCCCTGTTGTTCATAGGGGTAAGAATATCATAACTAATCTGAATAGCGGCTAAACAAGCAGGCACGCCTAGCGGTCAATATTGTGTAAAATGTAGGGTCAACAGTTAACGTGAGATATAACAGTGGATTTTAGAGGAACAACCATACTTTCTGTGCGACGCGGCAATAGCGTTGTGGTGGGTGGCGATGGCCAAGTAACATTGGGTAACACCATTATGAAAGGCAACGCGAGAAAAGTTCGTCGCCTAGCGGGTGGCGATGTCATTGCTGGTTTTGCAGGTGCAACGGCAGATGCTTTTACCTTGTTTGAACGCTTCGAGGGCATGTTAGAAAAGCATCATGGCAACCTAACGCGCGCAGCGGTAGAAATGGCAAAAGATTGGCGAACAGATCGCGTGCTCCGTAAATTAGAAGCCTTGCTAGCGATAGCGGACAGCAAAGATTCGCTGATTATTTCAGGTAATGGTGATGTGATTCAGCCGGAGCAGGATTTAATTGCCATCGGTTCAGGCGGCCCGTTTGCGCAGTCTGCAGCTCGTGCCTTATTGGAAAATACTGATTTATCGGCACGTGAAATTGTCGAAAAATCTCTGGGTATTGCCGGCGATATTTGTATTTACACCAACCATAATCATACGATTGAAGAATTAGTTGCAGAGGAAAAGAACTAGCATGAGCCAAATGACACCAAAAGAAATTGTGCATGAGCTGGATAAGCACATTGTTGGACAAGACGCCGCAAAACGAGCCGTGGCCATTGCCTTAAGAAATCGCTGGAGACGTTCGCAAGTAGCTGAAAGTTTACGCGGCGAAATTACGCCGAAAAATATTTTGATGATTGGCCCAACAGGCGTGGGTAAAACAGAAATAGCGCGCCGTCTAGCCACGTTAGCTAATGCGCCGTTTATTAAAATTGAAGCGACTAAATTTACCGAAGTAGGTTACGTTGGTCGTGATGTTGACTCTATCATTCGCGATCTTGCTGATATCGCCGTTAAAATGATGCGCGAAACAGAAATGGTAAAAGTTAAGCGTAGGGCTGAAGATGCCGCAGAAGACAGGGTGTTGGATATATTGTTACCGCGCGCTGAAGGTGCAGATGCTGACGATACATCGGGCGATGCGACCCGTCAGAAATTCCGTAAAAAACTACGTGAAGGTGATTTAGACGACAAAGAAATTGAGCTTGAAATGACCGCACCGAGTGTGGGTGTGGAAATTATGGCGCCTCCCGGTATGGAAGAAATGACCAACCAGTTGCAAGGCATGTTTCAGAACATGTCCAGCGATAAAAAGAAAAAACGCAAGTTATCCATTAAGAATGCGTTAGCCGCTTTAACCGAAGAAGAGGCGGGTAAGTTAGTTAATGAAGAAGAGCTTAAGCATAAAGCGATAGCAAACCTTGAGCAAACAGGCATCGTATTTTTAGACGAGCTTGATAAAGTGTGTAAGCGTGGCGATAGTAGTGGCGCAGATGTGTCACGCGATGGTGTGCAGCGAGATTTATTGCCATTGGTTGAAGGTACAACCGTGACGACTAAATACGGCCCAGTTAAAACTGATCATATATTGTTTATTGCCTCGGGCGCGTTTCATGTGTCAAAGCCGTCAGATTTAATTCCAGAGCTTCAAGGGCGCTTCCCCATTAGAGTAGAGTTGGATGCGTTAGTGGCAGCAGACTTCGTGCGTATTTTAACGGAGCCGGATGCTTCATTAACTGAACAATACATTGCGCTGTTAAAAACGGAAGACGTGAATTTAACGTTTACTAAAGATGGCGTTGCCCGTATCGCTGACATGGCGTGGCAAGTGAACGAAGGCACAGAAAACATCGGTGCGCGGCGCTTACATACAATATTAGAACGCTTGCTGGACGAAATTTCCTTTAAAGCACCGGCAGGTTCAGAGCTAAACGAAGTGGTTGATGCAGCGTATGTTGATGCGCATTTATCAGAACTGGCGTCTGATGAAGATTTATCACGTTACATTCTGTAGGCATTGCGTAGATAAGTCATGACAGCGATAACAGATTTAGCGTTAGATCAAAAAAGCAGGGTCTTATCTTTAAGCCTTGATGATGGCCAAACCATTGAATTGAGTTGTGAGTATTTGCGTGTGCATTCGCCATCGGCAGAAGTGCGTGGGCACGGCCCAGGGCAAGAAGTGCTGCAGTTAAATAAAGAAGACGTCAACATTACTGCGATAGAACCCGTGGGTAATTATGCGGTGCGCTTGGTGTTTAGCGACGGGCACGACACGGGCTTATACGCTTGGGATTTTTTGGTTGAGTTGGCTGAGAAGAAGGACGAAAACTGGCAACATTATTTAGCGCGGCTTGAAGAAGCAGGTCATCAGCGTACGTTTAATTAAACGGTGCAGTAAACAAATAGTAGGAAGTTGATATGGTAGATAAAGCAACAACGCATTTTGGTTTTAAAGATGTTCCCGTTGATGAAAAGGTCGGCAAAGTACGCGAAGTATTCGATTCGGTTGCCCCTTCATACGATGTAATGAACGACTTAATGTCGATGGGTGTGCATCGTTTATGGAAACGTTTCACAGTTGAAATTGCGAATGTAAAACCGGGGCACGTGGTATTGGATTTAGCCGGTGGAACAGGCGATTTAGCTGCGTTATTTGCTAAGCGTGTGGGTAAAAATGGCAAAGTCGTGTTGGCTGATATTAACGAAGCGATGTTGCGCGTAGGCCGTGATCGAATGATCGATAAAGGTCATATCAAAAACATTACCTACAACTTAGCGAATGCCGAATGTTTGCCGTATGCATCTAATCAGTTTGATCGTGTGTGCATTGGTTTTGGTTTAAGGAATGTGACCGATAAAGATGCTGCTCTACGCTCAATGTACGATGTATTAAAACCCGGTGGCCGTTTGTTGATTCTTGAGTTTTCAAAACCAACGAATCCGATTTTAGATAAAATCTACGATATTTATTCTTTCAAGTTATTGCCAAAAATTGGTGAGCTGATTGCTAAAGACGGTGAGAGCTATAAATACCTCGCTGAGTCCATTCGTATGCACCCAGACCAAGCTACATTGAAAGGCATGATGGAAGAGGCGGGCTTTGAACGTTGCCAAGTGAATAATTTAACCGGCGGGATAGTGGCTGTTCATACAGGCTATAAGCTGTAAATCAAATGTCATTGTTCACGCCTTTTATAAAGCCGTTACAAATAGCCATTAACCGCTATTTGGATTACGACCCCGAAGGGCCTAAGCAACTGGCGAAAATGCAGGGCAAAGTGGTGGCATTAAACTTTTCACCACTTGATGTTGAGTTGTTTTTAATCATCATGCGGGATGGTTTGGATATTTGCGATGAGCTGTCAGCCCCCGCCGACACCACAATAACCGGCTCACCGTTGTCGTTGGCGATGATGGGGTTGCAAGAATCGTCAACTTCTAGTTTGTTTGCAGGCGATGTCAGCATAGAAGGCGACATGGAGCTGGGCATGCAGTTTCAAACGTTCTTAAAAAATATTGAAGTCGATTGGGAAGAGCCGTTATCTAAACTCACCGGTGATGTGGTGGCTAATCAGATGGGTGACTTCGTCAGTGATTTATCCGCTTGGATGCAGGAAACAACCAAGACGAATGCATTGAATGTGTCCGAATATTTTCGTGAAGAGCAAAACATGTTGCCCTCTAAGTTTGAAGTAGAGCGTTTTAAACAAGGCATCGATGAACTTCGTTTATCAACTGATAGGCTAGAAGCAAAAGTACAGCGGCTTATCGCTCAACAACAAACGGCCAACGAGCCTAAAAAGGACGTAACGTGATTAAGCTAAAAACAGCGTTAAGATTGATTCGAATACAGCGCGTGTTATTACGTTATGGCTTAGACGAGTATGTGTTTAACCTCCACTTATTTAGGCCGCTGCATTTTTTAACCTATGTGTCCCCAAGCTATTTGATGGGTCGACGAAAAGGCCCGCGTGGCGAACGGATTCGAAAAGCGTTGGAAGATTTAGGGCCAATTTTCGTTAAATTCGGCCAAATATTATCAACTCGGCAAGACTTGTTACCGCCTGATATTGGTGAGGAATTAACGCTTTTACAAGATAATGTGCCGCCGTTTGCCGATAAGTTAGCGCGCGATATTATCGAAAAATCTTTGGAACAATCCATTGAAAATGTGTTCTCGGAATTTTCAGAAAGCCCGTTAGCGTCAGCCTCAGTTGCACAAGTGCACACCGCCACCTTGTTAACGGGAGAGGATGTCGTCGTTAAAGTGTTACGCCCAGGTGTCGAGAAAACCATCGATGCCGATGTGGCGCTGTTATACGCCTTGGCAGAATTAGCCACTAAGTACTGGGACGAAGCAAAGCGACTAAAACCAATCGAGGTGGTGCAAGAGTTCGATCACACCATTCATGATGAATTGGATTTAGTACGCGAAGCCGCCAACGCATCACAATTACGCCGTAACTTTGAAGGCTCCGAGCAGCTTTACGTGCCCGATATTTATTGGGATTACACGCGCCAAAACGTGATGGTAATGGAACGTATTTACGGCACACCCATTGGCAGAATCGACGAATTAAAAGCCAAGGGCATCGACATGAAATTACTCGCCGAGCGCGGTGTGGAAATTTTCTTTGCCCAAGTGTTTCGCGATAATTTCTTTCATGCTGACATGCACCCGGGTAATATTTTTGCCTCCGACGACGCGCAATTTTTAGCCGTAGATTTCGGCATCATGGGCAGCGTTACACTTGCAGATCAGCGTTATCTTGCAGAAAACTTCCTCGCGTTTTTCCAACGAGATTATTTCCGCGTAGCGCAACTACACATCGAGTCAGGCTGGGTACCCAAACATACACGGGTCGATGAATTTGAAAGCGCCATTCGCGCCGTATGCGAACCGATTTTTGAAAAGCCGTTAAAAGAAATATCCTACGGGCATTTATTGATGCGCTTATTTCAAACGGCAAGACGCTTCGATATGGAAGTTCAGCCGCAATTGGTTCTACTGCAAAAAACATTATTAAATATAGAAGGGCTAGGTCGCCAGCTTTACCCCGATTTAGATTTATGGCAAACAGCCAAGCCGTATTTAGAAGAGTGGTACAAAAACCGCGTTGGCCCTAAGGCCACATTTAACAAGCTAAAAGAACACTTGCCGATTATGGCAGAGAAGCTGCCAGAGCTGCCTGAAATGGCGTACAAGGTACTTAGCGATGCCGCCAATGGCGAGCTGGAAATTAATTGGAAATCCAAACAGTTAGAAGAAATAAAACAGCAAATGGCCAGTAATCACCGCAAAAGCATTCTAGCGATTTGTGGCGGTAGCATGCTTATTTCAGCCGCGATTATTTTAGGCTTAGATGGGTTTTCTCCACTTATGTTGGGCGACGCCCCTGTTGCTACTTGGGCATTGGGCGGTTTGGGTGGCTTGTTTTTATTCGGTGCATTGGACTAGTTTTTTATGACGCTAATGCACACACCCATTTGTGATATTGGCTTAGCCGCGCCAGATTTTGAGCTGCAAGGTGTAGACGGTAAACAATGGACGCGCGATGACTGCGCTGGCGAAAACGGTTTATTGGTGATGTTTATTTGTAATCATTGCCCGTTTGTAAAAGCCATTCAACAATGTCTAGTAGACGATGCAGCAGAACTAAAAAAACATGGCATAGGCGTTGTGGCCATTATGTCGAACGACCCAAATGACTATCCCGAAGATTCGTTTGAGAATATGCAATTAGTCGCTAAAGAAAAAGGCTATAACTTCCCCTACTTAATCGATACAACGCAGCAAGCGGCTAAAGCGTACGGTGCGATTTGTACACCAGACTTTTTTGGCTATAACACAAACATGGAATTGCAATACCGTGGCCGTTTAGATGAGAGCGGTATGAAGGTTGGTCCTGATGATATGAAGCGTGATTTGCTTGAAGCGATGAAGTTAGTCGCAACGACGAGAAAAGGGCCGGTTGAACAAATTCCTAGTATGGGGTGTTCTATTAAGTGGCTATAGCCGCTCTTTGAACCAACGTTGCAGTATCAGCCTTAAACAGACGGTGTTACGGCAAATCGATTAAAATTCGTCTAATAATTTTTCCAGTTGCCTAATTGTATTAACCGTTTCATCGTATTTATGCCCCATTTTTTCAATGGCTTCGACATTACGTTGGCTAAATTCCAGAGACGAATTTAAGTCTTTATTGATGTCGTTTATTATGCCACCAACTAAATCAAGACCTTCCATGTCCTGAGAGAAGTTTCCGGTCGTTGTGTTTAGTATTTCTGTGTTGTTATTTATTTGATCAGACACTAGATTCGATGTGTCAATCAACCCCGCCAATTCTGCTACCCCTGTTTGCATGCTGTTATTAATGTCGTTGATATTATTGATAACGAGACCGACGGTACTGTTAGCTTCATCCAATGATTTTGTAGTCCGTATTGCTAATTGTCTAACTTCATCAGCCACCACGGCAAATCCACGACCTTGATCACCTGCTCTTGCGGCTTCAATGGCTGCATTTAGCGCTAACAAATTAGTTTGAGATGCAATGCTGGTAATAACATCTAGCACGCTGTTTATCTGTGTTATTTCATCCGATAACTTAAGTAACTTCTCAGAAACCTCGGTTTCCATTGATACATTGCGCTCAACATTTTCTTTTAGTGTGTTCATGGACGACTTGGCTTCATGCATTAAGTCATTGGATTCTCTAATGTTGCCAAGTACGACTTTGGTTGAATCAATGGCTTCGTTGGTTGAGTCAGCTATTTTATTATTTCGCTCGCTTGAATCGGCTAAGCTGTCGCTCATCCTTTGAGAGTCTTCGATGGTTTCAGTCGAGATAAGAGAGTATTCTCTTAGAATTTGTTGAATGCTCTCGCTATTGCTTTTTGCCTTTAAAACCACGGTTCTAATTTTGTTTATAAATTGGTTAAAACTGTCAGCTATAACAGACAGTTCATCATCAGTATCCAGTTCAAACCGCTTATTTAAAAGTCGGTCGTCACGGTTAAGTTCATCCGAAATGTATTTAATGGGGTTAACCAGAATGGCACTAAGTTAAGCCATCTTAGCGGTGTATTTGCTTCTGTGTTTTATCTCTATCATTTCATGTCTGTGAGCGGTTAATAATTG
>DUCS01000032.1 GCA_012959695.1 Cycloclasticus sp.
GCAACCATTTCCATCGCACGCGTAATTTTTTGCGTGCTTTGAACACTCGCGATTTTGGTTTTTATCTCTTTTCCGACGGCCATAGCTTTTCTCGCTTACCAGGTTTGAGTCTTTTTAAACGCTTCGATTCCAGATCTAAGGCCTGCAATAATGTCGTCGTTATAGTTCCCTTCATCACCAATTGAAGCCACTAAATCGGCCTCTTCTCTTTCCATGTAGCTGTGAAGAGCCGCTTCGAAAGGCAGCACTTTATCCACGTCGATATCATCGATGAAACCTTCATTGGCAGCAAACAATGACATAGCCATTTGCGACACACTTAATGGCGCATATTGGTTTTGTTTCATCAATTCAGTCACACGAATACCGCGATCAATTTGAGCTTTAGTCGCTTCATCCAAATCAGATGCAAACTGAGCAAACGCAGCCAATTCACGATATTGAGCCAAATCTAGACGTGTACCACCACCTAATTTTTTGACTGCTTTTGTTTGTGCAGCACCACCTACTCGAGACACGGACAAACCCGCGTTAACAGCAGGGCGAATACCCGCATTAAACAAATCAGTTTCTAAGAAAATCTGACCGTCAGTAATAGAAATAACGTTAGTTGGTACGAAAGCAGAAACGTCACCCGCTTGTGTTTCAATAATGGGTAAGGCTGTTAAAGACCCTGTTTTGCCCTTTACCTTGCCGTTCGTTAATTTTTCAACTTCAGCAACGTTGATACGCGAAGCACGTTCTAACAATCTTGAGTGAAGGTAGAAAACGTCACCCGGATACGCTTCACGGCCCGGAGGACGACGAAGTAATAACGAGATTTGACGATAAGCCCACGCTTGTTTTGTTAAATCATCATACACGATAAGAGCATTTTCACCTTTGTCACGGAAATATTCGCCCATCGCACAACCTGCATAAGGTGCGATAAACTGAAGTGCTGGAGAGTCAGCAGCGCCAGCAACCACAACAATAGTGTGATCCATCGCGCCGTGTTCTTCTAGCTTTTTCACAACGTTTGCAATTGAAGATTGTTTTTGGCCAATGGCAACGTAAATACACTTAATGCCTTTGCCTTTTTGGTTGATGATGGCGTCAATCGCAATCGCTGTTTTACCTGTTTGTCTGTCACCAATGATCAACTCACGTTGGCCACGGCCAAGTGGAATCATCGCATCAATTGATTTAAGCCCAGTTTGTACTGGCTCATCAACTGATTGACGAGCAATAACGCCCGGAGCAATCCGTTCAACTGGAGATGAAGACTCAGCGTCAATTGCGCCTTTGCCATCAATAGGTTTACCCAAAGCATCAACAACACGACCAAGCATCGCTTCACCGGTTGGTACTTCTAGAATGCGGCCCGTACACTTAACCGTATCACCTTCTGAAAGGTGAAGATAAGAACCCATAATAACAACACCCACGGAATCTCTTTCTAAGTTAAGCGCCATACCAAATGTGCCGCCAGGGAACTCTAACATTTCGCCTTGCATGGCATCTGATAGGCCATGAACTCGTGCAATGCCGTCTGTTAACGAAACGATTGTACCTTCTGATTTCGCTTCTACGTCTACATCGAAGTTCTCGATTTTTTTCTTGATAAGATCACTTATCTCGGATGGATTTAGTTGCATCGTTTTTACCTTTGCTATTTTAGCTTGTTAGCTAATTGTTGAATCTGTCCACTCAAAGAGCCGTCAATTACTTTATCGCCTGCACGAATTATCATGCCGCCAATTAAGCTTGAATCCTCTTCAACACTTATTTTTACTTGCTTACCGAACGAGCTAGACAAAGATTTAGTTAACTCATCTTTATCACTGTCTGACATTGGGAAGGCTGATGTGACTGTTACATCAATAATCCCACCTATTTTAGCTTTTTTTACTTCGAACTGCTCAGAAATCTCTCCAGCCAATTGCAAACGGTTATTTTTAATAAGCAGTTTAATTAAATTTAAACCGTTATCGTCCATGTGCCCGTCACAAATATCCATCATCGCACCTTGCAGCGCGTCTTTAGATACTTTTGGATTATTTGAAATTTTCTTTAAAAGCTCATCAGATGTCACTTGTTTTAAGAAACCAAGCATCTCCGACCATTGGTCCATATGACCTTTTTCTTCCGCCATTAAAAAAATGGCTTCCGCATACGGTCTTGCCAATGCTGCTAATTCGGCCATTAGGCTGCGCCCAACTTGCTGCTCATATCATTAATAATGTTCTTGTGCTTAGTCGCATCAATTTCACTTTTAATGATTTGTTCTGCTGCTGATATAGCTAGAACGGATACTTGTTCACGTAATACTTCACGTGCACTCGCTAACTCTTGCTCTATCTCAGCTTCAGCGCCTTTCTTAACTTTCGCTGCTTCTTCAACGGCCTTGCCTTTGGCTTCTTCAACCATTTCTCCAGCACGTACATTCGCTAGATTAATAATGTCTGATGCTTCAGCGCGAGCGTCATGAATGACTTCTGTCGCTCTTTTTTCTGCTAACTCTTGCTCTTTTTCACCACGTTCTGCAGCAGCTAAGCCTTCAACTATTTTAGCTTTACGCTCTTCTAGTGCTGCCATGAGAGGCGGCCACACATACTTCATGCAGAACCATACAAACATGATAAAAGCGATTGTTTGACCAATCAGGGTTGCATTAATATTCATTTTTGCACCTTACCTTTGCTTTATTCGCGAATGGGGTTTGTTATCCAGCTACCGCGAATAATACGTACATAGCAATACCAACAGCAATCATTGGAACAGCATCTACAAGACCCATAACAATAAAGAATTGTGTACGTAGCATAGGAATTAATTCAGGCTGACGCGCTGCGCCTTCAAGAAAACGACCACCTAAGATACCAATACCAACGGCAGCACCTAAAGCACCAAGACCCATCATTAATGCGCCTGCGATATATAATAAACCTGTTACTTCTTCCATTTTAATCTCCTGTTGAGGTTATAAATTAATTAAATAAATCAAAAACTAGTGACTTTCTTCATGCGCCATACTGAGGTACACAATCGTTAAAGTCATAAAAATAAACGCTTGCAATATCACAATCAAAATATGGAATATTGCCCATGGTAGCGCTAACATCCATTGTGCTCCGAGTGGCAATAGCGCGATTAAGATAAAGATCATTTCCCCGGCGTACATGTTGCCGAATAACCGAAGCGCCAATGATATAGGCTTTGCAATCAAACTAACAAGCTCGAGGAACAAGTTGAATGGCATTAAATACTTAGGGAATGGGTGGAACGCTAATTCAGCGAAGAAACCACCTGGGCCTTTAATTTTAATACTGTAATAAAGAATGAGAACAAACACACCTAATGCCATTGCAAAGGTTAGGTTAGGATCCGTTGTTGGTACAACCTTAAGATAAGGCACGCCCATCATTGAAGCTAGGTGAGGCAAATAATCAACCGGCACCAAATCCATCGTATTCATTAGGATAATCCAAACAAATATTGTTAGCGCCAATGGTGCTACTAGTGGATTTTTCCCATTAAAACTGTCTTTTACGCTGTCATCGACAAATTCAATGATCATTTCTACAAAGTTCTGCAGACCACCCGGTACGCCAGCGGTTGCCGTTGATGCCGCTTTCTTAAAGAAGTAAATAAAGACAAATCCCAAAATAACCGAAACGGCCATCGTATCGATATTAAGCGCCCAAAAACCCATTTCTTTTGCAGCCTCTGAACCATGGGCAATACCCCAAGAACCATCGGGATGCTGACCATACGTAAGGTTGGTCAAGTGATGCTTAATATATTCAGATGACGTAAGGTTTTCGCCTGACATAAACTCCCTCTTTTAATCTTTTGTTTTATAGCCGCCAATCGCAAATCCGATTTGGCCTGCTATTAATCCAGTTATCATAGGGAGCGGCATTAATTTAAGCCACACAAACCCCAATCCGAAAAGAGCCACGGAGACGAGTAGTCGCTCCATCGCACCTAAATAAATATATAAATTCCCCTGCTGATTACCTTGGAGAACCTTTCTGGCCGCTTGGTTTATTCGAAGCATCATGACAATCGCCACAATTATCGATATTGAGCCCCCATAGAGAACCCCTTTTAAATCAAACCGCTCTAGTTTAAAAATTTCAACTGTAGTCGCAACTATAAGTACAAGTGCTAACTGATAACCAACTATTTTTATTTGCGCCTTCAATTCACAATTCCAGCCAAATTATCTTCGGCATTATAAATTTGTTGCACTGCACAGTCAAATTTATTTCAGGTGCCCAAGAACACCTTCTAATTCATCTAGTGTTGAATAATGGATGGTTATTCTCCCCGCACCTTTGTTGTCATGGCTTATATCTACTTTCGCTCCAAGCTTTTCCGACAAGTTAAACTGCAACCTAGCAACGTCTGGATCTTTTGTGCTTTTTGCTGGTGTCGCAACTTCCCCTTTCAATATTTTCTTAACCAATGCTTCTGTTGCGCGAACCGACAAGCCTAGACTAGCTGCTTTTTTTGCTGCTGCAATTTGTTGAGCTTCATCTAGCGCCAATAACGCCCTGCCATGGCCCATCTCAAGCTGCCCTTCTCGGAGCAAGCTTTTAACGCTTTTCGACAAATCCAGCAGCCGCAATAAGTTGCTGACTGCCGCCCGAGAGCGCCCAACCGCATCGGCCGCCTGTTGATGCGTCATTTCAAATTCGCTAATTAAGCGCTGCAACGCTTCTGATTCATCTAGCGTATTCAAATCCTCACGTTGGATGTTCTCAATTAACGAAATAGCAATCGCCGAACGATCGTCTACGTGTTTGATAACAACTGATACGTCTTGAAGCCCTGCCATTTGCGCAGCACGCCATCGTCTTTCGCCGGCCAAAATTTCATAATTTTTGCCAGAAATAGGGCGTACAACTATCGGCTGAATAATACCTTGTGCACCGATTGAATCCGCTAATTCTTGAAGCTGAACGGCATCAAATTCCGTTCTAGGCTGGTACTTGCCTCGCTGCAACAAATCTATTGGCAAGGTGTTCGTTGCCTTTTTATCAGCGTTACTGGTCGATTGACTTAGCAATGCATCTAGCCCTCGACCCAAACCTCTTTTTATTGCCATGATCAGTCCTAATTGTGTTTTTTATCAAGTTCGCGCGCTAAATCCATATAGGCAATTGCACCACGCGAGCTCTTATCATAATAGATGGCTGGCAAGCCAAAACTAGGCGCCTCAGCCAAGCGAATGTTTCTGGGTATCACGGTACCGAACACCCTGTCTGAAAAATGCGTCGTCAATTGATCGCTAACATCGCGCGTTAATCGACTGCGGCCATCAAACATGGTCCTTAACAGACCTTCCAAACTTAATGTCGCATTAACAGATTCGCGAACCTGCTTAAGCGTATCCATTAAAGAAGACAAGCCCTCAAGAGCAAAATACTCACACTGCATCGGCACCAGCACACTATCAGCCGCAACCAACGCATTGATAGTCAGCATGTTCATTGATGGCGGACAATCGATAAACACATAATCATATCCGGCGGACAATTTATCAATGGCATTTTTTAATCGGCTTTCTCGATGATCAATTGCCAGCAAATGAACTTCTGCCGCCGCAAGATCAATATTACTGGGTAAAACGTCTAATTTGATTTTTTCTTGCTTAACTATCGCACCGACGGGGTCACACCCATCAACCAACACATCATAGCTAGACAGCTCAACCTGAGACTTATTTACACCACAGCCCATGGTTGCGTTGCCTTGCGGGTCCATATCAATCAACAACACACGCCGGCCAAGCTCTGCCATCGATGCCGCTAGATTTATTGTCGTTGTAGTTTTGCCAACACCGCCTTTTTGGTTAGCAACCGCTATTATTCTTGCCACTAAAACTACCCTTTTTGCTTTGGCTAAATTGCCGTATAAATAACAAGGCTTCTGGTTGCCCCAAGGTTTGGAATACACAGCGTTTCGACGCTGTTAAACTGATAATCGTCGCGTGCAATCGCCTCTGTTTCCTTCGACTTCATTGCCAATATTTTACCGCCTTCGTTCAATAAATGCCTCGTTTTACTCAGTAAATCTGGCATGGCGGTAAATGCGCGAGCCGTTACCGTATCAAATTTTTGTGCTGACTGATACTTTTCCACGCGCTCATGTATTGGCAACACATTTTTAAGACCTAGCTCTACACACGCCTGCTGAATAAACCGCGTTTTCTTGGAGTTACTGTCCAACAATACAAAATCGAGCTCCGGCGCAGCAATCGCCAGCGGTATGCCCGGCAAACCGGCGCCAGTGCCTACGTCAATACAGCGCTTGCCATGCAAGAACGGCAACACCGCCAAACTATCCAATAAATGCAACGTTACCATCTGTTCCGGCTCATTAATGGCCGACAAGTTATACACACGATTCCATTTCACCATCATGCGTAAAAAATCAATCAGCTTCTCTTCATCTTCCGGCGGCAAAGAGATATTCATTGCACGCAATCCTTGCCCTAATTGGGCATGATGAGACTCAGTAAACATAAGCTTAGGCGGTTTTCTTTTTAAGATGCACGAGCAACAATGAAACCGCCGCTGGTGTTACGCCTTGAATTCGACCCGCCTGCCCTAATGTTTCTGGCTTGTGCCTCCCAAGCTTTTCAATCACTTCAGTAGATAACCCTGGGACTTGCTGATAATTCATATCCACCGCCAACGACATCCCCTCGTAGCGTAACGAACGCGCTATTTCTGTTTGTTGACGATCAATATAACCGGAGTATTTCGCCTGAATTTCCACCTGCTCTCTAACGGACGCATCTTCAACCGTACTTTCATGCCCTGTTAAATTAGCAATGTTATGGTATTTCACTTCTGGTCGACGCAATAACTCTAATAAGTTAGCTTCGCGTTGCAACGGCGCTTTTAAAAACTCACTAGCCTCTTCCGACGCAGCGGTTTTAGGATGCAACCAAGACGATTTCAATCTCGCCTGCTCTTGTTCAACAGCCTCTCTTTTAACACTAAAAGCACGCCATTGGTCTTCAGCAACCAAGCCCATCTTGTAACCCAGCTCCGTTAACCTTAAGTCGGCATTATCTTCGCGTAACAACAAACGGTATTCCGCACGGCTAGTAAACATACGGTACGGCTCTAACGTGCCGTTGGTTACCAAATCATCAATCATCACGCCAATATACGCTTCGTCTCGGCGAGGGCACCACGGCTCTAAGTCTTGTGATAGACGAGACGCATTTAAGCCAGCAATCAAACCCTGCGCCGCGGCTTCTTCATAACCGGTCGTGCCGTTAATTTGCCCGGCAAAAAACAAGCCCGACATGTGCTTCGTTTCTAATGATGATTTTAAGTCTCGCGGATCAAAGAAATCATACTCAATCGCATAACCTGGGCGCACGATATGCGCATTTTCAAACCCTTTAATCGTCTTAATGAATGCGTATTGAATATCAAACGGTAAGCTGGTTGAAATGCCATTGGGATACACTTCAGTGGTCGTTAACCCTTCTGGCTCGACAAATATTTGGTGCGAGTTTTTATCAGCAAACCGCATCACCTTGTCTTCAATAGACGGGCAGTAGCGAGGACCAACACCTTCGATAACCCCGGTATACATCGGCGAACGATCCAAACCTGAGCGAATAATGTCGTGCCCCTGCTCGTTAGTACGAGTGATGTAACACGAGATTTGTCTTGGGTGATCGGCAACCGAACCCATATAAGAGAATACGGGCAATGGCGTATCGCCAGCCTGTTCTTCCATCACGCTAAAATCGATGCTGCGGCCATCAATGCGTGGCGGGGTGCCCGTTTTTAAACGGTCAACATTAAACGGCAGAGCGCGTAAGCGTTCAGATAACGCATTAGAGGGCGCATCGCCAGCACGTCCACCTGCATAATTTTCTAAACCAATATGGATTAAGCCACCCAAAAACGTGCCCACGGTTAACACGACGGTTGGCGCCTTAAAACTAAGACCCATTTGCGTCACCACGCCATGAACACTGTTATTCTCAACAATAAGGTCCGACACGGTTTGTTGGAACAAACTCAAATTCGGCTGATTTTCCAGCGTTTCCCTTACCGCGTGTTTATACAACAACCGATCAGCTTGCGCACGTGTTGCGCGTACCGCTGGGCCTTTGCTGGAATTTAACGTACGAAACTGAATGCCCGCCTTATCCGTCGCTCTAGCCATAATGCCGCCTAAAGCGTCCACTTCTTTAACCAAGTGGCCCTTGCCAATACCACCAATCGCAGGGTTGCAACTCATTTGACCGAGCGTTTCAATATTTTGCGTCAGCAATAAGGTTTTAACGCCCGTACGCGCTGCCGCCAAAGCAGCTTCTGTGCCAGCATGACCGCCGCCAACAACGATGACGTCATATGTATTAGGATGTTCCATAAGTCTATATATTTAACCGTAACTTGTTGATTTTAACATTTTCTAATCATTTAAGTTAATGTACCAACAGTCATAGCCGTTATTTTTGCTAGAATTAGTTAGTCCTTCACCAAAAGAGCTGCTTACCTATGTCCGCCGCCATACAAAACTTTCTAGCCCAAGCAAACACCATTATTTTAGGCAAAGAAACTAGCATTAAGCTATCTCTTGCTTGCCTGCTCGCTAACGGCCACTTACTGATTGAAGATATTCCTGGTGTTGGCAAGACGACCTTGGCTCACACACTGGCTAAATTGCTTGGGCTTGATTTTCAACGCATCCAATTTACTAGCGATTTATTACCTGCTGACATTCTTGGTTCCAGCATTTTTGATCGCGATAATAATAGTTTTGAGTTTCATCTGGGCCCCGTGTTTTCATCCTTTATTTTGGCTGATGAAATAAATCGCGCCACGCCTAAGACGCAAAGCGCTTTGTTGGAAGCCATGGAGGAGCGGCAGGTTACCATCGAGAAAAAACCTATTTGATGACAGAGCCGTTTTTCGTCATCGCCACTCAAAACCCAGAAACACAAATCGGCACCTTCCCACTGCCAGAATCTCAATTGGACCGATTCTTAATGCGCTTATCCATTGGCTACCCAGATGCAGCGTCAGAAAAACAACTGCTAACCGGTGTCGATACGCGTTCGAAACTACAGGCGGCACAAACGGCGATGTCTCTTGAACAGCTAAAAGAACTGCAAGCTCTGGTGCCTGACGTCCATGTTGCCGAACCACTAGTCGCTTATGTTCAAGCGTTGCTGGAATGCTCACGAACCTCTCCACTGTTTTCGCAAGGTCTCTCGCCTAGAGCCGGCATAGCGCTCATTCATGCCGCTAAGGCATGGGCGCTTATTGATGGGCGCGACAACGTTTACCCTGAAGATATCCAAGCGATTTTACCCGCTGTTACAGAGCACCGTTTACAGCTACAAAACTCGAGCGGCAAAGGACAAAATGCTTCTGCCTTACTCGTCACTGAGGTCGCTATTCCTTAGTGGCTACATACAGTGTAATGCAGGGCTCATGGTCGGCTATGCAGACTCTAGCCAGCCCTATTCGCTTCGAGGTATTTGTCTCGGAGCAAGGCGTTCCTGCTTCAATAGAGCTTGACGCGAACGATGAAAATAATTGGCACTTCATCGTTCTCAATGCGCAAAACACTGCTATCGCAACAGCAAGACTCAATACACAAGGAAAGTTAGGGCGTATGGCGGTTTTAAAACCTCATAGAAGAACCGGGGCTGGCCAATTATTAGTCACCTCAATTTGTGACCATGCAAAAAACCAAGGAATGCTTTCTGTCACTTGTCATGCGCAAATGAGCGCAACAGTTTTTTATGAACGAGTGGGGTTTATAAAAATAGGCCTACCTTTTGATGAAGCGGGTATTCAGCACATTCAAATGCTAAAGGAACTTTAGGCTAACGTTGCTGCAGGTACTCTTCAATAAAATCAAAGCGGTCGTTGCCCCACCAAATCTCTTCATCTAACATCATGATTGGCGCACCGAATACACCCGCTTGATGCGCTTGTACACAGGCTTTGCGGAATGCTGTTTGCGCTTCGTTCGACTCTACAAAATTGGTAAATGTTGTAACATCCCAACCCAGCCCTTCAGCCACTTGCTGTAGTTCTGTTATGTCAGTTGGGTCACAACCTTGACCCCAAATTTTTGCGTACGTGGCGTTAACATAAGCTTCTTCTTCGCCTTTTTCGATGGCGAACAATACACCCACGTTCCAAAGCTCAACTTGTAAGTTTTTGGGGAATGTAAATGGCACATCGTAATGCTTAGCCCAGCGTTTTAAATCGGCTAACATCACTTTTATTTTTGCTGGCACTTCACGATTTGATGGGCCATAGTTGCCAGCCGCCATTTTAGCTTGTGGAATATCCATCGGATGATATGCCACAGACAAGTCATACTTGCGAGCTAAAGCAGGCAGTTTTACATGAGCCAAATAACTAAACGGGCTCATTAAATCAAAATAAAATTTTATGCTGGTTTGCATTGTTTTATTTATGCCGCTGCAATACAAATATTGCCGTCTTCAAGTGTTACCGGATAGCTCTTAATCGCTATTTGACAAGGGAATGAAGTAGCTTCGCCTGTCTTAATCGAAAACGCACCACCATGGAATGGGCATTCAATTTCTTCGCCGTCCTGATAACCGTCAGTCAACATTGCCATGCCGTGCGTACACAAGTTATCGGTAACAAAATATTCACCTTCAAATACATACACCGCTAACCCTGGAAAACCTTCCGGCGTAACTGAGATCGGCGCTTCTTCTTTAACTTCATCTGCTTTACACAGCACAACTAAATTACTCATATTTTAAACTCTTAATTAATTTTCAATAAAAACGATCATAATGAATTTGGTCAAACGGCACTTTATATTCCATCATCAACATACGTGTTAACGCGTCGGTCATCGGTGGCGGACCACAGAAATAAAACTCATGTTCAGGCAGCTTATCGCCCAATGTTTTCGCCAACAATTCGTGAATAAAGCCCACGTCACCATCCCAACCAGCCGCTTTTGCAGCATCTACATCAGACACCGCGTTGTAGTTTTTAATTCTACCGCGCATATCATCATCCGCCTCGATAAGCGCTGGGGGACAAATATCTTTTGGCGTTCTTCCGCCGTAGAACAGGTAAATATTGCGATCTGCTAATCGCGGATCTTTAGCGGCTGCTTTAATAATAGACATCTCTGGGGAAAGGCCTGAACCACCACCCACACAAACAATATCGCGTGGAATTTCTGGTTTTAAGTACGCCAAGCCATAAGGGCCATCAAGAACGATCTCATCGCCTACTTTATATTCATCGAACAATTTACCCGTGGCGCTACCGCCTGGCATTTGCTTAATGATGAAGTTCCACTCACCCGCGTCATTTGGCAAATTGCTCATTGAATAACCACGTGAACCAACAACACCAGGGAAATCTAATAACGCAAATTGGCCAGCCTCAAATTTCGCAGCATGCTCTGTTTTAAAGCAAAACTCCGCCATATCATCCGTTATTTTATTTATTTGGAATAAGGTAGCCTTTGATTTAATTGGCTTGTGAATAGGCATCGCTTCATGATTCAAGCGCACCTTAATTTCACAATCACTCGTTGGAATGCACTGGCAACTTAACTTTCTACCTTTCTTAATATCGCGAGGCGAAAGACCTGGCGCATCTGGCCAAACATCGTTAATTTCGCCATCAAGAATTTCAACCTTACAGCTACCACAACCACCCGAATTACACTCATACGGCATACCCAAACCGGCACGAAGTGCTGCACGCAAAAAGGTATCACCTTCTTCGCATTTAAACTCAAACTCTTGTTCGCTGATTTTTATGTTAAAACTAGCCATTTCTACCCCCAAATGATTTATGCCGTAATATTATTAAGGTTATTATATCTTCAACTAACAAACAAGCCATGCTTTAAATCATATACGGGGCAACGACAATGCAACCTTCTTTCTTTAATCAGCAGACGTTCGATTTTTTAAATCAACTGGCTAACAATAATAATCGTCCATGGTTTAACGAACGCAAACCCCTGTATGAAGACCATGTTCGATCGCCAGCGTTAGATTTTATTGAAGCAATGCGGCCTAGCATCGAGTCGTTATCGCCAAGCTTTACGGCCATTTCAAAAAAAACTGGTGGCTCGCTAATGCGCATATACCGAGATGCGCGATTCAGCAAAGACAAAGCACCCTATAAAACCAACATTGGCATTCAGTTTAGACACGTAGCGGGGAAGGACGTGCACGCACCCGGTTTTTACTTACACATTTCACCGCAAGAATGTTTTGTGGGTGCAGGAATATGGCGCCCCGACAGCAAAGCACTCGGCAAAATTCGCGAAATGATCAGCGATAGCCCAAATGCCTGGAAACAGCTGACCGACAATAAAACCTTCAAACGACTCTACACATTCTCCGGTGACTCACTTAAAACCTATCCGCGTGGCTACGCAAAAGATCACCCGATGATTAATGATTTAAAACGCAAAGACTTTATAGCCATTCACCCACTTAGCCAAGAAGACATAGTAAGCCCCAACTTGGTTAAAATAGTTCACAAACGGTATAAAGCCGCTAATGATTTGATGGATTATCTTTGTAATGCGTTGGAATTGCCTTATTAAATTTACCTAATAGGTTTGACAGCTTTCGCCCTGTAGGGCGAGTTGCTTTTTTGTCTTCAGCAACAGCACCTAAAGGTATAAGTCTAATTAAGCAGATATAAAACATCTGCCAAATTAGACTAAAAAAGTAACCAAAAAAATGCCGCCCAACTGATCTCACCCTGAAGGGTTCCTTCAAGGGGGGAAGGTAAATCAAAACCGGCGTAGCAAGCGCTTTTGACTTAACACTCCCTTTATCGCGCTTTGAATTTATATTTTTTTGGAATAGTGTGCGCGTTGTCTGAGCGCAGCGAGTTTAGCGCACACCCAAAAATATATAAATTCACGCGATTAGGGGGCCTTTTTCTTTGGTTCTGTTTCTTTTGGGCAAGCAAAAGAAATGAACGCCCTCGCGGCAGCGAAAACTAAAATGCAACCTGGAGTCACAATTGACAGTAAACATCACCTCCAGTGATAAAAAACCGAAAAACTATAATCCCAATTTATCCGCAATAAAATCCACATCCTTATCACCACGACCAGACAAATTCACCAAAATAGACTGTTCAGGCGACATATCACCCGCAATTTTCATCGCATAAGCCACTGCATGCGCACTTTCTAGCGCAGGAATAATTCCCTCCACACGAGACAAGGTCATAAACGCATCCACACATTCATCATCATCTACCGCAACATAGTCCACTCGGCCCAAGTCTTTTAGCAAACAATGCTGTGGGCCAACGCCCGGATAGTCTAAACCAGAGGCTATTGAATAAACGGGTAACGCCTCACCGTTTTCATCTTGCAAGTTATAACATTCAAAGCCATGCAGCGACCCTTTAACTCCCTTGCTCATGGTCGCCGCGTGGTCGTCTGTATCCAGCCCACGCCCTGCCGGCTCCACTCCCACTAATTTCACCGCGTCGTCATTTAAGAAGCCCGTAAACATGCCTATGGCATTAGAACCGCCACCTACGCATGCCGTAATCACATCGGGCAGTTTTCCTTGTTGCTCCAAAAGTTGTTCGCGCGACTCTTTGCCTACAATGCTTTGAAAGTCTCTCACCATCATTGGGAAAGGATGCGGCCCAACCACTGAACCAATCGCATAAATGAAATTAACGGGGTCTTTTAAATATTCTTCAAACGCACTATCAACAGCATCCTTTAGAGTTTGAGTGCCGCGCGTTACCTCGACCAAGGTGCAGCCTAAAATCTTCATTTTAGTCACGTTCGGGTGCTCTTTAGCAATATCTACCGCGCCCATGTGGATTTCACAATCAAGGCCAACTAAGGCACACGCTGTAGCCAATGCGACACCGTGCTGACCCGCACCGGTTTCTGCCAATACTTTAGTCTTGCCCATATGCTTAGCTAATAAGGCCTCACCTAAGCAATGGTTAATTTTGTGTGCGCCGGTATGGTTTAAATCTTCACGCTTAAGATATATTTTTGCACCACCCAGTTTTTCACTTAGGCGTTTTGCGTAATAAATGGGGCTAGGGCGGCCGACGTAATTTGCATACAAGTCATTCAGTTCGTCTTGAAAAACCTTGGTTTGAGAAATCTCAAGATATGCATCCTTAATCTCATCCATGATGACAACTAAATCAGGGGGGATTATTTGCCCACCATATTCACCGAAGTAACCACGTTCATCGGGCATTGGGATATTTGAATCCATCGCTTTTCCTATTATTGATTTAGTCGTTGAATTTATCCCTACTACTGATAACTGTCAAACTTTAACTACGCATATACGTGCAAATTAACCCTAACGATCTTTTGAAACAGCAATTAATCATTGATTTTGATTATTTTTTCTTAAATTACAAAAAAAATAAAGCTATTAACCATTGATTTATATAGGTATTATCATAAAAGCATAAGAAATCACATCTGTTATGCCTTTTTGTTCTTTGCATATAGACTACTCTCGAACTTAACGAAACGGAGACGAACATGAACACATTAAATACTTTAACCGCAGCACTTACACTAAACCTTTTAACTCTTGGCGCTGCATACGCAAATGCTGCTGACGATGAATACTCAATGGAAGTCTTAGCACCAACTGCTAGCAGCTTTACAACTGAAACATCAGACGAGCAAACATATGCATCTGACTACTCAATAGAACTTGTTTTGCCAACAACTCACGTTGTTACTGAAGCAACTGATGAGCGTACTTATGCTGAAGACTATGCAATGGAATTAGACCTTCCTGTACAGAGCGACAGAGTGCTAGCTAATAACTCAGCACTTTAAGAATCATTACGCGGCTGAATTATTATAGCCGCCGTTTTGATTTAGCTAGACCTCTTATGATTCATAAGAGTATGTAATTCAGAGACCTCCCCTCTCGAATACTTGCCCATTTTAACGGTTGTTTTACTCCCGTTAAAATGGGCTTTTTTCGCCTATCACTATCCACATCAAAGCGGCGGCCTAACAAGCAACAAAAAGGGCGCCGAAGCACCCTTTTTAATCGCTATTAGAACAACTAGCCTACAAATCAATATCCATACCGTAGCCTTTAGCTTCTGGTCTATGACCAAACACATCACCCACATAGTATTCTTGGTCTTTTAGTGTATGACGCGCGCCATGCCCAAGCTCTAACAACCAACCAGATGGCGTAGCAAAATAGAAGGTATACGCTTGGTCATTTGAGTGTTTACCCAATTGCATGGCCACATCAATGCCTTCTTGGCGAATTGTGTCGTGCGCAAGACCCAAGTCATCAAAATCCGTATATTCCAACATAAGGTGGTTGATTCGTTTATCCATAGGGCCTAAGCCAAATGCTAATGAATGCTGACGGTCATTACAGCTCATAAATGTCGGTTTTGCCGTCATGCCGTTCGGCAACTTTAATTTATATTCAGCCGAACCTCTTAAACCCAACAATGAATAAAATTGATACATTGCTTCATCGTCCATAGAGCGAAT
The DNA here is from genome assembly GCA_012959695.1 of Cycloclasticus sp. GTDB lineage: Bacteria > Pseudomonadota > Gammaproteobacteria > Methylococcales > Cycloclasticaceae > Cycloclasticus. The sequence goes on from DUCS01000032.1 coordinate 15,538, forward strand.
AATAAAGTGACCCACACCTTGATCACCCGTTAAAAACTTACCGTGCATTGGGCGGCCAGGGTGGAAAGGCTTCATCACATCAACTTGTGGTGCGTAAAAGATTTCCGTTGCGTTGCCTGAGGGGTCTTGTAATTTCAACAGCCCTAATACGAAACGTTCCTCTGCTTCTGCTTCTGAAGCCACTTGGTAATCAATGCCTGCATCGCTTAATTGCTGTTGCATCGCTTCAAATTCTTCACGGCCAGACACTCTCCAACCCGAATACGCCAAATCATCTTCATTTGATTGATGAATGGCAAATCGATAGTGATGCGTATCCATTCTTAAATAGAAACGATCATCACTCTCGCCTTCTTCAATTTCCATGCCCACGCATTTTGTTGCAAATTCGCGCCATGCATTTAAATCTGTGACGTTGAAACCCATGTAACCTAGTTCTGTAACTTTTACCATTTGTTGTTTCCTCTTTTATTTAATTTTTTAAATCAGTCGTTCAAACTTTTCACTCCTTCCCCTTATTCAGGGGGAAGGCTGGGATGGGGGTTGTTAACTTGAATACGTGAATCGCTTAAATTCTGGCATTTCACCCCCACCCTAGCCCTCCCCCTTCTTGGGGAGGGGATTAAAACCACAACCTCGCACACTTCCTACTCATCCCCCTTATTAGGAGGAAGGAAGTATTTCTAACCAAAGAAGTATAAATTTTTATCCACTGTTACTCGTGCATCTAAAATAATTTTACGGCGCACTAATTGAAATTCATCACCTACTTTACGTAACACGTCTTCTCTTGCGCCCACGTGTTCTGTGCGTTCTATTTGTTGACGATGACGAATATATGCCACATTGGTATACACTTTAAATAAGTCAGCTTGCTCGGTATGGAATGCTTCAATATTGGTCAGTAAATATTTAATATCGGATGCCGGGTCCTCC
>DUCS01000033.1 GCA_012959695.1 Cycloclasticus sp.
TGTCCGTTTATTACTGCCTTATTAGGGGTATCATTATCTCAAATATTGGAGGCCGTTTCTTGGTTTCGTGCAAAGGTCTCACTAAATTAAACTTGATGATGTTAAGTAGTATTTGCTATATGTGTCTGAGTTGAAAAAAGCGCTAAGATTTGCGATAATCACAATAATTCATTTTAGTAAATGGACGACAGCAACCTGCTGCTTTGCTGGCTTTTAAGCTGGGGGGGGTAGGTTTGATTTTAAATTTTCAGAGGCGATAGAAATGACACAGAGAGTTGCATTAGTTACAGGTGGTACAGGCGGTATTGGTGAAGCGGTATGTAAGCGTTTTGTAGAAGACGGTTACAAAGTAGTTGCTGCTTATAACAACAAAGAAAAAGCTGAAGCATGGCAAGCTGCTCAAAAAGAAGCTGGCATGGATATTGATATCGTTCATTGCCCAGTAACAGATTTTGAAGCTTGTGGCGCAGCGATTAAATGGGTTGAAGACAATGTAGGCCCAATTGATATTCTTGTGAACAACGCAGGTATTACTAAAGACGGCATGTTCAAAAAAATGCCTATCGAACGTTGGGATGCTGTGATTGATACTAACTTAAACAGTGTATTCAACATGACTCGTCAAATCTTTGAAGGCATGATTGAACGTGGTTTCGGTCGTATCATTAACGTTTCATCAGTAAATGGCCAATTGGGTCAAATGGGCCAAGTAAACTACTCTGCTGCTAAAGCAGGTATGCACGGTTTCACTAAAGCGTTAGCACGTGAAACTGCACGTAAAGGCGTTACTGTAAATACAATCTCTCCAGGTTATGTTGCGACACCCATGGTGATGGCAATTGCTGAAGATGTTCGTAAGAAGATTGAAGGTAGTATTCCAACGGGACGTTTATGTAAACCAGAAGAAATTGCTCACGGTATATCGTTCTTGGCCAGCGAGCTGGCAGCCTACACAACAGGCTCAGACATGTGTATGAACGGCGGATTGTTCATGCATTAAGATTCAAGAGGGCAGCTTAATCGCTGCCCTTTTTTTTGTATAAAAAAACAATAATTTTTAAGGGAAGGGAACAGATGGCCATTGAAAAAATTTATAAAGTGACGGACGAAGTAGCGGCGCATGCGCACATCAATAAAGAACAATATGCTGCTGAATATAAACGCTCTATTGAAGACACAGAGGGCTTTTGGAATGAGAAAGCGAAAGAGTTTATTACTTGGTCGAAAGAGTGGGATACGACGGTTGAGTATGATTTCCCTAAAGGCGAAGTTAAATGGTTTAAAGGCGGCAAGTTAAACGTCAGTGTCAACTGTTTGGACCGTCATTTAGAAACACGTGGCGATCAACCGGCAATTATTTGGGAAAGTGATGACCCAGAAGTAGATAAAACCTACACATACAAAGAATTACATGCAGAAGTGTGTAAATTCGCAAACGGCCTTAAATCATTAGGCGTTAAAAAAGGCGATCGCGTTTGTATTTATATGCCGATGGTGGCAGAAGCGGCGATTGCGATGTTAGCGTGTGCCAGAATTGGTGCGGTTCATTTAATTGTATTCGGCGGCTTCTCAGCCGAAGCGCTCAAAGATCGCATTAACGATTCTGAAACAGCGCTGGTTATTGTGACAGACGAAAGTGTTCGTGGTGGTAAAGCGGTTCCTCTAAAAACAAATGCAGAAAAAGCGTTAGAAAGCTGCCCATTGGTTAAAAGCATGGTGGTTGTTAAGCGTACCGGTGGCGATATTGCTTGGACAGAAGGTCGCGATGTTTGGTATCACGAGTTATTAGAAGCAGCGTCTGAAGATTGTCCGGCTGAAGAAATGGATTCAGAAGATCCATTGTTTATTCTTTATACATCGGGTTCAACAGGTAAGCCTAAAGGTGTTGTACACACAACAGGCGGTTACTTATTGCACGCTGCGATGTCGCACAAATATATTTTCGATTATCACGAAGGTGATGTGTACTGGTGTACAGCCGACGTTGGTTGGGTAACTGGTCACTCCTATATTGTTTACGGCCCATTAGCCAATGGTGCAAGAACACTCATGTTTGAAGGTGTACCAACGTATCCAGATGCCTCACGTTTTTGGCAAGTGTGTGAAAAACATAAGGTTAATATTTTCTACACAGCGCCAACGGCAATCCGCGCGTTAATGGCGAAAGGTGATTCTTTTGTCGAAAAGTGTGATTTAAGTAGCTTGAGAATTTTGGGCAGTGTGGGCGAGCCGATTAATCCAGAAGCATGGGAATGGTATTACCATAAAGTGGGTGGTGGTAAATGCCCGATTGTTGATACATGGTGGCAAACAGAAACAGGCGGTATCTTAATGACGCCGCTACCCGGTGCAACAGATTTAAAACCGGGTTCTGCAATGCAGCCTTTCTTTGGCGTTGAGTTTGGTTTAGTTGATAACGATGGCAACGAAGTAACGGGTAACCCTGCGGAAGGTATCTTGGTGATTAAGAAACCATGGCCTGGCATGTTTAGAACGTTGTTTGGTGACCATCAGCGTTACATTGATGCCTACTTTGCTAACTACCCTGGTTTGTACTTCCCAGGAGATGGCGCGCGTCGTGACGAAGATGGCGATTATTGGATTACAGGCCGCGTAGATGACGTGATTAATGTATCAGGGCACCGTATGGGTACAGCTGAAGTAGAAAGCGCCCTTGTCTTGCATCCAGCGGTTGCTGAGGCAGCGGTTATCGGATTCCCGCATGATATTAAGGGCCAAGGTATTTATGCGTTTGTTACCTTAATGGACAGTGCGCAGCCAAGTGATGAATTACGTAAGGAGCTGGTCATGCACGTACGTAAAGAAATTGGCCCGATTGCATCGCCGGACGTTATCCAGTGGGCGCCGGGCTTACCAAAAACGCGTTCAGGTAAAATTATGCGTCGTGTGTTACGCAAAATTTCTGAAAACTTAATTGACGAATTAGGGGATACATCAACACTTGCAGACCCATCTGTGGTGGATGAGCTGATTGCCAACCGTCCTAATAAGTAAGGAATGTCAGATATAAAAGAGCCCGCTTCAAGCGGGCTCTTTTGTTGCTCTAAAATAAAAGCTTAGTCTTTGGCGGGTAACGATGGGAAGTCTAAACCAGCCATTTTTTGCATCACACGAATCACTTGGCAGCTGTAACCAAATTCATTGTCATACCAAAGGTATAGTACACATGAATCACCGGTAGCAATCGTTGCTTTTGAATCGATCGTACACGCTTTACGTGCTCCAACCAAATCTGTAGAAACAATTTCAGTTGATGTGGTGAAGTCAATTTGTTCACGCATAGGTGAGTGAAGCGCGGTTTCACGTAAGAAGCTATTTAAAGAGCGCTTGTCAGTTTCTTTTTCAAGACTAAGATTAAGAATAGCCATTGAAACATTAGGTGTCGGCACACGAATAGCATTGCCCGTCAGCTTGCCTTCCAGTTCCGGTAGGGCTTTAGACACAGCTTTGGCAGCACCCGTTTCTGTAATCACCATGTTAAGTGCAGCAGCACGACCACGACGTTCGCCTTTATGGTAGTTATCGATTAGGTTTTGGTCGTTTGTGTATGAGTGAACCGTTTCAACGTGCCCTTTAATAATGCCAAACTCATCGTTGATGGCTTTTAATGTTGGAGTGATAGCATTCGTCGTACAACTGGCGGCTGAAATGATTTTATCGTCAGGTTTAATATCATCGGTATTAACACCGAAAACGATGTTTTTCACGTCTTTTCCAGGTGCGGTTAATAAGGCTTTGGCAGCACCTTTGGCTAAGAAATGCTCGCTTAACTCTGTTTCGTCACGACGAATGCCGGTGTTATCAACAATCAATGCGTTATTAATACCGTACTCAGTGTAATCAATTTCTTTTGGGTGGTTGGCGTAAATAACTTGGATTAAGTTACCGTTAGCCAAAATGGTGTTGTTTTCTTCGTTAATTTTGATGGTGCCTTTAAAGGATCCATGAACGGAATCTCGACGAAGTAAGCTGGCGCGTTTTTGCAAGTCATTGTCACCGCCCTTACGAACAACAATAGCGCGAAGGCGCATTTTATTGCCTGAGCCAGTTCGCTCAATCAGTAAACGAGCTAATAACCGACCAATACGACCAAAGCCATAAAGAACAACATCTCTTGGTGCGGAATCAGATTGCTCTTGAACTTGGCGGATACCTTCGCCGAGTTTTTCAGCAAGGAAATCTTCAATTCTAAGCCCGCGAGTTTCATTATTAAATTGTGTTGCTAAAAGGCCCAAATCAATACGAACAGGGCCTAATTCCATGTTTTGTAGAGCAGTAAGTACCTTAAAACTGTCGTGGATTGATAGTTCTATTTTTTCGAATTGACGAACATAACGGTGCAACTTAAGAAGCGTGATAGGTGATGCGTTAATGAGTGTTCTGCCGTATATCTTAAGAACAACGCCGTTCGCACGGTACATTTTGCCGATGATTGGAATCATAGTTTCGGCAATTTCTTGACGACTTTCCCATTCGGCTAGATATTGATCGTGTTGCTCTACACTCATAAAAGGTACCTTAATATTTGGTTTGTATTTAAAACACGCATTATATCAAAAGTTTAAAAAAATTGTGCGGCGCAACTAGGTTTTAATCGGCGAACCGACACACCGCAATCGCTACGTTAGTAATTGCGTTGAATTGAAAATAAAGCCAGCTCTTCCATTGCTGTTTTGTATTGACTGTCGGGAATGCTCTTCAATGATTGAATCGCTTTTTGTGCTTCTTGGCCTGCACATTGAGCGGTGTAGTCTAATGAGCCAGTTAATTTAATAATGTCTAAAATATTTAAATAAGCATCGCGGTTGCCATTTTTGATTGTTTCTTTAACGAACGCGACTTGTTCCGTTGTTCCATGTGCCATAGCGTGAATCAAGGGCAAAGTAGGTTTCCCCTCTGCCAGGTCATCACCAAGGTTTTTGCCTAATTCCTCTGCATTAGCTGTGTAATCGAGCATGTCATCCATGATTTGAAAAGCATTGCCTAGATGCAAGCCGTAAGCAGCTAATGCTTTTTCAGTAGCATCATCTTTATTTGCTAGTACTGCGCCTAATTGAGCGGCAGCTTCAAATAACTTAGCCGTTTTACGACGGATAACCTCAAAGTATTGATCTTCGCTTGTGTCAGGGTTATTAATATTCAGTAATTGAAGGACTTCGCCTTCAGCAATCGCGTTAGTGGTGTGAGATAAAATATCCATTACGCGCATATTATTTATGCCCACCATCATTTCAAATGAACGTGAATATAAAAAGTCGCCGACGAGTACACTGGCGGCATTGCCCCAAATAGCATTTGCCGTTGCATCACCGCGACGCATATCTGATTCATCAACCACATCGTCGTGCAGTAACGTGGCGGTATGAATGAACTCAATAACCGCGGCTAATGTCGTGTGGTCTTTGCCTTCGTAATTTAATGCATTTGCAGATAATGCCACCAACATAGGCCTTAAACGTTTGCCACCACTGTTGACGATATGAAAACCAATTTGATTGATAAGTACAACGTCAGAATTAAGTTCTTTAAGAATCTCGTTATCAACTTGTGACATAGCCGAAGTCATCAAAAGTTGAATGGCACTGAAGTCGATTTTAGCTGTATTTGCTGGTATTTTGCTGCTGCTCATGAAACGAAAAAACTCAGGTAATCGTAAAGCGGGTATAATAACAAGGATTCGGACGGATAAAAAAAGCTTTTCCTTGTTTATTTGGCATTGACCAACGGCAAACTAAAGGCTAAAATTCGCCTCTTTTTTAAATCACCCAAAATTCTGGAGTTCCTAAACAATGTACGCGGTAATTCAAACAGGCGGTAAACAATATAAAGTCGCCGAGGGTGATTTTCTTAAAATCGAAAAATTAGACGTAGAAGAAGGCGGCGAAGTTACGTTCGATTCAGTTTTATTGGTAAATGGCGATGCTGGCCTTAAAGTTGGCACACCAAATCTTGATGGCGCAACTGTTACAGCAACAGTAAGAGCTCAAGGTCGTCTTAAAAAAGTTCATATCATTAAATTCAAACGTAGAAAACACCATATGAAGAAAATGGGTCACCGTCAGTATTATACTGAAGTGCTCATTACTGGTATTTCTGCTTAATCATTAAAGGACAGATTCATGGCACATAAGAAAGCAGGCGGTAGTACTAAGAACGGTCGCGATTCGGAGTCAAAACGACTTGGCGTTAAACGCTATGGCGGTCAAAGTGTTCTGGCGGGTAATATTTTAGTTCGCCAACGAGGCACACGTTTTCATGCAGGTAAAAATGTAGGTATGGGTAAGGATCATACGTTATTTGCAACAGAAGAAGGCACGGTGGTTTTTGAAATCAAAGGCCCGAAACGTAGAAAATATATTCGTATCGAGACTGTTTAATAGATAAACAGTACGCTGCGGTTACGACGGCAGGTACAGAATTTTAAAACCCTGCTTTGGCAGGGTTTTTTATTGCGTTAAAATAAACAACTTAAGCAACACATAAAAAAGTTATTGGAATACAAGCATGAAATTTGTAGATGAAGCCACAGTAAAAGCAGAAGCAGGCAATGGCGGTAGCGGCCACGTGAGCTTTAGGCGTGAAAAATATATCCCGTTTGGCGGCCCTAATGGTGGTGATGGTGGTGATGGTGGTAGCGTGTATTTGCAAGGCAGAGAGGCCTTAAACACGCTGATTGATATGCGCTTTAATCGTTTATTAAGAGCCGACCCCGGTAAACGTGGGCAAAGTGCTAATTGCACAGGCCGTGGCGGCGAAGATTTAATTGTGCCAGTACCATTAGGGACTATTGTGTATGACGACGGTACCGATGAGTTAATTGGTGATGTAACGGAAGAAGGGCAAAAATTGTTAGTGGCATCAGGCGGCTTCCATGGTCTAGGCAACGCGCGGTATAAAAGTAGCACGAATAGAGCGCCTCGGCAGTTCTCACCCGGTTCAGAAGGTGAGCAACGTGCTTTAAGATTGGAGTTAAAAGTGTTGGCAGATGTTGGTACGCTTGGTTTGCCAAATGCGGGAAAATCCAGCTTAATTCGTTCTATTTCATCTGCTCAACCAAAAGTAGCGAATTACCCGTTTACCACCTTGCACCCAAGTTTAGGCGTGGTACGTGCTGATGAGTTACGCAGTTTTGTTATTGCAGATATTCCGGGGATTATTGAAGGTGCGGCTGAAGGTGCTGGGCTTGGGAATTTATTTTTACGCCATTTAGCGCGAAATAATTTATTACTTCACGTGGTGGATGTTGAGCCATATGAATCTGATATTGACCCTGTTTCAGCAGCTAAGGCAGCGATTTTAGAAATAGAAAAATGGGGCGGCGGCTTAGCCGAAAAACCACGTTGGTTAGTCTTGAATAAAATAGATTTGCTACCCGACGATGAAATAGATAGTTACTGTCAAATGATTGTGGATGAATTGAAATGGGAAGGCCCTGTGTTTAATGTGTCTGCAATAACTAAAACGGGTACACAAAAGTTGGTTCATGCCATTATGGATTACTTGGACGAACAAAAAGCATTAGAGCTTGAAGAGAAAGAAGAACCTAAGGATATTGATTAGTTTAATTAACGACCATGAAATCAAGAGCAGATTTAAAACAAGTCCGTTGCTGTGTTATTAAAATTGGCAGTGCTGTACTAACGGACGATGGTAGGGGTATAAACCGTACTGCTATTAATGGTTGGGTTGAACAAATTAGTGAGCTTAAATCACGCGGTATTGATGTGATTGTTGTTTCCTCTGGGTCGGTTGCTGAGGGTATGGTGCGTTTAGGTTGGACGACACGTCCGCATGCGTTGCAAGAGCTACAAGCAGCAGCTTCAGTGGGCCAAATGGGCCTCATTCAGGCATATGAAGAAAGCTTTCAGGCAAAAGGTTTTAAAACAGCGCAAGTGTTGCTGACACATGACGACTTAGCGGATAGAACGCGGTATTTGAATGCGCGAGCTACCATAAAAACATTGTTGGACCTTTCGGTTGTACCCATTATTAATGAAAATGACGTGGTGGCGAACGAAGAGCTACGCGTGGGTGATAACGACACATTGGCGGCCATTATTGCTAATTTAATGAGTGCAGATGTATTGGTAATTTTAACCGATCAAGAGGGCTTTTTTGATGGTGACCCGAGGTTAAATGCCGACGCAAAATTGTTATCGCAAGCCAGCGTAACAGATAAGGCACTCGATACAGCGGCCGGTGAAGGTGTTGGTGAATTAGGCCGTGGTGGTATGCAGACTAAGTTGACAGCTGCGCGAATTGCATCACGTTCGGGTACGGCAACGGTCATAGCGCCTGGGTTGCAGCAAGGCGTTATCTTGGATGTGATTGATGGTGTCACCGTAGGGACGTTATTGATACCTGATGAAGCGCCTGTGTCAGCCCGTAAGCGTTGGTTGACCGCTCACTTAGACATTAAAGGTCAGCTTGTTTTGGATAACGGCGCGGTTAATGCGCTTAAGCAGTCGGGCGTGAGCTTGTTGCCGATTGGAGTGGTAGCGATAACTGGGTGTTTTGAACGGGGAGAGTTGGTGGCTTGCGTCACTGAAGACGGTAAAGAGGTTGCGCGTGGTTTGGTAAATTACAGCTCGGGTGATATTAATAAAATAAAACAGCAAAACAGTGCCGATATTGAAACGTTGATTGGCTTTGTTAATGAAACAGAGGTCATTCATTGCGATAATTTGGTACTGGTTTAACGCTACATATTCCAGGCAATAAAAAAGCCGACCTAATGGTCGGCTTTTTCGTGTTCTTCGAAAAACTAAACTTGCTTTAATTTAACAATGCGAGCATTTAAACGGCTTTTTAAGCGTGCTGCTTTATTTCTATGGATAAGACCTTTAGTAACAGCACTGTCAATATAAGGAACAGCTTCTTTATACGCAGTTTCAGTCGCTTCAGCATTGCCATCGTCAGCGCTATACACAACGCGTTTAATTTTTGTACGTAAACGAGTACGTGCAGCCATGTTTAATTGACGGTTTTTTTCTGCTTGTTTGGCGCGTTTTAACGCTTGTGCACTGTTAGCCAAGGTAAATCCTCTAGTGATGTAAAAAAGATTGCGCATTTTGATGAAATATTCGTGCTTTGTCAAGCTTGAAGTGCCTGTAAATCCTATAATGGGTCTTGAAAAGGGAATTCTTTGCTGTGCAGATTTCAGCATCGCTTTATAATGGGCGCATACGTGGGTGCATTTTCGCATCGGTTTCAATCGGGCTAAAGCCCTTTGGGTACAAAACTATTTAATGCGCAGGGGTAAATACACTGAGTAAATCGCTAATAAAATCGACGGCTATTGTGGGTAGCATGACGATGATTTCGCGTGTCTTGGGGTTTATTCGAGATATTGTTATTGCGCGTTTCTTTGGTGCGGGCGAGGGCACTGACGCGTTTTTTGTTGCCTTCAAAATTCCTAATTTTATGCGCCGCTTGTTTGCTGAGGGAGCTTTCTCGCAAGCTTTTGTGCCGGTGTTATCGGAGTATAAGGAAAATCAAAGCACCGAGGCATTAAAAGAATTGATAGAAAAGACCGCGGGTACATTAGCGACGGTGTTGTTTTTTATCACGCTCATCGGTGTTGTTGCTGCGCCCATCTTAATTTATATGTTTGCACCTGGTTTTACTGCAGATGGCGTAAGGCATGACTTGGCAGTTGACATGCTTCGCTTAACGTTTCCCTATTTGTTCTTTATTTCTTTAACCGCAATGGCCGGTGGGGTGTTGAATACCTACGGTAAGTTTGCGATTCCAGCGATAACACCGGTATTTTTAAACCTCTCGTTTTTAGCCGCTATCTTCTGGCTGTCGCCGATGTTGGATGAGCCAATTATGGCACTTGCGTGGGGTGTGTTGTTGGCAGGTATTGTCCAATTAGCATTTCAATTTCCGTATTTAAATAAACTTGGCTTAATGCCTAAGCTTCAGTTTGACCGCAATCATGCGGGTGTAAAGAAAATTATGAATCTGATGCTGCCAGCCCTGTTTGGTGTATCGGTGACACAAATAAATTTATTGGTGGATACCTTATTGGCCTCGTTTTTGGTGACGGGCAGTGTGTCGTGGCTATATTTTTCAGATCGTTTAGTGGAGTTCCCGCTGGGTATATTTGGTATTGCATTGGCCACAGTAGTGCTGCCTAAATTATCAAAAAGCCATGCGGCGAATAAACCGGAAGAATTTTCAGCGAGTTTGGATTCGGGCCTGCGCCTGGTGGTATTGCTAGCTTTGCCGGCGGCAGCGGGGCTATTCTTTTTAGCGCAACCAATGTTGGCGACGTTATTTCAATACGATGCCTTTACTGTCCACGATGTGGACATGGCCTCCTTGAGTTTGATGGCGTATGCGATTGGTTTGCCGGCCTTTATCTTAGTGAAGGTGTTGGTGCCAGGGTTTACCTCACGGCAGGATATGAAAACGCCAGTGAGGATAGGCGTGATTGCAGTGGTTGCTAATATGCTGATGAGTGTGTCGTTGGTGTTCTTTTTTCAGCACGCGGGCTTGGCTTTGGCGACGTCATTAGCGGCGTTTATAAACGCCGGGCTGTTATTTAGAATGTTGCTTAAGCAGGCCGTCTTTGTACCGCAGCCAGGTTGGGCGGCTTTTGGCCTGAAAGTGTTTATTGCCAACCTTGTTGTTGGGTTGATTTACTTTAATGATTTCACGTCGCTTCAGTGGTATGAATGGAGCGCGTTTGATCGAGCAATTAACCTGAGCTTAGAAATACTTGCGGTGTTTATTCTGTATGTCGTCAGCCTTCTTGTTGTTGGTGTTCGTCCGCATCAATTGTTTTTAAAAAGTTAATTTACCAATGAAATTAATCAGGCATTTATCTGACGCTCAAGGCAATTTTAAAGATTGCGTGTTAACCATCGGTAACTTTGATGGGGTGCATGCAGGTCACCAAATGGTTTTGAATGCGTTGATTAAACAAGCTAAAGAATTCGATTTACCGGCTATTGTTATGTGCTTTGAACCGCAGCCAATAGAATACTTTAGGGGCGCTGATGCACCCGCTAGAATTTCGACGGCGCGCGATAAAATTGAGCAACTTGAACAAGCGGGTGTGGACGAGTTGTATTTGATTCGTTTTAATCATTCGCTGGCCAATATGTCGGCGCAACAATTTGTCGAGATGCTGTATCAGCAACTCAAGGTGAAGCACTTGATTGTGGGCGATGATTTTTGCTTTGGTAAAAACCGACAAGGCAACTTTGACTACTTGCTAAAAGCGGGTGAAGCGCATGGTTTTACTGTGCAACGTTCAAACTCACTTTTGATCGATAAGGAGCGTGTTAGTAGCACCTTGCTTCGCGACGCATTAGAAAACGGCCAATTAAACAAAGCGGCGATTTATTTAGGTCGACAATTTAGCTTGTCGGGTCGGGTGATGCACGGACATAAACGCGGGCGCGAATTAGGTTTCCCCACCGCTAATATTCGCGTGAAAAATAGAAAAAGCCCGCTAAACGGCGTGTTTGCCGTTACAATAACGCTCGAATCTGGCTTGGTATATGAAGGTGTGGCAAACGTTGGAACACGCCCCTCTATTGAAGAAACCAGCGCGGTGTTATTAGAAGCGCATCTGTTTGATTTTTCCGGTGATTTATACGGACAACGTGTCAAGGTTAGTTTTTATAAAAAACTCCGGCAAGAGAAAAAATTTGACGGATTAGAACAGCTAAAACAGCAAATCGCCTTAGACTCACAACAAGCTAAAACATATTTTAACGAAACATAAGCATTCGGTAGCATCATGGATTACAAAACCACACTAAACCTACCCAGTACGCCTTTTCCAATGAAAGGGAACTTGGCTAACCGCGAACCTGTTGCGCTTAAGCGTTGGCAAGATATGGGTCTATATCAAAAAATTCGCGATAAGTTTGCAGGTAAGCCTCAATTTGTTTTGCACGATGGTCCTCCATACGCAAATGGCCCTATTCATATCGGCCATGCGGTCAATAAAGTTTTAAAAGACATGATTATCAAGAGCAAAACCTTGCAGGGTTTTGACTCACCGTATGTGCCGGGTTGGGACTGTCACGGCTTGCCTATCGAATTGATGGTTGAGAAAAAAACCGGTAAAGCGGGCGTTAAAGTATCAGCGTCTGAGTTTCGTAAGGCGTGTAGAACATACGCGACAAAACAAGTGGCGATGCAAAAAGAAGAGTTTGTTCGCTTGGGTGTCTTCGGCGATTGGGATCGCCCATATTTGAGTATGGACTTTCAATTTGAAGCGGATGTTGTTCGCTCCTTGGGTCGCATTATTGAAAAAGGTCATTTGCATAAAGGGTCTAAGCCGGTGCATTGGTGTACCGATTGCGGTTCGGCGTTGGCGGAAGCTGAAGTTGAATACGAAGATAAGCGTTCACCAGCGATTGATGTGCGTTTTACCGTAAAAGATGAAACCACGTTCGTGCAACACTTTCATAGCAGCGATGGTTCACCTGGGCACGGCCCCATTTCGGTGGTCATTTGGACCACAACGCCGTGGACACTGCCAGCTAACCAAGGCGTATCGTTAAACCCAGAGTTTGATTACGTGTTGGTGCAAAGTGGCGATGAACGTCTGGTTGTGTCAGAAAAGCTGCTGAAAGACTGCATGCTACGTTACGGCATTGAAGACTATCGCGTTGTGGCGTATTGCAAAGGTAAAGACTTAGAGCATATGACGCTGCACCATCCGTTTTATGACCGCGTTGTGCCGATTATTGTTGGCCACCACGTAACGGCTGAAGCAGGCACGGGGGCAGTACATACAGCGCCCGGTCACGGTCAGGATGATTACGTTATCGGGCAGCAATATAACCTGCCAGTTGATAACCCAGTGGGCGATAACGGCGCCTTTTTGCCCAACACGCCGCTGTTTGCAGGCAAGCATGTCTTTAGCGCCAACACGGATGTGATTGATGTGCTGAAAGAAAAGGGTGCATTGCTTCACCACGAAGCCTTGCTTCACAGCTACCCGCATTGTTGGCGCCATAAAACGCCGATTATCTTCAGAGCAACACCGCAGTGGTTTATCTCGATGGATAAAAACAATTTACGAGCAAAGGCGTTGGAAGAAATTAAGCGTGTGTCGTGGATTCCCGAATGGGGCGAAGCACGGATTAACAGCATGGTGGAAGGCCGTCCGGATTGGTGTATTTCTCGTCAACGTAATTGGGGTGTGCCGATTGCACTGTTTGTGCATAAAGAAACCGGCGAGCTTCACCCTGATACGGCTAATTTAATCGAAAAAGTGGCCAATTTGATTGAAGAGGCAGGCATTGAGGCTTGGTTTGAATTAGATGCGGCTGAATTACTGGGTAATGAAGCAGCGGACTACACAAAAATCAATGATATTTTAGATGTCTGGTTTGACTCAGGCGTGACCCACGCTTGTGTACTAGAGCGCCGTGAAAACTTACCGTTCCCTGCCAGCATGTACCTTGAAGGTTCAGATCAGCACCGTGGTTGGTTCCAATCGTCGCTGCTAACATCTGTGGCGATGAACGGTTGTGCGCCGTATGACGCTGTCTTAACGCACGGTTTTACCGTGGATGCGAAAGGCATGAAGATGTCTAAATCTCGCGGCAACGTTGTTGCGCCTCAAAAAGTGATTAATTCATTGGGTGCTGATGTGCTACGCCTTTGGGTGTCAGCGAATGATTATACTGGCGAAATGACGGTATCCGATGAGATTTTAAAACGTGCCTCTGATGTATATCGTCGTTTGCGTAATACAGCCCGTTATTGGTTGTCTAATTTGAACGACTTTAACCCCGCGACAGACTGCGTTTCATACGACGACATGTTGCCGTTAGATCGTTGGGCGATTGAGAAAACACGAGAACTTCAAAAAGACGTATTAAATCATTACGAGCACTATCAATTTTTACAAGTGCACCAGAAAATTCACCATTTCTGCTCAGTGGATATGGGCAGTTTTTACTTAGATGTCATTAAAGATCGGCAATACACGATGCAGGCAAATAGCGTAGCAAGGCGTTCGTCGCAAACAGCGATGTTCCATATTGCGGAAGCATTTGTGCGTTTGATTGCGCCTATTTTAAGTTATACAGCCGAAGAAATTTGGTTGGCATTACCGGGTGAGCGTGAAGAGTCGGTCTTTTTAGTGACGGCTTATGAAGGCTTCCCTGAAGCGACGAACACGAAGAATAACGAATCTGAATTTTGGCAACCGATTATCGACACCCGTTTGCATGTGAGCAAGGAGTTAGAACGTGTCAGGGCGGAAGGTTTGATTAGGTCAGGCCTCGATGCAGAAGTCACCTTGTATTGCGGCAGTGATTTATATGAGGTGTTGTCTAAGCTGGACGATGAATTGCGTTTTGTGCTGATCACTTCCTATGCGCAGGTAAAGCCGCTATCAGACAAAACAGATAAAGCCAGCGCGACGGATAATGAGCAACTGTTTGTTGAGGTGTCAGCCAGTGAGCACGGTAAATGTGTGCGCTGTTGGCATCACCGAGATGATGTAGCCCAATCAGAAGAGCACCCGGAATTATGCGGGCGTTGCGTTGAAAATATAGAGGGTAAAGGGGAAGCTAGGCTTTTTGCCTAGGGATTAATATGTTGAAGTGGCTTTGGCTATCGTTGTTTGTCTTTATACTTGATCAGTCAAGTAAACTTTGGGTTGTTAGTTACTTTCAACTGTATGAATCAATGCCTTTACTCCCCCTGTTAAATTTAACCTACGTGCATAATGAAGGCGCAGCATTTAGCTTTCTAAGTTCAGCAGGTGGTTGGCAGCGATGGTTTTTTGTTGTTATAGCGCTTATTGCGACGACGGTTTTAGTTATTTGGTTAAAGCGTTTAAAGCCAACTGAGAAGTGGATGGCGGTGACTATTTCGTTGGTATTAGGCGGTGCGATAGGTAATTTATACGACCGAATATCTTATGGCTACGTGATTGATTTTATCGACGTGTACTACCAGTCGCATCATTGGCCTGTGTTTAATGTTGCCGATTCGGCCATTTCAATTGGCGTGGTGATGATGTTGATGGATGCCTTTTGGGGTAAAAAGTCAACGACAACTGAGTAACTGCCTAAACCGTTCCCAATCAAAACTATCGCCGGGGTCTGTTTTACGACCGGGTGCGACATCACAATGCCCAACAATGCAGTTTTGCGTTAATAAGGGATAGTGCTGAATCAATAGTCGGCAACAGTTCGATAACACGGCGTATTGTTCGTCGGTATAAGGGATATGATCAGCACCTTCCAACTCAATGCCAATAGAAAAATCGTTGCAGTTTTCTTCGTCTTCATAGCACGAAAGACCCGCGTGCCAAGCGCGTTGCTCGAACGGTACGTATTGAGTGATGCCACCGTCGCGTCGAATTAATAAATGAGAAGACACCTCCAATTGATAAATATCTTCAAAATAAGGATGAGCGTTGGGGTCTAATCGATTCAAAAAGAAGTCATCAATCCAACAACCACCAAACTCATCAGGTGGCAGGCTAATGCCATGCACAATAATTAGTCGAATATTATTAGGTTTTGGGCGGGCGTTTTTATTGGGTGATTCAATGAATCTAACGTCATTTAGCAAGCCGTTTTGGATGTTTTGTAGGGGTCGATTCATAAGAGTATTTAGCAGTGTTTCAATGTGTGCGTTAGCGCACAACTTTTTTCATGAGCTGACTATACTCTATACATCAAAGCACATAAACGGTACGTATAACGATGAAAAACGTACAGTCGACGGTTGTCCCCATTAGGCAAGCAGGTAATAACATGACAAAGTCAGTTGATAAAAAAATATGGGGCTGACACCTAACATACCAAATGTTAGGGTTGTCAGATGTACGTAAAGCATTGTAAATTAAGTAGAAATAAGCAATTAGAGCTGATGAAATAC
>DUCS01000034.1 GCA_012959695.1 Cycloclasticus sp.
AAATGTAAAATCAAGGTATTCTTTCCCCACACAAAACTTTTAACCATTTGTGCTTTAAATTATAAATAGGAGTAAGAAATGAAATTATTACAAACAACAGCAATTGCTGGCTTACTAGTAGCTTCAGGTGCAGCAAGTGCTTTAGAATTAAGCGGTAACGTGGCGTTAACAACTGACTACGTTTGGCGTGGTGCTTCACAAACTGCCGGTGCGCCAGCTATTCAAGGTGGCTTTGACGCGGATCTGGGCAATGGCTTATATGCTGGTGTTTGGGCGTCAAATGTTGATGGCGGCGTTGAAGTAGACTTATATGCTGGTCTAAATACAAGTGTTGCTGGTCTTGATCTTGATATTGGTGTTTTGCACTATGCATATCCAACCTCAGATAATGGTACAGACTTCACAGAAGTTTATGTTGGCACAACAGTAGCATTACCTTTACTTGGTGATGTTAGTATATCGCAGTCTTTTGGTATAGATACTGGTAGCGACGATACTGGTGGCAAGAATATTGGTGATTATACTGCTATAGGCTTTGGCCTAGGTGATCATTATGGCTTTGCGATTGCAGCTAACCTTGGTTACCTTAATGCTAACGACGCTAATGTAGCCGGCAATGAAAATGCTCAAGATGCAACAGATTGGAAAGTATCTGCATCTAAGTCAATGTTTGGTGTTGATTTAGAAATAGCATACACAGACTCTGATCAATCTGAAAGTGAAGACACAGTTGCACTAACTATCTCTAAGTCTCTATAAGTTAAAGCGTTAATTCGTTTTAAGAACGCCCCTCTTTTGAGGGGCGTTTTTTTATGCGCAGAATAAAAGTTGAAATTTTATCGTTGTTTATCTTGCTTGCACACTGATGGTGCGCAGAACGATTAATAAACGGTAAGCCCTCAAGCGATTTATATAACTAATTGAATTTAATTGATTATTTATAGTTGGCACGCTGTATGCATTAGTCCTCTCGTCAATAAGACATTTTAGAAACGAGGAATAGTAATGAAACTAGTCACAGCAGTATTAAAGCCGTTTAAGTTAGATGACGTTCGTGAAGCGTTGTCTGATATTGGGGTATCCGGCATTACCGTCACTGAAGTAAAAGGTTTCGGTCGCCAAAAGGGACATACGGAACTCTATCGTGGATCTGAGTACGTGGTGGACTTCTTGCCTAAAGTAAAAGTTGAAATCGCATTGTCAGATGATCAAGTTGATCTAGCGGTGGATTCAATTATTAAAGCGGCAAACACAGGGAAAATTGGTGATGGCAAAATCTTTGTCACCAACCTAGAAAAAGTGGTGCGCATCCGTACCGGTGAAACGGGCGCAGAAGCGCTTTAATAAAAAAGAGGACATAAACGTGGATATAAACGCAAATAATATATTAGAACTGCAATACGCCGTCGATACCTTTTACTTTTTGGTATGTGGTGCGCTAGTGATGTGGATGGCGGCTGGCTTCTCGATGTTAGAGGCTGGGCTTGTTCGCTCCAAGAACACAGCAGAAATTTTAACCAAGAACGTTGCGCTATTCGCCATTTCTTGCATCATGTACTTAGTATATGGTTACGAGATTATGTACGGCGGCGGCGCTATGTTGAGTGGTATTGAGCTTGATGGCGCAGCAACAGCGGATGCATTAACGGCAACGGTGCTAGCAGAATCGCAAGAAGCTGGCTTTGATGGCGGCTCTGTCTATTCCAATGCTTCAGATTTCTTCTTCCAAGTGGTATTCGTTGCAACGGCCATGTCAATCGTGTCAGGTGCGGTTGCTGAACGTATGAAGCTTTGGGCTTTCTTGGCGTTTGCCGTAGTGATGACAGGCGTTATCTATCCAATGGAAGGCGCATGGACATGGAATGGCGAAGACGTTTTCGGCCTGTATAATTTGGGCGATCTTGGCTTCTCAGACTTCGCGGGTTCAGGCATTGTGCACATGGCAGGCGCAGCAGCAGCGTTATCAGGTGTTTTATTGCTGGGTGCTCGTAAAGGCAAATATGGGCCAAATGGTCAAATTACACCCATCACCGGTGCAAATTTACCGTTAGCAACGTTGGGTACGTTCATTTTATGGATGGGTTGGTTCGGCTTTAACGGCGGCTCTGTACTTAAGCTTGGCGATATCGCGAGTGCTAACTCAGTAGCAATGGTGTTCTTGAACACAAATGCAGCTGCTGCTGGCGGCGCGATGGGTGCGTTGATTATTGCTCGCCTTATGTTTGGTAAAGCAGATTTAACGATGTTATTAAACGGTGCATTAGCTGGCTTGGTTGCCATTACTGCCGAACCTTCTACACCAACGCCTGCATTGGCTACTTTGTTTGGTGCCGCTGGTGGTGTATTGGTTGTGTTATCAATCGTAACATTAGATAAACTAAGGATTGATGATCCAGTGGGTGCGATTTCGGTGCACGGTGTATGTGGTTTCTTAGGTCTGATGTTGGTACCTTTAACAAACGACGGTGTTAGCTTCTCCGGTCAGTTGATTGGTGCAGCAACGATCTTTGTTTGGGTGTTTGGTGCAAGCTTTATTGTTTGGAGCATTCTGAAAGCGGTGATGGGTATTCGTGTATCAGCCGAGGAAGAGTACGAAGGTGTTGATATCAGTGAATGTGGTATGGAAGCCTATCCAGAATTTACAAATAAATAGAGATATTTAGGGTAATAAAAAAGGGCGCTTTGGCGCCCTTTTTTACGTTTGAAAGAAATATTTATTCAGTTAATAAAGCCTGAACTTCGTGATACTTAGCGGCTGTTTTCTCCGCTATTTCTGCCGGTAAGGTGGGGCCAGGGTTTGTTTTGTCCCAATCCAGAGTTTCTAAATAATCACGCACGATTTGTTTATCAAAGCTGGCAGGGCTTGTGCCAACTTTATACTCTTTGGCATCCCAAAACCGTGATGAATCTGGCGTGAGCACCTCGTCAATTAGGTGCAATACACCGTTGTCGTCTAAGCCGAATTCAAATTTAGTATCAGCAATAATAATATTACGTTCAAGCGCGTATTCAGCGGCGGTTGTGTAAAGCGTTAAGCTGACATCGCGAACTTGTTTCGCTAAGTCTTCGCCGAGTAATTCAACGGTTTGTTCGTATGAAATATTTTCATCGTGTTCGCCAACCGCGGCTTTGGTTGACGGTGTGAAAATAGCCTCAGGTAATTGAGACGCTTGTTGTAAGTCATCAGGCAGTTGAATGCCGCAAACTTTGCCCGATCTTTGGTAGTCTTTCCAGCCAGAGCCAATCAAGTAACCGCGAACAATTGCTTCAATCGGTAACGGTTTTAGTTTTTTGACAATAATGCCACGTTTTTCAAGGCGTTGGCAATCGTCAGTATTGTCGAGTACTTGCTCAAGCGTAACGTCTGATAATTGATTAGGAATGACATCAGCCAGTTTTTCAAACCAAAAATTAGAGACCTCATTCAACACAATACCTTTACCTGGGATTGGGTCAGGTAGAATAACGTCGAAAGCAGACAGGCGATCGGTGGTGACAATGAGCATGTGTTTGTCGTCAATATCGTAAATATCACGCACTTTACCTTTATGGATAAGTGGCAAGCTGTTTAAATCGGCGTCGAGCAGAGAAGCTGGAATAGTCATTGGATTGTCTTGCGTGTTAAAAAAGCTGATAATCATCCAATTTTATAAACAAATTTGCAAGCAAAAGGTGTTAAACGATGAGGTGGACAGGGAAATTACTGGGCGGTGTATTTGGCTATATGACCTTTGGTACCTTCGGGGCATTGTTAGGGATTTATATTGGCCATAAATTTGATTTAGGCATGGCCGGCAATCCGTTTGACCCTGAGCGCCAGCAACGAACTAAAAAAACATTCTTTAAGTCCACGTTTGCGGTGATGGGGCACATTGCCAAGGCAGACGGGCAGGTGTCGCAAGAAGAAATTCAAATGGCCAAGCGTGTTATGGCGCAAATGGAATTATCTGCAGAGATGCAAAAGGAAGCCATAGGGCAGTTTAATCGCGGCAAATCAGCCGATTTTGATTTAGATGCCGAATTGGACGAGTTTAAACACGCTTGTCAGCGACATAAAAACTTAGTCCGTATGTTTATTGAAGTGCAGCTGCAAGCCGCGTTTGCAGATGGCGTGCTCGATGATGCCGAAGATAAGATGTTGCTGCATATTTGTGGGCGATTGGGTATTCCAAGCTTTGCGTATGAACAATTAAAACGCATGCTGGGCGCCAGTCAACGTCGAGGTACGCATCAGCAAAGCCGTTCTACACCAGAAGAAGCGTATGCCATTTTGGGTGTTAACGAATCAGCGACCGATGCAGAAGTGAAAAAGGCGTATCGCCGCCTGATCAGTCAGCATCATCCAGACAAGCTAGTATCAAAAGGCTTACCGGATGAAATGATGAAAATTGCAAAAGAAAAAACACAAGAAATAACAGAGGCTTACGACACAATTCGGGAATTGCGTAAGTAAAGCTGAAAGGTTTTTTAAATAGGTCTATATTTAGAGCTAAGGAGTAAGCGTTTTAAAAGCAAAGACCGCCACTTTATGGATGAAGAAACACACAAAATAATAGGACACCGGCATCAGCCAAGTCATTACTTTAGTGATGATATCCGTCATTATCAGCAGTTATTTGAGTTAAACCCTACAAAAAATTATAGGAGGCAGCATGCCATCTTTCGACGTGGTTTCAGAAGTGGATATGCATGAGTTAACCAATGCGGTTGATCAGGCGAATAAAGAAGTAACAACGCGCTACGACTTTAAAGGAACGGATGCAAAGCTTGAGTTATCAGCGAATGACGTTGTGTTAGTCGGCGAATCTAAGTTTCAGTTGGGACAAATGATGGATATTTTCCGCATTAAATTATCGCGTCGAGGCGTTGATGCGGATTGTATGGATGTTCAACCAGCAGAAGAAACGGGTTTGAAAGTTAAACAAAAGGTGATTATAAAAGAAGGCTTGGACAGCGAGTCCGCTAAAAAAATTACCAAGCTGATTAAAGAAAAAAAGCTAAAGGTGCAGGCACAAATCCAAAAAGAGCAGGTGCGCGTCACGGGTAAAAAGCGTGATGACCTTCAATCCGTAATGGCGATGTTAAGAGCCGAAAGTTTAGGCTTGCCATTACAATTTAAGAATTTCCGAGATTAAAAAAACGGTCACTATTTAAGCGGCAAAGCCTTGCCGAATAACGCTTAAAGCCGGCTAATGTGTCGGCTTTATATTATCTAAGTAGTTGTTTATATTGCCAATGAATGTTTCGGCACAGCAATTGCTATCTTCTAATTATCAATTAAAGATAAGGAAGGTATGCAATGCGAATTTTATCAGTATTTAATGTAACGCTCCTAATGCTGCTGGTGTCGGTGGTGATTTTAATATCGCCCAGCCACTTGTTTGCGTTGATTAATATCCCTGGACTATTGGTCGTTTTAGGCGGCACGTTGTGCGCGGTGTTGTTGAGTAAGCCACAACATAAAGTGTTGCAGCTAATTCGTGAACTGCCAGATATTATCAAAGGTCAACGGGCCGAATTTAATGGCCTTGCAGAATTTAGGCAGTTACTGCGTTGTGCGCATTTGTACCGCTCGTCACAACTTCGTTTGCTTGAGCAAGAAATTAAGTTGGCGCAGCAACCTATTTTATTGAAAGGCGTGCAATTGATTCTTGACCGTTGTTCGCCAGATGATGTGGCGAATATTCTGCGAAAAGAGCGCGCTCGCATACTGCTTCCGAATCAAGAAAAATCACAAATCTTACGCTTAATGTCGGGCTATGCGCCTGCCTTCGGCATGTTAGGCACGCTGCTTGGTATGATTCATATGCTCTATGGACTGGGCGAAGTGGGGCTAGAACAAGTGGGTACGACGATGGGGTTTGCATTATTAACAACGTTGTATGGATTGGTTGTTGCAAACTTGGTGTGTAAACCGCTGGCAATTAAGCTTGAAAAAACAACAGCGGAGCACGCTGCGCATTTGAATACATTATTAGAAGGCCTGGTGATGATGCGTGAAAGAACACACCCAATGGTTATTCGCGACATGTTAGAAGCGCACGGTATTCCAGCGGCCACAACACCTACGCCGAGCAAGCGCGTAGTAAAAGGCAGGCTGTCTAAATTATTACCGTTAGCGGCTGCTCATGTCGATTGAGCGACGATCAAATTCTGATGTGGCAGATGCGACGCCACGTGAGGACGAACATGATACGTGGACAATCAGCTATATTGATTTGCTGTTATTGATGGTCACGCTGTTTATTCTATTGCTGAGCTATCAACAGCAAACGATTAAACAAGCGGCGGTTGAACAAGAAAAGTCTCGGCTCGTTAGCGCAAAAAAACCGCCCATTAATCGTGCCTTCCTAGACCAAGTTTACATGAGCCACTTAAAAGATCGTGTGAGCGTTAAAGAGTCTAAAGACTCTATCAAGTTGGCAATAAGTGACAGTATTCTATTTTTCCCAGCCGATGCCGCCTTAAGCCGTTCAGGCGAACAAGTGCTTGAGGAATTGGCGGTGATGTTAAAGCAACGGCCTTGGTATATTTTGGTAGAAGGGCATACCGATAATCAGTCAATATCGACCCCCCGTTATTTATCGAATTGGGAGCTGTCGTCGGCGAGGGCAACCAGTGTGACGCGGTATTTAATTGGGCAGGGCATCGCGCCTCAACGTTTGAGTGCAATTGGTTACGCCGACACAAGGCCGCTGACGGGTAATGATACTGAACAAGGGCGCAGTAAAAACAGGCGGGTGGCGCTGGTATTACGGGCGCCGGATTGACAGCTGTTTCATTTGGTGGTCTTCACCTAATTGGATGGTAATGTCGGCACACGTGGGTAAGTCGTCAAGCTGGAATCGGGTTAATCGTTCGTAGTGTGCAATAAAGCGTTTCAACGTTTTTTCTGCTGTCATCAGGTGTTGTTCGTGCTGATGTTTATTGGCTAGTTTTTGTTCTTGTAAACCACGCCATTTTAATACGCAATCGACGTTGGGTATTTGCAAAAATATCAGGCAATCGAGCATGTCAAACAAGGTTTTGTAATCCGATTTAAGGTGTTCGTTAACGAGGTGTCGCCAAATACCGTGAGGGTCTTCGTGTTGTTCTAAAGAGTTAACATCTTGAATTAAAGCGTTTTTAGTTTGCGCTTGAGCGCCAACACACCAGCCTTCGAAAATTAAAATATCGACAGGGCCGTTACATGTTTTCCAGTTGCTTTTAGGCAAGGGCTCGTCATTGCCTTTGTCGAAAACTGGATACAGAAGCTGCTCACCTTTTTTTAGCGCGATGGTTTGCTTAATCAGCTCAATACCTAGCGACGTGTTGTGTGTGCCGGGTACGCCTCGGGTCTTAAATAGTGGGTGTAGATCAACGGACATTTGTTGGCGTTGTTGACGTGTTTTATAAATATCGTCAATCGATAAAATAGCAGTCGTTAGTCCAAAGCCTTGTTCCAACACATCAGCGACGAGTTGCGATAAAGTGGACTTGCCGCTACCTTGGGCGCCGTTTATACCCAACACGAGCGTGTGTTGTGACTGTGATTTTTTCTCATTAATCCACGCCGCGAAGGGGATGTAAAACGATTTCAAATACGGCAACAGGCCGTTGTCGATGCCTAATGCTTGCAGGCGCTGTTGAAAGCTGGTGCTGAGTGTTTCATGAAGCTTATCAATCGATTTACGGGTTAAACTTAAATCGTCTTTTGGCCAAAGGGGCTGCATGACTTTAACTTAGCCTAAAGCTGTCACGGTAATGTGTCGATGCTGTGGCTGCAAACGATGCTCCCACAAAAATACACCTTGCCATGTGCCCAGCGCAAGCCGCCCGTTTGTAATGGGAATGGATAGGTTTGGGTTGGTGAGTATGGTTCGAATATGTGCGGGCATATCGTCAATGCCTTCAAGCGTGTGTATAAAACGCGGGTCGCCATCAACCACAAGGCCGTCCATATAAACCCCAAGATCGCGAAGCACGTCGGGGTCAGCATTTTCACAAATAATTAGCGAGGCGCTGGTGTGGTGGGTGAAGACCTGGCAGATACCGGTGCTGATGTTGCTGGACTCGATCAACCGGGCTATTTGCTCGGTAATTTCTACGGTGCCACGGCCGCTTGTGGATACGCTGAAAGAGTGTTGCGAGACCATGCTTAAATAAGGCTGAACCCTAAACCAATGAGGCCACCGAACACGCCGCCCCAGACTACGAGCCAACCTAAGTGTTCTTTAATCATACGTTGAATGATATTTTTCACCATGTCGGGTGTCAATTCATCGAGTCGTTTTTCAACAATTTCTTCAATGTCATTAACTAAGTCACCACTGATTTGGTGCGCGTTAATTCCCTCGTGAAGAGCTTCGATAAAGGCATCGCTTTCGGTCATCTCAACTAAGGTAAGCCGAATTTTTTTACAGAAAGGTTCTTTTAATGGTTCCAATGCTTCAACGCCACCGACCATTGCTAACATGCTACCAAATGACGATTCAGAAATGGCTTCAACCAAGCCTTGGAATAACTTGTCATAATCGAGACGGTCTAAAAGGGGCTCTACGTTGAATAGTTGTTGCGCCGAATCTTCTTCACGCTGTAAAAATCGCTCGATGTTTTCTTGAGTAAAAAACTGCCGCATGATGAGGTCTTGGATGCCGCGTTTAAACTCTTCAAAATGAGCAGGGATAACGCCTGAGCCGTATAAAAAAGGCACTCGCTCGAACAGCATATGAATGGCTATCCAGTTTGTTATCGCGCCAGACAAGGCAAAAACACCGATGGCTCTAACGTTGTCAACGTATTGCGGAACAAAGAAACTTGCGCAAATAATGCCAATAGCGACAAGGTTTGTTAATAGGCTTTTATTCATAATAATAAAATAATTCAGTTAGACGAACAGATAACGGCCACCAGTAGCGACGACCACAACGGTTAAACCGAGAATCAAATTGATGCCGATTAGCATTCTGATGTGAGCTAAATTTTTGCCCGCTGTTTCCCAATTGTGTTCTAGCACCGCTTGGGTCAAACGACGTCCTGGGGTAAAAAATAAATGCATAAAAATAAGCGACATAATAATGCCGATGCTCATCATCACGTGAATATGCGCGCCGACATTTTGCATGCCGCCAAATTTGTTAAAAATAAGCCAAAAACCGGTGCCTAATAAAATCACAACGGACGCCCAAACCCAGGGAAAGAATTTAGAAAATACGTTTGACCATAAGGTGAGCCGTTGAGGTGGTTCAAATTGCACGGCAGCGATAGGGCGTAACACGAGGTAGGCGAAAAACATGCCGCCGACCCAAATAACGGCGGCCAGAACGTGCAAACTAATGGCGAGGGGGATCATACGTTTCCTTTATAAAATTTCATGGGGCTAAGTTAATGGGAGGTTTCATCAAACACGTACCGAAGCCAGCTGTGTATTGAGCGAACAAGGGTTTCGTCTAAACCGGTGAATGAGTGGTCAGCGCCGGCTATTTCAATTTGACGATTCAGCGGGTTGTTCTTCTTTAGTGTTAACTTTCTTGTCGGCGCGAGTTTTTTTACGCTAGCTAAATCTTGGCTGCCGTAGATATCAAGCGTTGGAATGTTGATTTTTTTGATCAATTCAACTGAGTTAGCTTCCGGCAAATCCGATGGTAGCGTTGGTAAGCCAATTAGCACAACAGCGTCACAGGCCTTTTTTTCTTGGCTGGCTAAAAAACTGGCGGTCATTATCGAGCCTAAGCTGTGGGCGATTAAAACACACCGAGTGTTTTTGTAATTTTCGTGCATGTAGTTGAGAGCGGATTGAATGCGAGGGCCGCTTTCTTTTATTAACGCTAAGTTCTCGCTGATTGATGCGTCTTGGGCCGTTATCGGTAATTGAATTGAGGCGGTGATCCAACCTAATTCAGCTAATTGACTGCGTAATGGGTGAACGATTTGTGGTGCGTTTGGGTTGGACCCCATGCCGTGTAAAATGATAACGCTGCCGCGAATGATGTCAGGTTCTTCGTTATTGATCAGTGCGATAAATTCATCGTTATTCGCTTTAAGCATCATAACTTCGCCAATAATAAGGCTGTCTTTAATATTATCTGCGATACGTTTTTCGCGCGCCATATCGGAGGCGAATACTATCTGGCTTATGCAGATACAAAAAGCGAATATTATGTGGGCGAAAAAACGTTTAAACATACAATGTTGTATAGGCTAGGTTGGTTGATGTGTTTATGGTGCATCACGACGCGTAAAAAATCTAGTGTCAACTCGGTGTTAGCGTAAAATCATCTGATGGAAGTTCAGTGATTAGTTTTTAAATTAGCCATTTCAACAGACACATTTTTGTCTGTGTATAAGGGGCATGCGAAAGCAATTTCCACGCTATCATCCGATGGTCGTCGGGTTGAATTTGCCGCAGATAAAGTACGCCAGTTTTTAACTCATGATGGGATTTATGGTGTGTTTGAAATGAAAATAACCGCCGAAAATAAGTTTTTATCGATTAGACGCTTGAGATAGTCGGCTATATGCGGGTTAAAGAGGCGATTTGGGTGAAATAAATCGCACTTTCGGGTAAGCTTCATTTTTTATTTAAATGGTTCATAAGCATATGAAAACACCGTTAATTGCACCGTCTATTTTAGCCGCGGATTTTGCCCGTTTGGGCGAGGAAGTGGATAACGTTCTGGCGGCGGGTGCGGATGTTGTGCATTTCGACGTGATGGACAACCATTATGTGCCGAATTTAACCATTGGGCCGTTGGTGTGCGAGGCATTACGCAAGCACGGTGTGACCGCGCCGATAGATGTTCATTTGATGGTGAAACCGGTGGACAGAATCATTCCTGATTTTGCAAAAGCGGGTGCCAGCATCATTACTTTTCACCCAGAAGCGTCTGAGCACATTGACAGAAGCCTGGGTTTGATTCGTGAGTTGGGTTGCCAGTCGGGTTTGGTGTTTAACCCCGCAACATCGTTAAGGTACTTAGATCACGTGATGGATAAAGTGGACGTTATTTTGTTGATGTCAGTTAACCCTGGGTTTGGTGGGCAAAGCTTTATCCCCGCCACGCTGAATAAGTTGCGCCAGGTTCGTCAACGCATTGATGACAGCGGCTTGGATATTCGTCTAGAAGTGGACGGCGGTGTGAAAGTCGACAATATTGGTGACATTGCTGCAGCCGGTGCGGATATGTTTGTCGCGGGTTCAGCTATTTTTAATACCGACGACTATGCAAAAACGATTACCGACATGCGTGTGCAAATAGCCAAGGCAGTCGGTTGAAAACTTTGCGCGACAATTGCCAGATAAAATTAATGGCGTTTGATTTAGACGGCACGTTGTTGGACAGCGTACCCGACATTGCGCAAGCGGTTGCTCACACAATGGCAGAGTTAAAGCTACCGGCTCGTGAACAAGAGCAAGTGCGTGGGTGGATAGGCAATGGTGCGCAGTTATTGATTAAACGGGCGTTGTCAGGTGACATCAAAGGTGATGTGCCTGACGATGTGTTTGAAAAAGCCTACCCTGTTTTTTTAAAGTATTACACCAAGTTTTTGAACAAAGATAGCGTGATATACGAAGGGGTGACTAGTACCTTAGCAAGCTTCAAAGCGTCAGGCATTAAGCTTGCTTGCATTACCAATAAGCCGAGCCAATTCACCGAGCCCTTATTGGATGACCTTGGCTTATCTCAATATTTTGATAAAGTGGTGTGTGGTGATACGTATGCGCAACGAAAGCCTCACCCCATGCCCTTACTTGAAGTGGCTGAATTTTTCAGCGTGTCACCTCAGCAGTGCATTATGGTGGGTGACTCAGTGAATGATATTAAAGCGGCGCAAGCGGCTGGCTTTTATTCTATTTGTGTGGATTACGGTTACCACGGCGATTATGATGTGCATCAACTGGGTGCAGACGTGGTCATTAGCCACTTCTCACAGATAAATCAATTGCTGCAGCAAGCAGCGTAGGCAGAGAGTTTAAAAATGGGTGTGTTAATGAAAAATCGATGGCGGTTCAGCTGGCAAGATTAAGCAGCAGCAATAACAGATTGATGAAGTAATTAAGAGAAACAAAATGACACCTGAACAATTTAAGCAATACGCCGACCAGGGCTATAACAACATACCCCTGATGAAAACAATTCTAGCCGACTTGGAGACGCCGCTTAGCGCGTACATGAAGTTGGCAAATGCGCCATACAGTTACCTGTTTGAATCCGTAGAAGGTGGGGAAAACTGGGGGCGTTATTCAATTATTGGCTTGCCTTGTAAAGACGTGGTGAAAATCACAGGCCAGACGATTGTATTGGAATCCAACGGTGTGGCGATTGATACGCTAAGCAGTAATGCGCCGCTAGACTGGGTGCGTGAATATGCAGCAACGTTTAAAATACCTGAAGTAGACGGCTTACCCCGATTTAGCGGTGGTTTGGTCGGCTATTTTGGTTATGAAACCATTCATTATATTGAGCCAAAAGTAGCACAGGTCAGTCAGCAATCCGCCAAAGAGGACCCGTTAGGATCGCCGGATATCGTCTTGATGGTGTCGAAAGACGTACTGGTGTTCGATAATGTGAATAACCAGTTGATGATTGTGACGCACGTTAACCCGTCCGCGACCGATGCGTATCAAAACGGTTTAGCGCATTTAGATGATATCGTGCAGACGCTTAAAACCACGCATATTGAATCATCCTTTGGGCAAAGCGAAACGCCCGCGGTTGATGAGGCCGATTTTGTCTCAGGTTTTACTCAACAAGGTTTTCAAGATGGGGTAAAGCGCATAAAAGAGTACATCGTCGAAGGCGACGTAATGCAGGTCGTGTTATCACAACGCATGACCATCCCTTATGCTGAGCCGCCAATTGATTTGTACCGCGCATTACGCTGCTTGAATCCATCGCCGTATATGTATCATCTGCATTTGGGCGATACGCACGTGGTGGGTTCGTCACCCGAAATTTTAACCCGCTTAGAAGATGAGCAAGTGACGGTTCGTCCTATTGCTGGAACACGCCCACGGGGCGCAACACGCGAGGAAGATGAAGCCTTAGAAAAAGAATTGCTGGCCGACCCCAAAGAGTGCGCCGAGCACCTGATGTTGATTGATTTGGGTCGTAACGATGCAGGCCGCGTATCAAAAACAGGTACGGTTGAATTGACCGATAAAATGGTGATAGAGCGCTATTCCCATGTCATGCACATTGTGTCGAATGTGACGGGCGAGCTAAAGCCAGGCTTAGACGCTATTGATGTATTGGAAGCAACCTTTCCAGCGGGTACTGTAAGCGGAGCACCTAAAATTAGAGCGATGCAGATTATTGATGAGTTAGAGCCGGTTAAACGCGGCATTTATTCAGGCGCGGTGGGGTATTTATCGTGGTCGGGTAATTTAGACACAGCGATTGCGATTCGTACGGCGGTTATAAAAGACGGCAAGCTGAGTATTCAAGCCGGTGCAGGCATTGTGCACGACTCAGTGCCGGAAAATGAATGGGCAGAAACAATGAACAAAGGCCGCGCCATATTTAAAGCGGTGGCGATGGCGCAACGCGGTTTAACAGAAGGTGATAGCTAATGAGCAAATGTAAATTGGTTATGAT
>DUCS01000035.1 GCA_012959695.1 Cycloclasticus sp.
TGCCAACATTTTTTATTACACCTAAGGCTTTGAAATATCTTCTAATAATTTTTTATAAGGTGCTTTTTCATCACACTTATAAACAATAATGCTCTATTACAGCGCAATATATAGCTGCGATGCAACATTATGGTGCGCCGCGATAATCACATGAAATTTATTTATTAAAATTCCAATAAAAAACAACAGAGTAGCTTTTTGGCACACCTATTGCTTTGCAGCATTTATTCAAAATGGAGATTTAATAGCAATGTCACGAAAGCTTAATTTATTATCACTAAAAGGAAATATGCGTATTTTGCACAGTACTTGGCTCGCCTTTTTTATTAGTTTTATGGTCTGGTTTAACCACGCACCCCTAATGGCCGTTATTCGTGAGGTGTTTGACCTAAGCTCACAAGAAGTGTCTGTTTTACTGATACTTAACGTGGCGCTAACGATACCTGCCCGTATCGTCGTCGGCATGATGGTCGATAGTTACGGACCGCGTCGGATGTTCTCCGGAATTTTGCTGCTATCGAGCTTTTTATGCCTATTTTTTGCATGGGCGCAAACCTTTCAACAACTGGCCTTAGCGCGTTTTATGCTGGGCTTTGTAGGCGCAGGCTTTGTCGTGGGCATCCGCATGATTGGCGAATGGTTCCCGGCTAGGCAAACGGGCATTGCTCAAGGTATTTATGGTGGCTGGGGTAACTTTGGTTCTGCAGCCTCCGCGATGTTATTACCGGCACTGGCTCTTGCTTTTGGTGGCGAAGACGGCTGGCGTTATGCGCTGAGTGTTACCGCTGCAATGGCTTTTTTCTATGGTATCTTTTTCTACTTAACCGTAACGGACACCCCAAAAGGCTCAACTTATTTTAAACCTAAAAAAGTGGGTGGCATGGAAGTTACCAGCAAAGCCGACTTGGTGATTTACCTACTGATGAGCATGCCCATTTATGGTGCATTAGCATTATTGATATGGAAATTATCACCAACGGGTATGGCTTGGTTAACTACGCAAACAACCCTCATTGCTTATGTAGTGATCGCCCTTATCTATCTGTATCAAGCAAAGCAAATTATCAAAGTAAATAAAGACATATTCACTAAAGACGTGCCGGACATGTTCCGTTATTCATTTAAACAAGTCGCCATTTTAGACCTAGCTTACATGGTTACGTTTGGCTCAGAGTTAGCGCTGGTTTCGATGCTCCCGTTGCTGTACGTTGACATGTTTGGCCTACCACCAATTACTGCAGGTTTATTGGCCGGCATTTACCCGGTGATGAACCTCATTGCACGACCAGGCGGCGGCATCTTTAGCGATAAAATTGGCCGCAAAATGTCTTTAATCACCCTGTTCACTGGCATTGCCTTGTCGTTTCTTATACTGAGCCAAATCAATTCAAGCTGGGCGATTCCTATCGTGGTGATTTGCACAATTTTTTGCGCGCTATGCTCTCAAGGTGGTTCTGGCGCAGTGTATGCAATGGCACCGCTTATTCAGCGCCGCATGACAGGCCAAATTGCTGGCATGGTGGGCGCGTATGGTAACGTTGGAGGGTTAGTCTTTCTGACTGTATTGTCCTTTGTTTCACCTCAAACATTCTTTATAGTCATTGGCTCTACGGCAGCGATTGTGCTTTTATGTATGTTCATCTTTTTAGACGAGCCTAAAGGTCAAACCGCTGAAGTATTAGACGATGGTACCGTACAATTAATTGATGTCACTTAACACAAAGAACTAATGCAAGCAGACGCTCTCATAGACCTTGGCCAGTCATCCGACAAAGGCCTAAAGGATGAAAACCAAGACAGCTATGGCATGTTACTGCCTGAATCGCCTGTGCTTGAGCACAAGGGTATAGCTATCGTTATTGCCGATGGCGTGAGCGGTTGTGATTCCGGCAAACTAGCTAGCGAAACCTGCGTTAAAAGCCTACTAAGCGATTATTACTGTACGCCAGATTCGTGGACAGTAAAAACCTCTGTTCAAAAAGTATTGATGGCAACCAACCGCTGGATGCTAAGCATGGCGCAGCAGGGGACCGACCATTACAAGGGCTTAGCCACTACGATGAGTGCCTTGATTATCAAATCATCAACCGTGTATTTGTTTCATATTGGTGATACGCGCATTTATCGGCTTCGTGATAATAAGCTGGAACTGCTCACCAATGATCATCGGTTTTGGGTATCGAAAGAAAAAAATTACTTAACCCGCGCGATGGGTATTGAGTCGCACTTAGAGATTGACTACAACAATTTTCTTTTAGAAGCCGGCGACACCTTCTTACTGTCGACTGACGGTGTTCATGAATACGTGAATGACGCCTCTCTACTGAAAAAAATAACCGACAACACGGATAATTTAGACCGTGCGGCGCGAGAAATAACTACCTTAGCAATGAAAAATGGCAGTGACGATAACGTGACCTGTCAAATCGTTCGCTTTAACCAACCACCCCAAGTGAACGAAGAAGAAATTTACCGTAAATTAACCGAATTTCCCTTCCCGCCCGACCTCAACGCCGGCATGGTATTGGACGGTTATCGCATTGAACGCGAATTGCACGCCAGCGCGCGTACCCAGGTCTATTTAGCAACAGACGAAGAAACAGGCATGTCTGTAGTGATTAAAACGCCCTCGGTAAACTATTCTGACGACCCCACCTTTCTTGATATGTTCGTAAATGAAGAATGGATCGGCCGACGTATCGACAACAACCATGTCTTGAAAATTGTTGAACAAACTCGAACCCGCCACTTTCTTTATTACGTAACCGAATATATAGAAGGCCAAACATTACGACAGTGGATGAATGACAACCCATTACCAAATTTGAATGAAGTCAGGGACATTATCGAACAAATTGCTCGCGGCTTACGCGCCTTCCATCGCAAAGAGATGATTCACCAAGATCTAAAACCCGAAAACATCATTATTGACTCACAAGGCACGGTGAAAATCATTGATTTTGGCTCTACAAAAGTTGCTGGCGTCGAAGAAACTGCATCCCCCATTCACCGCCTCAACTTACTTGGAACTCAGCTGTACACAGCACCTGAATGCTTGTTAGGTCAGCCAGCCACCTACCTATCAGATGCCTTTTCGTTAGGCATCATCAGCTATGAAATGCTAACCGGAAAAGTACCGTTTACCGAAAAATACGGTGAAAAATCTCTGAGCAAATTAACCTATATGTCGGCTCTCGATATTGATTCAGACATCCCGCTTTGGGTAGATGGTGCCATCAGAAAAATAGTAAAGAAAAACCCAACAAATCGATATGAAGAAATATCAGAATTCATCTGCGACTTATCACACCCCAATAAAGCGTTTATAGAAATCGCCCATAAACCACTTATTGAACGTAACCCATTGGGCTTTTGGAAGGGGTTAGCTTTGTTGAGTATCGCGGCGAATATAATCATTCTTCTGATTAAATAGTGTGCATTACTTCTTTATTCAAGAAACAACGCCTCCGCACTCGCAAGATCTTTTTGCGTGTTGATGTTGACGAAAACATTATTCAAATCAGAACAATCAACTTCAACCGCATTCTGCTCTTTATACCACGTCATTAAACGCCTGCCACCGCGTTTTAAATATGCTTGTAACGCAGACCGTTGGTTTACATGAAAGATAGCAAACGTCGTTTGCATCCGATCTCCGTCATGCACTACTGCACAATTAGCGTCGGTGCTGCTAACCGCGTTAATCAAACGAACAATGGGTTCAGAAGACACCAAAGGAGCATCACAAGGCACAACCAACAAATAACCACTCTCGATATTGACCAAACCAGCTTCAACCCCCGCTAACGGTCCAATATTTTCTGTTAAATTATCTGAAAGAGTCCGTTGCTTGAACTGCTCATAACAACCTGGGTCATTGGTATTAATCAAGATTGTTTCAATCGTATCGTCTAAACTCTCTAATGTAGCGATAACGTAACTGATCATGGGTCTACCAGCGAAGGGTAAGACCCCCTTCTCACCACCACCCATTCGTCTCGCTTCACCGCCAGACAGAACAATCGCCGTAATAAGCTCATTACCAATTGGAGAGTTCATGAGGTTAGTATTTGTAAATTAATTATGAGTATTTTACGCTTTTCAGCTCTTAGGAAAACAAGAAAATCCAATCTAGAAAAGCATCCCTAGTTAAATTTGACTACCAGTCTTAATGACTAGCGGCTTTTTATATAACTCATTGATTTTATTGATTACTAATTACAATTGTCTAACCAAAATTGTTGCATGTCTAACCAAAACTCTAAGTTAAAACAAGAGTTAATTACTTAACCATTTGATATAAAAGAGATTTTTGGTCGGGACGAGAGGATTCGAACCTCCGACCACCAGTCCCCCAGACTGGTTTGTTTTTACTCTAACCAATTGATATTAATGATATATCACTATTTATTGTCTAACCTTTTGCGCCAAACACGCCCTTTATTAATCAATAACTTAAAGCACATGGTTAGACACTTTACTTACAAAGCGTTTCCTTATTCAAGCCTCTCTTCAACATCAACACTTTCATGAAGAATACGGATGATAGCGATGTCATCGCCTAACTGTCTGTATACAATTAAGTGGCTTTGAAAGCCGTGTATTCGAACAGGCGGTTGAAGCTCAGTCCGCTCACGACAGAGAAAAGGGTTATCTACTAATAAGAGAAATACTGCCTCTATATCATCAATGTACTTAACCGCTTGATCATCATTCCAAGTTTTGGCCGTATATAGCCAAATATCCTCAAGGTCTAACTCTGCTTCAGGATAAAGCTTAAACGTTGCCACGTTATGATTTACTTTGCATGCGGCGGGTAAAACCTTCTTTATCGAATTTCTTAGGTTCGCCGCTTTTAAGCCCTTTCGTAATAGCACCTTGCAAGACTGCAAGCCTTTCAGCTCGTTGTTTGTCTTTACGTATTAAATCACGTACATAATCACTATTATTAGCGTATTCACCATCTGCGGTACGTTCAATCACCCAGTCACGCATTTGGTCTGGTAGAGATATATTCATTGTTGCCATCACTATGACCTCGCATTTTGATTAGATTACAATATGGCGCTTATTGGCAATCTTTGTCAACGCCTTATTCTTATTTATATAAAAGGCACCCTGATACAATTATATTCACTTGCAAACTAATTGGGCTTGACCTTTCCCCAAACAAAAATGCTTTTTGTTTGCTGTAATGCTTCTTTCATGGACGTTGTTTTAATCGTTTCGATTAGCTCATTAAGCTTAAATTTTCTGTGATGTTCATACGCTACTCCTACTTGCTGCATTTTAGCCAAGCCTGTTTCTTTGGCATGTTCTTCAAAGCCCTTGTTTTTCCAGAAGAATGCGCCTGGCATGGTAGTGGGGATAACCAATGCGAAGAATAATGAACGCCTAATAAAGGCTGTGGCTAAAAGCGTAATACTAAGGCCCAGCCAAGTTATTAAAGACAGCGGATTAACAAGAATCACTAAGGCTAAAACAATCGTTAAACCTAACAAGCCGTTACTTATAATATATGGCCAGCCGTATTTGGTATTTTGTTCGTACCACGATGCCGCGCCCTCGCCTTCACCTGTGCTTAAATCTTTTGCGTGTGCAATATGGCCTGTGGCTTCGAGCAATAGCCCTACTAATACACAGCCTGCCAGTACAGTGCCCGTTAAAGCAGTCACATCACTGCCTACCAATACCAAAGCAATCATTAAGCCGCCTAAGCTAAGGCATGTACCGATAAACGACGTAGCTGTTTGCCAATGATCCCAAAAAGGCCGCGCTTTAATGCGGTATAGCTTGTACATGTAAAACATGCCAACAGGGCCGCCAATTAAACCAATAACACCGAATATATTGGCTAATGCAGTAAGGTTAAACAGGCTAAAGAAAGTGTAGCCCAATAGCGCCGTATAGAACAAGCTGACCCCTGCAATTTCACGGCTGACAGGTGAGTGACGTAAGTTATAAAAACCTCTATAAAAACGATGCGGCTTACCCAGGTGCATATTCAGTTTGAATAGGCCAAAAGTAAGCAGAGCGTTCATAACGATAAGTAACGGCACAAAAGCCGATGATGACATCACTGCTGTGAAGGTTTCTATTCCAGCGAAATCACCCAATACCAGCATAACAAAAGCACCAACAACGGCTTGAGTCGCTAACGTAAACATCACGTGCGAACTTTCATGTGCCAACAATAAAGGCTTCCAGTTCCAATGTTTTTTCATGCCCTTCTTTGCATCAACAACGGGCTTGTACTTTCCGTTATCTTCATCTTTATGGTACTTAAGCGGCATCGAATCGGTTCGTGTCATTTCTCGTTTAGTTTGGCGCGATTGTTGGAAACGAATATTGGGATGAGTGATGTCGGTTGTTGGAAAGCCAGGGATCTCTGTTTTACATTCTTCACGGTTTTCTGGCACATTTTCGATCACACCAAAGTCCAACGCATTACCTAAACACGCAGCAACACAGGCAGGTTTTAGGCCGACTTCTAGCCTATCTACGCACATATTGCACTTGCTTACTTCTCCTTTAACAGGGTCAAGCTGAGGCGCGTTATACGGGCACACCCATGTGCAATAACCGCAACCAAAACAAATATCGGGGTCTTGAAGAACGGCACCGTATTCAGCATATTTTGTATAAGCCCTTGTGGGGCAACCTTTTAAACACACGGGGTCATCACAATGGTTACATGCCATTGAAATATTCAGCCGTTGATATTCTGGATATGTTCCCCCTTCTACAAACCCAACTGACCTAAACGAAATGTGCCCTGGGTTATCGTTTTTCTCACTACACGCTGCTTCGCAGGCATGGCAACCGATACAGTTGTCGGCATTAAGATAAAAACCGTGTTGTTTGTATCGGTTGGGGTTATCGCCTAGCGCATCGTCACCGTTTATATTCAGGCTATTGCCATACAATTTATCGGCTTCAGAGGCCAGCTCAATAGAACTACCATACAAATTTTTGGCCTTCGTCTCTTTATCCCAAAGAAACGCGTATTTTGGCTCATCACTTCTTACTTCAAACATAATTTTTTTAGACAACGAGTTGATTAAAAACGACGCATTTCCATGCTCATTTGAGCGGCGGCTTGCTGGTCTTTTAAAATTTCTATGGTAATGGCCGACTGCTTGTAAGCCGGTTGCCTAGAATGTGGGTCGAGTAAACCCAGTGTTAACCGATTCACGCAATCAAAGAAATGAAAGGGAATAAACACCGCATTTCTGGCCACACGCTGTGTAAGCATGGCCATTACGATGGCATCACCACGCCTTGATACGCAGCGAACATATTCGCCTTGTTCAATACCCAGTGATTGCGCCGCATCTGGATTAATTTCCATAAAAGGAATCGGGCTATATTTATTGGTATTGCCGAGCTTGCCCGTTTTAGTACGTGTATGAAAATGTTCAACTAAACGACCTGTGTTCAGCCAAAATGGAAACTTTTCATCTGGCCGTTCGTTGTTATCTATAAACGGTAAAGCAATCAACTTGGCCTTACCGTCAGCATACCTAAACGTCGCGGTTTCAGTATATAAACGTTTACCACCTGAAGGCGGTAGCTCGCCTTTGCTCGCTTGCTCTTGGGTATAGGGCCACTGTATACCGCGTTGTTTTTCAATCAGATCATGATCCATTCCAGAAATATCTACTAAGCGACCTTTCGATAAGGCCTTCATTTCTTCAAAAGCGCCCGCAGGGGTTTCAGGAAAGGTCATCTCTTTCGTCTTAGCGAACTGTTTTGCCAAGAGATTAAAAATATCAAAATCTGACTTTGAATCACCCGGCGCATCGGTCACTTTGCGCACAATATTAACGCGACGTTCTGTGTTCGTGAACACACCTTCTTTTTCTGCCCACGTGCCCGCCGGTAAATAAAGGTGAGCATATTGTGTTGTTTCAACATCCACATAACTGTCTTGCACAACAAGAAAATCAAGTTTCTCAAGAATTTTACGTGTGCGCTCTGTATTTGGCATGGAGGTCATCGGGTTAGTAGCCACTAACCATAGGCCTTTAATTTGGCCAGTTTCAATCGCAGGAAAAATATCCGTTTGAGCTAACCCGCGCTTTGTTGGAAAGAAGTCAGGATCCACATTCCAAAACTCACCGATGTCTTTTCTATCTTGTTCATTTTCTAAGTAGCGATAACCCGGCAAACCAGAACAGGACGACCACTCGCGCGTACCCATCGCGTTACATTGCCCGGTAATAGACAAGCTAGTGCCACCTGGTTTACCAATATTTCCGGTAATTAAGCTCAGGTTATTAATGCCCACTACACCGTCTGAACCGTGCGTACTTTGATTGATACCCATCGTCCAAATACCCATCGCCGTTTTTGCTTTGGCAAAAATACGCGCGACATTTCGAATCGTGTCTTCATCAATACCACAAATGGCTGCGGCCGTTGTTGGATCGTAATTCTGAACCTCGGCTTTTAACTCATCAATGCCAACGGTATTGGCTTCTATATACGCTTTATCTTCTAAACCTTCGTTAAGAATCACATGCATTAATGCGTTTTGCAGTACGACATCGGTACCCGGTGTTACGGCTAAGTGAATATCTGCCTTTTGCGCCAACATGGTGACTCGTGGGTCAATAACAATGAGTGGAAAGCTTCGCTTTTCACGTGCTTCTTGTAGGCGCCAATAAATAATCGGGTGTTGTTCAGGTAAGTTTGAACCCCAAGCCATTAAGCAGTCTGTGTGTTCAAAATCTTCATAACAACCAGGTGGGCCGTCTGAACCAAATGAGCGTTTATAGCCCGAAACAGCCGAGGCCATGCACAAGGTGGTATTGCCATCGTAATTATTGGTACCTATGACTCCGCGCGTTAACTTACCCAACGTATAAAATTCTTCTGTGAGTAATTGGCCGGTTGAAACGACAGCGAATGCATCACGGCCGTACGTTTCCTGAATGCGATTAATTTCATTGGCCATGACCGATGTCGCATTATCCCAATCGGTTTCTTTATAACTATCCACAATACTGTCGCGCAGTAACGGCTTATCGCCTCGGCCAGATGAATTAAATAATTCGTATTCAAAAATGCCTTTCACGCATAATTTACCGCGATTAACATCCGCACCGCCCACGCCTCTTGAACCCACGACTTTGCCATCAGCATTGGTGCCAATTTCAATGGAACAACCTACTGAACAGTAACCACATGTTGCATAGGTCCATTTTTCGGCCTTTTTATCGACCATTTTAATAGGGTTTTTCCGATTACGTCCAAATAACATTCTAGTGTCCTACTTAAGCACTAAATAATTCGCATTTACTAACTAAAACCGAATCCCCGCCTACCCGCAAAGTCACAGGCCGGCTGGCATGTTTATCCATTTCAATATGTAATAAGCTCCTGCGTTTGTCGGTTGTGCCTCTGTCAATAGCGAAACTGTAAGTCCCTTCACGAATATGATCGTGCGATGCTAAATACCCAGCGAATGTTGGCATCGCCGAACCAATAGGCGGATCTTCGTTAAAGCCAATGTTTGGGCCCAGTAAACGTGCATGGAAGTTACTGTCTGCCGAATTTGTTTTAGGGCTAAACAATAAAATCTCTTGTGCTGCCATTGCTGGTGCACTGGATTGACTCCATGCTTTGATGTCAAAACGCGCTTTGCGCACCGCCTGTTGTGACTTAACCGGCACGACTAAATACGGCAAGCCGCCAGACACCAAACGGGTGTGGTAATTCGTATGGTCAATGTCGCTTTCATCAATTGACAACAGTTTTGAAAGTTCCGAACTCGGTGGTGTATAACGGTCAACAACCGGATCACTTTGCAGGGTAAATTGAACGAATTTAGCGCCTTTTTCATTAACTGAAATATTTGCCGTAACGTCTTGTTTGTTCTGCTTGAAGGTAATGCTAGTGTAGTCGCCATCTAGCGATAGTTGACCCGTTTCAGCCAACACGTGTGCTGCTGCTAAAATGGGATGGCCTGCGAAATCAATTTCACCCGTTGGTGAAAAAATCCTCATCTTAAACGTGTTGCTGTCTATTGGATAAATAAACACGGTTTCTGATAGGTTCAGCTCACTGGCAATTCTTAACAAAGACTCTTCAGCTAATGTCTCTGCTTGTGGAAAAACGGCCACTTGTGCACCATGAAATGTTACATCGGTAAAAACATCTAATGTGTAATACGTTGAGTTCATCTGTAACCCTTTTAGTTTGATACGCCGAGAAGAACGCGACCGTTATTAATTTGTACTGGATAGCTGTCGATTGAAACACTCTCGTCTTCAATGCACTGCCCCGTTACCAGATTAAAATGTTGTTTGT
Source organism: Cycloclasticus sp. (assembly GCA_012959695.1). Taxonomy (GTDB): domain Bacteria; phylum Pseudomonadota; class Gammaproteobacteria; order Methylococcales; family Cycloclasticaceae; genus Cycloclasticus. The sequence goes on from DUCS01000035.1 coordinate 10,315, forward strand.
AGATGGGTGACGCAACGACTAAATCATCGCCGATGCTGCCAATAATTCCACGAGATAACACCTGCGCTTCACTGAATGGATCGTAGTTACTTAACGCGAAAACTTGCTCTGTTTTTTTCACATAAAACAATGCAATTTGCACATCGTCAATTAGCGCCGCTACGCCTGCACCTTCAATTAAATCTGTTAATGCACAGATATCTATTTGTTGCTCAATTACTGCTGTTTGCATAGTCATAACCCCTATTGGCCTAGTGCCGTTGCCAGCTCTTCTTTATTTGCTGGTCGTACTTGATCACGTTCCGGTACAAATACGATTTGGCTGTCGCCTTTTTCTGAGTTCACAAATGTTTTAAATGACTTGGCTTTCGCATCATCATCTACCGCCGTTTTCCACTCACATTGATAGGTATCAATAACCGTCTGCATTTCTTGTTCAAAGGTTTCACACAGACCAAGCGAGTCTTCAATCACCACTTCTCGCAAGTAGTCAATGCCGCCTTCTAAATTCATCATCCAAGTCGATGTGCGCTGTAAACGGTCGCCCGTTTTTACGTAGAACATCAAGAACCTGTCGATGTATTTAATGAGTGTTTCGTCATCAAGGTCTGTGGCAAACAAATCGCCATGACGAGGCTTCATGCCGCCATTACCGCACAGGTATAAATTCCAGCCGTTCTCGGTAGCAATAATGCCCACGTCTTTACTCTGTGCTTCAGCACATTCACGAGTACAGCCTGATACCGCAAACTTTAGTTTGTGTGGCGAACGTAAACCTTTGTAACGATTTTCTAAATTAATGGCCGTTGTGACACTGTCGGCAACGCCATAACGACACCAAGTACTACCGACGCAGGATTTAACCGTACGTAATGATTTTCCGTAGGCATGGCCTGTTTCAAAACCGGCATCAATCAACAATTTCCATATTTCAGGTAGCTCTTCTTGGCGCGCACCAAACAAATCCACTCGTTGACCACCGGTAATCTTGGTGTACAGATTATATTTCTTACCAACTTCACCTAAAGCGATCAGTTTATCCGGCGTAATTTCACCGCCAGCAATACGTGGCACAACTGAATAGGTACCATTTTTTTGAATATTAGCGAGGAATCGGTCGTTTGTATCTTGTAAGCCCGCATGCGGTTTGTCTAATACGTGGTCGTTCCAGCACGTCGCTAGAATAGATGCTACTGTTGGCTTACAAATATCGCACCCATGCCCTTTGCCGTGTTGCTCCAGTAAGTCATCAAATGTTTTGATGTTGCCCACACGAATAAGGCTGTATAAATCTTGGCGTGTATAGGCGAAATGTTCACACAGGTCTGTGTTGACATCCATGCCCATTTTTTCGAGTTCTTTATTCAGTACCTGCCCCACTAGCGCAGTACAACCACCGCAACCCGTTGTGGCGTTAGTACACTCTTTTAACGCGCCCATTGTTGTTGCGCCATCTGATACCGCTTGGCAAAGCGCACCTTTTGACACATCAAAACAAGAACAAATTTGCGCAGCATCTGGCAGTGCTTCAACCCCTAAACCGGTTGCACCAGAACCGTCACGTTGTGGCAAAATGAGTGAATCAGGATACTCAGGCAGCGCCATATCATTCAGCTTTAATTGCAATAGCGTGCCGTAATCAACGGTGTCACCAATCAACACAGCGCCCAACAAACGCTTATTGTCTTCGCTAACGACGATTTTTTTATAAATTTCTTCACACCCATCAACGTAGGTATATACCTTAGAACCTTCTGTGCTTGCGTGTGCATCACCAATGCTCGCTACATCAACGCCCATGAGCTTTAATTTGGTACTCATATCAGCACCTTCGAAGGCGTTATGCGTGTCTGATAATTGGTCTGCAACCACTTGTGCCATTTTGTAGCCCGGCGCAACCAAACCGTAAATCATGTTATTCCAAAGCGCACACTCACCAATTGCGAAGATGTTCTCATCGGATGTTTGGCATTGGTCGTTAATAACGATGCCACCACGCTCGCCAATATCGATACCCGATTCACGTGCCAATTCATCACGCGGGCGAATACCCGGCGAAAACAGAATAATATCGGCTTCGATGGATTCACCATCCGAAAAATTTAATTTATGAACGGCCGTCTCACCCGCTTCAATCAATGAGGTGTTTTTGTCGGTATGAATATTAACGCCCAAGCCTTCCATTTTTTGGCTGAGCATCGAACCGCCGCCTTCATCTATCTGCATGTTCATTAAGCGAGAGGCGAATTGAATAACATGCGTTTCCAAATTCATGTCTTTTAATGCTTTGGCTGCTTCCAGCCCCAGTAAGCCACCACCTATTACAGCGCCTGACTTAGCTGTTTTGCCTGCTGCTGAGATTTTTTCTAAATCTTCAATGGTGCGATACACAAAACAATTTTCTCTTTCATGGCCTGGAATGGGTGGCACAAAGGGCGATGATCCCGTTGCTAACACCAGCTTGTCGTACACGATGGTTAAACCATTTTTCGAGGTGACCGTTTGGCTTTCTCGATTAACCTCAATCGCTGCGTCACCAATATGTACCGTGATGTTGTTATCTTCAAAAAAACCTGGCTCTACCAACGACAAATCGTCTGCCGTTTTGCCATTAAAATAAGACGATAGTTGAACTCTGTCGTACGCTAGGCGTGTTTCTTCACAAAACGTTGTTATCTCATACCCCTGCATCGCTTCACTTTGGGTCATCGCTTGCAGAAACTTGTGTCCCACCATGCCATTACCAATAACAACCAGTTGCTTTTTATCACTCATACTTAATTTTTCCACTTAACTTACTTAGGTTTGCTGGCTCTATAGCATGTTGCATGCCAACATTTTTTATTACACCTAAGGCTTTGAAATATCTTCTAATAATTTTTTATAAGGTGCTTTTTCATCACACTTATAAACAATAATGCTCTATTGCAGCGCA
>DUCS01000036.1 GCA_012959695.1 Cycloclasticus sp.
ATACACGATTTTTTTGTGCTGCAACATAGGCCTTTTTAACGCTACAATAGCGCCACCAACGAATAACAAGCATTATCACCCATGACTAAACTGTATGACCTTTCAAGCGTTAAATCTTTAATCTCCTTTTCAGGCAATGATGCAGAAGCATTCTTACAAGGCCAAACCACTTGTGATGTGGCCAGTTTAAAATCAGGCAACAGTGTTTTCGGCGCTTTGTGCAACCCAAAGGGCCGCGCAATCAGCCTCTTTCACCTGTTTAAGGTCGACGATATTATTTATATGTCGATAAATACCGAGCTGACTGAAACTATCATCAAACGATTAAAAATGTTTGTTTTTCGCTCAGATGTTCACATCACTGACCAATCGAATAACTATGTAACCTTAGGAACAGAAAGTCATGCGCAAGAAAGTGCTCTCTTAAGCCTCAAACCATTCGCTATATACAAACTAAATGCTGACATAGAACTGACACACATCATTCTTAACGCTAACACCTACCAACAAGCCATTACAAAAAACGACCTATCATTAGAACAGAACCTAACTGGCTGGCACGAGCTTAACACGGCCGAATGTTTTCCAGAGGTAACCGCCGATACCAGCGAACTATTCATCCCTCAAATGTTGAATCTGGATTTACTGGACGGCATCAACTTTCAAAAGGGCTGCTATACCGGCCAAGAAGTTATCGCTCGTTTACATTACAAAGGCAGCGTTAAAAAACGTTTAGTTGGGTTTCAATCAACTGATGCATTCAAGCCAGGGGAAAACATTCACTTACCAGACTACGCCAACAGCATCGGAACAATATTCAGTTGTACAGAAGCTAAACCCGCTGAGTTTTCAGGGCTAGTAGTTTTAAAGGTAGATGTTATTGATGAGCATAAATTAAATTTAAACGATAAGCGTCAACTGCTTATACAGCCACCAAAATATACTCTCAAATAAGCACCTGATTAGCCAGAAACTGCGTCTATTTACGAACCGACTAAAGCCCTTAAATCAAATTCAATATCCTCAGCTGAACTTCCTTGGGTTGCTAGTAACCTAGCTTTTCCTTTTGTATCAAAAATAAACACCGCGCCGCTGTGTGACACCTCGTAGTTACCTTCTTTGTCTTTATCGCCATAGCCGAATGTGACGCGGTAACGTTTGGTCATGTCTTTAATGACGGCATCTTCGCCACGTAAGCCAATAAAGTTGCTGCCGAATGTGTCTGTATATTTTTTCAGTTTATCCGTTGTATCTCTTTCAGGGTCAACCGATATAAATAACACGTTGACTGAATTTGCTGGCTCGCCAATTTTCTTAATAATGCTGGAGAGTTGGTGCATGGTGGTTGGGCAAATTTCTGGGCAAGAGGTAAAACCGAAGAAGATGGCCACTGTTGAACCTAAATAGTCGCTGGCAGTGACCTTTTTGTTGTTCTCATCGGTTAACTCAAATTCTAAGTCGGGTATTAATCCGCTTACATTGGTCAGGCGTGTTGGTTCTTGATTGCTACAAGCAGCCAACATGAGTAAAACCAACATAATAACTACGCTTTTAAGTACGTTCATTCTGTTCTCTTTTTTGAAAGTTTAATCGTCGTCTTAGCACTAAAATTAAGCCTAAAACACTCATCATACTCGCCGGTATCCAAGTTACAATTCCACCGTAAATTTGATCGGCCATTGGGCTAATCGGCCATGCTCTCCCGCACACATCATACACATCGTATATGACTGAGCTACTGAGCGTTAAATAAGCGCCTAATAGCTGCTGCGGCACAACCACCACTAGCATCATGATAATACGAACACTGAAGCCTTTGCCCTCGCCTTTCCAATCGGGGCCCAGAATCAGCCACCAAAATAACAAGCCATCTATCAACATCGACCAATTCATCAGGTAGTACAACTTTTGACTTAGCATCGCCGCGAAGTGGATTTCAGGTATTAGCCACAGATAAATCAAACCGACAAAAACAATGGGGGCGATAACGGGGTGTTGAATTACTTTGTAAGGCCATTCAAATGGTAAACGAATAATGGCAGGTAACTCAGACCAGTTGCGCAACCATGTCGGCAAGCTTTTACGAATAATTTCCACGCCACCCAAAATCATCAACAAAGGCGCCAGATGGTGCAGCACCAAATGCTGGAAACGGTGCACCCAAAACATGTATTGGGATAAGTAGTCTAAATAAGTATGTGACACGACATAAATAGACGTTAAGCCAATGTAAAACGCTGTGGCTTGCCAGTAGTACTTAGCTGTTTTATCGGCGCGCTCTGTTGCTCGCATGCCCAAATAATAGAATGAGCCTAACCCAATAACGAACACCACTATGGCGGGTGAAAACTCCCACGGGGTCAGGAATTCGGTGATCGTCATGTGTGTTACGTGTCAGTATTAATTTTCAGGGCGCATATGTGGGAATAAAATCACATCACGAATAGAGGCAGAATCCGTTAAGAACATCACCAAACGATCAATACCAATGCCCTCACCCGCGGTTGGCGGCAAACCAATTTCCAATGCTCTAATATAATCAGCATCGTAATGCATGGCTTCATCGTCGCCTGCATCTTTATCTTCTACTTGTTGCTTAAAGCGCTCTGCTTGATCTTCTGAATCATTTAACTCTGAGAAACCATTCGCCACTTCACGACCACCTACAAAAAATTCAAACCGGTCCGTTACAAATGGATTCGCATCGCTTCTACGTGCTAGTGGCGACACTTCGGTTGGATATTCGGTAATAAACGTTGGTTCGTGAAGTTTTTCTTCCACGGTTTTTTCAAATATTTCAATTTGAATTTTGCCCAGCCCATAACTAGCCACTAACGGGATATGTAAACGCTCAGCCACCTCTGTTGCAGCTTCTTTTGTCGCTAGATTCTCTTCCGTGATATCCGCGTTGTAATGCAAAATTGATTCAATCACGCTCATTCGTCTAAACGGTTGTGCTAAATCGTAGTCTTCACCTTGATAATGCACGGTTGTCGTTCCCAGCACCGATTGCGCCAATGTGCGAAGCATGTCCTCGGTTAAATCCATCAAATCCTTGTAATCCGCATACGCTTGGTAAAACTCAAGCATGGTGAATTCTGGATTATGGCGTGTTGATAAGCCTTCATTTCTAAAGCTGCGATTTATTTCAAAGACACGTTCGAAGCCACCAACAACGAGGCGCTTAAGGTATAGCTCCGGTGCGATACGTAAAAACAACTCCATATCTAAAGCATTGTGATGCGTTGCAAACGGCTTTGCTGTCGCGCCACCCGGGATAACGTGCATCATCGGTGTCTCAACTTCCATGAAGTTATTATCCACTAAGTAATTGCGAATAAAACTCACCACTTTACTGCGAATCTGGAATACCTTGCGTGACTCATCGTTCATGATTAAGTCAACATAACGCTGGCGATAACGCTGTTCTTGATCGGTTAAACCATGGAATTTTTCAGGTAATGGTTGTAGCGATTTAGTGAGTAGGTTAATCGATGACACGCGAACAGATAGCTCATCTGTTTTGGTTTTAAACAGCACGCCCTCAACTGAAATAATGTCGCCAATATCCCAGCCTTTAAATGTTTGGTAGTGGCCTTCTGGCAAGGTGTCGCGTTGCACGAACAACTGCATCCGCCCTGTCATATCTTGCACATGAGCAAAGCTAGCTTTACCCATCACGCGTTTTGCCATAAGACGACCCGCCAATAACACACTAATGTCTTTTTCAGCCAATGTCTCTTTATCAAATTGATCGTATTCAGCGTGTAACGCTTCAGAAAAATGCTCACGTCTAAAATCATTAGGGTAAGCATTGCCTGCTTTTTTGATCTCAGCTAGCTTTTCACGGCGAACCGCTATTAGTTTGTTTTCATCTTGTGGTGCTTGTTGTTTTTGTTCACTCATAACGTTAGGGGGTCTCTATTCATTAGGATTTTTATTTGAGTTCTAGGCGGATGGTTTTTGAGAACCGCAGTGTATATTAATACATGAGGCTCGCAAAAAATCATCCAACGCCGAAATCGGAGAAAAAGACAATTAATAGAGATTATCTCAAATTCCACTTTTTAAACTGGCCTCTATAAATTGATCCAATGCTCCATCGAGCACGGCTTGTGTATTACCGGTTTCTACGCCGGTACGTAAATCTTTAATACGTGACTGATCGAGTACATAAGAACGAATTTGACTACCCCAACCAATATCCGATTTGTTTTCTTCTTGTACTTGTTGATCCGCCATTTTCTTTTGCATTTCTAACTCATACAATTTAGCTTTCAATTGCTTCATCGCAGTCGCTTTGTTTTTGTGCTGTGAACGATCATTTTGGCACTGTACTACGGTATTGGTTGGTTCATGCGTTATCCGCACAGCAGATTCAGTTTTATTCACGTGCTGCCCACCTGCTCCGCTGGCACGGTATACATCGATGCGTAAATCTGCTGGGTTGATATCTATCTCAATATCATCATCAATTTCTGGTGAAACAAACACGGCTGCAAATGATGTATGTCGACGATTGCTTGAATCGAACGGTGACTTACGAACTAAACGATGCACACCAATTTCAGTTCGCAACCAACCATAAACATAATCACCTTGAATGGATATTGTGGCGCCCTTAATACCGGCTACATCACCGGAAGTTACTTCAATCAGTTCTGTTTTGAACCCATGCTGTTCGCCCCAACGTAAATACATACGCAGAATCATTTCTGCCCAATCTTGAGCTTCTGTACCGCCTGAGCCAGATTGGATTTCTAAGAAAGCACTGTTTGCATCCATTTCTCCAGAAAACATTCGCTGAAATTCAAGCCGGCTAACTTTTTCTTCAAAATCATTTAGGTCATCCTCAATGGTACCGGCAGTTTCATCGTCACCCTCTTCAACAGCCATTTCCAATAAGTCTTTAGCGTCTTCCAAGCCGCCGGTTAACTCTATAACCGTGTTCACAACCAACTCTAATTGGCCGCGTTCTTTGCCCAACGCTTGCGCTCGTGCAGGGTCATTCCACGCATTTGGGTCTTCTAGTTCTCTTAAAACTTCTGTTAAGCGCTCTTGTTTCTCATCAAAGTCAAAGGTACCCCCTAAGCGATAAAGTCCGCTCTTTAAGGTCCGCAATTTTATTGGTGATGGGGTTTAGCTCACGCATAGAAAAAACTACTCTGTTGTAACGGGCTCTTCAGCACCTTGAAGCAGTGCATCAAGCGTGTGCCAAGGTAAGGTTGCGCATTTAACCCGTGCAGGGTATTCGCAAACGCCCGCCAATACAGCCAATTTACCTAAATCATCCATTTCAACTTCTTCGCCAGTTGCCATTTTATGGAACAATGAAAATAAAGCCTGCGCTTCTTGTTCCGTTTGGCCTTTAACTATATCCGTCATTAATGAGGCTGAGGCAGTTGAAATTGCACAGCCTTGACCTTGGAAACTAGCGTCTGCAATTTTGTCGCCATCCAATTTTATAAATAACGTAAGACGGTCTCCACATAACGGATTAAAGCCGTCTATTTGACGATCTGCATCAGCCATTTCACGAAAGTTTCGTGGGTTTCTATTGTGATCAAAAATTACTTCTTGATACAGGTCTCTTAAGTCATCCAACATTAGCCAAACATCTCTATTAAGTTTTCAATTCCCGCCATTAAAGCGTCCACTTCTTGGTGCGTGTTATACATGGCAAACGACGCTCTGGCCGTTGCCGGCACACCGAAGAAATCCATCACTGGCATCGCGCAATGGTGCCCTGCTCGTACGGCAATACCTTGGTGATCCATCATTGTGCCAATATCATGTGGATGAATGCCATCCAACACGAACGACAGTATCGCGCCTTTATTATCTGCTGTGCCGATAATGCGCAGCTTGTCTATTTTTTTTGATTGTTCAGTGGCATATTCAAGCAAGCTTTTTTCATGAACTGCAATTGCATCAATACCCACGGTGTTTATGTAATCTATAGCCGCACCCAAACCAATCGTTCCAACAATATTGGGAGTGCCCGCTTCAAACTTGTACGGCACCTTGTTGTACACCGTATTCTCAAACGTCACGATACTAATCATATCGCCGCCACCTTGGTAAGGTGCCATGTGTTCTAGTTGCTCCATTTTTCCGTACAAAGCACCACTGCCTGTTGGTGCATATAGCTTGTGTCCTGAAAAAACATAAAACTCGCAGTCTAGTGCTTGCACATCAACTGCAATGTGTGGAATCGCTTGAGCACCATCAATTAATACCGGCACATCAAATTGATGTAACAAATCAATCATCTGTTTAATCGGGTTAATGGTGCCTAGCGCATTCGACATGTGTGACACGGCAGCAAACTTCGTTTTGTTGCTGACTAATGCCTCAAATGCATCCCAAATCAACTCACCCTTATCGTTAATCGGCGCTACTTTTAATTCAGCACCGGTTTTTTCGCAGAGCATTTGCCACGGCACAATGTTGGAATGATGCTCCATGGCGGTAATGAGTATTTCATCGCCAGCAGATAAATCTTTAGCTATACCGTTGGCGACCAAGTTAATCGCCTCGGTTGCGCCACGCGTAAAGACAATCTCTTTTTCAGTATTCGCATTTAAAAAATCACGAACCGTTTTGCGCGCGTTTTCATACGACAAAGTCGCTCTTTCACTAAGCGTGTGCACGCCACGGTGAATGTTGGCATTATCATTTTCATAATAATGCACGATGCTATCGATAACAGCTTTAGGTTTCTGGCTGGTCGCCGCGTTGTCGAGGTACACCAATTGTTTACCGCGTATCTCTTGGTTTAATACGGGGAAATCTTGGCGAATTCGCTCTACATCGTAAGCCACTGCTTTTTCTACTGTCTGATTCATAACCACTCTATCTTCATACCTTCTTGTGGAAAGCGTTCAAGTAATTGCTCTAACACCTTGATTCTTAACGGCTGAAATTCAATTCGCTCAACCATTTCATTAGCAAAGGCGAATGTCAGCATGTTTTTTGCCATCTGTTCGTCTGCACCACGTGAACGTAAATAGAAAATAGCTGTGTCATCTAATTGACCAACGGTCACACCGTGAGCACATTTAACATCATCCGCATAAATTTCTAATTGTGGTTTGCTATCAACTTCAGCACGATCCGATATCAATAAATTACGGTTGCCCATTTTAGCGTCTGTTTTTTGTGCATCTTCTGCAACGATAATACGGCCTTGGAACACGCCGCGAGATCGGTCTCCCATGATGCCTTTGTAAAACTCATTACTAACCGCATGCGGTTGTGCGTGATTTACGCGCGTGTGGTTATCTATGTGTTGATGATCCATGCCAATATACAAACCATCCATCGTGCAATCCGATGCTTCACCGAGTTCAGCATGTACTTCAGCGCGCGATAACACAGCCCCAAACGTATAATTATATTGGCTGAAAATGGCATTTTTATCCAAACGAGAATACACACCACCCATGTGATACGCCTTTAACGATTCAGCCTGTAAGCGGTTATGGGACAAGTTAGCATTTGGCTCTACCACCACTTCTGTTACAACATTTGTTAGGTAACAGCTGCCCTCTACACCGTTATACGTTTCAATAATCGTCGCTTTAGATGATTCTTTAGCGATGATGAGATTGCGGCAATTAGATAAACTTAAATCAGCGTCTTTAGATGAAATAAACGCCAATTGAATTGGTTTATCGACTTTCGTATTTTCTTCAATCGAAACAACTGCGCCGTCCGTAAATAATGCCGTATTAAAGTTGATAAAGCCTAACGCCTCCGTTGAGACGACAGAATCCAACAATGATTTAACCAACGATTCATTCTCAGCCAAGCCAGTACTAATCGCCGACACTACAATGCCTTCCGGTAACTCACCAACCGAAGATAAACTCGCTTGATAAAAACCATCAACAAACACCAAGTGGTGGCAATCGTCTAATAAAACGTCTTTAAGAAACTCGGTATCAACTGCGCCTGCTTTTGCTGCTAGGCTAAATTGGCTTTTTTCTATCGGTGAAATATTCGTATAACGCCATTCTTCTTCACGTGGTGACGGGAAACCGCCATCAGCAAACTCGCTAGATGCTTTCTCGCGCAAGCTGTTTAACCAAGCTATATCATGGCCGAGCAGTTCACTTTTATCCGCGGCTATCAGCCCCGCATAATGTGCATTTGGTAAGTGGGTAACAGACATAAATTAACTCGCTACTTTTTCATCAACCCAAGCATAACCTTGTTCTTCAAGCTCAAGTGCTAGTTCAGGGCCACCAGATTTAACCACTCGTCCGTGCGCCAACACGTGCACGTAGTCCGGTTTGATGTAATCCAATAAACGTTGGTAATGCGTAATTAATACAAATGAACGTTCAGGGTTACGCAAACGGTTTACACCTTCTGCTACGATTTGTAAGGCATCAATATCCAGGCCTGAATCAGTTTCATCCATCACGCATAACGCGGGTTCTAGTACCGACATCTGTAATACTTCATTACGTTTTTTCTCACCGCCAGAGAAACCTTCATTCACTGCGCGATAAAGGAATTTCTCATCCATATCTAGGTCTTTCATTTTACCTTTAACCATGGAAATAAAGTCCATTGCGTCTAGCTCTGATTCGCCATTGAATTTACGAATACCATTAAGCGCTGCTTTCAAGAAATAAATATTACTCACGCCAGGTACTTCAACCGGATATTGAAACGCAAGAAAAACGCCAGCCCATGCACGTTCTTCAACACTCATTTCTAATAAGTCTTTACCGTTAAACAACACGCGTCCTTTGGTGATGTTGTAGCCATCACGTCCAGCAAGGATATATGACAAGGTGCTTTTGCCAGAACCGTTTGGCCCCATAATCGCGTGCACTTCGCCTTTACCAATCTCAAGGTTAATGCCCCTAAGGATTTCTTTGCCTTCAACGCTTACGTGTAAATCTTCAATTTTCAACATGTTGTTATTCCTAAATTCTTATTTATTAATATGTTTAAAAGTCAGGGGCTATTGTCTAGCCCACGCTGCCTTCTAAACTAATGCCTAATAGCGCCTGCGCTTCAACCGCAAACTCCATCGGTAATTCTTTAAACACTTCTTTACAAAAGCCATTCACAATCATCGATACCGCGTCTTCAGCAGAGATTCCACGCTGCATGCAGTAAAACAATTGGTCTTCACTAATTTTAGAAGTCGACGCTTCGTGTTCAATGGTTGCACTGGGGTTTTTCGTTTCAATGTACGGGAACGTGTGCGCTCCGCATTGATCACCCATTAATAAAGAGTCACATTGCGTGTAGTTACGGGCGTTTTCCGCTTTACGACCAATTTTAACCAAGCCACGGTAAGTGTTTTGCCCGTGCCCTGCTGAAATACCTTTCGAGATAATCGTACTACTGGTATTTTTTCCGTAATGAATCATCTTTGTGCCGGTATCAGCTTGTTGATAATTATTGGTTAACGCTACTGAATAAAACTCACCAATTGAGTTATCACCTTTTAATACCACACTGGGATATTTCCAAGTAATCGCTGAACCTGTTTCAACCTGTGTCCAAGACACCTTTGAATTATCTCCACGACACTCTGCGCGTTTAGTCACAAAGTTATAAATGCCGCCTACGCCATTTTCATCGCCAGGGTACCAATTTTGCACAGTTGAATACTTAATCTCAGCATCTTTTAAGATAACCAATTCAACCACCGCTGCATGTAATTGGTTCTCATCACGCATCGGTGCTGTACAGCCTTCAAGATAACTGACATGACTGCCTTCATCGGCAATAATCAAGGTACGTTCAAACTGCCCTGTATTCGCCGCGTTAATTCTAAAGTACGTGGATAATTCCATTGGGCAACGTACGCCTTTAGGAATGTAAACAAACGAACCATCACTAAACACCGCCGCGTTTAACGCCGCATAAAAATTATCATATTGTGAAACCACTGTACCTAGGTATTGCTTAATCAGCTCAGGGTGTTCTTTAACAGCTTCTGAGAACGAGCAAAAGATAACGCCCGCTTCATACAATTTATCTTTAAACGTAGTCGCAACGGACACACTATCAAACACCGCATCAACTGCCACGCCCGCTAAACGCATTTGCTCTTCAAGCGGGATACCCAACTTGTTGTACGTACTGATCAGTTCAGGATCAACTTCATCCAAACTTTTTGGGCCATCAGCCATGCTTTTAGGCGCAGAATAGTAACTGATTTCTTGGAAATCAATTTTAGGAAATTCCACAAACGCCCATTCTGGGTGATCCATCGTTAACCAATGTCGGTACGCCTCTAAACGCCATTCAAGTAAAAATTCAGGCTCATTTTTCTTTGCCGATATAGCCCGAACTACATCTTCACTCAACCCTGGTGGGAATGATTCAGATTCAATATCGGTCACAAAGCCATCTTTGTATTCCTGACCGATCATGTCTTTTAAATTTTCGTTAGATGCTGACATCTAGCTCTCCACTTTTAACTCGTTCGTTTCTTTAGTTCTAGGCATCACCACATTAACCGCCTGCTGGCGCACAGGCGCCACCATATCGGCCAATGTCACTGCCTCAAGCGCGGTATACACCGCCCTGTTGATTAAATTCCAATTACCCTTAATCTCACACGATGACTCTTGCTCGCACGTGCCTTCGCTGGTGGTGCATTCGGTCATACCAATAGGCCCTTCAATCGCAGTAATAACTTCAGCAACATTGGTTTCATTGGGTTTATTAGCCAATGCATAACCGCCTTTCGAACCACGATGGGACGTAAGAATATTGGCTTTAGAGAGAAATTTTAAGACCTTGCTAACCGTCGGCAACGCTACACCAGTAGCCTGGGTAATATCAGACGCAGCGTGCAACTCATCAGGCTGATGAGCAATGTGCGTTAATATCACCGTCGCATAATCTGTTAATTTACTGACTCTAAGCATACAATCCTCTTATATAGGACTATTTTAGTACTATATAAGTTCGCTGTACAGAGAGTTAACGTTTAAAAGAAAGAAATAGCTCGGTTTTATGAGTCAACACAGGACATGCAGCGGGTGACCGTTGGGTCAATGACTAAACGATTTTTATCCAGCTCTTCACCACAGATAAAACAAAAGCCATAATCACCAGACTCTATTCGTTGCAAAGCACCGTGAATTTTAGATAACTGCAATACACGGCGACGTGATGTTTCCAACGCCATCTGCTGAACTTGCATTGCGTCCATCCGTGAAAGCCGGCCGAGGCGCGCTTGATCCAGCTCTAATGGTTTATTATCTTTTTGGAAATCATCCTCTTGCTGTTGAATATCAGCTTTTAACGTTAGTAACTGTTTTTTTGCTTCAGCGTCGCTCATAAAGTTTCACATCAAACGTTAGACGCTAATTCAACACACAATTGTTCACCAGCAAATTCAATAACATCGCCATGAACAATTTTCTTTCGTTTTCTAGTTTCTATTTCACCATTAACTAAGACCAAACCTTTACTGATAACCAATTTGGCTTCACCGCCACTAGGCACTAGGCCTTCGAATTTTAAGACCTTATATAATTCGACAGGTTCTTTTGGAATTTCAACTTTTATCATATCTGGTTACAACCTACATTAAGGACAGTACGTTTTTGCTTTTTCGTCGGATAAATCATAATACTGATACAGACAAATCATCGCTTTTTCATTTGCTGCTTCCACATCCATTTGGCTCAATAATTGTTGCCATAAACTCATTCGTTCAACACCACCAGCATATTGCCCGCCGGTTTCTCTTTTAGCAAGCCACAAACCTTTGGCATTAAAACTGTACACAGGAAGTAAATCCTGGCGTTGTGATGCAGGAAGAATCGCTGGATTCAAATTATCTAACACCAGTGGCTCATCTGTCGGTTGTCTAAAATAACTCACCACCATATGCGGTTTATTAATGTCCAAAGCTTTTACATAGGTTAGGCGCATTTTATTTTCATCTAGCCCCATTGCCGCTAACGTAAAGTATTTTGCTATCGACAAGTCCTCGCAATCACCCGCTTTAGTCACTAAGGTCTGTAACGGTGTTGCCCAGTAATCTTCCATTTTCCAATGGTAGATATCATCGACAAATTCCACCTCATTGACGAAGTTATTAACAGAGTTCAGTTTTTGGATATCTGACCAGCGTGAACCGTTTTCAATTAACGTTTTCCATGCTTGTACTCGCTCGCGTGTTTCTGAGTTAATCCCATCAGATACAGGCATTTCAACTTTTGGCGAACTTGCACAAGCTGTTAGCAACACCATCAATAAAACAGATATTATTTTAAACAGATTAGTCATTAAGGCGGCTCTTTAAATGTTACTTTCAAAAAGAGCGTTAGTAGCAGATTCAAATTATTATTCAATTCTTTTAATTAATTTTCTCATCGTTAATATACTGCCCACTTTTTAATTCGGTAAAAAAATCTTTAAGCATTGGATTGTTAATTTTCTCCCCACTCAAATCCGAGGAAAGATTTTGTTCCGCTACATACGTTGTATGGATCGCGTTATGCACCAGTACATGATACCAAGGTTCATTTTTTGGTGGCCTACTACGGGCTACCGCCTCGTACCATTCATCGGTCAGCTGAAAATTTGGGTCTATATCAACAATGACGCCACGATAATTAAACAACTTGTGCAAAACCAACTGGCCAATTGAATATTTAGCGTTACTGGTTATGCGGTCTGTTTTTTTCATGTTAATGATTACTTTTCACGAATAACGAATCAAACTCCTTCATAAGGACAGTAACCCTAAGAACAACTAAAAACAACCGCCTGTTAATTTGCTATCAAGTGTCCATTTCTAGAATGATGTGCAAAATCAATTCAAAGTCATTCGCCTCATCACCTAGGCCTATAGGCACACCAATAGCAAATCCCCAATCATCAATAGGCGACCAAACAACTCCGGGGGTCAAATACTGAGCTTCTTCCTCCCAGTTGTATTCCAGCGTCAAAGAAACATCGTCTGTTACTGATGAAATAACGCCTAGATTTGCATAGCGCTCCCTCGTCTCATGTTCAGGGTATTCAACGCCAAACTGCACAAACGCGTGTGTATTATCCGCCACATCCACAGCAAAAATGAAATACGAACCGAGTGACTTTTCCCCCTCGCCTAATTCCTTATCATCGTCACCAAGCGGTAACCCAAACTCAACGCCTACAGCAGCGTGAAACGGGCTGTCAGCAATCGCTAACCAACTGTACTGCAATCCTATTTCAAGGTTGCCAATGCCTGCACTTGCGCCTTCATCATCAGGGTTATTGTGTCCATAACTCACCCATTCAAATTCGACCTGTAGATTGTCGGTAATGCCGTACTCAACGGAAACAGGAACAGCCCAACTCGTTTCTTCGTCCGATTCGGCGTACTCAGGCAACAACGAGAGTTGAATTTCACCCGCTTGTTGCGGAAACACAAGATCAGACTTAAAAACCTCTTGAATCAACTCTTCTCTTTCACTCGCAGCAACTGCAATGGTATAAAACAGCGACATTGAAAGCACGAATACACGGCTAAGGAGTTGTCTGTTTATAATTTGTAATGTTGAATAACCACACATCGTTGAGCGCCTTTCTGCTTGATTTTAAAGCCGCCTATTATCTCGTTAAGCCGTCTCGCAACTCAACTGTTTATTAACGCTTTTCTACGCACAACAATCACCGCAACCAATAGCAGACAAAACACCATAACAGCGGCGGGGAAAAGCACCGTGGTTACTGAATAAAGCTCCAAAGCCATAATCGCCAGCCCGTTGCGGACAACAATAAGCGCAAAAAATGAAACACTTTCCTCATGCGGCTTTGCGTACGCCTTACGCACCGTTGGGCCAAGTCCAAATATATCAACCGAAGTTAGGATAACAACCGCCCATAAAGGATCCGAGGTTAAATACCAAAAAGGTAGCGAGGACATAGCTGATATAAAGAAAAACCAATCTGTCGATGTGATTTTTATATCCCCTCTTTTTAAATACGCTAAAAAGGCGACATAAATAGTAATCAAACTCGATATACCAATCGGCCACGCACCAACACCTGCACCGCCCGCTAACTGAGCAAAAAACACGATCAGCGTTGTAATACCCCAAATAACCCACGAGAAAACATGCGGCTTTACTTCACCCTTTAGAATAGAACCGATATAAGGAAAAAATGCGTAAAACGTCAGCGCGATAGCAACCGAACTAAGAATTTCTTTAATAAGCATGCTCTAAATTATAAAGGAATACTTGTGCGCTTATATAATTCAAGATGCCAAACTGTACCAGCAAACGTTAAAAATCAAGCTGGCTGACTGCTTGGTCTTTAAGCTAGTTACTCCGATGTCTCCAAATGCCTAACCATCAACTGCACGCTTGAGTGCCCCAGATAGGTATTTACATCTAGCTGATAAACTAGTGTTACTTTTGCTAAGCCAATGATGCTATCGGGGTTATCGACATTAAAATAGATCGCGTCTATTTTTCTTTTATTATCAATTGTTGCTAGTTCTAATTTAACGTGTTTTTGCCCTACTATTCGGGCGTTTGTGACGTTGAACGTGCCTACAAAAAGCGGCTCAGGAAATTGTTGCCCCCACGGCCCTGCTTGGCGGAGCGTTTCGGCGAGGTTTAAGTTAATGTCGTTGGCGGGTATTTCGCCATCCACTAAAAAGACATTTTCGGGTGCTTGGTTATTTAGGCGTTTTTTTACCGCGTTGTTAAAGGCTTCTTTAAACGTATCCAAGTCTTTTTCGGCAAAGCTCATGCCGGCTGCCATAGCGTGGCCGCCAAATTTTGTTAATAAGCCGGGGTGTTGGCTGGCAATATCGTCTAGCGTATCGCGTATATGTAGGCCTGCAATTGAACGCGCCGAGCCTTTGACTGTATCTTTATCCGCTTTTGCAAAAGCAATAACGGGTCTGTTGAGCTTTTCTTTTATACGCGAAGCAAGAATACCAATGACCCCCTGATGCCAATGTTCGTCGTACAGGCAAACGCCCCATTGTTCTTGCTTGTTTTTATTTTCATCTTCTTTTAATTTTAACGACGCGAGGATTTTATACGCGTCTTGCTTCATATCATCTTCGATTGCACGGCGTTCGATATTGAGCATATCGAGCTGTTCTGCGATATCGCTCGCTTCTTGGTCGTTATCGGTTAATAAACATCGAATGCCGAGCGACATATCGTCCAAACGCCCTGCTGCATTGAGCCTTGGGCCGATAGCAAAACCTAAGTCGCTAGCGACAACTCGTGCGGGTTCGCGCTTTGCGATGCGTAATAAAGCGGCTATACCGGGTACGCATTGCTCTGCTTGAATTCTTAATAAACCTTGATGCACGAGTTTACGGTTGGTTTCGTCCATTGGCACCACATCGGCCACGGTTCCCAGTGCGACTATATCGAGTAAGTTGGCTAGATTTGGCTTTGCTTTATCTTCAAAAGCACCTTCTTTATTCAGCGATGAGCGTAACGCAAGTAGTACATAAAACATAACCCCTACGCCCGCCAATGCTTTACTGGGGAATTCATCGCCAATTAATTGAGGATTAACAATAGCGTGAGCATTGGGTAGCTGCTTGGGCGGCAAGTGATGGTCGGTTACGACGACTTGACAGCCCTTTTCGACCGCGTAAGCCACTCCGTCTACGCTAGATATGCCGTTATCGACAGTGATGATGAGATCGGGTTTTAGTTCTAGCGCCACATCGACAATTTCAGGCGTTAGACCATAACCAAACTTGAAACGATCGGGCACAACGAATTCGACGTGTTTTGCGCCTAACATTCGCAGCCCGCGAATAGCCACCGCGCACGATGTTGCGCCATCGGCATCAAAGTCCGCAACAATCAGAATTCTTTTATCTTGTTGAATCGCCTCTTTAATCAAACTAACCGCTGACTCAATACCCGTTAGCGTTTGAAAGCTAGGCAAGTTTTTTAAGGTACGATCCAGCTGTGCTTGAGTCGTTACGCCCCTATTGAGGTACACCTGCCGTAAAACTGGGTGCAGGTCTGCTAGCGTATCCGCATCGTGCTTAACCGCTTCACGGTGCTTGATATTTACTGTGGAGCTATCTGGTGCTGAGTCGCTCACTTGCTGACGTTTAGAGTTTATCTAAAATCGCTGCTTTTACTGCATCCAATGATGCATCAATGGCTTTTGGGTTAATCGCACATTGTGAAATGGCCGTGTCTGGGTCTTTAAGCCCATGGCCCGTTAAGGTGCACACAATGGTACTGCCTTCTGGGATTTTGCCATTTTTAATGTCGCGTATTGCGCCGCCAACTGATGCTGCTGATGCAGGTTCGCAGAAGATGCCTTCTTGCTCACTCAGTAGCTTTTGTGCAGCTAATATTTCTTCATCACTTAGTAGGTCAAACCAACCGCCAGATTCTTTTTGCGCAGCCCACGCTTGGTCCCATGATTGTGGGCGACCAATACGAATAGCCGTTGCGACTGTTTCAGGGTCATCAATCATTTCGCCTTTTAGAAACGGTGCTGCGCCCGCTGCTTGATAACCGGCCATAATTGGGTGCTCGCCAGATGTTTTGCCCATTTCGGTATAGCCTAACCAATGCGCCGTAATGTTACCGGCATTACCCACAGGTAAGCAGTGATAATCCGGTACTTTACCTAATGCTTCTACAATTTCGTACGCCGCTGTTTTTTGGCCTTGTATACGATAAGGGTTAATTGAATTAACGATAGTAACTGGCGCATGTTCTGCCACTTCTTTAACCAATTGCATACCGTGGTCAAAGTTACCTTTAATTTGAATAATTTCAGCGCCGTGCATCATCGCCTGGGCTAATTTACCCAGTGCGATTTTACCTTCAGGAATTAACACAAACGCTTTAATACCTGCACGTGCTGCATAAGCCGCTGCTGACGCCGATGTGTTACCCGTAGACGCGCAAATGATCGCTTTGCTACCCTCTTCTACCGCTTTGGTCACCGCCATGGTCATGCCACGGTCTTTAAACGAGCCAGTTGGATTTAAACCTTCATATTTAACGTAAATATCAACATTTTTACCGGTTAAAGCGGGAATATTTTCAAGTTTAATGAGCGGTGTATTACCCTCACCAATACTGATTAAACGCGTACTGTCTGAAACAGGCAGCACATCTCTATATTTATCAATAAGCCCTAAATAACGATTTCCTGTTGCCATGAGTTTTCCTATTGTAACGATTCGACGCGAATGCGAATGGCTGGTTCTTTAATTGAGTCTAACGATTCAATGCCCTTTAACGCTGCTATTAACCCTTTCTCAACAACGCTATTAGTGAGCAATATAACTTGTGCCGTTGTGCCATGTTTGGGTTCTTTTTGAAGCATTGCTTCGATGCTGATACCATTCTCAGCCAGTATAGTGGTAATTCCCGCCATTACACCGGGTTTATCTTCTACCGATAAACGTAAGTAAAATGCTGTGGTTACGTCTTCTATAGGAAGCAAAGCAATCTCTTGCAATTGGTCACTGATGAAACCTAAAGAAGGCACCGTTTTATCTGATGGCACATCCAATTGTCGACAGATATCAACGATATCGGCAATAACCGACGATGCAGTCGCTTCAGCACCAGCACCTGGCCCGTAATATAGCGTTGAGCCAACGGCATCACCTTTAACAACCACGGCATTCATTACCCCATCTACGTTGGCAATTAGCCTTTTTTCTGGGATAAGTGTTGGGTGAACGCGCATTTCAACGCCAGCGTCAGATTTTCTTGCAACGCCTAGGTGTTTAATTCTATAACCCAGCTCTTCTGCATACGTTACATCAAGCGGTGTTATTGTGGAAATGCCTTCGGTATACACTTTTTCAAAGTTCAACGGCATACCAAACGCAAGCGACGCAAGAATACACAATTTGTGCGCAGCATCTATGCCTTCAACATCGTATTCTGGATCCGCTTCGGCATAACCTAACTCTTGAGCTTCTTTAAGCACATCCGCAAAGGCACTACCTTTATCGCGCATTTCAGTCAGAATGAAATTGCCCGTGCCATTAATGATGCCCGCTAACCATTCGATTTTATTAGCGCTAAGCCCTTCACGCATGGCTTTAACGATAGGAATACCTCCAGCGATCGCCGCCTCGTAAGCCAACGTGACATTATTATCAGCCGCCGCAGCAAACAACTCATTACCGTGACTCGCTATTAAGGCTTTGTTAGCAGTGACCACATGCTTACCTTGAGAAAGAGCTGAAAGAATTAATGACTTTGCTGGCTCATCGCCCCCCATTAATTCAAGAACTATTTGAATATCCGGATCGTTAATAACATCGTTTGGATTGGTCGTTAATTGAATACCATCGGTGTCACAAATACGTTCTCGTGTGATGTTGCGAGCACAAGCTTTCGTCACAACCACTTCACATCCACTACGGCGTGAGATTTCGATACTGTTTCTTTTTAAAACATTAACGGTACCGCCACCTACAGTGCCTAAACCTAATAGCCCAACCTTTACAACTTTCAAGAAATTCCCCAAGATAAATTTACGTTTAAATTAAGGGCCGATTATACAGGAAACTATGGGCGTTCAAAAAGACCTTACGCTGAACTATCGTCACGCATCATTTGTTTAATACCACGCACTGCTTGTTTTGTTCGATGGCCATTTTCGATCAAACCGAATCGAACATACTCATCACCAAAGTCACCAAAACCAATACCCGGTGACACAGCAACTTTCGCGTCTTTAAGTAATTTTTTAGAAAACTCTAAAGAACCCATTTCAAGATATTGGTCAGGAATTTTTGCCCAAACGAACATCGTCGCTTTTGGTTTTTCAACCGGCCAACCAATGGAGTTCAAACCATCACAAAGCGTATCTCTTCGTTTTTTGTATAATGCTCTAATTTCATCAACGCAATCTTGTGGGCCTTCTAACGCAGCAATAGCAGCCACTTGTATGGGCGTAAACATACCGTAGTCTAAATACGATTTAATACGCGCCAAGGCACCAACGAGTTCTTTATTACCGCACATAAAGCCGACACGCCAGCCTGGCATATTGTAGGTTTTAGATAACGAGTAAAATTCGACAGCAATATCTTTAGCGCCGGGGACTTGCAAGATTGAAGGCGCCTTATAGCCATCAAACACAATTTCAGCGTAGGCATTATCGTGCACCACCCAAATGTCGTGCTCTTTTGCCATTTTAATGACTTTTTCAAAAAACTCTAAATCAACGCATTGTGTCGTCGGATTACCCGGGAAATTAAGCACCAACATTTTAGGTTTTGGATAAGATGTTTTAATCGCTTTTTCAAGCTCACTGAAAAAATCCACGTCAGGACCAATGGGAACATGACGAATATCAGCACCCGCAATCACAAAACCATAGGGGTGAATTGGGTATGCAGGGTTAGGCACCAAAACCGCATCACCTGGGCCTAACGTTGCCAATGCTAAATGCGCCAATCCTTCTTTTGAACCAATCGTTACAATCGCTTCAGAATCGAAATCAAGATCCACATCGTATTTTGACTTATACCAACCACAAATAGCTTTACGGAGCCTTGGAATACCGCGGGAGACAGAATAGCGATGTGTATCGCCTCGTTGAGCTGCTTCGGTTAACTTGTCAACAATATGTTGAGGCGTTGGTTGGTCTGGGTTACCCATACCAAAATCGATAATGTCTTCGCCCGCTGCGCGCGCTTGTGCTTTTAAGTCATTAACAATGTTAAAAACATAAGGTGGAAGTCGTTTTATTCTGGCAAATTCATGCATGGCGATTCATCTTTAAAGCTAAGTAGGATACTACTTAGATACAGTAACCAGCTGCTTTTTAACTGTCAACGGAAAATAGCCCACGATGTGTTTAGTGAAGAAGTACTGAGGGTGATAAACCTTCATTTTCTAGGATTGATTTAAGTGATTTAAGCGCACCCATTTGAATTTGGCGCACACGCTCGCGCGTAACACCCATTCCATTAGCAACTTGTTCTAAGGTTGACGCATGGTGCCCACGGACACCGAAGCGACGAGAAATGACTTCTCTTTGCCTATCACTTAACAATTCCAACCACTGGTCTAAGTTATCTCGGATTTCCTCAGACTGTAGAATTTCCGTCGGTTCCATAGCATCTTCATCGGGCACTCTATCAAGTAGTTGTTGATCTGTTTCACTGGATAAAGACACATCAAGCGATGAGGTTCTATCGGCGTGCATACGGAACATCTTTTCGATAATCTCAACGGGCTTTCCGGTTACTTCTGCTACTTCTTCAGCGCTTGCCTCACGGTCTAATACCTGACTTAACTCACGTGCCTTTCTAAGATAAATATTCATTTCCCTGATAATATGAATCGGCAAACGAATCGTCCGTGTTTGATTCATAATAGCTCTTTCAATGGTTTGGCGAATCCACCAAGTAGCGTAAGTCGAAAATCTAAAGCCTTTTTCCGGATCAAATTTTTCAACCGCGCGAATCAACCCTAAGTTACCTTCTTCAATGAGGTCCAACATGGGTAAACCGCGATTCATGTATTTTCTAGAGATTTTAACCACCAAGCGCAAATTACTTTCGATCATATGCTGCCTAGCTGGCTGGTCACCTTGTTGAACGAGTCGCCCATAATGAATTTCTTCTTCGGCAGTTAGCAACGTAGATTTGCTTAAATCATTTAAATAAATTTGAGTTGCATCGTTACTGCTCCTGCCTCTCGTTTTTTTATTGCTAGCTTTGTCGCTACTGTCTAAAACCGACTTGTCCTTAGATGGTTTTATTTTTGTATTCCCTTGCATGTTACCCCCTAAATTGTGGCATGTATTTGACCACTGAAATAGATTTGCCGTGTCGTCTCATTTCAAAAAAAAGAATCCGGCGTTTTTTATTGTCTATACCTATTTCAGCAATAGCTTGGCCTTTTTCCACAACACTTCCTTCCTTCACTAACAAACGCTTATTGTATCCATAAGCGGTTAAAAACTCATTGTTGTGCATAATAATCAGAAGGTTACCGTAACCCTTCAAACCACTGCCTGCATAGACTACCTTACCACCTTCACTACTTCTTACCAACTCACCCGGTTTGCCGACCAATACCACTCCAGATTGAGCAGATCCTTTTTCTAGCTTCTTTACTTTTATCGGCCACTGCCAATTTAACTTTAATTTAGGTGGTTTATTACGCGAAGTAACCTTAGTTACCGATTGTTTTTTAACAGTTTTTTTAATTTTTTGTTTAGGATAATAGCTTGGCGTTTTTACTGTTTTTTTAACGGCGACTAGCGTCAACTTTTGCCCCTTATAAATGGTATAAGGTTGGCTGATATTATTCCATTTTGCTAAATCACGAAAATCTTTACTTCTTTGCCATGCAATTGAGTACAACGTATCGCCTAATCGTACGATATGGGATGTTGCAGAACTGCCATTAATCTTATTGTTATTGAAAACTGGCGCATGTATTTGCGGCGAACCACACGAGACAAGTGAAAGAACAAATAACATTCCACAAAAAGCAGTAAAAATATCTCGATTATTCAATTTGATCAGCTAATAAAACGTATAAATGATGTAAGCAATGACAATTAGCAACGTCACCGCCCAGCCAATTCGTTCAATGTAGTCGTTTAATTTATCCCTCAATCTATCACCACCCAACGACACCAGAAACGCCACCAAAAAAAACCGTGCGCCGCGCCCAATAAGCGAGGCTATGACAAACGGTAAGAACATCATGCTAAGCATGCCCGCTGTAATGGTAAAAAGCTTATAGGGAATAGGTGAAAACCCCGCTATGAAAATTGCCCAAAACCCCCATTCATCAAACCAACGTTTGACCAATTCAAATTTTTCTTCGTATTTCATCACTGCAATCAGCGGTTCGACCAATTCAAACGAGTACATGCCAATGAGATAACCGAATATACCGCCTGCAACCGAGCCAATGGTTGTTAACAAGGCGAAATAAAAGCTTTTAGATGGCTTCGCCAAACACATGGGTGCCAACATGACATCAGGGGGTATTGGGAAAAACGAAGACTCAGCAAAACTCAATGTAAATAAAAATTTATTCGCTTTAGGGTGCTCAGCCCATAACAGGACTTTGTTATATAAAGTCTTAAACACGGCTAATTTCCTTACGCTTTACCGTGTAGAAAGGGCACGAAGCTTACTGGTTCAATCACTTCAACTTCATAGGCTACTTCAGTACGCGTCACTCTTTGTAAGACCTGTTCACCCTCTTTACCGACAGGAATCACTAATTTAGCACCAACCGCTAATTGTTCTAACAAATTAGTCGGTATTTCTTCTGGTGCTGCAGCCGCTAAGATTCCTTCGTAAGGACCACAGGCTTTCCAACCCCAGCCACCATCAGAATGTTTGAAACTTATATTTCTAAAGCCAACTTCTGCCAATACTTGCTTCGCTTTTTCTTGCAAAGGACGAATACGTTCGACTGAAAAAACTCTAGGTACAAGACTCGCTAAAATAGAAGACTGATAGCCTGAACCAGTCCCTACTTCTAAAACATTTTCAGGAAGTCCATCTTCAATCAACAACTCAGTCATCCGTGCAACCATATAGGGCTGGGAAATGGTTTGCCCATGTCCAATAGGCAACGATGTGTTTTCGTACGCACGGCTTGCAAGCGCTTCAGCCATAAACAAATGACGCGGCACTTTACGCATAACAGACAAAACACGCTCGTCTTTAATGCCGAGCTCTTGCAATTTCAGAATCAAGCGATTTCTCGTGCGCTGGGAGGTCATCCCTATGCCTAAATGGTTATTCATTGGGCATACCATTAATCCAATCGCTTAAACCATCTAGACGTTTATGGTTAGTCAAATCAATTTGTAATGGCGTAATAGACACGTAGCCATTTTCTATCGCATGAAAATCAGTGCCTTCGCCCGCATCTTGATGCGCACCAGGCGGGCCCACCCAGTAGATTGTCTGATTACGTGGGTCTCGTGCTTCAATCACCGGTTCAGAACGGTGACGTTGCCCTAAACGGGTTGCTTTAAACCCTTTTAATTCACTCACGGGTAAGTCTGGCACATTCACGTTTAAGATAGTATCCGAGGGTAAACTCGACGCCATCAATTGATTAAACAACCGAGCCGCCACATAAGCCCCCGTTTCATAATGTTTAGGCTGACTTGCAGTCATAGACATAGCGATGGATGGTAAGCCTAAAAATCGCCCTTCTGTCGCAGCAGCTACCGTACCCGAGTACAGCACGTCATCACCCATGTTTTCACCGTTGTTGATGCCTGAAAAAACAATGTCGGGTTCATCTTCTAACATGCCGGTAATCGCGAGGTGTACGCAATCAGTTGGCGTGCCATCAACACTAAAAAAACCGTTCTGCATTTTTTGTACACGCAACGGCATCTGTAAGGTTAGCGAGTTACTGGCCGCACTACGGTTTCTATCGGGCGCTACAACCGTAATGTCTGCCAAGCTGGATAATGTTTCAGCTAAAACAGACAAGCCCGGCGCAAGGTAGCCGTCATCGTTGCTGATTAAAATATGCATGAAAGTGATCTAAAGAACAACATGTGTTTAATTTGATAAGTGCTAAAATCATATTATGCCTGAAGATAAAAACAAAGACCTAAGTTCAACGGAGGATTCACGCTTATTTAGAGACTCAATGGCTGATGTAAAGCCAATCACATCCGATAAATACAACTCTGCTGCTGATCAATCCAAACCTCGACCACATAAAAAATGTTTTGAATCGCCAGTGCACACGCTCGAAACCCCAGAATACAGCCCTTCTGAGATCCAAAGTGATGACCGATTATTTTATGCCAAACAAGGCATACGAGATAAAACCATACGCCAGTTAAAACGAGGTACGCTGGGCGTTGATGACAGAATAGATTTACACGGATTAACCCAATCCGAAGCACATCAATATTTAGACGATTTTCTTATCCAACAAACCGAACAACATCACCGTTGTATATTAGTAGTGCATGGCAAGGGCATGAGGTCTTTAAGTAAATTCCCTGTGTTAAAGAACATGGTGTTTAACCAACTTAAAGCACATTCAAACGTGTTGGCTTTATCGTCTGCGCAGCAGCGTGATGGTGGCGCTGGCGCTCTTTATGTGCTCCTGAAATCCTCATAGTTAGACGACATACACATACAGCAAAAACACGCCGAGCACTAAACGGTAAATAACAAACGGTAACATCCCTATTCTCTCAAGCAGTTTGAGGAATACTGCTATACAAGCGAATGCACTGAGTGCAGAGATAACAACACCCGCGACGATTGCAAACCAGTCAACAGGTATGGCGCTTTCTACTAAATGCAGCGTTTTTAAACTGCCGGCTAAAAATATAAGTGGTATGGATAATAAAAATGAAAAACGCGCAGCTGCTTCTCGCGTTAGCCCTAAAAATAAGCCCGCTGTCATGGTAATGCCTGAGCGTGATGTGCCGGGGATTAACGCCAAAACTTGATACAAACCCACAATAACGGCATCTTTTACGGTTAACTTGTCTTGCTCCCTTACTCGTTCGCCAATGGCATCCGCACGCCAAAGTAATAAGCCAAACACAATGGTGGTTATGGCAATAACGAGGGGCGAACGTAGGTAGATTTCTATCAAGTCACCTAGCAATAAGCCCATTAAGCCAACCGGTATGGTGCCTATAATAATCAACCAGCCTAAGCGGCTTTCTTGAGAATATTGCTGTTTAAAAACAGCCTTTAACCAACCCGCAACAATACGAGATAAATCTTTTCTAAAATACGTTGTTACCGCTAACAGCGAACCAACATGAACGGCCACATCAAAGGCTAAACCTTGGTCTTCCCAAGCTAATAATAAGGGCAATAAAATTAAATGAGCTGAGCTGGATATGGGTAAAAACTCGGTTAACCCTTGCAGTAAGCCTAAGCCTAAAATGTGCGTAAAATCCATTTCTACTGCTCTCTGGTGGTTGAGGTGTTGATTAATTCGCGAATAACGGCGGTTGCATAACTGCCCGACTGCAATTTGAATTCTAGACGCAATTGCCCGTCGTCTAAAAATTCACAATTAAAATCGATAGGCACAACCCGTAAGGAACGTCTGGCCGGTTCCATTCGCTCTTTC
Organism: Cycloclasticus sp.; assembly: GCA_012959695.1. Lineage (GTDB taxonomy): Bacteria > Pseudomonadota > Gammaproteobacteria > Methylococcales > Cycloclasticaceae > Cycloclasticus. Next base: position 25,068 of record DUCS01000036.1, read on the forward strand.
GTTAACCCGTTGCAAAACACGGCGTTATCTGCAAAGACCGTTTGCTCTATTGGGTGTTTATCACCCGTTTCCGCTAAGCTGCCAAATAGCGGGCCGGTTGGGTGAATATCGTGTTCCATAACACGTTGTTCCAATGTATCTGACACGGCATTTTCACAGAAGCTTTGCCGTGTGCCGTTCAACATATACGTGTCGCCATGCGTGGGTTTATTCCAGCTGGAACCCGCCACACGCTTCGCTAGCACTTGGTTGAACAAATACGAACGTACTGAGGATAAGAACAGGCCCTTTAGTTTTTTATTTCTAATGACCTCACCTTTTTCAAAACAATCAAACGCCCGTTGTAGGTTTTGATACGCGTAACCAAAACGTTGCTGCATAAAATAATTAGGCACGCCGTCGCGTTTAATGCCTTCCACTCGTGCAGTAATATCTTGCTTATCAAAACGAGCATTCGCAACAATAAGTGTGAATGTATTGTGTTTAATGGTGCCGCGTTTTAATTTTTTTAAATGGCGAGTTACCAATTCAACGTTTAGCTGATCATTATTAAGTGCCGACCAATCTGGCCCTTCTTTACCCGGCAATTGCACGCTGAACCATTGCTTGGTTACTGCGTGACGGTCTTTCATGCCCGCGTAGGAAACACTACGCCGAGTAACACCTGCGTGTTTACTCAAAATTCTTACAATATCTTCCGTATTAATACCGATTTTTTTAATGTATAAAAATACATGTTCGCCCTCACCGCTGGGGCTAAAGCTGAGTGTTTCCTCGACGCAAAAATGTTCGGCTAACGTTCGAAGTTGTCCTGTTCCACTCGGCTGAGCATGAGCATAAGGAAGTTTTTCCACGTGCGATTCAAAATTCATAATGGGGCTTAGCTGGCTGTTGTGAGTAAGACAACCGCGTGGGCTTCAATACCTTCTTTTCTACCCGCAAACCCCATCCCTTCGGTTGTCGTAGCTTTGACATTGACTTGCGATACGTCACATTTTAAATCACTCGCAATACAATCAGACATGCTCGGTAAATGGGCGGCTAATTTTGGCGCTTGAGCAATAATACTGATGTCAATATTACCTAACTCGAAACCAGCCTCTTCGACGAGTTTAAACACGTGCCTTAATAGCAATCGACTGTCTACGTTTTCGTATTCATCGCTGGTGTCTGGAAAATGTTGACCTATATCGCCGCGGCCAATAGCGCCCAATAGAGCATCGCATAAGGCGTGCAACACCACATCACCATCCGAATGTGCTAGCAGGCCAAATTCATAAGGGACGCTGACACCACCTAGTGCCAGCGGTTTACCCTTTTCAAAACGGTGTGCATCGTATCCGTGGCCTATGCGCATGATTGTTCTTCCTGTTGATCCATATACATATTAGCTAACTGTAAATCAGCAGGCACTGTGATTTTTATATTATCTGCATGCCCTTCAACTATTCGCACGGGCAATCCGAGTTGCTCAATAGCGCTGGCTTCATCTGTAACCACTCTAGACTGTTTTTTTGCTGACAACAGCGCCCCTTGAATATCGCTTAACTTAAACAGTTGAGGCGTTAATGCTCGCCATAGTTTTGTTCTGTCTAATGTGCGCACTGCTAATTCATTGTCCACTTCTTTAATGGTGTCATGGATGGGTACTGCTAATATACTGCCTTGTTGATGTGTTTGCGCTTCGCTTATTAGTTTATTGATATCGGCTAATCGGACACACGGCCTTGCCGCATCGTGGACCAGAACCCAGTCTTGCTTTGCTGTATCAGTTTGAATTGATTGTAGGCCGTTTAATACAGAATCAGAGCGTTGATTGCCGCCTATAACAACGTGCACTCTTGGATGTTTAATGAAGTCACTTTGTTGCGCGTGTTCATCATCGGGGTGAAGACACACGATGACTTTTTCTAACGAGGTACATAACAGCAGCGTCTTAATGGTTGTGTCGATAATTGTTGAGGAACGAAAGGGTAAATATTGTTTTGGCCGATTTTCTCCAAATCGTAACCCAATACCCGCAGCAGGCACGATGCACCAGATTTTTCCTATCTCACTGCTCATTATCTGACTCAATGTATTGAAAAAAAGTTTCGTCCTGACCAATCAAACCAAGCTCGCGCCTTGCTTTCTCTTCAATCACATCGTGGCCACTTTTCAAGTTCGTTACCTCGGCCTGAAGCGTATCATTTCGATACATTAGTGCTTTATTTTCTTCTTTGAGCGTTTCAATGCGCTGCTCTAGCGCCCACGAATCTTGTGCTTTCCCCTCAGCTACCCATAATTTATATTGTAGGTAGCCGAAGAGTAAAACAAGAATGATGAACAGTGCCTTCAATTTAGCTTACGTATTTAAAGGCCTTCTTCCCCGCGTAAATTGCATTTGCGCCTAAATCTTCTTCAATACGTAGTAGACGGTTATATTTTGCAACACGGTCAGAACGACATAATGAACCTGTTTTGATTTGGCCAGAGCACGTTGCTACGGCTAAATCGGCAATGGTGGTATCTTCTGTTTCGCCAGAACGATGCGAGACAACGGACGTGTACCCTGAATCATGCGCCATTTTAATCGCTGCTAATGTTTCCGTTAACGTGCCAATTTGATTCACTTTTATCAAAATAGAGTTTGCAATGTCTTTATCAATACCTTGTTTAAAGATCTTAGGGTTTGTAACAAACAAATCATCGCCGACTAACTGAACTTTATGGCCCAATTTCTCGGTCATATATTTCCAACCATCCCAGTCATTTTCATCTAGGCCATCTTCAATAGAAATAATAGGATACTGATCAACCCAATCCGCTAAAAAATCAGTCATTTGAGTTGAGTTAAAACGTTTGTTTTCAGATGCTAAAAAGTACTCACCCTTGTCACAAAATTCTGAACTAGCGACATCAAGGCCAAGCGCAATATCATCACCAACTTTTAAGCCAACCGTCTCAATCGCTTGAAGAATGACCTCTATTGCCTCTACGTTTGACGATAAATCAGGCGCGAAGCCACCTTCATCACCAACTGATGTGCTCAAGCCTTTTGCTAATAGCACAGACTTTAATGCATGAAAGACTTCTGTACCGTAACGCATTGCTTCACTGAAGCTAGGTGCGCCAACAGGTAAAATCATAAATTCTTGAAGGTCAACACTGTTATCAGCATGCGAACCACCGTTGATGATGTTCATCATTGGGACAGGTAAAAGAAATTCATCAGCACCAAGGTAGCGGTATAACGGTATACCACCTTCATTTGCCGCTGCATGGGCTGCTGCCAACGATATACCTAATGTTGCATTAGCGCCTAAGCGTGCTTTGTTATCAGTACCATCTAACTCAATCATTCTATTGTCGATGGCTTGCTGATCAGCAGCATCCATACCAATTAAGGCGTCTTTTAGCTCTCCATTGACATGGCCAACTGCCTTTAGGACACCTTTGCCACCGTAACGGCTCGTATCGCCATCTCTTAATTCTATGGCTTCACGTTCGCCCGTTGATGCACCAGAGGGCACCATCGCACTGCCAACAACACCAGATGCTAAGATAACATCTGCTTCTAACGTTGGGTTTCCACGTGAATCTAATATTTCACGTGCTTTTATATCTACTATCTCAGCCATATCTTCCTCAAATTATTATCTAAAAATCACCGCGCATAACACCCGCATTTTTCACGGCATCATCTATATGTTTCATTATTGTTAACAACTCTTTCATCTTAGCGAGAGGCACAGAATTTGGGCCATCACTAAGCGCTTCTTCTGGGTTTGGATGGGTTTCCATGAACACGCCAGATACGCCCACTGCTATTGCCGCCCTAGCCAGAGTTGGAACAAACTCACGTTGCCCACCTGATGAACTGCCCTGCCCACCAGGTAATTGCACGGAATGCGTCGCATCAAACACAACTGGCGCATTTGTTTCGCGCATAATCGTTAACGACCGCATGTCTGACACTAAATTGTTATAACCAAATGACACGCCTCTTTCACACACCATGATGTTTTTATTGCCGGTGGAGCGCGCTTTATCCACTACGTGCTTCATATCCCAAGGTGCTAAAAACTGTCCTTTTTTAATGTTCACCGGCAAACCTGTTGCCGCTACACGCGTGATGTAATTCGTTTGACGGCATAAAAATGCTGGCGTTTGTAAGACATCCACCACGGAGGCCACTTCGTCCATCGGTGTATCTTCATGCACATCGGTAATAACCGGCACATTTAACTGGTCTTTAACTGCTTGCAAAACCCTTAGTCCTTCTTCAATGCCTGGGCCTCGAAAGCCATCTACAGACGAGCGATTAGCTTTATCAAACGACGATTTATAAATAAACGGAATGCCTAAATCAGCGGTCATTTCTTTCAATGCGCCCGCTGTATCAATCGTCATTTGCTCACTTTCAACAACGCAAGTACCAGCAATCAAAAAGAATGGTTGATCGATACCGACTTCAAACCCACATAAATTCATGAGCTAACCTTATCTGATGAAGTAGAGTACTCAATTGCCGCCGATACGAAACCACTGAATAACGGGTGTCCTGTTCTTGGTTTAGAGGTGAACTCCGGGTGGAATTGGCAAGCCAAAAACCATCTGTGCTCAGGGATTTCTACAATTTCAACCAAACGGCCGTCCATTGATTTACCTGAAATACTTAATCCCGCTTCTTCAAACTGTTCTAAAAATGTATTATTAAATTCAAATCGATGTCTGTGGCGCTCTGTAATCACGTCTTTGCCATACACCTTATGAGCCAAGGAACCTGGTGTTAATTGACATTTTTGACTGCCTAAACGCATTGTTCCACCAATCTCGGATGATTCATCTCGTTTTTCCACAGTACCCTCTTCAGTTAGCCACTCAGTGATCAAACCAATCACGGGGTAAGGTGAATCTGGCATAAACTCGGTGCTGTTTGCACCCTCCAAGTTCATTATATTTCGTGCGTACTCAATCACAGCCGTTTGCATACCCAAACAAATGCCTAAGTAAGGCACATCATTTTCACGAGCAAACCGTATCGTTGCTATTTTTCCATCCACACCGCGTTCGCCAAAGCCACCGGGCACGAGAATCGCGTCCACTTTTTGCAAAACATCCGTGCCATTTTTTTCAATGTCTTCAGAATCAACCTTAACGACTTCCACTTGCGTTTTAGTATGAATGCCTGCGTGTATCAACGCTTCAGTCAATGATTTATAAGCATCCGCATGATCGACATATTTACCAACTAACGCTACTTTTACGGTGTCTTTTGGTGCGAACAGGCCTTCAACCACAGCATCCCAATCAGATAAGTCAGCCGGACTAGCATCTAGGTGTAACTTCTTAATAACGATTTGATCTAAGCCTTGCTCGTGCAACATCATCGGTATTCGATAAATGCTGTCCGCATCTAATGCGGTAATAACCGCCTTTTCTTGTACGTTGGTAAACAACGCAATTTTTTTACGGTCAGATAGCGGAATAGCACGTTCGGAACGACAAATCAAAATATCTGGCTGAATACCAATTGTTCTTAATTCTTTAACAGAGTGCTGCGTTGGCTTGGTTTTAATTTCCTTTGCCGATGCAATATAAGGCACCAACGTTAAGTGAATAAACAAACAACGATCTTCACCCAATTCAACACGCATTTGACGGATGGCTTCTAAAAATGGCAACGACTCAATATCACCAACCGTACCGCCAATTTCAATTATGGCGACGTCCGCACCTTCAGCGCTTTTAATAATATTACGTTTGATTTCATCAGTTATGTGAGGGATAACTTGAACCGTACCGCCCAAATAATCACCGCGCCGTTCTTTTTTAATGACATTTTCGTATATTTGACCCGTTGTGAAATTGTTTCTTTTAGACATCACGCTATTACTAAAGCGTTCGTAATGGCCTAAATCAAGGTCAGTTTCTGCACCATCATCTGTCACGTACACTTCACCGTGTTGGAACGGGCTCATCGTGCCGGGGTCGACATTGATGTACGGGTCCAATTTCGTCATGGTGATATTTAACCCACGCGCTTCCAAAATTGTTGCCAAAGAAGACGCACAAATCCCTTTACCTAACGATGAAACAACGCCGCCGGTAATAAAAATAAACTTAGCCATACGCACCTAAAAAGTAAAAATTGAATCATCGGCATTATACGCGAATCGATTCGCGAGAAGTTGCCACATTAGATAAAAACGAACCTATACCTGTTTGATTTTCAACCTAGGATGTTTCCATACAATGTTATACCCCATACTGTCATCAGACACCAAAAACTCCTCGTCCACCCAAAGATTGGCAACCGCTGCTAATGTGTCATCGAAATAAATCAACGGGATAGCATCTCGAACCCAGGGGAAAATTTTGGCCTCATGGAAAAGCTTCTTCAATTTGCGACGCCCTTGCCTGCCAAGTAATTTCAAACTCTCACCACCTTTTCTATGTGCAACTGTCACCTTTGATGTCGCCCATTTTTGCTGATCTATCCCTTTCCCACGGACCAGCCTTTTCGATAAAACGCCTATTTCAGAGGTAATCTCTACCTCCTCAGCAAACCAGTTTATCGACTCATAACGTAATTCATCGCTTTTTATCGCTGTCAGAAAAAACGTTGCATCAAAAAGCCTGAGCTGAATAGCAGACCACTCGATTAATGCCGAATCACTCGGTTTGATGCTAATAGAACGTTGGATTTCTAGCAGTATTTTTTCTGACGGCATGCGCACATCATTGCGAAGTAACCAATGACGAATCACTAAACGTTGCCGCGCTGCATCTAAATCAATAAGGTTATGCATGTTAAGCACCTCCGTATCTTGATTCTCTATATCGGTTGCCGCAAGGTTAAACAAAACTGACGATGCCTCTGCACAATGCGCGGCACTTCTTGAGGTGGTTTTAGAAAAAGCTGGCCAGCGCTGCTGAATAAGTGGAATGACCTGCTGGCGTAAAAAATTTCGATTTAACGAGGTATCGAGGTTGCTAGAATCTTCAATCCATTCCAAATTTTCTTCCTTGGCATAATGCTTAATTTCCGCCTTTGACACGTTAAGAAGAGGTCGCGCGATATAGCCCAAGCCAAAATTAGTACACGTCGGCATACTGGCCAAACCATCGATACCGGCCCCTCTTAAAAGCTGCAACATCAAGGTTTCTGCCTGGTCATCTTGATGTTGAGCCGTTAGCAAAACCGTATGCGCCTTAACTTCACTCTTTAACGCATCATACCTCGCATGACGCGCAGCCTGCTCCGGTCCATCGCCAGCGACATCATCGGCGTTAACTTTTTGGCTGATAAAATCAATACCCAGCTCAATACAAACTGATTCACAATGATCTCGCCATTTAACTGAATCGACATGCAAACCATGGTCGATATACATGGCACAAAAAGTAACCTTTGGGAGAGTTGGCTTTATTATGGAGCTTACATGCAACAAAACATGCGAATCAACGCCGCCACTGTAGGCAATAACGACATGCGTTAAACCATTAATCGACGTCAGTTGTTGCTCAACATTGTCAACAAGATGCTTCAATGAAGTCCTGGGGGCGCTTAGGCAGTGGTGAATTTTCCGTATGACATTAGTCGCTTATAGCGTTCGGCTAATAAGTCATCAATCGACATAGCATTCACCTTATTAACTTCTTTCAATAAGGTTTCTTTGATCTTTTCCTTCATAAATGAAAGATTTCGATGCGCACCGCCTAGCGGCTCGTCAATCACGCCATCTATCAAACCATTAGCTAATAATTTACTGGATGTGATTGCCATCGCTTTTGCCGCTTGTGATGCCTTTTCAGCACTTTTCCATAAAATTGACGCGCAACCTTCGGGGGAAATAACCGAGTATGTGCTGTATTTTAATAAGAAAAGTTTATCGCACACGCCCAGTGCCAACGCACCACCTGAGCCACCTTCACCAATCACAATGCTGATAATAGGAGTTTTGAGTTTAGACATTTCAAATAAATTTCTAGCAATCGCTTCACTTTGCCCACGTTCTTCTGCACCAACACCTGGGTACGCACCCGGCGTATCGATAAACGTAATAATGGGTAAGTTAAATCGCTCGGCTATGTGCATTAAACGCAGCGCTTTTCTATAACCTTCTGGGCGGGGCATGCCAAAATTTCGCTTAAGCTTTTCCTTGGTATCGCGCCCCTTTTGATGGCCAATCACCATCACAGGCAAACCGTCTAATCTAGCCATTCCACCAACAATAGCGGCATCATCTGCGTAGTGTCTGTCACCATGAAGTTCAATAAAGCCTTCAAACACGCCATCAATATAATCCAACGAATACGGGCGCTTAGGGTGGCGAGATAGTTTAGATATTTCCCAATCCGTTAATTTTGAAAAAATTGATTCGGTTAGTGACCGGCTCTTTTCATGTAGCCTATCGATCTCTTTTTGAATATCAATTTCATTATCGGTACCCACACGTCGAAGTTCTTCAAGCTTGTCTTCAAGTTCAACGATAGGCTGTTCAAAATCTAAGTAATCTAAGTTCATGGCCGTATTTTATAGCGAGTCATGCAATTCGGCCAGTTATATTCAATATCGGATAAAACTTTTTTGATTCGGTAAGGTTTGCTTAAGTTCTTCTAATAATAAATCGTTTGGCACAACATTCCATTCATCCGCCAGTTTTAAAGCCGACGAGGCACCTTGTAACGCGATTTTAATTCGTACTGGGCAGTTTCCACCTTTATAGGGGTTTAACAACTGTTGCAGCCCATCTATGGACACACCTTGCGTGTCGTTATGATGAATGTCTATCAACAAGTCCTTTGAGAATCGCTCTCTGGCCTGCTCAACCGTTAAGACAGATTCAATGGTAATTCTATTCTGACCAGCAAAATCATCAAAAGAAATGGCACCGATAATAACCACAATCTGCTCACTGACTAATTGTTCACTGAAATTATCAAACACCTCACTGTATGCCACCGCTTCAATGCGCGCACTGCCATCGTCTAAGATAACCGTTGCTATTTTAGAACCACTTTTAGTCGGACGAGTTCTCACTTCAAGCACTAGCCCCGCTACTGTTACTGGCTTACCTTTTGCTCGTCTGTATTGGCCACCGCCACCCGATGTATTAATCTCCATTTCATGTAAGGTTAAGAGTTTTCCTGACGTCACAGACGACATTTCTTCGCGAACAGAATCAAAAGGATGACCCGTTAAATACAGCCCTAGAGTGATTTTTTCAGCCTTAAGCCGCTCATGTTCAGTCCAAGGCTCTATGTTTGTTTTTTGCGTTTGCTGTTGTGGTGACTCAACAACCGACAAGCCGAACAAATCGTTCTGTCCAGCAGAGACGCTTTTATTATGTTGATCCGCTATCTGTAAAACGCCTGATAACTCGGACATTAAACGTGCTCGATTATCATCAAAACAATCTAACGCACCGGACTTGATAAGCGCTTCTTGAACACGGCGATTTGCTTTTCGTATATCAATTCGCCTGGCGAGGTCTTCGTGACTTGAGTAACTACCGTTATTGTCACGCTGTTCAATAATCGATTCGATGGCCGCCTCGCCAACGCCTTTTATAGCGCCTAGGCCATATATTATTTGCCCATCATCATTGGTGGTAAAACGATATGCCGATGAGTTGACGTCTGGCGGTAAAATATCCAACCCCATATCACGGCATTCATCAATGAACATAACAACTTTGTCGGTATTATCCATGTCGGATGACAGTACCGCTGCCATAAATTCAGACGGGTAATGGGTTTTTAACCACGCCGTTTGATAGGCAATTAATGCATACGCTGCAGAATGTGATTTATTAAAGCCGTATCCCGCAAATTTTTCCATTAAATCGAAGATATACGTAGCCACGTCTTCTTTTACATCATTGGCTACCGCGCCTTCTGTAAACATCACCCGTTGTTTGGCCATTTCCTCCGGCTTCTTTTTACCCATCGACCGACGTAACAAATCAGCCATACCCAAACTAAAGCCAGCCAAATCCTGCGCAATTTTCATCACTTGCTCTTGGTATAAAATAACCCCATTGGTTGGCTCTAAAATCGCAACCAACGTTGGGTGCGCATATTCTGCTTTCTTTCGGCCATGTTTAACATTGATGTAGTCGTCCACCATGCCAGACTGCAGTGGGCCAGGTCTAAACAAGGCCACCAAGGCAATCACATCTTCAAAACTGTCCGGGCGTAATCGACGAATCAAATCTTTCATACCACGTGATTCCAGTTGAAAAACGGCTGTTGTGGCATAGTTTTTTAGCAATTCATACGTTGCCTCATCATCACGCGGCAAAGTGTCAATATCAACAACGTCTTTTCCTTCAGCAGTGAGGCGCTGGTTGATGTTTTGTAATGCCCAATCAATAATCGTTAGGGTTCTGAGACCCAAAAAGTCAAACTTAACCAAACCAACGGCTTCAATGTCATCTTTGTCAAATTGAGTAACAAGGTTGTCACCACCTTGCTCACAATAGAGCGGAGAGAAGTCGGTCAGCTTACTGGGTGAAATCACCACACCGCCGGCATGTTTGCCTGCATTTCGTGCAATACCTTCTAACTGAAGCGCCAAATCAATCAGTTCTCGAACTTCATCTTCTTCTTGATAAGCGCTTAATAAATCAGGGCTTTCATCCAAGGCCTTCGTTAGCGTCATGCCAATTTCAAACGGAATGGCCTTTGCTAAACGATCAACAAACCCATACGGGTGACCGAGCACACGGCCAACATCACGAATAACCGCTTTTGCCGCCATGCTGCCATAGGTAATAATTTGAGATACTTTGTCACGGCCATATTTTCTGCCGACATAATCAATCACCCGGTCGCGGCCATCCATACAGAAATCGACGTCGAAATCAGGCATGGATACACGCTCTGGATTAAGAAACCGTTCGAACAACAGGTCAAATTCCATCGGGTCTAAATCTGTAATTCTAAGCGCGTAAGCAATGATAGAACCGGCACCAGAACCACGACCAGGGCCAACAGGTATACCGTTATCCTTAGCCCACTGAATAAAATCAGCAACAATCAAGAAATATCCTGGGAAGCCCATCTGGCAGATAACATCCAGTTCGCGCTTTAGCCTAGCTTGATACTGCGCAAGCCTTTCATCATCAAAATCTATGCGTGCAGAGGTTTCTTCTATTCGCTTATCCAAACCCTTTTGTGCCAAATCAGCAAAATACTCATCCGTTGTCATACCATCGGGCACCGGAAAATCAGGCAAAAAGTTTTCACCCAAGCTTAATTCAACATTACAGCGCATGGCTATTTGAACGCTATTTTCGATTGCTTCTGGTATATCCGAAAATAACTCTGCCATTTCTTCTTGGCTTTTAAGGTATTGCTGTTCGGTGTGTGTTTTAACGCGCCGGCCATCTGACAGAACTCGGCCTTGGTTAATACACACCCGCGCTTCATGCGCCGCAAATTCATCCTCAGTCAAGAAACAACAGCCGTTAGTTGCAACAACGGGGATTTTATGTGCGACAGCTAATTGCACCATATTGTGAACCAAACCACTCTCGGCAGGCCGACCCGTGCGCTGGATTTCAAGATAAAAACGATCGCCAAACGCTTTATGCCATGTTTGTAAAAGCCTCTCGGTATTCTCTGAATCATTACTCTGCAAGGACGTTGCAAATAATCCTTCAAGAAAACCAGATAAAACAATCAAGCCCTCATTGTCATCACAAATTTTCTCAGAGGTTAAATACGGAACACCTTTATCTTGGCCATTGATGTATGCATCTGAAATTAGTTCACACAACCTAAGGTAGCCTTTCTTATTTTGCACCAGCAGTGTGACGATATAAGGCTTCTTTTGATCGACTGCATCTTTAATAAGCACATCCGCACCAATAATGGGCTTAACGCCGGCACTAGTGGCCGCACGATAAAATTTTACTGCAGCAAATAAATTTGATTGATCCGTCACAGCAATCGCTGGCATGGATAATTCAGTTGCTCGCTTAACCAGTGGTTTTATACGAATAATACCGTCTACTAAGGAATACTCAGTATGGTTTCTTAGGTGAACAAACGTCAGTTTTTCTGTCATGCTAATAACGCTTTTACCGGAGCGAATGAGCGACGGTAAATATCAGTAACACCATTAAGGAAAATACTCTTTTTGTGTGCCGGTGTTGGGTACCCCATATGTTGTGCAAGGTCATACCCTGGATTTAATACATCTAAAATTGCCATGTGTTCGTCACGGTAGACTTTTGCGATAATGGAGGCGGCAGAAATCTCTGCGATTAAGTTATCGCCACCTTTTATGCACTCTCCTGGAATTTGAATATGAGGGTAAAACGTGCCGTCAACTTGTGCAAAATCACAAGGAACACTCAACCCTTCATACGCCCTTTTCATGGCGAGTAAACTGGCTTGTAATATATTCAACTCATCAATTTCCAACGCTTCCGCACGGCCTATTGACCAATCTTTAGCATTGGTCATAATCATTTCTGAGAGCTCATCTCGTTTCTTTTTAGACAGTTTTTTAGAATCCATCAAACCCTCAATCGGTTTATTTGGATCCAAAACAACTGCCGCCGCAACAACAGGGCCTGCAATACAACCACGCCCTACTTCATCTAAACCAACAATCACACGACTCATCAAGCAATGTCTCCATTCAAAACACGAGAAACAATATCGGCCGCCTGTAGGTCGGCATCCCGGCATAATGAAATAGCCATATCATCAAAATGTTCAACCATACTGTCTGACACGCCTGATTCGTGATAAATCCTTAGTAATTCTTCAGCCAAAACGTCAGGCCTTACTTGCTCTTGTATAAATTCTTTTATTAACTCTCTGCCTGCAATCAAGTTCGGCATAGACACGAACGGTGCTTTTAACAAATTAAACGTTCTAAAAACCCACGCTGTCAGCGCCGACACTTTGTAAGCAACGACCATCGGTTTTTTCAACAGCATAACTTCAAGCGTTGCTGTGCCTGATGCAACCAACACCATATCAGATGCGGCAATCATGGATGCTGTCGCAGATTGCTTGATGATTAAATCAAGTTGAATCCCTGATTCCTTATAAATATCGTTGAATAACCCAATGGATGATTCATCAGCCAGTGGCACGAGTACTTTTAGGTTTGGAATTTTTTTCGCGCATTTTTCTGCCGTTTCAAGAAAAATTAAACTGTGGCGATTTAATTCACCCATGCGGCTGCCCGGCATCATTGTTAAAACGGGGGTATCTGCTCCAATATCTAATGCTTTTTTCGCAACCGATGTGCTGTCATGCTGTTTATACTGATCCGCTAATGGGTGACCAATAAAATAGGCTGGCACAGCGGTATTTTTAAAGTAGTCTTCTTCAAAAGGAAAAATGCACAGGAGTGCATTTAACGAACCGATTAGTTTTTTAATGCGTTTAGGACGCCACGCCCAAACCGTTGGACTAACATAATGTACGGTTTTTATATCCCTATTATGGAGTTCTTTTTCCAATTTTAAATTAAAATCAGGCGCGTCAATTCCGACGAATACATCAGGTGATTCGTTAAGGATGGTTTGTTGCAATGTGCGCCTAATAGCCAATAATTCAGGCAAGTGTTTGAGGACTTCAAATAAACCAAACACGGATAGTTTTGACATTGGATAATACGAATGAAAACCTTCCTTGATCATCCGTGCCCCTCCAATCCCTGAAAATTGAGCATCTGGATAACGTTCTTTTAAACGTTTAATCAAACCGGCTGCCAGTATATCGCCAGAGTGTTCTCCAGCAACCATCATAATTTTAAGTGGTTTATTCATATGGATAGATACATTGTCACGACATAAACACTCAGAAATTGAAGGCTTTAATACATTAGGAACTGATGTGAGCCTATTTTCTCGTCACAAACTTTAGCGAAGAATACTACGATTTGAATTCGCTAGAAATTCAACCATTAGCGCCAACTCAGGGTGTTCGTCTTTAATGCTGATTAACTCATTTGTTGCCTCAGTCAATTTAAGGCCCGATTTATAGAGTGTTTTATAGGCACGCTTGATTTGCAATATAGCATCTTCAGAAAAGCCTCTTCGCTTCAACCCAACAGAATTGATACCGTGAGGTTTAGTGGGTTGGCCGCCCACCATCACAAAAGGGGGCACATCTTTAGTAATCGCACTGCCCATAGCAGAAAAACAATGATCACCGAGGTGACAGAACTGATGCACTATTGAAAAACCACCTAAAATAACATTGTTTCCAATGTGTACGTGGCCACCTAAAGAAGCAGCATTTGCAAGAATCACATCATCGGCAATCACACAATCATGCGCAACATGCGTATAGGCCATGAATAGGTTATTACTACCAATGGTCGTTGTGTTTTTGTCTTGCGTGGTGCCCCTATGAATTGTTGTAAATTCTCGAATTTGGTTATTATCGCCCATCTCTAAATATGACGTTTCACCTGCATATTTTTTATCTTGCGGGTCTTCACCAACCGATGAAAATTGATAAATACGATTGTTTTTGCCAATTTTTGTTATGCCGTTAATTGTTACGTGTGATCCAATAACAGTACCAGAATCGATTGTTACGTTAGCACCAATAACCGTATAAGGGCCAATCTGAACATCATCAGCAACGCTTGAACTTGGATCAATAATAGCCGTTGAATGTATCATTTAGTAGATTCCTTTGATGCACAAAGGATATCTGCTGACACAATGATTTTCCCATCAACCGTGGCCTTTGCAGAAAACGACCAAATGTTTCTTCGATCTTTCTTGTAAACCGCCTCAATCATCAGTTGATCACCCGGTACAACTGAGCGTTTGAAACGAGCATTATCAATGCCTACTAGGTAATACTCACCAAAATCTTCACCGCGATCAGTCAACGTTTTCATTGATAATAAACCCGTGGCTTGAGCCAATGCTTCGATAACTAACACACCAGGCATAATGGGGTTATGTGGAAAATGCCCGGCAAAATGCGGCTCGTTATAGCTAACATTTTTAAGCGCCAAAAGACGCTTACCGGCCTCGTATTCAACAATTCTATCTATCATCAGAAAAGGGTAACGGTGCGGCAAAAATTCCATCACTTTTCTTACATCATCTTGCTGCATTAAGAGTCCTTTTGAGATTTAAGTAGTTTATTTATTTTTTTTGTTAATTTATCTAATTGTTTAAACCGTACCGCGTTCTTTAACCAATCCTTGTTTGATTGGAACGCTGTCCCAGACGAATAAGCACCTGCCTCTTTAATAGAGTGTGTCACCATCGTCATGCCGGTTATATGTACGCCATCAGCAATGGAAATATGGCCAACAAGTCCGACCCCTCCCGCTAAGGTACAATTTTTCCCAATGGTCGTACTGCCAGCAATTCCCGTACAGCCAGCAATAGCTGTGTTATCACCAATCACTACATTATGGGCAATCATCACTTGGTTATCAATTTTAACCCCGTTGCCAATGATGGTATTTTCCAAAGCACCACAATCAACAGTGGTATTTGCACCTATTTCAACATCATTACCAATAACGACATGCCCTAGTTGAGGGATTTTAAACCAGCCACCTTGGTTAGCCAAAGGAGCATAACCAAATCCATCGCTTCCAATCACGGCCCCAGGGTGAATAGTTACATTATCACCAATAGATGTGCCTTCGCCAATGGTCACATTTGCAACCAAGTGTACGTTCTTACCAATCACTACATCATTATTAATAACGCAGCCTGCGCCAATTGTACAGCCACTTTGAAGGCTGACATTTTCAGCAATGACAACATTTGCACCTATTAGGCAATCTTTAGCAATATGTGATTCTTGCCCAATCACTGCTGATGCGTGAATGCTACCAACCTTCTTAGATTTTCTATATATCAGCTCTGCAGCTTTGGCATAAGATAAATATGGGTTAGAAACGACCAGTGCGTTAACAGGGCAATCGTCAACAAAAGAAGACGATAGAATAACCACTCCGGCCTTAGTTGCTTTTAATGAATCAGTGTATTTAGGGTTATAAATAAATGATAGTTGATCTTTACTAGCGGCATCTAATGTCGCACAACTTTCAATTGTAGACTCCGGGTCGCCCTTCAGTTCGCCACCAATTTCAACCGCTAAGTCTTTTAATGAAATTATCACAAAATAGAACCGTTACGTTTGTCTATTTAAGTGATGATAATCTCTGTTGAACTTTATTCGTAATATCGACTGCACTACTAGCAAACACAACACCGTCATGTAAAACCAGGTCATATTTTTCAGCTTCTGATAAGCCTTTAATGGCTTCGAAAACAAGGCGTTGTAATTTAGCTAATTCTTCATTACGTCTTAAATTAAAGTCTTCTCTAAACTCTTCTTGGTCACGCTTGAGTGCTCTTTTTTTCTCAAGTACATCGCGCTGTAACCTACGCGCTTCTGCTTGACTCATCAATTTTGCATCACGCGCAATTTTCTCGTCTAGTTTTTTTATCTCTTTTTGACTCGCTAACAAGCGTTTATTTCTTGGGGAAAACTCTTTTTCTAATGCAACTTTAGCTGTCTCAGCTTGTGGCGCTTTTTCTAAAATCTTAGCTACATTAACAAAACCAACCTTAATATCAGCAGCTTGTGCTATTCCCATTAACGCTATTGTTAATATGCTTGCGACTAAAATATTATTAAAAAATTTCAATTTACTACTCCTGCAAATGTATATGTTATGCCCAAAGGGCTCTGTAAAATCAGGCTGATATTCTAACCATCAGCATAACTCGTTTTAAATTCCAGAACCGAACGAGAACTGGAAGGCTTGTGTTTCATCTTTTTCTTGTTCGTTTAATGGAGCGGCCAAGCTAAATGATAAGGCGCCGAAAGGTGATAACCACTTAGCTGACACACCAACGGAATAACGCAGTTCGCCCAAATCAATTTCATCGTCATATACATTACCGGCATCTAAAAATGTGCTTAACCTAACCGTTTTGCTTTCTGGCATAAAGGGAACGGGGAAGACAAATTCAGCATTACCTACTAATTTGACACTGCCACCAATCGGATCATTAAATGCGTCTCTAGGGCCTAATGTGTTATCAATAAAACCACGAACTGAACCTTTGCCACCGGCATAGTAATTTTCAAAAAAGGGTAGTTGTTCTGCGTCGCCGTAAGAATCTCCATAACCGATATCACCGTTCAAGTATAAAGTTGTATGTTGTGATATGGGTATGTATTGTTTTTGATTATAAGATATTTTGTAAAACTCAAGGTCTGATCCCGGCACAGTAATAACGCCTGATAACCTTTTCGAACCGCCACGCGTTGCAAATATCGCTCTATTTCTTGTGTCTGTACCCCAAACACCTGACACCTTGATATTTGTATAGGACTCTCCATTATTCAAAACAAACTTCCCAACTTTCCCTAACGCAGTTTCTGCTTGTTCTTCGGTGAAATTGTTTGGTGGGTCAATAAAACTTTGTTTTAATACCTCCTGGTCATAACCAAGATCCAACGAGGTAAATTCAAGATCAATCCCTAAGCCCATTTTATCACTTTCATTAAGAGGCACACCAAAGTTCACACCCATATTAAATGTTTCAGTTTCATACGCAGACGTGTTTGCTTCTTCCGCATCTGTCGTTCTGTAACTTAGATTAAAGCCACGACTCACACCATCAATGGTGTAGTAAGGATTGGTATAACCGAGGCTATATACGGTATTAACTACGCTGTTATTAAAACTAGCATTCATCCGCTTGCCGGTACCTAAAAAGTTATTTTGGCTGATACTGGCATTTAGAACTAAACCCTGAGATTGAGAGAAACCCGCACCGGCTAAAATATTGCCAGATGATTTTTCTTGAACCGTGTATTTTATATCGACTTGATCACTTGTTCCGGGCACTGGTGTTGTTTCTACATCAACCTCATCAAAATGCCCTAAACGAGATAATCGAGATTTTGAATGCTCAACGGATAAGGTGGAAATTGGCGCAGCTTCCATCTGCCTAATTTCTCGTCTAAGCACTTCATCACGAGTCTTTGTATTGCCCTCCATGATAATGCGTCGAACATACACGCGTTTGCCTGGGTCGACAAAAAACGTAACTTTTACCGTTGATGTTTCATCGTCAATTTCGGGAATCATATTAACATTAGCAAATGAATGCCCTTCATGGCCAAGAACCGTCGTTATATTTTCAGATGTTTGGGTGGCTTTTTTTCTAGAAAAAACGTCACCCGGCTGTACGATAACAAATGGAATCAGTCTATTTGGATTGACTATCAATTCGCCGGCAAGCTTCACTTCACTTACGGTATGAACTTTACCCTCATCTAAGTTAATCGTTATGTAGATGCCGTTTTTATCTGGACTGATAGAAACTTGTGTTGATACAACCTTGAAATTGATATAACCACGATCTTGATAAAAGGAATTAACACGCTCAAGATCTGCTGAAAGTTTTTGTTTCGAATATTGATTACTGTTGGTATAAAAAGAAATCAGTGTAGGCCCTGTTAATTCGAACTCAGCCAATATGTCTTCGTCTGAAAATGATTTATTACCAACGATATTAATTTTTTTAATACTGGCAGCATCTCCCTCTACAACACTGATTAATATAGCAACTCGGTTACGTTCAAGAGTCGTTACTTTACTTTCAACCTCAGCCGAATACTTACCATTATTGTAGTATTGCTGTAATAGCTCATTTTTTACTTTATCCAATACTAATGGGTTAAAGACTCGTCCGACAGCCATGCCAACATCTTTAAATGCCTCTAGTAATATTTCAGTCTCAATATCACCGTTACCTTCCAATTCAATGCTCGTGATAGCAGGCCGCTCTTTAACAATAATGATAAGTGTGCCGTCGTCTTGCTCTATGCTCACATCACTGAAAAAGCCCATTTGAAATAATTCTCGAATTACATTCCCTGAACGATCATCTTCAAATTCATCACCAACCTTAATGCTTAGCGCATTAAAAACCGCGCCAGCTGTGATTCTCTGCAAACCATTAACGCGAATATCTTTAATTACAAAAGATTCCGCTGCGAAGGCAACAGTTGTACTTAAGAAGGCTAAAAGTAAGGCCGCTACTAAGAATAACGTTCTAATCGTTTTTATCACAACACCGTTTATTTATGTTCGTTTTAGGAATATCAAGACAGTATAGATAAAAGCGCTATGCGACTCAATACGAATTTGTATTTAGCCGATTAATCTTCCAACATCTATGAATACAGCCAGCAACATCACTGACAGTAAAACGAACATGCCTAAGCGCATAAAGATGCCCTGCGCTTTATCTGACACTGGCCTTCCTTTAATCGCTTCGATTAGATAAAAAAACAAATGCCCGCCATCTAACATCGGAATGGGCAGCAAATTAATAACACCCAAACTCACACTGACAAAGGCCAGGAATTTCAAAAAGGGTACCAAACCGATTGATGCCGTTTTACCTGCGTATTGCGCAAGGCTTATCGGCCCACTGAGATTTTGAACCGAGGCTTCTCCAATAATCATTCTTCCAATAAGTTTCACTGTCAGCACAGAGTAATTAATGGTCTGCGTCGCCGCTTCTGCTATCGCCGAAAAGCCACTGAGAGAGTAGGTTGAATAAAACCCTTGTGTTTGCGCCTCGTCGATAAAGGCCGTCACACCAATTCGACCAAAAACCACGTCATTTTCTGTTATTTCTTTAGGTGTGATGGACAATAGTACCGTCTCATGGTTTCTCTGTACTTGTACGGCCATTGGTTTATTAGGATTAGCACGCGTCAACGTAACCCAGTCACTCCATGTTCCAACAAGAGCTTGGTTCACCTTTAAAATCAAATCGCCTTTTTTCAGGCCAGCTTGATAAGCCGCCTCCCCTTTAATAACATCGCCTATAACAGGTTTTATTCGCGGCAAAAGTGGCTCAATTCCAATACGGGCGACCATTTCATTTGGCTCTGGCAAATCACCTTGTTGAAAGCTTAGGAAGACTTTATCAACCTGTCCGCCTGCTTTCGCCACAGTCACTTCCACTTCCCCGGCATCTAACAATTCACTCGCCATTAAACCGGCTGCTACACGCCAAATAGAAACAGGCCGGTCATTAACAGCTATAATTTCGTCGCCAACGTCTATTCCTGAGTGAATCGCAATCCCAGCTTCGCTAAGGTTTCCAATAACGGGTTTAAGCCCGTTTTCGCCGATAGCCAAAATGGCCCAAAAAGCAAAAAATGCAAACAATAAATTAAACACTGGCCCTGCGAGCACAATAAGACAACGACTAAAGAGTGATTTATTATTGAACGCTAAGTGCTTTTCGTTTTCCTCGACATCGCCTTCCCTCTCATCCAGCATCTTTACATAACCACCTAAAGGAATGCCGGCTAAAACATACTCTGTTGGATCATCTTTTCTGGTGAATTTAAACAAAGGTTTGCCAAAACCCACAGAAAAACGCAGCACTTTTACTCCGCATTTTCTCGCAACCCAAAAGTGACCAAACTCGTGAACGGTGACCAAAATGCCCAGCACTACAATAAAAGAAATAACTGAAATAATAACGGACATCAACACTCACCCAACAGTTGCGCTGTTAATTCTCGTGTTTCTCTATCAACGGCTAAAATGGTTTCTATCGAATCTGCTAAACGAACAGTCGATGCGTTTATCGCTTTCTCAATAAGTGTTGCTATCTCTAAAAACCCAATCTTGTTGGATAAAAACGCATCGACAGCAATTTCATTTGCCGCATTTAAAATAGCGGGAGCCGTTCCTTTCGCTTCAAGCGCGTCAAAAGCCAAACGTAAACAAGGAAATTTTTCGTACGAAGGCGCTTCGAATGACAATTGGTTGTTTACAATGAAGTTTAATGCTGACACACCGCTGTCCTGTCTTTGAGGCCAGGATAAAGCATGAGCAATCGGCGTTCTCATGTCGGGATTACCCAATTGTGCTAAAACAGAACCATCAACATAGTCCACCATTGAATGAATAATACTCTGTGGATGCACCAGTACATCAATTGAGTCAGCGCGCAGGTTAAATAAATAACTCGCTTCAATAACCTCAAGGCCTTTGTTCATCATGGTCGCAGAATCAACAGAGATTTTTTGCCCCATAGACCAATTCGGGTGATTACAAGCTTGCTCAACAGTCACCTTTTTCAAATCGCTTAAATTCATATTCAAGAACGGGCCGCCGGACGCCGTCAAGATGATTTTTCGAATACCTTTAGCCGTCTGGCCAGTTTTATACAACGAGGGCATACATTGAAATAAGGCATTGTGCTCACTGTCTAATGGTAACAAGGTGGCGTTATTTTCTTTGACAACGGACATCAATAAGTCGCCTGATATGACCAACGACTCTTTGTTCGCCAATAATAACGTTTTACCCGCTTTAGCAGCAGCCAAGGTCGACATCAGACCAGCAGCCCCAACAATCGCCGCAACCACAACATCCGTTTCTACCAATTGAGCGACATACTCTAGTGCTTCAAACCCAGACAACACCTCGGTATCAGCAGCATCAGTTAAGGCAATTTTTTTTCTGAAATCTTCAGCCAAATCAGCATCAACAACAACCGCATACGCTGGTTTAAACTCAATACATTGCTCTAACAAGCGGTCAATGTTTTTATTTGCTGATAGTGCGATGACCGAATAAGACTTTATATTGAGCCGTATGACATCGAGTGTGCTAACACCAATGGAACCGGTCGCGCCCAGTATGCAAACGCCTCTCACTAAAACAAATCGCTTAGGTCAAGGCAGGCCAAAAATACGGGGCCAGCAGCAATCAAACTGTCAATACGATCTAATACCCCACCGTGTCCTGGCAAAATATTGCCGCTGTCTTTAACTTTCGCACGCCGTTTCATTAAGCTTTCAAATAAATCACCGTACACAGATACAAACGCCACAAATACGGACAGAACAACGAATAGCACGCCGTTATCCACATTAAAATAGACCGTCCCGGCAATTGCAAAAGCCAAGCAAGTTAACAGCCCACCAATTACACCTTCTATAGATTTTCCAGGGCTAATAACCGGTGACAATTTATTTTTACCCAATGCGCGGCCGGCGAAATAGGCGCCGCTGTCTGCTATCCAAATGAGTAATAACAAATACATCAACAATTCTGGGCCCTGTTGATAATTCGTTCTAATTTGTTGTAACGAAAGAAAGGTTAGGGAAACGACCAAGAGGCCAAGCAAAATGATAAGGCCTTGTGGTACTTTTACCTCTAATAAACATTTAGGCTTGCCGATGATAAAGGCGATGAAAAGCAACCAAAAAAACAAACTGATATGCATCAGCGAATAAACAATATTGGCATCAACTTTCGTTAACAAATAAGCAACAAATAGTGTCGCCATTGCAAAGGCCAACTTTTTGGCTGAGTTATTTATCTCGCTTAAACCACCCCATTCATATCCCGCGATAAAAACAATGATACTGAGCACAACGACAAACGCAAAAGCATCAGCGTATAACACCACCCAAACGACAACGGGAATAAGAACAGCGGCTGTTAACAATCGCTGAATCAGACTACTCATTGTTAAACGATTTCATTAATTTGTTCACTCGTTTGTCCAAACCTACGGTGTCGAGAAGAGAAGTTTTCAATGGCTAATTTCAAGCCATCCTGATTAAAGTCTGGCCAAAGTGTATCCGTGAAATAAAGCTCACTATAAGCGATTTGCCACAGCAAAAAATTACTGATTCTTTTCTCACCACCCGTTCTAATAAAAAGATCTGGCTCGGGCATACCCGCTGTTGATAAAAAGTTACTAATATCAAGCCCAGCAAGTGGGATATCTTTATTGATTGACTCATGCAACATACGCTGCGCTGCCTGCTCTATATCCCATTGACCGCCATAATTTGCGGCAATAATAAGTGTCAACCCTGAGTTTTTTTCAGTAAGAGATTCAACCTCAACTATTTTTTTCTGCAGTGTGGTTGAAAATTTAGATCGGTCGCCAATTATTTTCAAACGTATATTGTTTTTATGTAATCTTTTTGCCTGATTTTTAAGCGTCAACATAAACAGTGCCATTAACACATCAACCTCTTTGGCCGGCCTACGCCAATTCTCACTACTAAATGCAAAAACGGTTAGCACCTCAACACCCAATGAGGCACAAGATTCAATTGTCGCTCTTAATGCATCAACTCCGGCTTTATGCCCAACGGTTCGCGGTTTACCTCTATGCTGAGCCCAGCGTCCATTGCCATCCATAATAATGGCAATGTGTTTTGGGATATCTAGATTTACAAAATCGTTTGAATTATCTGACACAAGAAATGTACTTTCTCGGTTTATCGACAAGCCGAGAAGTTGATGGATGTGACATTAAAAAATAACTCGGCATGGCGAAAAGACTACATGGACATCAAGTCAGCTTCTTTAACATCAAGGTGTTTATCAATACCTCTAATGTGCTCATCCGTTATTTTTTGGATACTATCTTCGCCGCCATGAAGTTCGTCTTCGGTGATCATTTTTTCTTTAAGCGCTTCTTTAAACTCTGAGTTAGCATCACGACGAATATTACGCACGGCAATTTTGGCGTTTTCAGCTTCATTTCGCACAACCTTCACAAGGTCCTTACGTCGTTCTTCTGTTAACGGCGGCATCGGCACACGAATAACGTTACCAGCAGTTACTGGATTGAGACCCAAATCTGCCTTCATGATAGCCTTTTCCACAGGTCCAATCATCGTCGCTTCCCACGGCATAATGGACAAGGTTCTAGCGTCTTCGATATTAACCGTCGCCACTTGATTTAGCGGCGTTTCAACGTCGTAATAAGACACCATAACGTGTTCCAACAAGCTTGGGTGTGCACGCCCTGTGCGTATTTTCGTTAATGCTTTTTGGAATGACTCTACAGACTTCCCCATTCTCACGTTTCCGTCTTTAACAATATCATCAATCATAATTACCTCTGCCGTTATTGAACTAACGTCCCTACATTTTCACCGAAAACCACACGTTTAACCGCGCCTTTATCGAAAATATTAACCACCCGCAGCGGCAATTTATGATCGCGACAAAGCACCAATGCTGTCGCATCCATCACATTAAGTCGCTGATCAATCGCCTCATCAAAACTGATGCGTGAATAAAATTTCGCATCCGGATTTTTCTTTGGGTCATCGGAATAAATACCATCAACCTTCGTTGCTTTAATAAGTAACTCAGCGTCCACTTCAATGCCCCTTAAGCTGGCAGCAGAATCCGTGGTAAAGAAAGGGTTACCCGTACCAGCTGCAAAAATTACAACCCGGCCTTTTTCAAAGTGACGAATCGCTCTTCTGCGCTTAAAGTCTTCGCACACTTGATTGATTTGAAGCGCTGACATCACCCGCACCGCTTGGCCAAGCGACTCTAATGAGTCTTGCATGGCAAGTGCGTTAATAACAGTGGCTAACATGCCCATATGGTCGCTGGTCACTCGACCTAACACATCCGACGCAACCTCTGAGCCCCGTAAGATATTACCGCCACCAATAACCAAACCAACCTGAACGCCTAAATCACACAGCTCTTTTACTTCTTCAGCCAATCTTAAAACGGTAGCGCCATCAATTCCGCCAGCAGAGTCGCCCATCATGGCTTCCCCGCTCAGCTTTAATAAAATTCGTTTGTACGCTAACTCGCTCATCAATTATTCGCCTCGTGCTTGAGCCATTACTTCTGCAGCAAAATCATCTTCTTTTTTCTCAATGCCTTCGCCCACTTCAAAGCGAACAAAAGATATAATCTTAGCATTGTTTGATTTTAATAACTGCTCAACGGTCACGTCACCATCTTTAACAAATGGCTGGCCAAGCAATGTAATTCCTTTTAAGAATTTTTTAATTTTACCAACGATCATTTTTTCAACGATTTCTGGTGGTTTGCCGCTTTCTGCAGCCTGACTTTTAAAGATTTCTTTTTCTTTTGCAATCTCTTCAGCCGGTACTTCTGCTTCAGAAATACACATAGGCTTAATGGCCGCAATATGCATCGCAACATCTTTCGCTAGCGCAACGTCACCACCTTCCATTTCAACTAACACGCCAATTCTAATGCCGTGCATGTACGTACCAACGATGCTGCCATCAGTTTTAATCGTTTGAAAACGTCTAACATTGATGTTTTCACCAACTTTAGCGATTAACTGACGTCTTTTCTCATCAACCGTAAGTGATTCACCGGTTACTTCTGTTGCATTTAAAGCATCTACATCAGCCATGTCGTTATTAACAACGGTATTTGCAACAGCTGCTGTAAAGTCTAAGAAGTCATCACCTTTTGAAACAAAATCAGTTTCGCTATTAATTTCTACGATAGATGTTGATGATGCATCGCCTGACGTTGCAATAGCAATAATGCCTTCGGCGGCTATACGGCCCGCTTTTTTATCGGCTTTAGCCATGCCTGATTTACGCATATTTTCGATAGCAACTTCTAAATCACCACCTGTTTCAACTAATGCTTTTTTGCATTCCATCATGCCAGAACCGGTTCTTTCACGTAGTTCTTTCACCATTGACGCTGTTACACTCATTTTGTATACCTCTATTGATTAATTT
Source organism: Cycloclasticus sp. (assembly GCA_012959695.1). GTDB lineage: Bacteria > Pseudomonadota > Gammaproteobacteria > Methylococcales > Cycloclasticaceae > Cycloclasticus. The sequence continues at coordinate 50,625 of DUCS01000036.1, forward strand.
ATTGTAAAAACGCCCCCTATCGGAGGCGTTCAATCTTAGTTTTTAAACAGAACGATTAACTTTCTTCGTTAGCTTTTTTAGTCTCTATTTTAGCTTCTGTTTTTTCTTCAACTTTAGGTTCTTTTTTAACGGCTGCTTTTTTAACAACCGCTTTTTTTGCTGGGGCTTTCTTCTTTGCAACTGGTTTGTCACCAATAGCTTTAGCCACTTCTTTATTTTCAACCAACTCTTTAATAACACTCGCTTTGCCTTCAAGGATTGCACCTGCAAAACTTTGGCAATACAGTGTTAAGGCTCTAATTGAATCGTCATTACCAGGGATAACGTAATCAACATCAATCGGCTTATTGTTTGTATCAACGATACCAATCACAGGAATACCTAATTTAGCGGCTTCTTTAATTGCGATTTTTTCGTAACCAACGTCCATCACTAAAATGGCATCTGGTGGGCCTTTTATTTCTTTAATACCACCGACACTGCGTTCCAACTTATCAAGTTGACGCATAAATTTAAGGCCTTCTTTCTTGCTGAAACGTTCTAACCCACCGTTTTCACGCATTGCTTCAAGCTCTTTTAAACGGTTGATTGATTTTTTGATTGTACCAAAGTTTGTCAACATTCCACCTAACCAACGGTGGTCTACATAAGGCATGTTGCAACGTTTCGCTTCAGTTGAAACTGTTTTACGAGCTGCTTTCTTTGTGCCCACAAACATAATGGTGCCTTTATTTGCCGCTAACTTGTTTATAAAGTTCAGCGCATCATTAAATAACGGCAATGTTTTTTCTAAGTTAATAATATGAATCTTGCCGCGCTCACCAAAGATGTAAGGGGCCATTTTAGGATTCCAGTATCTCGTTTGATGACCAAAATGAACACCGGCTTCGAGCATTTCACGTATTGTGATTTTAGACATTTCTTTTACTTCCTTTTCATTGTTATAGCCGACCAGTTAAACTGGACTAACTCGGGTTATTACTACCACACATCCCAAACGGTAACTTGATGTGACTCAAGCACCCTACCGTATATGTTGATGCATGTGATCGTATTGCCAAAAGTGGCGTCGCTTTATACCATATTTAGCTGAAAGCGGCAATTTAAAACGTAAAAATCACGCGGTACCCGTAAGCCGAAAAACCCGTATATAGGCTGTTTAAAGCGTTATAATTGCAACAATGAGCACATAACTGACACGGGTAAATACTTTCAATATGAGCATTACATTAAAAACAGCCGACGAAATTGAGAAAATGCGGGCCGCTGGACGCTTAGGCGCTGAAGTACTCGAAATGATCGCTGAATATGTTGTGCCGGGTGTAACGACTGAAGAATTGGATGCGCGTTGTCACGAGTTTATGATCAACACACAAAAAACCATACCGGCTCCACTAAATTATCATGGCTTTCCTAAGTCGATTTGCACATCGGTCAACCACCAAGTTTGTCATGGTATTCCCAGCCATAAAACGTTAAAAAAAGGTGACGTCGTTAATATCGATATTACCGTTATTAAAAATGAATTTCATGGTGATACCAGTGAAATGTTTGTCGTTGGCGAAGCCAGTATTTTAGCCAACCGCCTTATAGAGACAACACAAAAAGCCTTATACCTTGGCATCAGCATGGTTAAACCCGGTGTAAAGCTTGGTGATATCGGCCATGCCATCCAAACATTTGCCGAAAGCAAACGTTATTCTGTGGTGCGTGAATACTGTGGTCATGGCATTGGGCGAGTCTTTCATGAAGAACCGCAAGTCTTACACTACGGTAAACCAGGTACAGGCATTACCTTAGAAGAAGGCATGACTTTTACCATCGAACCAATGATTAACGCCGGCAAAAGACACGTGAAGGTCTTATCCGATGATTGGACAGTGGTGACAAAAGACCGCAGCTTATCCGCACAATTCGAACACACACTCGCCGTCACAGCGAACGGTTTTGAAATATTCACTGTGCGTAACAATGAAACTATCGAACCGACGTATATTCCTCCCGAGCATTTCAGTTCATGAACACTCTGTCTACTGCGGATAACAGAGCACCCTACAATACCACTGAAATTAAAACCCTTATCCAGACGTTTAACGAAGGTCATCTCGAACGAGCAAAATCTGATGTAATTATTGAAGTATTGCTTGAGGAACGCAGCGACTTTATTGACCTTTTATTAACGAATTGTTGGGCTGACATTTTAGGTGAGCACCGTAATAATATTGCCCTTATTGCTACCGGTGGTTATGGCCGCTCTGAACTACACCCCTTTTCAGACATCGATTTACTGATTATTTTCGATGAGCAATCTTTTGAGCAATGCAAAACGTCACTCGAATCATTTTCAACCTACTTATGGGATATCGGGTTAAAACCGGGCCTGAGCGTGAGAACTATTGATGATTGCATAGAACAGTCCAAACTTGATGTAACCGTCATTACAAACTTGATGGAATCCCGACTTATTACCGGCTCTGAATCACTGTTTGAATTAATGCAAACTGAAACATCTGCGGACAATATCTGGCCAGCCGTTGATTTTTATCACGAAAAAGTAACTGAGCAACACAAAAGGCATTTGAAGTTTGGTGACACAGCTTACAACCTAGAACCCGATATAAAAGAAGGTCCCGGTGGACTTCGAGATATTCAAACAATTCAATGGATTACACAACGTTATTTTGGTTCAAGCTCATTAGGCGAATTAGTCAATCACGCCTTCTTAACTAAAAGCGAATACCGCCTACTGATTAAAGGCCAGCGCTTTCTTTGGAAGGTGCGTTTCGAGCTACACATACTCGCTAACCGTCCAGAAAATCGTCTGTTATTTGATTACCAAAAAAGCTTGGCACTGGCCTTTGGTTTTGAAGACGGTGACAACAACCTCGCCGTAGAGGGTTTCATGCAGCAGTATTACCGAACTGTGATGGACCTTGAACGAATCAATGAGCTTATCTTGCAGATATTTAGTGAGGCGATGGAAAATAAGGCAATGAGCGTTGCTTCTATCAACGAGTCATTTCGTATCGTTAACGACGATATCGAAGTAACACACCCCAACACTTTCAAAACAACACCAACAGCATTGTTAGATATTTTCCTTCAATTGCAAAAAAATGAAGCCATCAAAGGCGTGCGCTCTGCCACCATTCGCTTAATACGCGAAAACTTACATTTAATAGACGAAGACTTTCGGTCAAACCCCGAAGCACAAACACTTTTTTTAGACATTATCCGCCAACCGCAAGGCATTACTCATCAATTCAGACGAATGAACCGTTATGGCGTATTAGCCGCGTACATTCCTGCTTTTGATGACATTATTGGACGCATGCAATATGACCTATTTCATGCTTATACCGTCGATCAGCACACTCTCTTCATTGTTAGAAACTTACGCCGCTTTGCGCTTGAAAAGCATCGCAATGAACTGCCCCATTGTTTTGACGTATTCAAACAAATTAACAAACCTGAACTGCTCTATTTAGCCGGCCTATTCCACGATATTGCCAAAGGCCGCGGTGGTAATCATGCTGATTTAGGTATGCACGATGCCATCGATTTTTGCAAACAACATGGCTACAACTCGTATGACACTGGCCTAGTCGGCTGGCTAGTAAAAAATCATTTGCTCATGTCAATGACCGCTCAGAAAAAAGACATTAACGACCCTGTCATTATTCAAAAATTCGCTTCTAAAATGGGCAGTTTAGAATATTTAGATTATCTCTATTTACTGACGGTTGCAGATATAAGAGCAACCAACCCAACACTTTGGAATGACTGGAAAGGTTCGTTATTAAAAGAGCTGCATGGCAATACACACAAGCTTCTTAGACGTGGTCTGCAAACATCCACACAAGACGACGATATTAAAGAAATGCAATATCAAGCTAGGCGTGGCCTTAAAAAACGTGGTTTAAGCGATGACAAAATCGACGCCGTTTGGAGCACCATCAGCAAAAATTATTTTTCAAGGTTCTCGGTAGAAGACAGTATCTGGCATACCTTGGCTATTTCATCGTGCTCAGCAGACGAACTGCCACTGGTTTTATTGCGCCCACAAACAAAGCGTGGCGGCGCGGAATTATTTATGTACGTCAATGACCGCAGCGGCATGTTCGCAGTTTGCACCGCCACTCTCGATCAACTTGGCTTAAACATACTGGATGCGCGCATTATTTCAACCCACGAAGGTATCGCTCTTATTAGCTTTCATGTGCTTGAAAGCCACGGCACTCCAATCCCTGATTTATCTCGCGAGCAATTAATCGTTAACGTCTTACGCAATAACTTAATCAATCCTGACCAAGCAGTGCTGACAGTAGATAGGCATAAATCTCGCCAATCCAAACATTTTGAAATAGAAACCATTATCACTTTCAAGGAAGACCACAAACGACGTTACAACATACTAGAAATAGAAACCCAAGATGAACCAGGCGTATTATCAATTATCGGCCAATGTTTTAGCGTCTGTAAATTAAATGTTCGAAATGCCAAAATAGCCACCATCGGTAGTCAAGCTATTGATGTTTTTTACTTAACCAATGACGCTGGAAAAATGATCGAAGATTCAGCCACCTTGGAACAACTAAAACAGCTTTTACTGGAAAAACTATCCGAATAGTTAGGCGCAATTTTTAACTTTATTGCGATTATATTTTTTAGCTAAAACATCAGGGTGAACGTTAAAGAAATACGCCCATCGTAAACGCCACATTAAAAACACCGTCTTTAAAACACCCCACTCAACCCAACGACGGCTTGAAGTAATAACTCGTTGCTTCAAACAAATAGGAGCGGATAAGTTTTTGAGTATTTTACTGATAGCGACATCTTCCATTAACGAGATTTCGGGGAACCCTCCCACTCGCTCAAACAAACTTTTTGAAACAAACATAGCTTGATCGCCTGTCACAATGGATGTTAGGCGAGAACGCCAATTCATCATCATTTCTATTACTCTAAATATCAACTTTTGGCTGTCTAATTTAACGTCAAAACGCCCCCAATAAACGTGACTATTTCGATGCGCTAGCAACAATTCATATGCATCACCGGGTAGCAGCGTATCAGCATGTAAAAACAACAACACATTTCCGTTAGCAAACTGAGCGCCTGCATTTAACTGATTTGCTCTGCCCGCTTCAGCGTGAACAACTTGAACATTAAATTGCTTAGCAATCTGTAACGTTGCATCTGTACTACCGCCATCGACAACAATAATTTCCACGCCCTTTTCTCTCAGGGACTGTAAAGACCTTAATGTTTTTGGTAACGCTGCCTCTTCATTCAACGTCGGGATAATGATAGAAACATCGACCATCAACAGCAGGAACCACCTTCTTTTGCATTGCTGTGTGCGCTGCCTTTAGTTTCGCTCGCTGGACGTAATGTGCCGGCTGGGGCGCACCATTCAACGCCGTCTGTTTGTTGCGACGGGTTAATACCTATAAAGTCGTCACCATACGGCCCACTGGTTAAAAAGTTATACGTACGCTCACATATGGCCATGCGTTTGCCGCGGTAAAACACATGCCCTTCATCATCGGTGGTTTCTGCATAGGGGCCTTTGTAAATAACCGCGTGCCCTTTATCGATACACGGCACGTCTTCGCCTTTAACAGCAGTAATAGTCACAGAACGGAACTCGATACCTTCAACCACTTGCCAAGGTTCTGCATCCCATTTGTCACATTTCACGGCTCTAAATCCGGCTTGTTTAAAGCTTTCTAAAAATTCATCTTCCAAAAAAGAACCTGAAATACAGCCAGACCATAATTCAGGATCAGCTTTTAAATGTTCGGGTATTTCTTCATCCGCAACAATATCAGACATCGCAATTCGGCCACCTGGTTTTACAACACGGAATATTTCATCAACTAGCTGTTTTTTATCACTGTCGTTCACTAGATTAAGTACACAGTTCGATAACACTAAATCCACTGAGTCATCTGCGATCATTGGTTCAACGCTGTTAGGATTGTCTAAGGCAAGTGACAAATCCTGAATTTGCCCTTTAACAAAACTCACCTTATCTCCGCCAAATTTCTCTGCCATTTCGGGCTGATACTTTCTGGCTAATGCCAACATTTCGTCGTTCATATCCACGCCAATCACTCGGCCTGTTTCACCGACCAGTTGCGCAGCCATATAACAAATTTTTCCTGAACCTGACCCCAAATCCAATACCACATCACCGTCTTGAACATAACGAGATGGATCGCCACAGCCGTAGTCTTTTTCAATGACTTCTTTGGGTAACATCGCCAGTAAAGACGCATCGTAATCCACTGGACAACATAGCGCAGGCTGAACCGCTTCCGCGCCTTCGGTATATCGTTCTACTACGCTTTCTTTCATGTCCATGTAATTTCCTTTATGTTAATGCCCCGCCACAACTTGAACCACTGCCAGCTGTACAGCCATAGCAATGGTCTGCAATTGTGATGGGTTGTTGATTAAAATCCAGCGTTAAACACGCTGAAATATGTTTTTTACTACTAGCTATTCCAGCTGGCAACTCAAGCATTTGATTAAAGTCGCAATCATACACGTAGCCTTGCCAATCGACGCTTAAAATACTTTTGCACATCAGGTTATCAAGGTTTATGGATTGGTATGAAGTTTTTAGTAAGTCCATATACTCATCAAATGACCTTTTTGAAATAAGCGTGCTGCCAAATCGCTTAATAGGCATATTGGTAATGGTTAATAAACCGCTAAATACGATACCGAAATTGTCGAATAAGTGCTGCTTATACTCCTTCTCCAAACTCGCTTGTTCGGGTGGCAGTTGTGCGCCCTGTGGGTTATATACCAAGCTAAGCTCCAACTCTTTTCCATACCCCAAGGCATTCAGTTTTTGCAGTGCTGTTATGCTTTTATCAAATACTCCATTTCCACGTTGTGCGTCCACGTTATCACTTGAATAACACGGCAAGGAGGCCACAATTTGCACCTTATTCTTAGCCAAAAATTCAGCTATGTGCTCGTAACCAGGCTCTTCCAATATCGTTAAGTTACAACGATTAATCACCGTTAAACCACGCTTAACGGCTTCCGTCACCACATATTCAAAGTGTGGGTTCATTTCTGGTGCACCACCGGTTAAATCCAGCGTCTCGATAGATTGCTGATCAATAAACTCGAACAACTGATCAACGGTTGCTTTGTCCATCAACTCTTTGCGTGTAGGCCCAGCGTTCACGTGGCAATGTAAGCACGATAGATTACACAAATAACCCAAGTTCACTTGCAACGTTGTTAGTGCGTTACGCTGTATCGGTGGGAAGTCCGTGTTCGCCAGTCTGTCTAAAGTTGGGTGCATGTTCGGTTATTTACCGCTTTGCCATATGATACCGCTCAAGCAACTTTAATAGCTTATGCGGCTGATGGTTTTTCTTCCATACACCAGCGGTATATTTATTCGCTTCTGCCCACGTTGGGTAGGCATGAATCGTGCCGAGTATTTTATTCAGCCCTAAGCCATGTTTCATCGCCAAAACAAATTCAGGCAACATTTCACCCGCATGCTCGCCAACGATACTCACGCCCAAAATCTTATCTTTACCCACGGGCGTCAGTACTTTAATAAACCCTTCCGTTTTGCCATCAACAATCGCTCGGTCTAATTCATCCAGTTTAAATACGGTGGTTTCAACAATTAGCCCTGCTATCTTGGCTGATTGCTCGTTATACCCCACACTTGCAATTTCTGGGTCGGTAAACGTCACTCTGGGGATCACTCGGTGATCGGCCTTAAAACGCCAAACATCACCAAATAAACTGTTCACCGCGCTATACCATGCATAATGCGCAGCGGTATGGGTGAATTGATACGGCCCTGCCACATCACCACAGGCATAAATAGTCGGTACGCTGGTACGCATGTATTTATCAACTTCAATCGTGCCAGAAGCTGTTGTTTGAACCGCCAATTCTTCAAGCCCAAAACCGCTAATATTTGGCACACGACCAATCGCAAATAATACCGCATCAAATTCAATGTGTTGTGTTTCGCCTGCTTTCGATTTAAGCGTGACAACTTGCTTATCACCCTCAGCACTAAATGAATCGATAGATTGGCTGAGCTTTAATTCAACACCCTCGGCTTCTAATTGTTGGGTTAATAATAACGCCGCATCTTCGTCTTCTGGCCCCATTAATCTATCGGCTATATCAACAATTGTGACCCGACAACCTAAACGATTAAAACTTTGCCCCAGTTCGCAACCAATCGGCCCGCCGCCAACAACCAACAGCCGTTCAGGCCGTTCACGTAACGACCAAATGGTGTCCGAGGTGAAATAACGAACTTCATCCAACCCCTCTATTGAAGGCACACGTGGCCTAGCGCCCGTAGCGATAATAATATTTTGTGTACTTAGGGTTTTGCCATTAACTGACACTTCCCAAGGCGATTCCACACGGGCATCCCCTTGCAAACACTCCACACCTAAATCTGTGTAACGTTCAACAGAATCATGCGGTTCAATTTGTGTAATCACCGACGACACGCGTTCCATAACTTCAGCAAAATCAAACTCTGCTGATGCGCTTTTAATGCCATAACGCTCACTGCGAGTTAAATCGGCTAGAAAACGTGATGATTTAATCAACGATTTTGAAGGCACACAGCCGGTGTTCAAACAATCGCCGCCCATCTTGTTCTTTTCAATTAGCAATACTTTGGCTTTTACCGCTGCGGCAATATAGGAACTGACCAAACCCGCTGCGCCACCACCAATCACAATCAAGTTGTAGTCAAACGACTCTGGTTTTTTATAGGCTTTTAACACCTTATACCGACGGATAATCCCAGGTAACGCTTTGGCAAATAGCGGAAACAACCCCAATAGCGCAAACGAAACAGCAACCGCTGGCGATAATATATCGCTCACCTGTTCTATGCTTGCTAATTGCGTACCGGCATTCACGAACAAGATGGTCGCAGGTAACATACCCAATTGACTTACCCAAAAATAGGTTCGTAGTTTTATTGACATTAAGCCCATCAGTAAATTAATCAACCAAAACGGAAACACCACAATCAAACGTAAGGTAAACAGATAAAACGCACCTTCTTTTGCTATACCGGTGTTTATATCCGCTAATTTGTCTGAGAATTTACCCTGAACAGTGTCGCGCAACACATAACGCGACAGTAGAAATGCCAAGCTTGCACCAATTGTCGATGCAAACGACACCAACACAACGCCCCACCATAGGCCAAACACCGCACCGCCCGCTAAGGTGAGAATGCTTGCGCCGGGAATAGACACTGCCGTTGATACAATATAAATAACAAAAAACCATGCCGATACTTGCCACGGATTGGCGTTGTAATAGGCGATGAATTCTGCGCTTTTATCTTTTAACGCGGTTAAATTTAAATACTCATGGAGACTAAGGCTGTAAAAGCCAATAACAACTAGAACTAAGGTGCCCAGCAACCATAGCTTTTTTGACTTAAACATCAGCAAACTCCCAACTACGCCAACCGCCAAAGGCAGGGTAATAAAGCCCCAATTTAATGGGTCTCGAATCTATTACGCTCATCAGTCGCGCGTATTGTTCAAGTTGTGGTTTGTAACGGGTCATTTCAGCATCTAAAAATTCTTCTTTATTATCGTCATCATGGCGGCTCGTTTTATAGTCAATAATCCAACGCGTTTCTTCATCAACAAACGTTCTATCTAGTCGGCAATGAATTACAGCATCGTCAATAACTCCCGACAACGCCAATTCAAATTGGCTGTCTTCGTGTTGGTTATTTAGAACCCATTGGCCACGATTATCTTTCACACAGTGCAACAGAATTTGCTCTACTCGTTCGCTTGCTTTGTCAATATTCCGAGGCAACACACCCACTTCTAATAACTGATGCCGAATCGCTTGTTGTTCACTGGCGCTATTGGTGAAACTCAACTCACCACGCTCGCCCAATATTTGCATCCATTGATGACACACCGTACCCACCGATGCAGCCAAATCGGTTGCCCAATCGAACTCAATAAGGTTGGTTTGAGGCTGTATGTTTGTAGTCACTTGATGCTGATAATCTAGATTTGAATAATCAATTTTTTCAACATCTTTGATATTTAATTTCTTTATATAACAGGTTGTTACAGCGCCTTTATTATCTAATTTATTACTAGAGAAATTAACAATCACATCATCTTTTATAGTCGGCCAAAGCAAGCCCAACAAGGTGTTAGTCGCTGGCGTTTTAGGTGACATCTCCTGATTGGCCTTTTCATCAACCTTTAAGCAAAAGCTTAAATGCAGGTGCTTTTTCGCTCGCGTCGCGGCGACATACAACAAACGTTGGCTTTCATGACGCGCCTTGTCCTGCTCTACTCTATTTAAGTATTTAGCAATCGCATCGTCTTTATCCGCACCTGTTTCTTTAATAGGCGCAATCATCAATTCGCTTTCACCCGGCACATCAGCTGGTCGCTCTAACCAAGCCAATAAACGTTTTTCATCATTGCCGGCTTTTCTATCTAAACCCGGCAAAATTACATGATCAAACTCCAAACCTTTGGCCTTGTGAACCGTCATTATTTGAAGGGCGTTTGACGCACTCACATCGGGTGCGGCATACAATTTTTCCACCTGTTCTTGCAATACAGTTAAATCAATCGATTCTCTTTCCGACTCTAATGCCGTTAAACAATCAAAGAAACGTTCGCAATCGGCCAAATCAGATGGCGACGATAAACACTCAGGCCCTAACAACTGTTGCCACAACCCTCTAATTGAATCAGTCACGCTTACTCTATCGCGATGTCGCAAGGCAACGCCAAAAGCTTGCATCACATGCCCGATAGCCGCTTGCCCTTGTTCGCTCAATGCCTGCACGCTGTCACTATTGTGTAGCAAATCACTGACATTTTCGCCAGGGAAGCCATCCAACAAGCTATGCATATCATCCAAGCTTACTGCACACCAAGGTGCACGTAATACAGACAACCAAGCAATTCGATCGGCTGGATGCAAATATGCGCGTGTCAGCGACATTAAATCAATCACCGTTTGTCGCATATTAAGCGGGTCTATATCGGTTGCTTGGTAAGGCACACCCGCCTCATTCAAGGCAATAACTAACTCCGTCAAACTTTTTCTGCCGCGTACTAATACGCCAATCGTTTCATCGGGCGTTTGTTGCTTAATCTGTTGAATGAGCGCCAGCAAACCGCTGCCCTCGTCCACCCTGTTTTCATATGGGTAATAGGTTACGGCCTCAGCCGCCGAAGACTCAGTTCTAAACGGAACAGAGGGTTTATACGAAATCGCACCACTAAATAAATTATCCGTCAGCGGCATAACTTGGCTAAACGCCTTATTCACCCAATGTACAATGGCGTGTTGCGAGCGGAAATTAACGGCAATATTCATCGGCGTTATATCCCTCACTTCTCCCAAACCATCTTGCTGAGTCTTTAGGAATAAGCCCACCTCTGCTTGGCGAAAACGGTAAATCGACTGCATCGGATCGCCCACCAAAAACAACGTCCGCCCATCGTCCACTTGCCAGCCAGCGACTAAGTCTTTCAGCAACATAAACTGCGTTTCGGATGTATCTTGAAACTCATCCACTAACAAGTGTTGTAGCTGGTAATCCAGCTTTAAGCCGACATCTGTCATTCCAGTCGCGTCTTGCAGCGCATGGCTCGCAGACAGACACACTTCGCAGAAATCCACACAACCTCGTTGTTGAAACACTAAGCGTAAATGCGCCACTGCTTGCGGTAACACCAGCAATAGCGCCTGAATAATCTGCCATTGCTGATCGCTGTAAGCTGGGTTGGGTAAACAACGTAACCAGCTGATGGCTTCGGTTAATTCGTCATTGTCTTGAAAAGATTGAAGCAACTCTACGTATTGACGTTTTCTTTCTTTAAAAATAGCTTTTTCATCACTGTTTTCTCCTGCATTCTCCGCAGGAAACCCCATTTTTTTATTTATTGTTTTTCGCCATGAATCCGACCCCGTTAGCAAAAAATCACCCAACGCTAGCCAATGCGGTAATGAGCCAGCTGATGTGTCTGCTAAATTCAATTCACTTGCTAAACGGCTAATAGCGGAGTTTTTATCTTCAATGTTCGGCCCAGCAAATTGCAACAACTCACCCAGCAACTCAATGTCGCCTTGCGTAAAGCCATCTGCAATATCTTCCAATATCGACTCAACTGTGCGCATTAACACACCTTCTAGTACCTCACGATCGGTTAAATTCGACTCTCTCGACAACATATAACGCAACCATTGATCACGTGATGCCAACATCGTAGAAATCAACCCTTCCGCACGGGTTAATTGGTTATCCACGTGCGCCAACAATAATCGAATCGCCTCACCCACGGCATCATCGCTATCCAACTCGCTCAAGCAGTTTCTAGCCGCTTCTGTGTACAAATCACGCGCATCTTGCTGAATACTCGGCGGGGAACCAAATCGGGCCGTGATGGGCATCTGCTTGGTGAGGCGTGCGCAGAGCGAATCGATAGTTTGAACACGTAAACGATTCGGATTTTGTAGTAAGTGCCATTCACAATCAGTATCGCGTTGCAAAACTTGCGTAGCCAACGTCCACGTTTGCGCTTCAAATTCATTATCAGGGCACGCCATTGTCGCCAGTTTTATCGATTCAATAATCCGCTGATGCATTTCCGCTGCGGCTTTTTTAGTAAAGGTAATCGCTAAAATTTCTTCAGGGTTATTAACAATCGTCAGTAAATGTAAAAATCGCAGCGTTAGCAGACTCGTTTTGCCCGAACCCGCAGGCGCTTGCACAATAAACGATTGGCTAACGTCCAACACTTGTTGGCGTTGTGCAATATCTTGTGGCTTATTCATCCTCAACACCTACTAACTCAGCTTGCTCGTTAATTCTGCACAAACTGGTTAAATCGCAATAATCACAGGCTTTATCCGTTGGGCTCACTCGCGCATCACCCGCTACAAATTCATCAGACAACGAACCCAACACGCTTTGCCAATGCGTCATTTGGCTATCCCAATCGGGCTTATCGGCTTTCTTACTTTCACCTAGGCTTTTTAAGCCTGAAAAGTTGTCGGCGCTATCGCTCAAGCCTTTGTACTTAATTTTGCCTTTTTTCAATTGCGCAAAGCTCATACTGCGAACTCCCTCACTCCCAAATATGCTATACAGGGGTAATTGCGGTTCTTCTGGTCGCTCGCCAAACCATTTGTTGATGCTACTATCGCCTGTTTTGTAGTCAATAATCGCCGTCGAACCATCTTGCAATGTATCAACACGGTCAATCACTGTATTCAATTGCAACTGCCCCACCGTTAAGGTTTGCTTTAACTCCGTTGCTGTCACTTCAAACGGCTCGCGTTGTGCATCTATCAGCAACCAATCCAACAACAATTGCGATATGCGTTGTTTTTCTAGTTGACCAAACGCGTTCTTTAACGCGGGTGTTCTCTTGCTCTCGCGTTCAATCATCTGAGCAACGATTCCTTCAACCAAAGCCTTTTGTTCATCGGCTGATAAATCACATAAGGCTTGATGCGTTGCAATCTGTTGCCACAGCCTTTCCAAACAACTGTGTACAAGGCTACCGCGTAGACGCGCATCAATACCTGGCTCTGGCTCTTCCATCGCTTTGGCACGTAAGCGATAGTGTGCAAAGGCTTTAAATGGACACGCCGCTTGGTCTTTAATGACACCCACACCGCCTTTTGCAATGGCGGTTGTCTCTACCACAGGACCATTCACGTCTTCTATCTGGCTTATAGCATCACACCCTAGCCGTTGCTCAACACGGTTGATGGGTTGTTGCTTCAACAACTGCTGTTTGCTGACTAAGGCATAATCTTCAATGAGTGGGCTCACTGATTGTGATGTGTCAGCATTGGATTGTGAATAACTGAATATCACCGTTGGCGCAGAACCTACCCAGTTTTGCGTTACCTGTTTCGCGTATAGGTATTGATGCTCGGCAGACGATTGCACCAAGCCTTGTTTACGTTGCTCAACAATCGGTAAAAAGGGGCTGGGTTGTGGTGCAGGCGGCCAGGTTTTATCGTGTAAGCCACACACCCACAACGCATCAAAGGTATGCCCTGCAGCTTCCATTAAACCCATTATTTGAATCGGTGCAAGTGGTGTTTCTGGTTGAAAAACCCGTTCGCTCAATAATCGGCGCAAAGCGCTTAACGCCGTGTCGTAATCAATCACCTTATACACCGCATCCAACGTTGCAAAGGTTCGCAACACATCATCCCACGCTTGAAACACTTGGTATTCAGTAGAACTTAACTCGCGATCACCTTGCACGCCAATCGCTGTTAATAACGCCCTAAACACACTCACCCATTCGGATGGCATCACACGGTTTGGTCTTGCGTCTAATCGTTCAGTCACTTCGTCTAATGACAATAGCAACATGGGGCAAAGTGACGGCTCTTCTTCAAACGGTTGCAACGCATTGCGTAATTGCTTAACCGAACACATCAACATGCCACGTTTACGCAGCAACACTTCTAGTCGAGCACGGTTGCCCCACTCCGCTTGCCCCGCTGAAATAAACGACGAACGCAGCAATAAACACAACTCGTTTAATGCTAACGGCTGGCTAAAAAACTGTAATAAACGCAGGCTTTGTTGAATAGGTGCATAGGTTGATAGCGTCAAGCCTAACGACACGTTATATGGCTTCTCAAATGGCACATCTACCGCATATGTTTTGCTGGGGTAAAACGCGTCTTTAAATGCAGCTTCAATCGTTTCCCGCTGTGCGTTTAAATCCAGCACTACCAAACCCATTGAGGCATTCGGATTCTCTTCCAAACGCTCTCTCGCCCACTGCGCCATCAGCGCAGCTTCTTGCTTCTCATCACTTACTTGAATAATTTGTGTTTGAGCATCGCTAACACTTGGTGAGTATTCAGTTACCTCGCAACCCTTAGCTTTCAGCAATTCCCAAAACAATGTTTGCGTAGGTGTATATACATCAAAACCGGCCAAAATAACCTGTTCAGGGCAATCTATATAAGATTGCTCAATCATGGCACTGGCACACTCAAGCAATTGAACTTTGTCTGTCCAGTCCCCGTTCGCCAACTCAGTTTTATAGTGCGTATGCCATACCTCAAACATCGCTAAATCAAGTTGTGACGAAGCATCGTGTGAATCATTCTGAGCAATATTCCATTGAATACCTAATTGACGAGCCTTATTCGCCGCTTTAGCCGTCGCCGACACATTTAAAAGCTCTGCACCTGAGCCGTTACGAATAACCTTTTCCCAAAGCACCAGCGTTTGTTCGGGGGCTAACAGGGTTTTGTTGGTGTTCGGGTGAACAGACTCTCCACCTTCATGATTAAAGCGTTGTTGCCAAGCTTGTAAAAGCCAACTATCAAATGAAATGATATTAGGCGAAGCCCACGCAACAGCGCCCTCTGCTAGATAGGATTGTTCAACATTGCCCAACAAATGACGTGCTAAACGTTGGTTAACCGTAAGTACAACGGCTCTTGCTTTAATGGCTACAAAAACGTCAGAAAAATTCATCGAACTAGCGTATCAAAACAACAGTATAAAATCAGAATAACTAACGTCTAAGGCGTGATTTATTTATGTGAATTCTTCCTAATATAAGCTGAACTTAGTTTAAACAGATCAGGTATAGCATTAGTTTATTGTTTAACAGAGTTCTCACTCTATGAACGGCAACTTTATATTACATCGGCTAACTTGAAGTATAACGTTTAGCTTTTACGCTATATTTAATCTTCCTCTTTTTCTTTATCCCTGATTTCCTGCCTATCCATTAGTACTTGTTTACAATAACGGCCAATATCATTACCTTTAAGCTTGGTGGTGTCCCCATTTTCTCTTTTATAACAATCGCCATCCATGCTTGCTAACGTAGTACTGTCTAAACTCTCATCACTCAAAGCACCAACATCAATAATTGCAATCGTTTTTTCTTGATGAAGCAATTTTCTAATTGTTGGCGCGGGAACCACACCTTCAGTACAACCCTTTATTTTCTCAGTAACATGTTTCTTGAAAGTGTCCCAGTTTTTCTTTAGTTTCAAATCCGTATCATCAATCCCTTTTACCTTCCAACTTCCATCTTCTATTCCAATAACTATTTTTCCACCATGGAAATTTGTAAAAGCAACTATTGTCTTTATTATTCCTCGAAACGCTTCATCATTATTTGTTTCTAGCGCACCTGTATATTCTAACTTTTTGGTGTTAACAAAAAAGGCTTCTTTAATTTCCAAATCAATGTGTTCAGAATCTTTTTCAAGCTTTTCAACAATTTCTAGTATTTCAAGATCCTCCGTACTTTTTATTAAATGTTCACAAAAAGATGGTTTTGACTTATGAATCAACTTGACGAAATCAATAAATAATTGATCTTTACCGCCTTCACCAATTCTTTTCATATTCTTAATTTCTTCTTTCGTTTTTAGCTTGTCTACTGCCTCAACTATTGGCCCAATATACCCTTTAAATTCAACTTTAATTTTCTCGAAGTCAGACCCCTTTAATGATTCTAAACTGTCATTCTTATGCAGCTCCTTGATCACAGCAGAAAATACTTTTAATAAAGCACCGAAGCCTTGGTTTGACCTAAGAAGGTTTAGGGTTTTATCTTTTCTATTCCAGTGATCTTTTGCACTTTCTTTAATTACTTGAAACCAAAGAGATAAGAGAGAAAACGATACAATATCGTTCGCATTGGCAATTCTAAGCAATCCTGTTATTGATCCAATGTCTTCTAATATTTTTTCAACTTTAATAGCACTACACACTGATTCTAATGTTAGCTTCGGTATTTTATTAGAGTATGAGGCGCTATCATACTTAATCAAACCATGAAGCGCGCTTTCATCATTTTCATTCAATAATTTCACTAACACTGAAATTCTTGGCCTGATATCTTCTTCAGGATTTAAAATCGAAGGGTAAAGGTCCCAAAGCAAACTAGGGCTCACCTTTGTTTGCTTTTCATTTATATCTATAAAAGTTTTAATTTGTTTTTCCAGCCCCATTTTTATAAAAGCAACCACATATATCAGGTCTTTCTCAGATTCCTCTAGACCATCATAAGCAAACAACCTATGTTGACCATCAATAATATTAATGGACTGGTATTGCCTAGGCAAAGTTAAGGTGCCATGTTGAATATCATTTATAGCCTTACCAGAAGTTTTGAAATGTTGTTTGCCAGACTCAATTGAAATAATAATATTAGTAGGAAAAACACCCCTCTCATCTTTTATAAATTTTTTGATTGCATTGATTTTACTTTTCTTGACTAACCTTTGATAA
The DNA here is from genome assembly GCA_012959695.1 of Cycloclasticus sp. GTDB lineage: Bacteria > Pseudomonadota > Gammaproteobacteria > Methylococcales > Cycloclasticaceae > Cycloclasticus. The sequence continues at coordinate 67,954 of DUCS01000036.1, forward strand.
TTATTGTTTTCAGCATGGTCAAAATCTAATTTTCGGTGAGGAACTGTTGATAACGGAATTAATGTTGCTGGATGCACTCCAAAAAGATACGCATAAGTGTTTTTATCAAATTTTGTTCTTATTGTAGGTATTATTAACTTGTCAGATGTTATAGATTCTATCGGTTGATCTTTGCACAAATATGAAAGCAATTGAAAGTAGGCTAACCGAGAATACTGCCCCTCTAACTCTAAAAAATAATCTATGATCGCAGTATTGAGGTAAATTATTCCTTTTTTATTAAGCGTGTCTTTATCCTTTTTGGAGATTCCAGTATTATTACAGTAAACAAAAACAATATTTTTCTTCTCTATTAGTTTTTTTTCTTGTTCAAATTTTCTTATATCTTCAACTTCCGAAGACCATTGTTTTATCTTCGAAGAATCATCTTTCTGAGTTGTGCACTCGATATAGATACGGGCCTCGTTAGATTCAGCAATAACATCAACTTTCTTAGTTGAGAGATTTTGTTCTTTTTTACCGTATTGAACTTCACACTCTCTTCCTATATTTAGTTTCCCAAATCCAAGTTTATATAATAATATCCATGCTTCATTTTCAATAACTTCGTCGATCAGAAACCCCTCACCACCCCTTTTTTTAGCTTCTTTTCTTAGAAGCGTTTTCGAATCACTAAAGTTATCTGAAATTATTATCATAGACACCTACTAAATTATTGTTAACGACTAAAAAGTTGAATACACGTAAACGAATGTATATTCGTCACAGTAAGAGTAAGCAATTGTATTACTATAAGCAAGGGACTCAA
>DUCS01000037.1:0-33455 GCA_012959695.1 Cycloclasticus sp.
CAGCAAGGCTTACTTTAAGGGCCGGTTATGCGTATGGCAAACGGCCTAATGACAACCATCTTAGTTCAACCACTTTTAGCTTGTTAACGCCAAACCCAATCCATCAAGCGAGTGTTGGGCTGAGTTGGGAAACTAAGGAAGGTAATCAATTACATGTTGGTTTCGAGCACTTTTTCAAAGAGACGTTGACTGGCCCCTCAGCACTGTTTCCTGGAGCTAGAGAATCTGTAACACCGTATGTCAATGCCTTACATGTCGCTTGGACATGGCCCCTTTAGGCAAACAAAGTTGTTAATTTTTGGCAGCTGATTACAATGTCGTCAGCTGAAAAAACCTGTTCAACAACAGCAAGAAAATCTGCGCCACTTCTGACCAATACACCTCCGTTGTTTTTGTTAATACCGCCAATGGCCACAATGGGAATACTTAATTCATTTTGTGCGGTTTTTAATGTGTCAAGCGTGGCCAGCGGCTTTCCGGGTTTCGTGTTGGAATTATAAAACCGCCCAAAGGCGATGTAATCTGCGCCTTGTTGTTGGGAAGTTATTGCCAGCGATACATCGTGATGGCAAGTAACACCAATAATCGCATTATCACCTAGTAATGCACGTGCTTGTTGTATAAAGCCATCTGTTTGCCCCAAATGCACGCCTTCTGCGTTACAAGCTAATGCAAGCTCAGCCTCATCATTAATAATGAGCGGAACACCGTAGCGTAAGCACAGTGTATGCAAGGTATTAGCGCGTTGGAGCTTTTCTTCTGCAGAGTTGGTTTTATCACGGTATTGCAATAAAGCGATGCCGCCTTGTAATGCCAATTCAACGTTCGAATAAAGGGTTTTAGAGTCTATGTTGTCGGGGGTAATGGCGTATAGGCCTTTGCTCGGCAGCTTATTTTTCATTATGTGCGGTTAGGGAAAAGTTGCCCTTTCCCTATTTGTACGGCGTTTCTTAACGAGTGGTCGGTGTATTGTTGGGCGACTTGAATAGCTTTACGAATAGGCTTTCCCAACGCGATTTGTGCCGCTATAGCAGTTGCTAGTGTGCAACCAGATCCATGAAATTCACCAGCTAACCGTGGCCAATTGCTTTTATCTATCAACCGACTGTTATGGAATAAGGTATTGCAAATTAAGTTACCACTGTCGTGCCCACCGGTGATGAGTACGTATTCAACACCTAGAGATAACAACTGTTGCCCGAGTTGTTCATTACTGGCGGTAGGTGTTAGCCCGGTTAATTGACGAGCCTCTAGTGAGTTTGGCGTTAGCACCGTAACCAGAGGTAGCAAATGCAGTTGAATAGACGCTATTAACGCCTTGCTGGCTAATGAAGTGCCATCGCCGCTCGCTAGAACAGGGTCAAATACGACAGGTAGGTGTGGGTGTTGTTGAATCAGTTGTGCAATGGCCTCTACGCATTTAACTGAGCCAGTTAAGCCAATTTTAATCACATCAATGCTAATGTCGTTGAGCAGCGTGTTCGCTTGTTCAACCATGTCATTTGCGCTTAATGGGATAAGCCGGTGAACCGTGGCAGAATCTTGAACAGTCAGGCAGGTAAGCACAGAACAGGGGTGGCAATTAAAGTGAGTTAATACCTCAATGTCAGATTGCACGCCAGCACCGCCACTTGGGTCGTGGCCGGAAAAACATAATACGGTGGGTATGTGGGCGGTTGTCATCAATAAAAATTAAAACTCAGTACGGTCTAGTGTAATAAATAACGAACAACAAGTGTCTGTTAAGCGCGAAAAGCGTAAAATGCGCGTTTATTCTATCTAAAATGTATGGTCTGATGGCACAAACAGAAAAACATACCCAGCTTTTAAATTCATTAAAAGAACGCATCTTGTTACTGGATGGCGCAATGGGAACGATGATTCAGTCGTATAATTTTACCGAAAGTGATTACCGTGGTGAGCGTTTTGCCGATTGGCCGAGTGATGTAAAAGGTAATAACGATTTATTGTCATTAACTCAAGCTGGCACCATTCGCGCTATTCACCTCGCCTATTTGGAAGCGGGTGCGGACATTGTCGAAACCAATACGTTTAACTCAACCCGAGTAGCAATGGCTGATTACGACATGCAAGATCTGTCGTATGAAATTAATGAAGAATCTGCGCGTATTGCGCGACAAGCGGCCGATGATATTGAAGCTAAATACCCTGAGCGCACCTGTTATGTAGCCGGCGTTTTAGGCCCCACAAATCGCACGGCGAGTATTTCACCAGATGTTAATGACCCTGCGTTTAGAAACATCAGCTTTGATGAATTGGCCGAGGCGTATACCGAATCCATTGATGCTTTGCTGAAAGGCGGCGCGGATATTCTGTTAGTAGAAACGATATTTGATACCTTGAATGCTAAGGCGGCCTTGTTTGCGATTGAACAATATTTTGCAGATCACAAGGTGACCTATCCGGTGATGATATCCGGCACCATTACTGATGCATCAGGCAGAACATTATCTGGCCAAGTAACCGAAGCCTTTTGGAATTCAGTTCGCCATATCAACCCCATCAGCATCGGCTTTAACTGCGCTTTGGGCGCGGAAGAATTACGTCAATATATTGAAGAGTTGTCACGTGTTGCGGATACCTATGTAACGGCACACCCCAATGCAGGCTTACCAAATGAGTTTGGTGGTTATGACGAAACGCCAGAAGATATGGCGGGGCATATTCGTGAATGGGCGCAAAGCGGCTTTTTAAATATTATTGGTGGTTGTTGTGGTACTGGGCCTGAATTCATCACTGCGATGAAAAAAGCAGTGAGCGATTGTGCGCCCAGACAAATTCCAGAATTGGAAGTCGCCTGTAAATTGTCAGGTTTAGAGCCGATGAATATCACCAAAGCGTCGCTGTTCATTAACGTGGGTGAGCGGACTAACGTTACTGGCTCTGCGCGATTCAAACGCTTAATTAAAGAACAAGATTACGAAACAGCTTTAGACGTAGCACGTCAGCAGGTAGAAAACGGCGCACAAGTGATCGATATCAACATGGATGAAGGCATGTTGGACTCAAAAGCCGCGATGGTGCGCTTCCTAAGCCTGATTGCTGCCGAGCCCGATATCTCCGTTGTACCCGTGATGATTGATTCATCAAAATGGGATATTTTAGAAGCGGGCTTGAAGTGCGTGCAAGGTAAAGCGATTGTCAATTCAATCAGTTTGAAAGAGGGCGAAGAAAACTTTATCAACCAAGCGAAAACGATTATGCGTTATGGCGCTGCGGCCATTGTGATGGCGTTTGATGAAACAGGCCAAGCAGACACCTTCGAACGTAAAGTAGATATTTGTACGCGTGCTTATAAGGTGCTGACTGAAAAAGCGGGTTTTCCGCCAGAAGACATTATTTTTGACCCGAATATATTCGCGGTCGCCACCGGCATCGACGAGCATAACAACTACGCGGTGGACTTTATTGAAGCGACGCGGGTAATTAAACAAACCTTGCCGCACGCGATGGTATCAGGTGGTGTGTCAAACGTATCGTTCTCATTCCGTGGGAACAACGTGGTGCGCGAAGCAATTCACGCGGTGTTTTTATATCACGCTATTAAAGCCGGTATGGACATGGGCATTGTTAACGCAGGGCAATTGGCGGTGTATGACGATATTCCAGAAAAACTACGTGAAGCCGTTGAAGACGTGATTCTAAACCGCACACCAGTCAGTGGTGAAAGCGCGACAGAAAACTTACTAGAAGTTGCTGCAAAGTACCTGGATATTGATTCTGAAGAAGCCGTTAAAGAAGCGGCTGAATGGCGCTCGTGGCCGGTTAAAAAACGTTTAGAACATGCGCTAGTTAAAGGCATTACCGAATTTATTGAAGAAGATACCGAGCTGGTTCGTCAAGAAGTCGATCGCCCTTTGCACGTAATTGAAGGGCCATTAATGGATGGCATGAACGTGGTCGGCGACTTGTTTGGCGAAGGAAAAATGTTTTTGCCACAAGTGGTTAAATCCGCACGGGTAATGAAAAAAGCCGTGGCGTATTTAATGCCGTATATGGAAGAAGAGAAAGGCGACGTTATTTCCAGCAATGGCAAAATTCTGATGGCGACAGTAAAAGGTGATGTGCACGATATTGGTAAAAATATCGTGGCGGTCGTTCTGCAATGTAATGGTTTTGAAGTGGTGGATTTAGGGGTGATGGTAGCGGCTGATACGATTTTAAAACAAGCACGTGAACATAATGTCGATGCGATTGGTTTAAGCGGCTTAATAACGCCATCGCTGGATGAAATGGTACACATGGCGAAAGAAATGGAACGCCAAGGCTTTAATGTGCCGTTGATGATTGGTGGTGCAACTACCTCGCGCGCGCATACGGCTGTAAAAATAGAGCCAAATTATCATGGTGCCAGTGTTTACGTAACAGATGCTTCGCGTTCAGTGGGCGTGTTAACGAAGCTGCTAGATACACGTGAAGACAATGACTACCAACAAAAAATCCGTGAAGAATATGCCGAAGTGCGTGAGCGCCATAAAGGTCGTCAGTCCACTAAACGCCAGTTAAATATTGAAGATGCTCGTGCCAATGCAGCCGAGATAGATTGGAGCGCAGAAACGCCGATAAAGCCGAGTTTTCTAGGCACGAAAGTATTGAATGACTTTCCACTTGATGAGATTGCAAAATTCATTGATTGGTCGCCGTTCTTCCAAACTTGGGAGCTGATTGGTAGTTACCCCAAAATTCTTGACGATGAAATTGTGGGCGAGCACGCGCGCGATTTATTCAAAGACGCGCAAGCGATGCTAAAACAAATCATTGATGAAAAATGGCTTACCGCAAAAGCTGTGTTTGGATTTTATCCAGCCAATAGCCGTGTGGACGATGTCGTGGTTTACGAAGATGAATCACGCGAGGCGGAAAGAGCCGTATTGCACCATTTGCGTCAGCAAAACATAAAACCACCGGGGCGTAAAAACTATTGCCTGGCAGATACTGTTGCGCCAGAAAATTCAGGCATTAATGACTATATAGGTGCGTTTGCGGTAACCGCAGGGATTGGTATAGAAGAACACGTAAAACGCTTTGAAGCCGAGCATGATGATTACCAATCCATCATGATTAAAGCGTTAGCTGACAGGTTAGCTGAAGCATTCGCTGAATGTTTGCACCAGCAAGTGCGTAAAGAACACTGGGGTTATGCGAAAGATGAGTTGTTAGGCAATGACGAATTAATTAAAGAAACATACAAAGGAATACGCCCAGCGCCGGGTTACCCTGCGTGCCCAGATCATACCGAAAAAGAGACGTTATTTTCGTTATTAAATGCGACGGAAGAAGTAGGTATTGAGCTAACGAAAAGTTATGCCATGTACCCAACGGCTGCCGTTAGTGGTTGGTATTTTGCGCACCCCGATGCGCAGTATTTTAATGTTGGTAAGTTAAAGAAAGACCAAGTAGAGGACTACGCAGAACGCAAAGGCGAATCGATAGATTATGTTGAACGATGGTTAGCGCCAAGCCTTGCTTACGACCCCGATGACAATTGAGTTAACGTTTTACACTACCGATGGTTGTCATTTGTGTGAAGAGGCTAAAAGTCTATTGCAACAGTTGTTGGCAAAGCATCCAGAGTGTTATCAAATAGAAGTGATTGATATTGCAGATTCTGACGGACTGATTGAGCAGTACGGAACGCGAATACCAGTAGTTAAAACCAGCGCTGGTAACGATGATTTAGGTTGGCCATTTGATTACGCCAGTTTGTTAGCTTATGTAGAGTCATAACGAATGGACGCTAAACAAAAAGGTATCAGCCGGTTTGCTTATATTATGTTGGTACTCAGCATTATCGCCGTACTATTAGGTGTAGGCGTTTTTTATTGGTTTATTTTTGATGAGAGCGTGTCCACATCCGTTGGGGCAAAACGCCCTATTAGCTCGTTACCTTTATAGTTAAAGGTAACGAGTTTAAGAAAAGAGGGGGTTTACTCAGTCGGCATTTTTGGGAAGTCGGTGGTTTCACATTCTTCCTTTAACCACGCCATTTTTGAGTCGCAAAAAAGATTTATGGTCGGCTTGAAGGTGCTTGTATCATCTAATGTGCCTGCTTTAACAATAACAAGGCCTGGCATTACATCAGCCTTCGAAAAGAGCTGGGAACCGCAGGTGCTGCAAAAGTGACGTTTAATATCTTTGCCGCTATCAGCTTTAATAACGTACTGTGTTAACGTGTCTCCAGTGATGGTAAAAGCGTCTTCTGGCACGCCAATATTAATGGAATACGCTGTCCCTGATACTTTTTGGCAGTCGGTACAATGGCATGCCGCAGATATAACAGGCAGGGCGGTTACTTCGTATTTCATAGCGCCACATAGGCACTGTCCAGTTTGTTTAGTCATGGTTTTTCTCCTTGGTTCATTTAATCAAAAACGATACAACGATTTTTATATACTAACACCTCGTGCTGCAGGTGATGTCTGATGGCGCGAGACAAAACTATTTTTTCATTATCTTGGCCTTTTCGTTTTAAATCTTCAACGTTATCGTTATGCCTGATACGCACGATGTCTTGCTCGATGATGGGGCCCGCGTCTAACTCGCTGGTAACGTAATGACTGGTGGCGCCTATAATTTTCACGCCACGTTCGTGTGCGGAATGGTACGGCTTTGCTCCGGGAAAAGCGGGTAAAAATGAGTGGTGAATATTAATTATTTGATTAGGGTACTGAGCAATAAAGTTAGGACTTAGAATTTGCATATAGCGCGCAAGAACGACTGTGTCTACGCGGTGTTCAGCCAGTAAGTCTAATTGATATTTTTCTTGTTGCTGTTTGTTATCAGCGTTAATCGGTAAGTGATAAAACGGTATGCCGGCATTGTCAGCGAATGATTGAAAGTGGGTATGATTGCTGATGATTAAAGGTATTTCCACGTTCCACTCGCCAGATTGATAGCGTGACAAAATATCGAATAAGCAATGCCCGTGTTGCGAAACGAAAAGTGCCATTCGTGGTTTAACGTCTGAAAAGGCGATACGCCAGTTCATATTAAGAACGGAGCCAACTTGTTCATTAAATGCGTTTTCAATCGATTCACGGGCGATATTGAAATTGTCTAATTGCCATTCAACTCGCATAAAAAAGTGTTTGTCACTCACGTCAACGTGCTGTTCAAGGTCAACAATGTTGCCGTTGTTCTCGCTTAAGAATTGAGTCACTTTAGCAATGATGCCGGGCTGATCTGAACATTCTGCAAGTAGTGTGGCCGTGGCTTGGTTATTCAACGGAGTGTCCTTTATTTGGTTTGAAGTCTGCTTGGCTTAGTAAAGCTATTGTTTTAATAATGTGTTCTTGAAGCTGTTGTTCATCGTATACGATAGCATCGGCAAAGCCCCATACGGGGTTTGGCCAAGCAATATCAGCTTTGTAGCGAACGATGTGGTGTAGGTGCAATTGAGGCACCATATTGCCTAACGCGGCGATGTTCATCTTGGCCGCCTGAAACCCATCGTTGAGTGCTTTGCTGAGTTGTAATGATTCGACTTGCAGTTGTTGTTGATCTATCGCGCATAGCTGAAACGCTTCACTGATGCCTTCTTGCCGTGGCACAAGAATATACCAAGGGTAGTTAGCATCTTTGCTCAACAATAAAGCGCACAACGGAAAATCACCTAAGTAATAGGTATCTTCAGTAAGCCTTGGGTGCAGTTCAAATGACACGGCTAATCTTCACGCTTCCAGTGCCCAGACTTTCCACCTTTCTTTTCAAGTAAACGAACACCTTGAATGGTCATACCGCGATCTACGGCTTTACACATGTCGTAAATGGTTAATAAGGTGACTTGTGTCGCGTTCAACGCTTCCATTTCCACACCTGTTTTGCCGGATGTAGTGACAGTGGCATGGCAAGCGATGCAGTTATTAGCCGTGTCGGGTTCAAGTTTAATATCAACATGGGTAATGGGGAGTGGGTGGCAAAGCGGAATAAGCTCGGCCGTTTTTTTGCTGGCCATAATGCCCGCTATGCGCGCAATGCCCAGCACGTCGCCTTTTTTATTGTCGCCGGCCATCACGCGTTTCAACGTGGCAGCCTCCATTTCAATAAAGCCTTCTGTGACAGCCGTACGGTCGGTATCGGCTTTTGCGCTGATATCCACCATATGGGCATCGCCAGCAGCGTTAAAGTGTGTAAGTTCTGACATAGTTTAATGTAGTGATTGCGTGATATTATGAGCAATTATGACACAAACCAAAGCAGAGAAAGCCATGACCATAAAAGTACTTTATTTCGCCAGTTTACGTGAGCTATTAGGCTGCAATGAAGAGCTGATTAGCGAAGACGGTTTGAACACGATAGGGGATGTTTGGCAGCGTGTTAGTGACGGTAAAAACGTCACGCAACAGGTTTTGTATTCTATTAATCAAGAGTATGCGCAAGCAGAATCACTGGTTAAGGCGGGCGATGAAGTGGCGTTTTTTCCACCGGTGACAGGCGGTTAATATGATTAAAATTATTGAGCAGCCTTTTGATCCATGGCACGAATTATCAAGCTTTCAATTAGCGATGAGGCGCGATGGTGAATTTGGTGCCTGTGCGAACTTTACCGGCACCATGCGAGATATGAATGAAGGTGATACGGTGAATGCAATGGTGCTGGAACATTACCCAGGCATGACTGAAAAGCACCTAGGTAAAATCGTACAAGAAGCTAAAGAGAAGTGGGATTTACTTGAAACCTTGGTTATTCACCGCGTGGGTGAGTTATTGCCCAATGACCCGATTGTATTGGTGGCGGTTTGGTCCGCGCACCGTAAAGATGCGTTTGAAGCGAGTCGTTTTATTATGGAAGATTTAAAAAGCAAAGCGCCGTTTTGGAAAAAAGAATCCGTGAGCGGCTCTGGGCAACAGGCAGAAAAAAACCGCTGGGTCGAAAAGAACACCAGCGGTTACTAATCTAAAAACAGGTGCTGCTTAGAAGTGAGGCTTGTCTTCAGCTGTTTCGTAACGCGCAACACTTTCCATGATTTCTTTACCAGCGCCTTCAAGACCTTGCCAGCCGTTAATTTTTACCCATTTGCCAGCCTCTAAATCTTTATAGTGTTCAAAGAAATGCGAGATTTGGTCTAGCGTAACTTTAGGGATGTCCTCATGAGATTTAACGTCGTCATAAAGCGGTGTTAATTTTGAAACAGGAACAGCCAATACTTTCGCATCTTCGCCAGCTTCATCGGTCATCATTAAAACGCCAATGGGGCGACAACGGATAACAGAGCCGTTCATTAATGGCACGGGCGTGATCACTAACACGTCAACTGGATCGCCATCATCTGATAAAGTATGTGGAACATAGCCGTAGTTACATGGGTAATGCATAGCCGTGCCCATAAAACGGTCAACAAATAAAGAACCTGAGTCTTTATCTACTTCATATTTAATAGGATCAGCGTGTGAAGGGATTTCAATAATAACGTTGATGTCATTTGGTAAATCTTTACCAGAAGGGACTAAATTTAGGCTCATGTTCTTTCCTTATCTGTTTAGTTAATTAAATGCTGTGCTGGATTATACAGAAAGGGGCGTAATTAATTAAGGTTTCTACTTGCAACAAGCATACATGCAGAGTAAAAAAGAGGAGCTGTTTCGTTAGCGCTGTATTTTTTATAAAAAATAAAAAATAAAACAAAAAACAATCGGGAGCTAAGCATGGAGTTAAGTCATTTATTACCACCCATTATTGGGTGTTTCGGTTTATACGCGGCCAAGTATGTTTATGGCTTGGTGATGAAGTACCCCGAAGGAGAAGGCAAAGTCGCCAAGATTGCCGAACAAATTCATTCGGGTGCGATGGTCTTTATGAAACGCGAATACACCATGCTAGCTAAGTTTGCCGCCGTGTTGTTTGTTTTGACGTTTATCTTCCTCGGTTGGGCAACAGCGCTTTGTTTCTTCTTCGGAGCGGTGGCATCTGGTCTAGCGGGCTACATAGGCATGAACACAGCGACTAAAGCAAATGTTCGAACGACCACTGCTGCGCACACAGAAGGTGCGGAAGCTGCACTATCAGTGGCTTTTTTTGGTGGCTCTATTATGGGTCTGGCCGTTGCATCACTGGGCTTAATGGGTCTTGGGTTGATGTACTTGTTTTTCGGTAGTGACCCAGAAACATCACACGCGATTCATGGTTTTGCCATGGGCGCATCTGTCGTCGCTTTGTTCTCCCGTGTCGGCGGTGGCATTTTTACCAAGAGTGCCGATATCGGCGCCGATTTAGTCGGTAAGCTTGAAGCGGGTATTCCAGAAGATGACCCACGTAACCCAGGCGTTATTGCCGATAACGTAGGCGATAATGTGGGTGATGTAGCGGGTATGGGTTCAGATATTTTTGAATCATATTGCGGTTCTATGATTGCGACGATTGCAATTGCATCGACTATGTCTGCTGTGGTATTGAGTGAGTTAGGTGCACAGTCCAGCTTGATGTTTTTGCCACTAGCATTAGCTTCAATTGGCTTACTTTGTTCGATAGCCGGCATTGTTATAGTTAAACAAAACGCAGCTAAATCTCCAGAAAAAGCCCTGCGTATGGGCACAATGGGGGCATCAATAATATTTATTATTGCGGCATTACTGATGATTTTGATGATGGACGTTAATACCTATGTTTGGATGGCCGTTTTAGCAGGCGCTGTTGGTGGCATTATTATTGGCCTAGTCACTGAATATTACACAGCGGGTGCACCGGTTCAGCATATTGCACAAGCAGGTGAAACAGGCCCAGCCACAGTAATGATTGCAGGCCTTGCTGTTGGCATGCAATCGGTGGCAATCCCTGTGTTTACCATTTGTGGTGTGATAGCTGTATCTAGCCATTTTGCTGATTTGTACGGTGTAGGTATTGCAGCTGTTGGTATGTTAGCCACCGTGGGTATCACCATGGCGATTGATGCTTATGGCCCTGTGGCGGATAACGCCGGCGGCATTGCTGAAATGGGTGGTTTAGGTGAAGAAACGCGCAAAATTACTGACTCATTAGATGAGTTGGGTAATACCACGGCGGCGATTGGTAAAGGTTTTGCCATTGGCGCAGCAGCGCTGGCAGCGTTGGCTATTATTACGGCGTTTATAGAAACAGTTTCAGCGCAGATACCTAATTTTTCTTTAGAATTAAATGATCCGCAAGTGCTCATTGGTTTGTTTATTGGGGGGGTTATTCCATTTGTTATTGCGGCATTGACTATGACGGCCGTTGGTGATGCAGCCTTTGAGATGATTAAAGAAATTCGCCGTCAATTTAGAGAAATTGATGGTCTGCTAGAAGGCACAGCAGAGCCAGATACCGAACGTTGCATCGATATTGCGACAACCGCGGCACTTCAAAAAATGATTGTGCCGGGTGTTATTGCCGTTAGCGCACCACCATTGGTTGGCTTTTTAATTGGCGCTGAAGCCTTGGGTGGTATGTTGTCGGGCGCACTGCTTTGTTGTGTACTGATGGCACTCATGATGGCCAATGCCGGCGGTGCGTGGGATAACGCTAAAAAGTATGTTGAAAAAGGTAACTTAGGGGGTAAAGGGTCTGATACGCATACAGCAGTTGTTGTGGGTGATACTGTAGGTGATCCGTTTAAAGACACCTCTGGCCCATCAATGAATATTCTTATTAATGTGATGGCGATTGTTAGTTTGGTGATTGCGCCTTTATTAGGTTAAATACCTTTAGGTAGGAAACAATAAAAAGGCAACTGTATAAGCAGTTGCCTTTTTAGCTTTCTCGAGACTATATTTTCCATATAATAAACATTTTTAAACGATTAATTATTCGATGTTGGCGTACCCTAATATTGACCCCGTTGCACTCGCCTTAGGCCATGTGAAAATTCATTGGTACGGCGTTATGTACTTGATTGGTTTTGTCGGCGCTTGGCTATTGGGGCGCATAAGGGCGAAGAAGATTGGTTGGGCTGTTGAGCAAATCGATGACTTGATATTCTATGCAGCGATGGGCGTGGTGTTGGGTGGCCGCATTGGCTATGTGTTGTTTTATAACTTTCCTGCGTTTGCCGATAACCCACTTATTTTATTCAAAATTTGGCAAGGCGGTATGTCGTTCCACGGTGGTTTAATTGGCGTGGGTTTGTCGATGTTATTGTTTGGTCGAAAATACAAACACCGCTTTTTTGAGGTCATTGATTTTGTTGTGCCATTAGTACCTATTGGATTGGGTGCAGGTCGGGTCGGTAATTTTATAAACGGTGAATTGTGGGGTAAGCCAACGGATTTCAGTTTAGGTATGTTGGTGCCAGGTTTAGGCAATATACCTCGACATCCTTCGCAATTATACGAGGCGGCGCTAGAAGGCGTTGTGTTGTTCCTGTTACTGTGGGTATATACCAGCAAACCAAAGCCAATGATGGCGGCAACGGGTTTATTTTTAATGGGTTACGGGGCGTTTAGGTTCTTAGTGGAGTTTGTTCGCCTGCCCGATGCCCACCTTGGCTATTTAGCATTTAATTGGCTAACGATGGGGCAAATATTGTCCACGCCAATGATTTTATTAGGAGGCTTTTTAATGATAAAGGCCTATCAAAAAGGATCGTAACCAATGAAACAATATTTAGAATTGATGCAGGATATCCTCGATAACGGGACGAATAAAGAAGACCGAACGGGCACGGGTACGCGTTCAGTATTTGGTCGTCAAATGCGCTTTGATCTGTCTAAAGGCTTTCCTTTAGTCACCACCAAAAAATTACATTTACGTTCAATTATTCATGAGTTACTGTGGTTTTTAAACGGCGATACCAATACCGCGTATTTAAACGAAAATGGTGTGAAAATTTGGGATGAATGGGCTGATGACAATGGCGACTTAGGCCCTGTTTATGGACATCAGTGGCGCTCATGGCCTACACCATCGGGCGGCAATATTGACCAAATAAGCGAGGTGTTGGCGCAAATTAAAAACACCCCCGATTCACGCCGTTTAATTGTTAGCGCATGGAATGTGGGCCAAGTGCCGGATATGGCCTTACCACCGTGTCACTTGTTGTTTCAATTTTACGTGGCGGATGGTCGCTTGTCTTGTCAGCTATATCAACGTTCTGCTGATTTCTTTTTAGGCGTGCCGTTTAATATCGCCAGCTATGCTTTGTTAACGCATATGGTCGCGCAGCAAGCCGGTTTAGACGTGGGTGATTTCGTTTGGACAGGCGGCGATGTGCATTTGTACAACAACCACTTCGAACAAGCTAATTTGCAATTGTCACGAGATACGTTGGCATTGCCACAGTTAAACATTGCTCGACAGCCAGCGTCATTATTCGATTATAACTATGACGATTTCGAAATAGTTGGCTACGAATCCCATGCGGGTATAAAAGCCCCCGTCGCTATTTAAAGATTATCTGATGATTTCAATGATTGTTGCGATGGGTGAAAACAACGCCATCGGAAAAGATAATGAGCTGCTTTGGCACTTGCCGGAGGATTTTAAATATTTCAAAAAAACCACGATGGGCAAACCTATTTTAATGGGGCGTAAAACCTATGAGTCCATTGGTAAGCCGTTGCCGGGTAGAGAAAATATCGTGATAACACGCGATAAAACGTTTACGGCTGATGGCGTGACGATTGTGAATTCAATTGATGCGGCATTGTCTGCCAGTCAGCAATACGATGAGGTGATGGTTATTGGTGGGGCGAGCTTTTACCAGCAAATGTTACCGATGGTGAAACGTTTATACTTGACGCTTGTGCATCAAACTTTTGATGCCGATGCCTTTTTTCCTGACATTAACGAAGATGAATGGGTAGAAACGGAACGCCGCGAATACGCAGCGGATGAACGCCATGCGTATAACTTTTCGTTTGTTACGCTTGATAGAACCGTTGAACGAACAGGCTAAAGACCAGGCGTTGCGAAACAATCGCAAGGCTCGCTGATACGTTCCTCGTGAACACCCAGTTTTAGCGCTGTTAACGATCCGCCCCATAAGCAGCCACTGTCTAAGCACGTTGCATTATTTTTTGTGTGAAACCCCAAGGTAGACCAGTGGCCAAAGAGTATTTTATCACTTGTTGTTTTTCTATTAGGCGCTTCAAACCAAGGTATTAGCCCTTTGGCTTGCGTGCCAAGTGCGCCCTTGTCTTTAAAGTTCAAACGGCCTTGCGCGTCGCAATATCGCAAGCGGGTGAAGCTATTAATGATGGAACGTAGTCGATCATTGCCGGCTAAGGCGTCGTCCCAACAATCAGGTTGATTGCTATACATGGCGGCTAAAAAACTATCCAGTTGACGGCCTTGAAAAACGGTTTCAAGCTCACGGGCATAACGTCGTGTATCAGCCATTGACCACTGCGGCGGAATACCAGCATGAACCATGCTGTAACCGAGTGCTTTATCTTCATGTAAAAAAGGTTGCTTGCGCAGCCATTGAATAAGCTCGTCGGCATCGTCGGCATTCAATATATCCGAAAATGTATCCGCTTTATACGGCGTGTGATGGCCGTGTGCAATGGCTAAAAAATGGCAGTCATGGTTACCAAGAACACTGCGCGCGCTGTTGCCCAGTGACATGATGAAGCGCAATGTTTCTAGCGATTGCGGACCGCGGTTGATAAGGTCGCCGGCAAACCAAAGCTGGTCGATGCAGGGGTCAAACTTAATCGTGTCAAGTAATCGCCTAAGGGGGTCATAACAGCCTTGAATATCGCCAATGGCGTAGGTTGCCATGTGCCGGTTTATTTAGTGTAGCGTGCGTGGAATGGAGAGTGAAAAAGCGGGAATAAGGGCGGTGAATTTATCGCCGTCAGAATCCAGCATGTGATAACTACCTTGCATAGCGCCGACAGACGTTTCAATCACCGCGCCACTGGTGTATTGATACGATTCACCGGGCGGTATGTGCGGCTGTTCACCAATGACGCCTTCGCCATGCACTTCTTGAGTTTTACCGTTAGCATCGGTAATGACCCAGTGTCGGCTAAGTAATTGGGCTTCTATATCGCCTGCGTTTTTAATGGTGATGGAATACGCAAAAACATACCGTGCAGCTTCTGGTTCAGATGACGAGGCAATGTAAGTGGTATCGACGGTTACTTGGATATTTTGATGTTTGGAATCGCTCATAGTCGTATTTTACAATCTAAAGTAAGATGGTGTTAGACATAAATGAGAGTTAAGGGTAAAAGTTTGAGAATACATATTTTAGGTATTTGTGGCACGTTTATGGGTGGCCTTGCGGTGATGGCGAAGCGTCTAGGGCATACAGTAACGGGATCTGATGCAGGCGTGTACCCGCCGATGAGCACGCAACTTGAGTCAGAGGGGATTGAGTTGATGCAAGGTTACCGTGCTGACAATTTAGCGGTGAAGCCGGATATGGTGGTGATAGGCAATGCGTTGTCGCGGGGTAACACGGAAGTAGAAGCGGTATTAAGTTTAGGTTTGCCGTATACCTCCGGCGCGCAATGGTTGGCAGAACACGTGTTGCAAAACCGATGGGTGTTGGCTGTAGCCGGTACACACGGTAAAACCACCAGCAGCTCCATGTTAGCGTGGATACTTGAATACGCAGGGTTAAAACCGGGTTTTTTAATTGGCGGTGTGCCGTTAAATTTTTCAACGTCGGCACGGTTAGGCGAATCGGATTATTTTGTAATAGAAGCGGATGAATACGATACGGCCTTTTTCGACAAACGCTCAAAATTTGTCCATTACCGACCAAAAACTTGCGTACTAAATAACCTTGAATTTGATCACGCAGATATTTTCGAAGACCTTGATGCCATCAAACGGCAATTTCATCACTTAGTGAGAACTGTGCCGAATAATGGTCTGTTAATCAGCCCGTCGGACGATTCAAATGTAGATGATGTATTGTCGCAAGGGTGTTGGACACCGACGGCAACTGTTAATACGGGTGCATCCAGTACAGCCGAATGGACAGCGGCAAATATCACGGCGGGTGAAGGTGAGTTTGATGTGTATCATCATGGGGAGTTGTCTGGTCGTGTGTGTTGGGACTTAAGCGGGCAACACAATGTGTCGAATGCATTAGGCGCAATTGCGGCGGCCGACCATGTTGGTGTTACGCCGGATGTTGCAGTGAAAGCCTTAGCAGAGTTTCAGAACGTAAAGCGCCGGATGGAAGTGAAAGCGGTGGTTAACAATATTACCTTGTACGATGATTTTGCACATCACCCAACGGCTATTGAAAGCACTTTGGCGGGGCTGCGGGGGAAAGTTGGCGAGCAACGGATTATTGCCGTGTTAGAGCCGCGTTCAAATACCATGAAAATGGGGGTGCATAAAGCGACCTTATTACCTTCGTTGAAACAGGCGGACTGTGCTTTTATTTATATGCCCGAAGGCATGACATGGGAAATGAACATGGAACAGTTTCCGACGGTTCAGTTGTTTAAAACAATGCCGTCACTGATTGAGGCGATTGAGAAAGAAGCGAAAGCTAACGACCACGTGTTGTTTATGAGTAACGGTGGTTTTGGTGGTATACACCAACTGGTAGAAGATCGTTTAGGCGAGTAAATAAACGAGATGCGTTTTCCGACAAGCAATGTGCCCATCTTCCCGTTGTCGGCAGTGTTGTTTCCTGACGGTGTGTTGTCGCTAAAAATATTCGAAACACGTTACTTAGATATGGTGAGTCGCTGTTTAAAACAAGACGTGCCTTTTGGTGTTTGCATGATTGTTGACGGACATGAAGTAGGCAAAGCCGCGAGTTGTTATCAAATTGGCACGTTGGCAAAAATTATTAATTGGGGACAAACCGCCGATGGCGTATTAGAGATTGAAGCCATGGGTTGTCAGCGATTTAAGATGCTGGATAACCAAACCTCAAAGCAGGAACTCATTACCGCAAATATTCAGCTGTTAGCGGATATTCCCTCTATACCCGTACCCGATGAATTAGTGACGTTAACCGGTATGCTAAGGAATGTGCTGAGCAAGAACAAACACGCCGATGCCATAGACGATAAGCAGTTTCATGATGCAAATTGGGTTGGTTATCGTTTAACGGAAGTCTTGCCAATGGAGAGTGTTATCAGGCAACGATTGCTGGAAATAGATGACCCGATTGAAAGGCTGCACATGATATTGGGCTTATTTACAAACCGTCAATAATAAATGATGGTGTTACTTGCATATTGCATTTGTTCAGCTAAATTTAAATAGCTTCAAGGATGTGGCGATATGATATTCAACCCAAAAACACGCTCTTATATTAAGGGTCTTGTTCTACTTGTGATGTTCCTATTTGCTGGTTTGGCGACAGCAGCGGAACATAGCAATATTTTATTGAGCATTGACGAGGTGAAAGCACGGATAGAACAAGGCAACGTAACACTCGTTGACTCCCGTTCACTCGTTGAATTTAAGAAGGGGCATATCAAAGGCGCGGTATCGCTACCAACAGATGAGACGTTTACGAAGACGGGCCGTTCAGACTTAGTGGCTACGATAACTGAAATCCGTGACTTAATGAGCGCGGCAGGGATTACATCAGAGTCTAAGATTATTATTTATGGCGATAAAACTTTTTTAGATATGTCGCGATTATTTTGGGTGCTTGAAACGTTTGGAGTTAAAGACGTGGCCATCATGAATGGCTTTTTCGGAGAATGGGTGAAAAAAATTACTCGACACAAAAAGGATTGCAAGCTGTCGTAGCCTCCGATTTTTATCCAGCATTACAAGAAGAGAAGCTGGCGACCATGCTGGTGGTTTTTGCATCTATGAAAAACAATAACGAATCCATCATAGATGCTAGAGCCGAAGTGGAATATCAGGGCAAAGAATCACAAACGAGCGTGTATGGACACATTCCATCTGCAATTAGTATTCCTTGGTATACAAACCTGACAGCAGATTATTCAAAATTCAAACCCATTGCTGAGCTAAAGGAAGTTTATAAAGCGGTGGATATGAAAAAAATGAACACGGTTTATTGCAACAAGGGAAAAGAGTCAGCGACCAACTACGTTGCCTTACGTATGCTAGGTGCGAATGTGCGGGCGTATGATGGTTCGTGGCATGAATGGAGTCTCCAGACAGGCTTGCCCATTAGCAAAACTAATTAGCGAAGGTTTATTTTTAGAATGCTCCGATTATCTTATTTTACCGTTAGGCATCAATTCGTTTTATTGATGATGGTGATGGCGTGTTGCTTAATCATCGGTTATTCAGTGTTTGCGTATTACATAGAAAAAATGAATATGCTGAAGAAGTGATTGATGAAATAACGGTAATAAGCCGTGCGTTAAATCACGATTATGCCGAATTAATCATGATGGGTTTGCCGAGCTCAAGTATAGGAATCGTTCACAAATGGAAAGTATGGCCAATGATAGAGCATGCAGATTTAAGTGATAAAGCCGGTCGCGGCATATTGCATTATTCAAAATCTAATGCCAATCACGAAGTAATTAACATGCCAGCGGGTCTGTCCCATGCAGTAGTTGGTGATCGATTGTTGTTTAAGCGCAGCGTTATGTTTGGTAACGAGACAATTGGTGAAGTTAGCTATGAGCTGTCTAACGCAAGGTATGAAGAATTAATAAGGGAATTGTACGAGCAATTGGTCATTGTTATTCCAATTGCATTGGGGTTGTCAATATTATTGTCTTTATGGTTGCAGCATATTTTTGTCTATCCGCTGCAGAATTTAATGGCCGCTATCAAAGGTATTGGTGTGAAACGTGATTACTCGGCACGTATTTCGGTAGCCCATGAGGATAGAAGTGAATTCGCGACACTAGGTAAGAGTTTCAATTCATTATTGTCTCAAGTAGAAACAACGCTGTCGGATATTAAGACTCGAAAGCCTATGCGCAAGAGTTGGCTTATTATGATGAGTTAACCAAGTTGCCTAATAGGCGATTGTTAACCGAGCGCATGGAGTACATTTTAGAAATTTCTAAAAGAGAACGTCGATGCGGTGCGTTATTGTTTATGGATTTGGATCACTTTAAAACGTTAAATGATTCAAAAGGGCACGCGGCAGGTGATGAGTTATTACAACACGTTGCCGATAGGCTTAAAAAAGTATTCCGTGCCGAAGATGTCATCGCCAGATTAGGTGGCGATGAATTCGTGATTTTATCTGGGCATCTTGAGGAATCTGAAGAGTTGGTGATTAACCAAATACACTCGTTAATGTTGAAGTTACGCCATGTATTGGGTGAACCGTTTCAAGTGCAAGGTGAAACGTATCATTTGACAGCGAGCATTGGCATAACCACGTTCCCTGGTATGGCTGAAAGTCCTGAAGAGTTGATGAAACAGGCGGATACTGCGATGTATAAGGCGAAAGAAGCAGGGCGTGATGGGTGTAAATTTTATCAACCGCAAATGCAAGAATTTGCTGATGCTAGATTGCAGATTGAGAACGGATTACGTCAGGCCATTGAGGCTGATGAGTTTGAATTGTTTTATCAGCCACAAGTGGATGAGTTTGGAAGAATTCTTGGCGCGGAGGCATTATTACGTTGGTTTAAAAAGGACGATGGCATGGTGTCGCCGGCTGAATTTATACCCGTTGCCGAGTTAACGGGTCTTATTGTGCCCATTGGTGAGTGGGTTATGCGCGAAGGGTTCAGGCAATTAAACCAATGGCAAAAAGCCGGTGTAAATAAGGACTTTAGATTGTCGATAAACATTAGCCCTTACCAATTCCATCAAAGTAATTTTATTGAGCTTGTTAAAGACTTAATCGCCGAGACAGGCGTGTCAGCGAACAATGTAACGTTAGAGGTAACCGAAGGCATCACGATTAAAGACATGCAATCAATCATTGATAAAATGGCGCAATTAACAGCGCTTGGGTTTAAAATTTCGATGGATGATTTTGGTACCGGCTATTCATCGCTAACGTACTTGAAACAGCTTCCGCTGAGTGAACTTAAAATTGACCAATCGTTTGTTCGTGACTTGCACATTGATAAGGCGGATGCGGAAATTGCCGCGACAATTATTGCGATGGCGAATAATTTGAATTTAGAGGTGGTTGCCGAAGGGGTTGAGGAAGAGAGTCAACTTCGCTTCTTGATTCGGAATGGTTGTGAGGTGTTTCAAGGCTATTATTTCCATCGACCTATGCCAGCTAAAGATCTCGATGAATTACTGTTAGGTAACTTAGTTATTTTGTGAGTTGTTGCGGCGAATTTTGCTGATTAATTTCGCGAGTAAGAAAATTAGAACACAAATAAGTAACCAAACAGGCCAGTTATCTAACAAACTATTGGGTGCGTTAGAGATGGCGTTTCCAAACAGTAAGCCTGGAAATAGATAAGCGGGCGCCCATAATATTGACGCGATAATGTTGATAGGGACGTATTGCTTAAGGGGCATATCCAGTATGCCAGCAATCAGCGGGATAACAGCGCGAATGGGGCCAACAAAACGCCCGATAAGAATACTAAATACGCCGTATTTTTCAAAGAAGCGATGGCCTTTCTGCAAAAAACTGGGGCGTTTTTCAAACCACGCTACGGTGTAAATTTTTTCTTTATAGAGTTTACCTAAGGCAAAGCTTAGACCATCACCAACAGACGCACCGGCAGCGGCCCATAAAGTGGTGGTAAATAAATCAAGCGTGCCATTGCTGATAAGCGTTCCGATGGCGAACATAATGGCAACGCCGGGCACAATAATGCCGACAATAGCGAGTGACTCAACCATGGCGACAAGGAAAATAATCGCACCCGACCATAAGGGGTAATCAATGACCCATTGAGTAATTAAATTAAGCAGATCTGTCAGCATACTAAATTACAACTATTTATCTTGGTTACGCATAAAGTCTGCTGTATTGAAGAACGCTTGCATCAATTCATCGTGCATGGGTTTTTCAATTTCCATTTTCGATAGTGCAACGTCCATACAGTGCAGCCATTGATCACGTTCTTTGGTGCCAACGCTAAAGGGCAAATGACGAGCGCGTAGGCGTGGGTGGCCAAATTTTTCGATATACAAAGATGGTCCGCCAAGCCAGCCGCTTAAGAACATGAATAGCTTTTCTTCAGCTTCGTTTAAATTCGGCGCGTGCATATCGCGGATGGTTTTAACATCAGCAATAGAATTCATCGCTTGATAAAAATACTGGGTCAGTTGGCGAACGCCCGCTTCACCACCCAGTTTTTCGTACTGATTCAATTTGTAGACTTGCCCGGGTTTAACGACATCAATCATGTGAGTTTTGCAAAAGCGATTTTGGCAGCGTTTAGCGTATCGTTTATATCCTGTTCGCTGTGTGCTGCGGAAACAAAGCCAGCTTCAAAAGCGGACGGGGCAAGATAAATACCTTGTTCTAGCATCAGGTGAAAAAACTGTTTGAACCGTTCTTGATCGCACTGCATGACTTGTTCAAACCGGCTGACGTTTTGATCTGTTGAGAAGAATAAGCCAAACATGCCGCCCACTTGATTAGTGGTAAAGGGGATGTCGGCTTCATTCGCCAATTGTTGCATGCCATCCAATAATTGCGTGGTTCTGGCGCTAAGTTTTTCGTAAAAACCAGGTTCGCTAACAAGCTTTAAGGTTTTTAAACCGGCAGACATGGCGATAGGGTTGCCGGATAAGGTGCCAGCTTGATACACAGGTCCTTCAGGCGCGAGCTCAGCCATAATATTTGCACGGCCACCAAACGCGCCCACAGGCATGCCGCCACCAATGACTTTGCCAAGTGTAGTTAAGTCGGGTTTTACGCCGTAAACCTGCTGTGCGCCGCCGAGAGCAACACGGAAACCACTCATTACCTCATCAAAAATGAGTACGATGCCATATTGGTCGCAGAGTGTTCTTAAACACTCAAGAAAACCAGCTTCTGGGGGTATGCAATTCATATTACCGGCAACGGGTTCTACGATAATGCATGCGATGGTTTCGCCACTTTCTTTTAATGCGTCGGTGATAGCATCTGCATCATTGTATGCAAGGGTCAGCGTATGGTCTGCCAATGCAGCAGGTACGCCAGGTGAACTGGGTACGCCAAAAGTCAGTGCGCCAGAGCCGGCTTTAACCAGTAATGAATCTGAATGCCCGTGATAACACCCTTCAAATTTAATGATGTTATCGCGTCCTGTAAAACCGCGCGCTAAACGAATCGCGCTCATGGTAGCTTCTGTGCCAGAGCTGACCATGCGAACTTTTTCAATAGAAGGGACTAGCTTACAAACCGTTTCCGCCATTTGGGTTTCAATCACCGTCGGTGCGCCAAAACTTAGGCCTTTGTCAGCCGCAAGCTTAACCGCTTCAATCACATCAGGGTGGCTATGCCCTAAGACCATAGGCCCCCATGAGCCAACGTAATCAATGTAGCTTTTGCCATTGGTATCGGTAATGTAAGCGCCCTTGGCGTGATCGA
The DNA here is from genome assembly GCA_012959695.1 of Cycloclasticus sp. Taxonomy (GTDB): domain Bacteria; phylum Pseudomonadota; class Gammaproteobacteria; order Methylococcales; family Cycloclasticaceae; genus Cycloclasticus. The sequence continues at coordinate 22,347 of DUCS01000037.1, forward strand.
TAAAGACTGGGTCGCCACCAACACCTTTAAAGGCGCGGACGGGTGAGTTGACACCGCCAGGAATAGAGTGTTGGGCTTGGTCGAAAAGTGAGTTGTTGCTCATGTTAATGTTGCCTAATGAAGAGGTTGGGCATTATAAACATTAATTCTTACAATGCTAAAAAAGCGGGTAGCGATAAGATGAAGGAATATAGCTGAAGATTAACTCATTTTGTTAATTATTCCTTATCTGGGATTTCTCCTTCGATCGCTTATTCGTCTATCATCTTCAGAGCTGCTTGTCTCTTCTTTGTCTAATGTGTCGTTATATTCCAACCACATTGCATTAATAATGCCAAACGAGCAAGCCAGTAAAACACCGAGTATCCAAGCAAAGTACCACATGGTTTAGTTCCTTAATAAAGTGAGTGATCGTTTTCTTGAATAAAACGAGCGGTTAATTTGCCCCATAACTGCTTATAGCACCAAGCAGTGTAGATAAAAATAACGGGGACAAAAAAGGCGGCGCACCAAGACATCACCGTTAAGGCATAAGTGCTGGTTAAGATTTCCTACAAGTTTCAATCGTCTTCTCGTACGGAAAATATACGGAACAATTGCTTTAGAACTGTATTAAATCACTTTAGACTTTATCAAGCAATACCTTTTAATATCAATAAGTTAGAATGTATTTTATAGAACGTTGTAGGACGCTAAATTAGCACTTTGACGGCAAGAATAAGAGTAATTTCTTTACTTAGGCCGCTTGGGAAAACTTTCTCATAGTTATTGTTCCAATTAGTAATATCTATATTCTATATAAGTATATTCAACTTTGATAACGGTTACATCTTTGATTAGCCGAGTTTACTCGCTTGCGTATTAACAAGTACAGAAGAAAAGAGAAGAAAGCTGATTGGTTTGAATAGCCTAGAGCTAGGCGAGGACAATAATGCCGCGAGAGATGAAGTCATTAACAATGTTTAGTCCCCCTTCAATAATAATAGCTGGGTTAGGGTATTGTAGGTCGTTTGCTAGTTTGATCAGCAATGCGTTGGTGGTAAGTTCGGTATTGTCAGCTAAAGCCGTTAGTAAGGCGTGTGTCATTGGCGTGGTTTCAAGGAAACCTGCGCGATTATCATCACTTCTATGCACCACTAGATAAGTGGGCTGTTCAGGTGCTTCTGTGGGTAATACATCCGGTGATATGGTGTGGACTGGGTATGTGTAGGCCAGCGATAGAGCAGTATGGGCAACACTGAGAACTTGATTAAGTGGGTCGGTATTTGCAATTTGTTCTGAGTCACCATCTTCCGCGATGGCGACAAACAATTCAGCCCATTCGTAGTGAGCAAGTTCTAACATAAACGGAAAGTCATCTTTCGCGTCGGGGCTATCATGGCGTTCAGTTTGCAAGTATTGCAAGAACTCCTGAGATATCTCAGAAAAATACGGGCTATGACTCGGGTGGCGAGCAAAAAAATCGCGGCACAATGCTTCCCAATGTTCCTCTGATGAGATTTGCTTTAACACAGGAAAAGCATCACTGATAACGTTTGAAATATTAGTGAACAGAAGGTCGCGATACATGTTCATGCGCCGTTCTTCTATATCGGTAGGTCTTGGTGCGTTTTTAGGGTCCCGAATATAGTGTGTGAACGCGTGCTGTGCGCGAATAAAAGAGGGGGTGTTATCCGGTTGCACGTTTTTGTTCTTTGTATGAGGCATGATTTAATTGTGCTTGGTGAATAAGATCGACTTCTTCAAGTAGGTCTGCGAGCGGCGGAATATTTAAATCACGCTCTAATAAAGTTGGGAATACGCCAAATTCTTGGTAGGCGGTATCGAGTAATTTCCACACCGGATCAATCACGGTGGTGCCATGTGAATCAATAATGATATCTTCTGACTCGTGATAATGACCAGCGATATGCGCATAAGAGATGCGGTCACCAGGTAGGCCTTTTAGGAATGCTTCGGCGCTGTATTTATGGTTAACGCTGTTAACGTAAATATTGTTGATATCAATGAGTAATTTGCAGTCTGCTTTTTTAATGACGGCATTTATGAAATCAATTTCTTCCATCTCTTTACCTGGTGCAGCGTAGTAAGAGGCATTTTCAATGGCGATTTGTTCGCCAAGAATATCTTGAACTTGAATGATTCTATTGGCCACGTAATCAACCGCTTCTTCAGTAAACGGGATGGGCATAAGGTCGTACATATGGCCGCCATCACTGCAATAGGTGAGGTGCTCGGTATATACATTTACTTGATGTAGCTTTAAAAAATCTCGAATGTCGCGAACAAATTCTACGTCTAATGGGTCGGGGCTACCAAGGCTAAGCGATAAACCGTGTGATACAAAAGGGAATTGTTCGGTTAACGCGCGTAATTGTTTGCCAAATGCGCCACCAATTCGAATCCAGTTTTCAGGTACGATTTCATAAAAATCAACATTACTGGGCGGTTGCTCAGATAGCGGGCCCGTGAAGGCCCGCCTTAATCCGAGACCTGCTCCCTTAACTGGAAAGGTACTAGTCATTGCTAAGCGGTATTATTTTTTGCCGCCGCATTTGCCTTCAGCACATTTGCCTTCAGCACATTTAGCTTCAGCAGCTTTTTCAGATGCTTTAGCAGCAGCACATTTGCCTTCTGCGCATTTGCCTTCTGCGCATTTAGCTTCTTTAGCTTTTGCAGCCGCTTTGTCGGCGCCACATTTGCCTTCGCCACATTTAGCTTCAGATTTCTTTTCGCCGCCGCATTTGCCTTCACCACATTTGCCTTCTGCAAGCACCATGTAACCGGTTTCTAGTTCTGTTGCGCCAAATGGGCTAACGTCTGCGCTTGCTGCTGGAGCAAATGCCATTGATGTTACGAATGCCGCGCCTAAAGCAGCTACTAATGGTTTTTTTGTAGAATTTTTCATAATAGAGTCCTTTATATTTAATTAGAAATTTCAAACTGTAAATCCAGTCGTCTTGCATAATTGCCGACGAGAGTGACCGGTTAACTATATGCGATTTAATAGACCATGCAAAGTTAAAAAAACTTACAAGCTTTTTTGCATTGACGGCATTTACGTTATCTAGCTTAGGACGCTAAGCATGAACTGAGGCTGAATTAGTCGATAGCCTTTTTATTGAATTCACATAGATCCTCTATAACACACGAGCCACAACGCGGTTTACGGGCAATACAGGTGTATCTACCGTGTAATATTAGTAAGTGATGCGCATCTATCATGAAAGTTTTAGGCACATGCTTAAGAAGTTTTTTTTCAACGTCTAAAACGTTCTTACCGGGTGCTATTTTGGTACGATGGCTGACTCTAAAGATATGCGTATCGACGGCCATGGTGGGATGGCCAAAGGCAGTATTAAGTACAACATTTGCTGTTTTTCGACCAACACCAGGCAGGGCTTCAAGTTCCTCACGTGTTTGCGGTACTTCGCTATTATGCAAATCCACCAACATCTTGCAGGTTTTAATGATGTTGGCGCCTTTGGTGTTAAATAGGCCGATGGTCTTAATGTATTCTTTAAGCCCGTCGATACCTAAATCAAAGATGTCTTGAGGTGTATTAGCGACAGGGTACAGTTTGTCAGTGGCTTTATTGACACCTTTATCCGTTGATTGCGCAGATAAGATAACGGCAATCAGTAATTCAAACGGTGAACTGTAATTGAGTTCTGTTTCAGGGTCGGGAATGGCTGTGCTGAGGCGTTGAAAAATCTCTAGCCGTTTAGCCTTATTCATAAGGGGACTATTTGTCGATAAGCCATTCATCACCTTTTAAAATAATACTGGCTTGCTTTATTTGCGGCACATTAAGGGCGATAGTCGCTTTTAATTGGCTATTTGCAAACGGGGTGTAATGATCGTAAACCAAGGAGTAATTAACGATAGCGTGTGATTCGTCAACCAGTTCAATGGAGGTTATATCTTGTATGGATTGGCTGACGGCAATCACGCGAGTATTGCGTAAGATGTCATCGCCCCAAGGCTTGCCAATTAATAATTTTTCACCGACAGGTGTAAATTTTAAATAAACACCAGAACGGCCAGCTTTTTTGCAACTCACTACGCCAGCATCAACCCATGCTTGTTTATCATCGCAATTCCATCCACGAGAGTCTTCTCCACGTGCATTTGGATTATTGGTAACAATGCTAATGGCATAACCTGAGGAAGTATAATTGGCCGTTACTATTTTTAACGCGAGTTTGTTATCTAAAACAGGTGCTTTATGGCAGGCGATCAGCAGGCTGCAACTGATGAAAACAAACAGTAATTTGGCTGAATAGTTTAACATATCAAGCTCCTTAGGCATTAAATTGAATGGGTATTGTAGACGAGTGATTAGGTTAACAGATGATTGATTGGTCGGAAATAGAAACAGTGATGTTGGATATGGACGGGACCTTATTGGATTTAAGCTTCGATAATTACTTCTGGCGTTCGGTAGTACCTGAGTATTACGGGCATCAAAAAAACGTCTCGTTTGATGAGGCGGTCGCACATTTAGAGCCAATTTTTAAGGCGCAAGAAGGCTTGTTGAATTGGTATTGTTTGGATTATTGGACGCGAGAGCTGGGAATAAACATAGCCCAACTAAAAGCGGATACCCAAGCGCATATAAAAGTATTGCCTGATACGCGCGGCTTTTTAGCGCAACTTCAACAGATGTCTAAACGCTGCATTTTAGTGACGAATGCGCACGTGGATAGTTTAAGCATCAAAATGCAGAAAACGGGTTTAATTGAGTTTTTCGACGCGATTGTGTCGTCGCATGATATGGGCTACCCGAAAGAGCAGCAAGGCTTTTGGCAGGCATTTCAAAAACTTGAGTCATTTGATAACGCCACAACCGTGATGGTTGACGACAGCTTAAGCGTGCTAAGAGCAGCAGATGTCTTCGGGATTAAACATCTGGTAGCGATTACTCAGCCAGATAGTACCGAACCACCGCGACTTGTGAATGAGTATACGGCGGTGGGCAGCATAGGGGAGCTATTCCCAAATTAACGTCTCGGTGGCCGTGGCTTATGGTGCGATTTTGACTTGCCGTGTCGGTTGTTAGGCGATGGCTTATACACTTTTTTTGTGGCTGGTTTAACCTCGGGTAACGCAGCACCATCAATACTTTTAAATGGAATTTTATGTGAAATATACGCCTCAATATCTGGCAACGAATAAGCAAATGTTTCACAGGCAAAACTAATCGCAATGCCACTAGCGCCAGAGCGCGCTGTTCGACCGATGCGATGCACATAGTCTTCAGCGTCTTGAGGTAAATCAAAATTAAACACGTGACTAACGGCCGGTATATGTAGGCCGCGTGCGGCGACATCGGTTGCAATAAGCAAAGCCAGCTTGCCATCTTGGAAGCTCTTAAGGATGGTTTGGCGTTTCTTTTGGGGGACATCACCCGATAAAACGGCGCTGTCAAAACCATTGCCTTCTAAGAAACGGTTTACCTTATCGGCATTGTGTTTTGTGTTGATGAAGATAATCGCACGTTCTGGTTTTTCTTCATTTAATATTTGAATCAATAACGGTATTTTTTCGTTGTCAGCGGGGTAATAAACAGACTCTACGACTTGCTTAGCGGTTACCTGCTCAGGTTCAATGCGCACCATTTCAGGGTCGTTCATGTGTTCATACGCCAGTTCAGTCACCTTGAACGATAACGTCGCTGAAAAGAGTAAATTCAAGCGTTTTTCAGGCTCAGGCAATCGACGCAATAAATAACGAATGTCATTGATGAACCCAAGATCAAACATACGGTCAGCTTCATCTAACACGAGGACTTCGGCGGTTCTTAAATTAAATACTTTTTGTTTAAAAAAATCGATGGTACGGCCGGGCGTGCCGATTAAAATATCAACACCGTTTTCGATGGTTGTGCGTTGTTTTTCATAGTCTGTACCGCCGTAGGCTAGGCCGACGCGAACGTTCGTATGTTTGCCAATAATATTAGCGTCATTGGCAATTTGTATGGCCAACTCTCGTGTTGGCGCAAGGATTAATGCTCTAACGCCTGTTTTATTATCAGCCGCCTTGTGACTCAATAAGGAGTGATACGTCGCCAATAGAAAGGCAATCGTTTTACCCGTACCGGTTTGAGCTTGGCCGGCAACGTCTTTTCCCGTTAGGCTGACCGGTAATGTTTGTTCTTGAATCGGGGTGCATTTAGTAAAGCCAGCATCATTAAGGCCATCAATTAACGGCTTCGCTAATCCGAGGGAAGAAAATGTGGTGTCAGTTAAGTGTGTTTCGGACATGTGTTGGACTTGTTTAAAAGTAAGTAGAAAGAATGAACAGGATGTTAGTGAGTGCTTAAATTTTCATGATAAGCTATGCAGCAGATATCCTACTCTATTATGAAGTAGCGATGCACAGTATTAACCGAACGGAGATAAGATAGTGAGTGAAAACATAGTTCATACCAGCGATGATACTTTTGAACAGGACGTATTAGCGTCAGATCAGCCAGTGTTGGTGGATTTTTGGGCGGAGTGGTGTGGCCCATGCAAAATGGTAGCGCCAATTCTCGATGAAATAGCAGATGAATACCTAGGAAAAGTTAAGATTGTTAAATTGGATATTGATTCAAATCCAGCCATGCCGAGACGATTTGGTGTGCGTGGAATTCCAACCTTAATGGTGTACAAAGGTGGTGAAGTAGAAGCCACTAAAGTAGGTGCGGTGACTAAGTCACAATTAGCAGCATTTATAGACAGCAATATCTAAAAAAACATAGCGCCTTCGTCTTTAAATGTAGACGAAGGCGATTTTTAGTGTTAAATTTACATTCGTAAGAAATTCCTAAGCACGCGACTTGCCGTGCGAACAATCAAAACATCCAATTAAATTACCTGTGCTGGTTTAGCACATAATCCATTTTCTATATAACAATACAAAATTTACATGAATCTAACTGAACTGAAGCGTAGACCTGCGGCTGATATTCTTAAGCTGGCGGAAGAGCTGGGTGTGGATAACACCGGCCGATCTAGAAAGCAAACTACTGTTTTCCATATCCTAAAAAAACTTGCAAAAAAAGGTGAGGAACTTAATGGTGACGGTGTTTTGGAAGTGCTATCTGATGGCTTTGGTTTTTTAAGGGCGGCAGACGGTTCTTTTTTAGCTGGCCCAGATGATATTTACGTTTCACCTAGTCAAATCCGTCGCTTTGGTTTAAGAACAGGCGATACGATCTCTGGAAAAATTCGTCCACCAAAAGACAGCGAACGTTATTTTGCTTTATTGAAAGTTGAGCTGCTTAACTACGAAAAGCCTGAGCACGCAAAACATAAAATTGCGTTTAAAGATTTAACACCGTTATTTCCTAATGAGCGTTTATTCCTTGAATTAGGTAACGGTACGACTGAGGATTTAACATCACGGGTGATTGATTTAGTATCCCCAATTGGTAAAGGGCAACGTGGTTTGATTGTGTCTCCGCCAAAGGCTGGTAAAACGATGATTCTTCAGAATTTAGCGGCCTCAATTGCACAGAATAATCCTGAAAGCCATCTGATTGTTTTGTTGATTGATGAACGTCCTGAAGAGGTGACAGAAATGTCACGTACAGTTAAAGGTGAAGTAATTTCCAGCACCTTTGATGAGCCAGCTTCTCGCCACGTGCAAGTGGCTGAAATGGTCATTGAAAAAGCCAAACGCATGGTCGAGCATAAAATGGACGTGATTATTTTGTTGGACTCTATTACTCGTTTGGGCCGTGCATATAATACCGTTGCGCCATCATCGGGGAAAATATTATCGGGTGGTGTGGACGCAAATGCATTAGAGCGTCCAAAGCGTTTCTTCGGTGCGGCTAGAAACATTGAAGAAGGTGGCAGTTTAACGATTATTGCGACAGCCTTGGTTGAAACGGGTTCGCGTATGGATGATGTGATTTACGAAGAGTTTAAAGGCACCGGTAATATGGAGCTTCACCTTGAACGTAAAATCGCAGAGAAACGTATTTACCCTGCGATTAATGTGAACCGTTCTGGTACGCGCCGTGAAGAATACATTGTGGATGCAGACATCCTTCAGAAAACGTGGATCTTAAGAAAAATTCTTAACCCGATGGACGAAATGGGCGCGATTGAATTCTTATTAGAACGCTTTAAGAAAACTAAAACGAATAGCGAGTTCTTTGATTCGATGAAACGCTAAGTACACCGCTTTAAAAACAAAAAAAAGAGCTTCAATTGAAGCTCTTTTTTTGTGGTGTCGGCAGAGGTTTATTTGCTTTGTTCGCGGCTAATGGCGCGATGGCCAATGTCTGTGCGGAAATAAACCTTATCCCATTCAATGGAGCCAACCGCTTCGTATGCTTTTATTTGTGCATCTTCAACGCTGTAGCCAAGGGCGCAAGCACACAATACACGGCCGCCGTTGGTAACAATTTGGCCATCTTGCATTTTCGTGCCGGCATGGAATGTTTTACTGTCAGCCGTTTCATTAGGGATGCCGTTAATAGCATCACCTTTGTTGTAGTCAAACGGGTAACCGCCAGACGCTAACACAACACCGACGGATGTGCGTGGATCCCATTCAGCTGAAATACTGTCGAGGGTGTTATCGAGTGCAGCATTACATAAGTCGGTTAAATCACTGTTTAAACGCATCATGATTGGCTGGGTTTCGGGGTCACCAAACCGGCAGTTGTATTCAAGCACTTTAGGCGTACCTTCGGCATCAATCATCACGCCAGCGTACAAAAAGCCGGTGTACGGAATGCCATCTTTAATCATACCGTCTAGGGTTGGCTGAATGATGGTGTCCATGATGGTTTGGTGCATCTGCGGCGTCACAACCGGCGCTGGCGAGTACGCGCCCATGCCACCAGTGTTAGGGCCTGTGTCGCCGTTATCACGTGCTTTATGGTCTTGTGATGAGGCCATAGGTAAACCTTGGTGGCCGTTAGCAATGACAATAAAACTGGCTTCTTCACCAACAAGAAATTCTTCAACAACCACGCGATGGCCAGCTTCACCAAATGCATTGCCCGCCAACATATCGGTCACCGCCTCAATAGCTTGCTGCTCTGTTTCAGCTAGAATAACGCCTTTGCCCGCGGCTAAGCCATCGGCTTTCACAACAATCGGCGCGCCCATTGAGCGGATGTAGTCGCAAGCAGGTTTAACCTCGGTAAAACTTTGGTATGCAGCGGTTGGTATGTTGTGACGTGCTAAAAAGTCTTTGCAATATGTTTTAGAACCCTCAAGTTGAGCGGCCAATTGAGTGGGGCCAAAGCAGCGTAATCCATTGGCGGAAAATTGATCAACGATGCCTGCAACCAACGGTGCTTCAGGACCTATGATCGTGAGTTCAATGGATTCTTTTTTGGCAAAAGCCAATAAGCCATCGATGTCTTCAGCGTTAATGTCGATATTTTTGATGCCGGGTTCTTGTGCAGTGCCTGCATTGCCGGGTGCAACGTAAACAATATTTACTTTATCAGACTGTTTAGCTTTCCATGCAAGCGCGTGTTCACGTCCACCACCACCTACGATTAATACGTTCATTGATTGTCCTTTGTATTAGTGTCTAAAGTGGCGCATGCCGGTGAAGACCATGGCGATACCGTGCTCATCAGCCGCTTGAATCACTTCGTCGTCACGCATGGAACCACCTGGTTGAATCACTGCGACAATGCCCGCTTCGGCGGCGTTATCAAGCCCATCTCTGAATGGGAAGAATGCATCCGATGCCATCACAGAACCTGCTACATCAAGGCCTGCATGCTCGGCTTTAATGCCAGCGATACGAGCGGAGTTGATGCGGCTCATTTGTCCAGCGCCAACACCAATGGTCATGTTGTTTTTACCGTAAATAATAGCATTAGATTTTACGAATTTAGCGACATTCCAAGCAAATAACAAATCGCGCATTTCTTGTTCTGTCGGCTGGCGTTTAGTGACCACGGTTAAATGGGCATACAGCTCGTTGTCAACGCTTTGGACCAATAGGCCGCCATTAACGCGTTTAAAGTCTTGGCGAGTGGCATTGTTTGTTTCCCAATGTCCACTGTCGAGCAAGCGAAGGTTTTTCTTGCTGGCAATGACAGCAAGCGCATCGTCATTGATGCCCGGTGCGATAATCACTTCTACAAACTGGCGTTCAGTGATGGCTTTAGCAGTGTCAATATCCAGTGGGCGATTAAACGCAATGATGCCACCAAAGGCTGACTCTGGGTCAGTTTGGTAAGCGCGGTTATAGGCTTCAAGGATGTTACCCCCTAATGCTACGCCGCATGGATTTGCGTGTTTAACAATTACGCAGGCTGCGTCGTCGCTAAATTGTTTAACGCACTCAAGCGCCGCATCGGTATCGGCGATGTTATTGTAAGAAAGCTCTTTGCCCTGTAATTGCGTGGCAGTGGAAATGCAGCCCGCGCTTGCGTTTTCTTCGGTAAAGAAAGCGGCGTTTTGATGCGGGTTTTCACCGTAACGCATGACTTGTTTTTGTTTAAATTGTAAGTTGATGGTGCGAGAAAATTCAGCTTTGTCACCGTTTTCTTGAATGCTGCCTAGGTAGTTAGCAATGGCGCCATCGTATTGCGCGGTGTGTTCAAACGTTTTAACCGCAAAATTAAAGCGGCTAACGTCGTCCATGCCGCCGCTTGCTTTAATGCTGTCGATGGTTTTTTGATAATCACTCGGGTCAACAATGATGGTGACGTCTTTGTGGTTTTTTGCCGCGGCGCGAATCATCGTTGGGCCGCCAATATCAATGTTTTCAATGGCTGTTGCCAAGTCGCAATCAGGATTAGCAATCGTTTGTTGGAAAGGGTAAAGGTTAACCACAACAAGGTCGATAGGTTTGATGTCGTTGTCTTGCATCACGGCTTGGTCAATATCACGACGGCCTAAAATGCCACCATGAACCTTAGGGTGTAACGTTTTAACACGGCCGTCCATCATTTCAGGAAAGCCAGTGTAGTCACTGATTTCTACAACCGGGATATTGTTTTGTTGTAACAGCTTAGCGGTGCCGCCAGTTGAAATGATCTCAACGTTTAGGTCGCTTAGTTGCTGACAAAATTCAATGATGCCAGTTTTATCAGAAACGCTAATGAGTGCGCGAGAGATTGTGTTGCTCATGCTGTGG
>DUCS01000037.1:33475-64498 GCA_012959695.1 Cycloclasticus sp.
CAGCCTAGAAAACAGGATATTTTATAGAAAATTGTATTTTTTTGCTGAGCTTTTTGGACCCAAATTTAACGCAATTAGAGGTCTAATTCGTAAGCGGTTAATTTTTTTCTAAGCGTACCACGGCTCAGGCCTAGCATCTTAGCTGCTTTGGATTGGTTGGATTTTGTGTGGTTTAACACGGCTTCAAGTAAGGGTTTTTCAATTTCACTGATGACCATCGCGTGCAGGTCGACAACTTCTTGCCCATCCAGTTGTGCGAAATAGTTTTCTAATGCCTTAGCCACTTGTTGGCATAAAGGGTGGTTTGGTTTATCCAAACTCATGCTGCGCGGTGTAAATTGTCAATGTAGGCATCAAAGATTTTATCCATAAAACTAAGTTGTTGATCAGGCTCTTGAAGTGAGAAGCTTTCTTTAACGAGCGGTAATAACGATACATCTAAGTGCTTAAAGTACCAAACAATGTGCTTTCTTGCAATCCTAACACCCATAATGTCACCATAAAATTCATGTAATTGAATAATATGACGTGTGATGATGGCTTTTATTTCATCAATTCCAGGCGGGGCTAACGTGCGTCCGGTTTTTAGGAAATGGTCGATTTCTCTAAAAATCCATGGCCGTCCCTGCGCGCCTCGGCCAATTAACAGCCCATCGGCGCCGGTATGGTCGAGTACTTCTTGTGCTCTTTGTGGGGTGCTAATATCGCCATTGGCGAACACTGGAATGCCGATGGATTGCTTAACCAATTTGATGGTGTCAAATTCCGCATCGCCATTGTATTTACACTCGCGAGTGCGGCCGTGAATAGCCAGTGCTTGTATGCCAGATTGTTCAGCGATTTTAGCAATGGTTGGGGCGTTTTTATTGAGAGGATCCCAGCCGGTTCTAATCTTAAGGGTGACGGGTATATCAACGGCGCACACGACAGCTTCCAAAATTTTTTTGACCAGCGGTTCATCACGGAGCAGGGCCGAACCGGCAGCAACATTACACACTTTTTTTGCCGGGCAACCCATATTGATATCAATGATTTGCGCACCATTGGATTGATTGAATTGAGCTGCTTCGGCCATTTGCTGTGGGTTTGTGCCGACGATTTGGACGGAGCGTGGTTCGTCTTCACCTGTGTGGTCTAATTTTAATAAAGTCCGCCGGTGGTTACGTAAAGCTGGGTTTGATGCCGTCATTTCAGATACGGCTAAGCCAGCGCCTAGTTCCCGGCAGAGCTGTCGAAAAGGGCGGTCGGTAATGCCTGCCATTGGAGACAAGATTAAATTATTGCTTAAGGTGTACGGGCCGATTTTCATAACGATGAGCAGTTTAACCTGTTCACTTTACGAATGCCTACTTTTGATAGAAAAGCGCTGTTGAGGCGGCTTTAATGACTAAACGATATTTCGAAACCAGCCGCATCTTCATGCGGTTTTTGGAAGGTTAAAGAAACTTGTTTAAGCGCTAATGCTGCAAAGAAATCATTGGTGTCATTCTCAGCAAGGTAATCATACTTAGTGAAAGCGCCCTGAGCGACAGCTTCGCCTAAGCCGGACGTCAATATTACGTTGATGGTAGGGTAGGCTTGCTCGGCTAATGCGTTATTTTTAATGGTTAATTGAAGTAACAGCACCTGGTCTGTCTGTGCGCTAAGGTTTAGTTGGCGTTCAATGATTTGGATGTCATCAAGGTTACTGTAAGATGGAATCTGTAAGCCGAAGGCGCTATTTAGGCGTTTAAACGCGGGTTGAAAGCTCACGTTTTGCGTTATAGAGCCGGATTGATTATAGATAAGCTGGCCGAAAAAAAGAACAGTTAACAAAAACGACATGGAACCGAGATGCCGATAATGACGGACTGGTGTTTTTGTTGTTTCCCAAATGGCCGCGTTAGGAATAGCGCTACTTGACGTTGGTTCAGAGTGAGTTGTTTGTTTGCCTTCTTCCTCAAAAGGCTCTGTCGTGATCCGCTTGTTTTCATTGGCATTAAAAACGTCATTGCAATGGCCGCAACGAATCAAACCGTCTTTAAGTTCAAGTTGTTCGTCTGTGATTTGTAAGCTGGTTAAACAAGCGGGACACTGTGTGTAATGCATCGCTTAACCCAGTTTTGTAGCGTGCAGGCATGCCCAGCCATCTTTAATAACGGGCGAATCAAAAACAAAGCGTGGTTGATACGCTTGCATCACTTGATCTGCCTGTTCACTTAGAATGCCGGAGAGTAATAAATGCCCGTTTGTTTGAACTAAAGAGGATATTTCATCCGCCAGGGTGATCAGCGGTTCGGCAAGAATATTAGCAATAACGATGGTTTTCGCATCGCGTGGGTAATGTTTTTCATCGTAGACTTGAATCTTATCGAGCACGTTATTCTGTGTGGCATTGTTGTTAGTAGCCGTCAGCGCTTGGGGGTCAATGTCAATACCAATGGCGTGTTTGGCGCCCAACAAAAGCGCAGCAATGGCAAGGATGCCAGAGCCGCAACCAAAGTCGATGATCTTGCAGTCGTCGAGCGAATTGTTTGCTAACCATTCAAGGCATAAAGCAGTGGTTGGGTGTGTCCCCGTGCCAAAGGCAAGCCCTGGATCAAGTCTTAATATTGTGGCGTTAGCGTCCGGTGTTTCGTGCTCAGTAGAGCAAACCCAAAAATTTTCGCCAAATTTAATGGGGTGAAAATTCTCGAGCCAGACGCGCTCCCAAACCTGGTCTTCGAGCTGCTCAATGGTGATTTGCCAGTCGTTTGCAGAATTAAGGTGCTGATTAAAGTATTGTTCAACTTGGCTAAGGTCGTGTTGTTCTTCGAATAAACCGGTGACGAGTACTTGTTGCCATAAAGGGGTGGTTTCAAGGGGCGGTTCGTAAATAGGTTGGTCAGCACCGTCCGTCATAGTGACGGACAGTGAGCCTAAGTTCTCAATTAGCGTTTCAACGTGAGGAGCAAACTCTTTGCTTGTTGCAATGGTCAGTTGTTGCCAAGGCATGGTTGTTACATTCCAAGCTTCTTTTCTAGGTAGTGAATATTGTAAATGCCAGACGCGAAGTCTTTATCAAGGACGATGTCTCTTAGTAATGGAATGTTAGTATGGATACCATCAATGACCATTTCGCTGAGTGCTGTTTTAGTCCGCGCCAAGGCCGATTCCCGTGAATTACCAGACGCGATAAGCTTGCCAACCATTGAATCGTAGTACTGAGGCACGGTGTAACCATTATAAATATGCGTATCCACGCGGATACCTGGGCCACCCGGAATATGTAGCTGAGTAATTTTTCCAGGTGATGGAATGAATGTTTCTGAATGTTCTGCATTGAGACGACATTCAATCGCGTGACCTTGGATTTTAATGTCTTCTTGTTTATAACCCAGCGGCTCACCGGCTGCAATTTTTAGTTGCTCGGCGACAATGTCTACGCCGGTGATGATTTCGGTAATGGGGTGTTCAACTTGCACGCGGGTGTTCATTTCTATGAAATAGAACTCGCCATTTTCGTATAAGAATTCAAACGTTCCTGCGCCGTAGTAGCCAATATCTGCACAGGCTTTAGCGCAGCGTGTGCCGATTTCTTGGCGAACTTCTTCAGTAATACCAATCGCCGGTGCTTCTTCAATCACTTTTTGATGTTTGCGTTGCGTGGAGCAATCACGCTCACCCAAGTGAATAGCGTTGCCGTGCTTGTCGGCCAATATTTGGAATTCGATATGGCGGGGTGTTTCGAGAAATTTCTCCATGTACACCATGTCGTTACCAAAAAAGCTATTGGCTTCTGTTTTAGTCAGCGCTATGGCATTTAGTAACGCCGCTTCGGTATGCACAACGCGCATGCCGCGTCCACCGCCGCCGCCAGCCGCCTTAATAATAATAGGGTAGCCAATGCCGCGAGCCAGTTTAATATTGCGTTCTTTATCGTCATTTAAAGGCCCATCAGAACCAGGAACGCAAGGAACGCCCGCTTTGACCATCGCTTCAATGGCGGACACTTTATCGCCCATCAGGCGAATGGTTTCTGAACGGGGGCCAATGAAGGTAAAGCCGCTTTTCTCTACGCGTTCAGCAAAGTCTGCATTTTCCGATAAAAACCCATAGCCGGGGTGAATGGCTTCAGAATCGGTTATTTCGGCTGCGCTGATGATGGCTGGAACATTGAGGTAACTTTCTGTGGAAGACGGTCCACCAATACAGACAGACTCATCCGCCAAACGGACGTGTTTTAAATTTCTGTCAGCTGAGGAGTGCACAGCAACAGTTTGAATACCTAATTCGCGGCAAGCACGCAAAATGCGTAGTGCAATTTCGCCACGGTTAGCAATAAGAATTTTACCGAACATATGTCTCTCGTCGATGCGTTAAAAGGAGGAAATGATTAATCAATAATAAATAATGGCTGGTCAAATTCAACCGCGTGGCCGTTCTCAGCCATGATTGATTTAATGGTGCCTGATTTATCAGCTTCAATTTGATTAAGGATTTTCATCGCTTCGATAATGCACAGCGTGTCGCCTTGCTGAACAGGTTGGCCAATGGTGACAAACGCAGGTGCATCAGGTGACGGTGAATTGTAAAAAGTGCCTACCATTGGTGATGTTACGATGTGGCCAGATAGCTCTTCAATGTCGTTACTGGTGTCTGCAGCCGGTGCTGATGTTGTTATAGCAACTGTTGGCGCTGCTGGTGCAACTGCAACGGGCTGGGTTGAAGAATATCGATTGATGCGCACAGACTCTTCACCTTCGTGAATTTCTATTTCTGCAATGTCTGATTCTTGAATCAGTTCGATGAGTTTTTTTACTTTTCTAATATCCATAATTAACCTCTCGGTGTGTTTTCTATTAAGGGGAGCGCAGCAAGTAGTGCTAGCTCGTAACTTTTTGGCCCAAAGCCGCAGATAACGCCTTTTGCGATATCTGAAAAATAAGAATGTTGGCGGAATGATTCTCGCGCATGAACGTTTGATAAGTGAAGCTCAATAAACGGTGTGTCACTGGCTAGCATCGCATCGCGCAAAGCGACGCTGGTATGGGTAAGTGCAGCGGGGTTCAATAGAATAACCGCAACGCCATTTTGTTTGCTTTGTTGCACGGTGTTCACTAAATCATGCTCGGCATTACTTTGATAAAAAAGCAATTCGTGTCCGTGTTGTTCAGCGAGTTGAGCTAAGTTATTTTCAATGTCAGCCAATGTTTGTGCACCGTAAATCCCAGGCTCGCGTGTGCCAAGCATGTTGAGGTTAGGGCCATTGATAACTGAAATGATTGCCATGTTGCATTAACTCAATAAAGTGAGAGCTTTAACTGCAAGTTCTCAATGTAAAATAAATTGTCTGATGGAATTTCAATTTGCAATGGGGGGATTCTGACAAACCACAGGCGAAAAGTCTAGATAAATTGCAAATTCGTGAAAGATAAAGGCAAATATCGACAAGTTAGGCGGAGTTAATCTTTTGATAGCTGAGTGATGTCGAGTATTTTCATGGGGTTAAGTAACCCTACGTGGCGAAAAATAATCTCTTTTTGAGGATTTATGATCACTGAATAGGGCAAGGCGCCAATCGTATTGCCATATTGTACTGCTAAATCAATACCTTGCATTTCGGCGATGAGGTTAGGGTAATTTATACCCATTTCCATCGCAAACGTATCGACGGATACGGCGTTATCAACGGCGACGCCTATAAACTGTAAATTCGAATCGGCGTATTCATTTTGAAGGGCAATAAACTCAGGTATTTCTTTACGGCAGGGCGTGCACCAAGTAGCCCAAAAATTGAGCACGATGAACTTACCGTCCCATTCTTTGATGTTGCGAACCTTGCCTTGTAGGTCGGGTAAAGAAAACTCAGGGCGTAGCGAATAGCCGCTAACAGGTGAGTCCTCAGACTTGGGTTGCAGGGTCTCGCCAATGCCAATAAAAGAAGTAGCCAGTAGAATCGATACTGCAAGACAACCAACAATCAGTAGGTGTTTTTTTTTCATTTAATTAAAGGTGTTAATTTGTTTTAGGAAATCAGGAGACTTCATGTACCCAATGACGCGCCGCTGGGTTAGCTCCTGTGACTGAAGGTTGAAGAACAAGATCGCTGGCGGGCCAATCAGTGAAAAAGCATTGAGTAAGGCTCTATCGTCATCATCGTTTTTTGTTACATCAGCTTGCAGCAATACAATATTTTTTAATGCTTGTTGGACAGCTGGATCGGTAAACGTATAGGTTTCCATTTCTTTGCAGGAAACGCACCAGTCAGCATAAAAATCTAACATGACAAATTGTTTGTTCTGCTTAGTAGATAATAAAACTGCGTTTAACTCGCCAATGTTTTTAATGGTCTGAAACGTTAGGCCGTGTTGTTGAGCCTTGCCTTGTTGTGTAAGGCTCAGGTTGGCCAGGGGTTTTAGGGGGTTGCTGCCACCCGATGCGGCGCCTAACATTAAAATAATACCGTAGATTAAGAAAATAACGCCAAGCCCTTTGGAAAGCTTTTGCCAGCCAGTAGCGTTGTCGCTTAAGCGGTCTATCGCGCTAAGGTAGATGGCGCAAATAATAAGTAAGCCAGCCCATAGGCCGAGTACAACAGCAGACGGTAAAATACGTTCCATCAGCCAAATAGCAACGGCTAATAATAAAACACCAAAGAAGTACTTGATGGGCTCCATCCAATGGCCGGTTTTGGGTAACAGCTTACCAGCGGACATACCGATAATGATTAACGGAATGCCCATGCCTAAGCCTAGGGAGAATAAAGCAAACCCACCCAATACGGCATCGCCCGTTTGACCGATATAGATCAATACGCCCGCCAAAGGTGCAGCAACGCATGGACCCACAATTAACGTTGACAGCACGCCCATGATGGCGCTTCCCCATAAAGAGCCGTGCTTTTGATGCCGAGAGATACTTGATAATTTGCTTTGAATGGAGGCGGGTAGTTGCAAGTCATATAAGCCAAACATGGATAACGCCAGTAAAACAAAAACGGCGCTAAAGGCACTTAGTATCCAGGGGTTCTGAAAGGTTGCTTGTAAATTACTGCCGAATAATCCAGCGAGTATGCCAAAGGCAGCATAGGTGAGAGCAGAAGCGACGACATAGCTAAGCGATAAATAAAATGCTTTACGCGTTGTTAAGTCTTTTCCGTGCCCAATAATAATGCCAGACAAGATGGGGATCATTGGAAAAACACAGGGTGTTAATGACAACAAAAGGCCAAAACCTAAGAAGGTTAAACAGGTCAGCCAAATAGTATTGCTTAGCAACGCGGTGGCAATTTTCCCTTGTTCAGACAGCTGTAATTGTTGGGCGGGTGAAGAATTATTAACGCTAGAGGTTGTTGAGGGTTGCAATGAAAGGTTCACCACCTTGTTCATCGGTGGGTAGCAGACGCCAATATCGGCGCAACCCTGAAAATCTACACTCAACGTTATATCAGTGGAGTTTGAAATTGGTGAAACCAATTGTTGTGTGAGTGTTATGTCACCGTAATAAACGGTGGTGCTTCCATATATTTCATCAGTTTTTTGTTTACCTGACGGCAAGGTAATAGGTTTTAGCTGAAGGCCATCAGGCGATATCAACGTGACGTTTATTTTTTCTTGGTAAAGGTAATAGCCATCGGCAATACGCCAGTTCAATGTAATTTGTTGATTATCATTGACGTCAGCGTAAAAATTAAACGCTTGGTCGGGTTCCAGTAACTCGTTAGATGAAAGGTTGTTCGAGCTGCTGAATAGCTCACCTA
This sequence comes from Cycloclasticus sp., assembly GCA_012959695.1. GTDB lineage: Bacteria > Pseudomonadota > Gammaproteobacteria > Methylococcales > Cycloclasticaceae > Cycloclasticus. Next base: position 41,196 of record DUCS01000037.1, read on the forward strand.
GTGCGTCAAGAGGGTTGCTTAGAGGCGTGTTTGTGTCGACAGCGGTGCTGCTTGTTGTGGCCATCAGAGTGCAGATGAGAATTAAAAGAGAGCTTAGTAAAGGGTTGCGCATTGGTTAAAGTTGTTTAGTTACATTGTTAGCAATAAAGACAAGCGTCATGGTGCTTAGTTCATCCCATCATTATAGCGTGCTGTAAGAGCTCAAGAATGCTCATTTTGTTCTACGTATCAAAAGACCTTCTTGGTGTGGACATTCTTTCTTAGTAAATCAGTGACGTGCTTTTTACAAAAGAGTTTTTCATGTGTAAGCTGTTTGTATGAATCCATTTTCAACTTTTTTGCTGTTGCTGATTACGGTGCCGGTAGTGGAAATTTATTTTCTTATTCAGGTGGGTAGTGCCATTGGTGCGTTTTCGACGGTATTGCTGATTATTTCCACAGCGGTGCTGGGCGCTTACTTATTTCGATTGCAGGGCATGTCAACGTTTCAACGGGTGCAGGCGAGTTTGGCTCGCGGTGAAATTCCTGCTTTAGAAATGATTGAAGGTGCGATGCTATTAGTCAGTGGCGCGTTGTTACTCACGCCCGGTTTTGTTACAGATGTAGTTGGCTTTGTTTGTCTTGTGCCCTCATTGAGGCGAAAATTCGCCCTGTCTGTTTTAGAAAGCCAGTTTATTAATCAGGCGTCTTTTCGTGGTGGTTCTACAGGACAAGGAACGCATAACGATGCGTCGAGTAGTGATATAATCGAAGGTGAATTTAAGCGTGAAGAAGATGAGCCTGAGAAATTAAATAAAGACGACTAATTTACAGTACGACCTCAAAGCCTTCAAAATTCGGATGCCCTAAGTACAAACCTTTAGTTTGCCCGGCTTGGGCGTGAACTTGTTTAAAGGCATCGGAATGCGTCCAAGCGTCAAAAGCAGCTTTATTTTCCCAAACAGTGTGCGAGGCAAATAAGGTGTGGTCATCTAATGCTGGCCCGCGCAGTAAGTTGAATGTGTTAAAACCGGGTACATCGCTTAATCGAGATTCACGTTTACGCCAAACGTCTTCAAAATCATTTTCTTTGCCCAATGTTACTTTAAAACGGTTCATGGCGATAAACATACAAATTCCTTATTTGAATAGTGGGTTTTTGACCTTCAGCGGATGCAGCGCATAAATTCCGTATAAAGGTCCAATCGCCATTAATGATACGGCAATAGCGAGGCTGAAGCTCGTCATTAAAAATTCGAATACGTGCAGGCTAACAATGGTTAGCGAAAAGCCGATGCAGATAACTAACGTGACCGCTGACCCGACTATCTCGGGCGGTGCGGTTCTGGCATTTAGGGTGGAAAACTGGGGTGAGTCTCCCGCTACGGTAATGCCCCAAATACAGAGATATAAAAGAAAAAACTCGGTTGGTGCGGACAGCATCAAAGGGAAAACCAAGCAGCAGATACAGGAAGTGGCGAGTTGATAGAAAGCGACGGGTGCGCTTCCGCGTTTTAACGATAATAAACCACCGGCTGAACAACCGATACTGCCCGATGCAATGATGGCGAAGCTCCATAAAGCGACGTTTAGGTCGGCGCCTGTTTGGTTGTTGTATGCGGATAGGATAATGGGTAGAAATGCCCAAAATGTGTACAGTTCCCACATGTGGCCAAAGTAACCTGACGAGGAGGCTTTGAAATCTTTCGATTTAAAAATATTAAACAGACCACGTCCTTCATGGTGGGGTGTCCTTTGCGCGTTGGACTTTTCGGGTATAACAAACCCAACCAATAAGCCGCCAATAAGCGCTAAGGCGGAAGACGTGATAATAATGGTTTGCCAGTCGAACGCAACGTCGAGGCCGTTTAATAGGTGGGGAAATGCCGTACCGATGACTAAGGCGGCTAAGAAGTGCCCTAAGGCACTGCCTAAGTCTTTTCCGCACCATAACGCGGCTATTTTTATACCAACGGGGTAGATGCCTGCTAAGAAAAAACCCGTTAAACAACGAGAAATAATTAAGGTGCTGGTATCGAGCGGCGCGATAACAATAAGGCAGTTGAAAAAGCTGCCTAATAAGCTTGATAGCAGAAAAACACGCCCGGCAGGAAAACGGTCGGCAATATTGAATGCAGAAAAAAACAGCGTGCCAATAATAAAGCCCAATTGGACGGCGGAGGTAATATCAGACACGTCAAAGTCAGCGTTGGGCATTGCGATTAGTAAATCTTTTAGTATGGCGTTCCCAGAAAACCACAGCGATGAACCACAAAAAGCCGAAAAAATAAGAAGCGATAAAACAGGCGTTTTACTCATGAGACGGTTTATCGAATACCTGCTTGCCAGATGTTATCTAACGCCTTACGTGCCGAAGGCTTCTCTTTTTCTTGTAACGCGTTAGGTAGTGATTCAACGGTGTCGGCTTCGCCCAATGCAAAACCACAAATAATGTCATAGTCAGCAGGCGATATATTGAGTGTTGTATATACATTAGTGTAATCAATGCCGCCAATGCCGTGGGTGTGCAAACCGTTCAAGTTGGCTTGTAAGGTAAGGCTCATCCAAGCGGACCCGCAATCAAACTTTGCTTTGTTGTTGTCTGTGCCGTTATGAGCAAAGGTTTTTTTAGCAAAAATAAAACCGATTAAGCCTGCGTTCTTTGCCCAAATTTGATTGGATTCGTTGAGTAAGCTAAGGAATATATCGAAGTCTTTTTCATTAGATGAGGTAACAAACAACCAAGGCTGTGCGTTAAAGCATGATGGTGCCCAGCGTGCGGCATCAAAAATAGTGTTAATCGTTTGCGGTGAGATAGTTGTCTTTTTAAAGGCGCGGGGAGACCAGCGTTGATGAAACAGTTCGTTAACCTCAGGCAGTGGGTTGCGGTTACTAAAATCGGTATGGCTCATATCGTTATCTCTGGTGGGGCATATTTAAATAGGTTATGTGCGCTCCTTATAGATAGCAAGAAAGTTTTTTAGAATAAGTGTTGCACCGCAATAAAAACTATGTATAATGCGCTGCAACAAAACATTAAATTAATCAAAACATAAAGGACACTATCATGTTAAAAAATATAGAAACTTTACTAGCTCCTGCTAAAAAATTAGCTGAATTAAACAAAGTACAAATCGAAAAAGCAATTGCTACACAGCAAGCTGCTGCTAAAGAATATGTTGCTTTAACTGAAGCACGCATCAAAGCTGCTACAGCAATTAAAGACGTTGCTGGCTTAAGCGCTTTTGTTAAAGAGCAAGTTGAATTAGCTAAAAACGCTTTTGAAAAAGTACAAGCAGACAGTAAAGTATTAGTAGAAGACGCTAAAGCTTACAACGAAGAAGTTATCAAACTTGTTCAAGAAGGCAACGCAGTTGTTACTAAAGAAGTAAAAGCAACCGTTAAAAAAGTAGCTAAAAAAGCTGCCTAATTTAACTGTTAAGTAATACCAAAAAGCCGCTACCTTTGGGTAGCGGCTTTTTTATGCCCGACATTTTTACTTCATTAAATGAGATGTGCAAGGTGCTGACGAGTGTTTTTTAACTGGCCCTTGAATGTGGCGACCATATCAGGTGTTCGTTCGGCTCTTGGTGCGTTCACTCGTATTTCATCAATTACCGAGCTGGGTGATTCTGATAAAAATAAGATCTTGTCGGCCATCTCAATCGCTTCGTTTAAGTCATGGGTAACGAAGAGAACGCTTCTTTGTTTTGCTTGCCATAACTCCAATAGTAGTGTTCGCGCTTTTCTGGCGGTAGGTTGGTCGAGCGATACGAAGGGTTCGTCCATCAGTAAAATATCGCTTTGCACACAAAAAGCACGGGCCAAGGCAACACGACGTTGCATGCCTAGGGACAAGTGATGTGGGTAGCTGTTTAAGTTTTTTTCTAGGCCGAGGTTGTGTAACAACTCTTCAATTTTTGTTACTGGTGTATCTTCATTCTCGTTCGCTAATTGGATGTTTTCAAGTACGGTTCGCCAAGGTAATAAACGGGGTGTTTGAAAAACGTAAGAAGTTTTTATGCCGTTATCTGTGCCATCGGCCTTGATTGACCCTGCGTATTGTTCGTCTAGCCCAGCAATAATATTGAGCAGGGTAGTCTTGCCACAACCAGAGGGGCCAACAATACAAACAAACTCATTGTTATCAACGTCAAAGTGTAAGTTCTTAATGGTGGTAAATGCAGCCTTACCACTTATTTCTGGGAAGCTTTTGTTGTTAATCTCAATGCTTAATTTGTTCATAAGGCTTATTTCCAGCGTTGGGATTTTTTATCTAGTGGTTTAAGAATGGCCATTTCAATGAGTTGAATAACCACAATAAACGAAACGGTGTACGCTAAAATACTGGTGATATCAAACAGTTGGAAAAACAGGTGAATTTGGTACCCCATGCCATCACTTCTTCCTAGCATTTCTACCACCAATACAATTTTCCAGATTAACGCCAAGCCGGTTCTTGCAGACGCCATGATGTAAGGGTATAGCTGCGGCATGATGACGTGAGCCAATGTCTTTAATCGCCCAAAGCGGTAAGCTTTTGCCATTTGAATCAACTCTTCATCTAAGTTTCTAGCGCCTTCGCGAATGGTCACGATAACATTCGGTAACTTATTGATAACAACAGCAAAAATGGCAGCGGTTTCAATCAGTCCAAACCAAATGTAGCACAAGATAATGGTGACGAGTGCCGGCACGTTCAGCAGAATAATAAGCCAACTGTCGAAAAAAGCATTTGTTTTTTGCTGGCGTCCAAGGATAAGGCCAATGGCAATACCTAAAAACATGGCGAGACAGAAACTGATGGTCAGTCTATACAGTGTGATGCCAAGGTGGTGCTGCAATTCGCCACTTTGGACTGAGCTATTAAGGTTGCTTAGAACTTCGAAGGGGGTGGGTAATACCGCTGATGCGACTAAGACAGCGGTGACTTGCCAAATTAATAGCAGTAAACCAAGCGATAACGTTGAATTTAGAAAAGAAGAGCGAGGCATTTTTAATACAAAAAAGGTTTGTTAACGTGGGTTATTCCAAAACAATTGCATATCGAACTGTTTAACATTGCCAACAAGTTTAGCACCTCCGGTGCTGGCTAAAATACTATAAATTTTTTGAATGGCAGTTTTTTCACCATCAGTAAATTGTGTTATCCGTCCTTCACAATAGCTATGACGAAGTAGCTCTTGAGTAATGGCATCATTAGTCCGAGTGAGTGGCAGTATGGCATTCCAATGCGTATCTGATGTACATAAAAGTTCAGCGGCTTCCCGGCTTGCCGTCAAGAAATTATTTAATTCGATTGGGTGATTGTTAGCCCACGCTTCTCTGAACACATAGCCTAAGATAGGTATGGTAGCTTTAATGCCCAGTTTATGGATTGAGTCGTGGGTACTTAACAGTTGCGTGTAACCCTTGGCTTTAAGTCGAGCGCTGTAATGCCAAAAATTAATTAGTGCATCCAGTTCGCCTTGCAGAATCAAGTTGTTAAGCAAAGGAGGCGCGCCGAAGACTTTTTCAACCTGCTTGTCTAAGTCCACACCTTCTTTAAGTGCAAGAGCTCGCAGTAATAGCCAGTTTTTATCAAGCGGGCCACCAGCAATACCAATCTTCTTGCCGACAAGGCCTCGAATACTGTTGATAGATGATCCTGGTGGAACGACGAGAGAACCCGCGGAACTGGAGTAAGGTGCAAATACATAATCAGACGAATTACCTCGTTGCCTTGCAACCCAAGTCCAGTCGGAAACGATAATATCTGTCGCATTCGCTTGTAGAGCAATTTTGCTGGCTTGGGTGCTGGCCAGCGGTTGTACGGAGAGCTCAAAACCGTTTTTAATATCAAGTTTGCTAGTCTTGATGGTTTCTAGTGTCCAGTTGACCGTGCCGTATTTCAATACAGAGATTTTTATGGCGCTGCTGTTATCAACATCAGTGCAAGCCGATAAGATGAGGCAGGCGGTAAATATTAGCGGAATTATTAACCGAGCGCGGGTTGAAAAAGTATCAGGTAAAATCATGGGCTTATCTTACACAAACTAATAGTGTTCGCGCCGTGGAAAATAAAATATAAATCAGCGGAAAAAGTAAATTTAAGGCCTTTGGAAAGTAAACGTTGACCTGTAAATTTGAATTGAGTTAAGGTACTTATCTAAATAAGAAAAGTGCCGTAAGCTGTTAATACTAATAAGAATTATTGCTTTTTAAGAATAGTTCCTAATAACTCGATAAGCTTATGAATAGAAAAGTTTTTATATATCCGGAGATTTAAAAAAGAAGTATGAATGCCGTTTCACCCACATTAAGTACAAATAAACTAATTGATAAATTCGGTCGACAAGTGACGTATGTAAGGATTTCTGTCACCGATCGTTGCGACTTCCGTTGCGTTTATTGCATGAGCGAAGAGATGGTGTTTTTACCCCGTGAGCAAATATTAACACTCGAAGAAATTAGCCGTTTATCACAAGCGTTTGTAGAAATGGGCGTGACAAAAATCCGCATCACGGGTGGTGAGCCACTCGTTAGAAAAGATGTTGTCGGCATGTTGGCAGACGTGGCAAAGTTGGACGGTTTGGAAGAATTGGTTATAACCACCAATGGTTCACAACTCGTTAAACTCGCTCAGCCTCTAAAGGACGCGGGTGTTAAGCGTGTTAACATCAGCTTAGATAGCTTAGACGCAGAAAAATTTAAAAAAGTAACCCGCGTGGGTGATTTGGATGTCGTATTAAAAGGCATACAAGCCGCTAAAAAAGCAGGCTTTGAAAAGATTAAATTAAACGCGGTGATTTTAAAAAATCGAAACCACGATGAAGTGAATGCTTTGGTGCAATATGCGATGACCGAAGGCTTGGATATCAGCTTTATTGAAGAAATGCCATTGGGCGCGATTGATAGCCATTCGCGAGAAGAGGCCTATTATTCAAGCGATGAAATTAAGCGTGATATCGAAACGCAGTTTGAATTGCTGCCCAGCACTAAAAACACAGGTGGCCCAGCGCGTTACTACAGCGTGAATGGCTACGATAATTTGGTCGGCTTTATTTCACCGCACAGTCATAACTTTTGCGATACCTGTAATAGGGTTCGCGTAACGGCTTCAGGTTTATTGTTGTTGTGTTTAGGTCAAGAACACTCAGTGGACTTAAAGCGGGTATTAAGAGCAAATCCTACGGATTTGAATAAAGTGAAACAGGCTCTTATAGAGTCTATGGATATCAAGCCCGAAGGGCATGATTTTGATATTACTGAACAACCTGTTATCTTTCGTCATATGAGCGTAACAGGTGGCTAAGTTTTTTTGTTAACGTTTTAAAAATAAAATAGAACCCAGAGGAGGGTGTTATGCAGATGTCATTAGTTATAGATGCAAATAAGTGTACTGGTTGTTTGCAGTGTGAAATGGCTTGTTCTTACGAAGGTGAAGGTGTATTTAATCCAACTAAGTCAAGAATCAAAATTTTCCCATTTCATGAAGAAGGTATTTTCGTACCTTACACATGTACTCAATGTGATGAAGCGTGGTGTATGCACGCTTGTCCTGTAGAAGCTATTGTTTTAAACAAAACAACAGGCGCAAAAGAAATCGTTAACGATTTATGCGTAGGTTGTAAAGTTTGTACGATTGCTTGCCCATTCGGTACCGTTAACTACAACGCAGATAGCGGAAAAGTTATCAAATGCGACCTTTGTGGCGGCGATCCTGAATGCGCAAAAGCGTGCCCAACGGATGCGATTACTTTCCAAGATGCAAATTGGACAGGTTACGACAAAATGAAAGGCTATGCTGCGAACGCAATGCCAGCTAAGTAACCCGTTTGGTCGTATAAAAAAATAAAATTTGGAGATAGACTATGTCTTGGACAAAAAAAGTATTAAGAATTAATTTAACAGAAGGAACCTGTACGCCAGAGCCATTAAACATGGAATGGACAGAACAGTTTCTTGGCCAACGTGGTTTGGCCACAAAATACCTAACTGAAGAAGTTCCACCAACAACGGATCCTCTTTCACCTGAAAACACCATGTATATGATCACGGGTCCTTTAACGGGCACAATGGCATCTACAGCGGGTCGTTATTCAGTGGTAACTAAAAGCCCATTAACAGGTGCGGTTGCTTGTTCTAACTCAGGTGGTTTCTTCGGTAACGAAATGAAATGTGCTGGTTGGGATATGATTATTCTAGAAGGCAAATCACCAACACCTGTTTACATCAGTATTAATGATGATAAAGCTGAAATTTTACCTGCAGACGAAATCTGGGGTAAATCAGTATGGGAAGCCGATGAATGGTTACACGCTAAACATCAAGACCCTCAATTACGCTGTGCTGTTATTGGCGTATCGGGTGAGAAAGGCGTACGTTATGCAGCGATTATCAATGACTTGCATCGCGCGGCTGGCCGTTCGGGTGTGGGCACGGTTATGGGCTCTAAAAACGTTAAAGCGATTGCGTTACGTGGTAGCAAAGGCGTCACCGTTAATGACCCTAAAGCATTCTTTGAAGCCACAACAGCGGCTAAGAAAATATTAGCAGAAAACGCAGTAACAGGCGAAGGCTTGCCAGCATTAGGTACACAAGTGTTAATGAACGTCATTAACGAAATGGGTGCGCAACCGACGCATAACTACAAAGAAGTGTCTTTTGCAGGTGCATCTAAAATTTCTGGTGAAGCCATGCTTGAGCCTCGCGAAAGCGATGGCAAGCCTAACTTAACAAGAAATGCTGGTTGTTTTGCTTGTACGATTTCTTGTGGCCGTATTTCAACAATTGACCCGCAGCATTTCTCAGTACAAAACAGAGACGACTTACATAAAAGTTACCATGCAAATTCAGGTGGCTTAGAGTATGAAGCTGCTTGGGCTTTAGGCAGTGATACCGGTATTGATGATCTTGATGCACTGACATACGCACAGTTTGTATGTAACGAACAAGGTCTTGATCCTATTTCATTGGGCTCAACCATCGCTGCGGCCATGGAAATGTTTGAAGAAGGCATTATTACCACAGAAGACACAGGCGGTATTGAACTTAACTTCGGTAATGCCGAGGCGATGATCAAATGTACAGAGTTAGTAGCTATAGGCGAAGGCTTTGGTCTAGAGCTTGGTCAAGGTTCAGCGCGTTTCTGTGAAAAGCACGGCCACCCTGAGCTATCCATGACAGTTCGCGGACAAGAGTTCCCTGCGTATGACCCACGTAGCATTCAAGGCATGGGCTTAGGTTATGCAACGTCTAACCGTGGCGCTTGTCACTTACGTGGTTACACAGTGGCTTCTGAAGTATTGGGTATTCCTATTAAAACAGATCCATTAGAAACTGAAGGCAAAGCAGGCTTACAAATTGCGTTCCAAAATGCAACAGCAGCGTTTGACTCTGCTGGTATTTGTATCTTTACATCGTTTGCTTGGTCGCTTGAAGACGTAGCTCCACAGTTGGATGCTGCAATAGAAGGTGATTGGACGCCTGAACGTTTAGGCGAAATTGGTGAACGTATTTGGAACTTAGAGCGTTTGTATAATGAGGCAGCTGGCGTAGGTGCTTCTGCTGATAAATTACCACCAAGAATGATGTCGTTGCCTGCTAATACGGGTCCTGCTGAAGGCAAAGTGAGTGGTTTAGACACTATGCTACCTGAGTACTATGCAGAACGTGGCTGGTCTCCAGAAGGTGATGTGACAGCAGAAACTAAGGCTCGTTTAGGTCTTTAATGTAACGCTGTTTCAATAAAAAGAATAAAAGGCGAATCACTTGATTCGCCTTTTTTCTTGAATTAAGGTAATACTTAACAAATAAGTAGTAATGAAATAATGAGTAAAAAAATTACAGTAAAACTGTTTGCAAGTTTGATGGTCCACTTGCCTGTTAACAGCACAAAGTCGCATGGCTTTGATTATAAAATTGATGAAACCACCACGGTTGGTTTTTTAATTGATGACTTAAAACTTCCCCGCGACGTGATCCATATTGTGTTGTTAAACGGTGTGTATTTAGATGCCGAGACTCGAGATGCAAAGGTGCTAACAGAAGGTGATACGCTGGGCTTTTGGCCGCCAGTAGCAGGCGGCTAATGAGGCTTTTTAAAGAAAAAAACTTCGCTCTAGAAATGGGGTTTTCACGTAAAGAGTTTATTGCCTTGTTAGATAGCCAAGGTAAGTTGATTTATCAGCGTGATGAGAATTTGATTACGTTCACATTGTCAGATCAGCAAGCGACGGTCACATTAGGGGAAGAGGGTGTCAGGCGCATTGCATCGGCGCGTTTACCGAAACTTGATGTGCGTTTTGACTTTTCCAATATGGCAGATGAGCAGCAAGCCCAATTCATGAAGATTTTTCTACTGAAGTTTCATCGAGGTGGAGGTTAGTTAGTACCGTATTGCTGGCGATACTTAACGATGGCCTCTAATGATTCGGCATTACCTGATTTTTCTAAGTAAGCAATAATGTCTGCTAAGCAGATAATAGACGCTACTTTAAATCCATAGCTTTTTTCCACGTCATCAATGGCAGATGTTTTACCTAGTCCTTTTTCTTGGCGATTTAATGAAATTAACACGCCAGCAGGTTTGGCGTTAGCTTGCTGAATAATGTCAACGGACTCGCGTACCGATGTGCCAGCGCTGATGACATCATCAATAATTAATGCTTTGCCGTGGAGTTCAGCACCAACCAACAACCCACCTTCACCGTGGTCTTTGACCTCTTTGCGGTTAAATACATAAGGTATATCGACATTGGATAATTCAGATAAGCCAATGCCAACAGCGCACACTAAAGGGATCCCTTTGTACGCAGGGCCGTATAGCATGTCGTATTTAATACCAGAATCATTTAAGGCGTGGGCATAGAACTGACCTAATTTACGTAAGCGCTCGCCGGTATTGAATAAGCCTGTATTGAAAAAATACGGGCTAATACGGCCAGATTTAAGCGTGAACTCGCCAAATCTCAATACGTCACAATCAAGGGCAAATTCAATAAATTGGTGTTGGTAATCTTTCATGGCGTGTAGGTAAATTTAAAAAAATATATTTTACACCCAAAGCAGCTAAACATGACCAATGGGGTAAAAGAAAAACGCTCTATATCAGCTTAGTCGGCATCTGTTTGAGCGGTGAGAGTAATGGTTTGTTCAACCTCATCAACGCTGATATTCAGTTCAATAGGGCGGCAACAGACACGGCAATCCTCGATTGTTTGATGGCTGCCTTGGGATATATCCACGAAGGCATCAATTCGTTCACCACAATAGGGGCATTGGTACGGTTGTTCAGTAAGTTGATGATTCATTTTGTAGGTAAAAAATACTCTAAAGTGTCGTTTAGAAAGTTCCAACCTTGTTCTGTACAGGTATAGTTTGTATGATTGAGCTGCAATAGTTTTTTGTCTAATAAGGTGGTTAAGGTAGGTTGGATAACGCTAGCGCTTAGGCCGGTTTTGTTGCTGAACTGGTCGAGTGTAAACCCTGCTTTTAAGCGTAATGCATTCATCATATATTCGAAGGGCAGCTCGTTGACAATAACGGCGTTTTCTCCGCCTAGAGCAGAAGCTGTGCCAGCTTTTTTCATAAAATCACGTGGTTGTTTAAGCTTGCAAGAACGTGTGATTTGACCGCTATCATGGGTCAATTTGCCGTGCGCACCAGCGCCAATGCCAATGTAATCACCATACTGCCAATAGTTAATGTTGTGTTGCGACTGTTGCTGTTGGGCTGCGTACGCAGATACTTCGTATTGCTTGAGTTGCTTAGCGATTTGCTTTTGACAAGCAGTTTGCATATCCCAGATGACTTCATCGTGTGGCAAAACAGGTGGGTATTTATGGAATAACGTGTTTTTTTCAAGCGTTAATTGGTAGTGCGAGAGATGGCCCGTTTGGTAACTAAGCGCAGTATCTACATCGCTCACGGCTTGATCAATTGTTTGTTCTGGTAGACCGAACATTAAGTCTAAATTGATGCGTTCGAAGCCGGCTTCTTGAGCTATTTTGATGGCACGGTGCGCTTGCTGGCTATCGTGGATTCGCCCCAGCTTGGTTAAGTGCTGATCGTTAAAACTTTGAATGCCAATAGATAGACGGTTAATACCAATTTGTCGAAAGGCCGAAAACTTATCAGCCTCAGCAGTGCCCGGATTGGCTTCTAATGTGATCTCTATATCATCGGCTATGTTGAGTTGCTGATTAACGGCAGACAAAATTCTCTCGATACTGGCAGCAGAAAACAAGCTGGGTGTGCCGCCGCCAATAAAAATACTTTTAAGTGACCTACCCTTAACCATCGGTGCTTCTGTACTTAAGTCTTTAATCAGCGCATTAACGTAGGCGTTTTCATCGTAATCATTGTTTTTTTCGTGCGAGTTAAAGTCACAATAAGGGCATTTTTTAACGCACCAAGGAATGTGAATGTAGAGGCTATAGCCTTCGTGGTTCATATACTATTGCCAAAGGCCTCAGCGATTTGAGGCATCAGTTTATTCAGTGCTTGAGCGCGGTGACTTAACGTGTTTTTAACAGAAGATTCAAGCTGCGCAGATGTGCCGCCTTGTTCGGGTACATAAAAAACGGGATCGTAGCCAAAGCCATTGTCACCAGACTTTTCAAAAGCGATATTGCCTTCCCACGCGCCATGAGCAATCAATGGGGAGGGGTCGTTGGCATGTGCCATAAACACCATCACGCAATGAAAACGCGCGCTGCGAAGTTCGCATGGCGTGTTGGCCAATTCGGCCAACAGCTTGTCGGTATTGCGTTGGTCATTTGAAGGTAAGCCCGCGTAACGAGCCGAATACACGCCAGGTTCGCCCTTCAGTGCGTCAACTTCTAAGCCTGAATCATCTGCAATGGCAGGTAATCCAGCTATTGCAGATGCGTGTCTGGCCTTGATAATGGCATTTTCAATAAAGGTGGTGCCCGTTTCAGCTACTTCGGCTACCTTAAAGTGCGATTGAGAGATAATCTCAATATCGTGTTGCTGAAGGATCGACTGAATCTCGGCTATTTTCCCTTTATTGCCACTGGCAAGAACAACCTGTTGGGTCATTTTTCTAGGGCGTCCCGTTGATGTTGCATCAGCTCAGAAATGCCAGATGCAGCAAGGTTTAGCATCTCGTCTAATTCCTCGCGACGGAAGGCGTGTCCTTCAGCCGTGCCTTGTACTTCAATAAACGCACCGGCTTCATTCATCACCACATTCATGTCCGTTTCGGCCTCTGAATCTTCTGGATAATCTAAATCCAACACGGGTACGCCGTCGAATATGCCGACAGAAACAGCCGCAATTTGGCCATGAATCGGGTTCTTTTTAATCTTCTTGTCGGCTAATAACTTATCAACGGCAATTGATAGCGCAATAAAACTACCGGTGATGGATGCGGTACGGGTGCCGCCATCAGCCTGTAATACGTCGCAATCGACGGTGATGGTATAACCATCCAGTGCGTTCAAATCCACTGCTGCGCGTAAAGAGCGGCCGATTAAGCGTTGAATTTCTTGCGTGCGACCACTTTGTTTGCCACGTGCAGCTTCACGTCCCATACGCGTATGAGTTGATCTTGGTAGCATGCCGTATTCAGCAGTCACCCAGCCTTGTTCTTTACCCTTCAGAAAACGAGGTACGCGGCTTTCAACCGACGCTGTACAAAGCACTTGAGTGTTACCGCAGGCTATTAATACAGAGCCTTCGGCGTGGATGGTGAAGTTTGTAGTGATGTTTATCTCGCGCAGTTCATCTGCTTTACGTCCGCTGGGTCTCATGTGGTTTCCTAGGAATAATGTGTGTGAGTGAATTAAAGAGTATTGGCTTCGTTAGTGTTAAAAAATTTAAACTTAACGGCTAACACTGCATATAGAATGTTGTGCATTATAAGCTAAGAAACGAGTTACGAACCGATTAAAAAGAACGCTTACAGGTAGCTTATAGCGTTTAAAAGGTCGTCCATTGTTTGAGGTCTTTTTACGGGGTCAGGTTTCATTGCCCAATCAATCGCGTAAAGAATCTTGGTATTAATAGATTTTTCGTACAGTCTGTGGCTTGGCTCAAGGTTATTGATGGCTTCCATGTCTGTGGAAGTAGGCGGCGATTTCCTGTCTAGGCAGGCTCTCATGCTGGCGCCGATGGCGTAAATATCACTCCAGGGGCCAAGTTGCTTTAGTTTGTTGTGCTGTTCAGGAGCTGCGAAGCCTTTAGTTAAACTGTGCGAGTTAGTTTGCTGTTGATTTTTAAATGATAGTGCTGAACCGAAGTCTAGTATTAACGGATTATTTGATGGCCATAATAAAATATTATCAGACTTAATGTCGAGATGTAATAGTCCTCTGTGGTGCATGTTTTTAATGCATCGCATAACGGGTTGAAATACGTTGAGCAAAAACTCGGAGGTAACTATGTTATTAGAATTCTTTAACCAATCCCCAAGCGTAGTGCCGTAATCAAAATTCATTACTAAATAGGCTGTATCGTTGGCTAAGAAAAAATTCAAGACGCTGACAATATTTGGATGTTTAAGTGTCGTCAGGAGTTTGGCTTCTTCCATAAACAAGGCGCGCCCGCGTTGAAAAAGTGCGGTTGACGCAGAATCAATGGGGATGACCTTTAAGCCGATTCGTTTTGTAAGCGCTTCGGGTCGGTATTCTTTTATCGCAACTTGCTGTTGATCCTTGATTTGTCGAGCGAGGTAAACAGTACTAAAGCCACCTTGGGCAAGCACGCGCTCTATGATGTACTCGTCAATATTAGTTCCAGACGGTAAAGTGGAATGGCTGTTCCTGTTAGGCAATGACATAGTTGAAGGTGATTTTTTTTGTTAACAGGGTATGAATCCTCTTTAAAACAGCCTAATATTTATCGTTTACAATTTCAGTATAGGCTACAAAATGATAAGAAGTATGACTGCTTTTGCAAGTTGCGAAGCAAATACCGACAGTTACACATTGGTTTGGGAAATCAGGTCAGTCAACCATCGTTATTTAGATGTATCCCCACGTTTGCCCGAGATATTTCGATCCATTGAGCCATTGGTGCGCGAAGCCGTCGGTAAACATCTGAAGCGTGGGAAAATCGACTGCAATTTGTCTTATAGAAAGGACAAGCAAGGCGAAGAAAGCATTGAAATTAATGACGCGCGTTTGAACCAGCTTTTAAATGCGGCGACTAGAATAGAAAGCAGCATGAATGAATTTCAGGCTATTTCACCCTTGGATATTTTACGTTGGCCGGGGATTCAATCTGAAGTACGTGAAAACTTAGAACCGGTGTACGCCGTAGCAATGACGTTGCTAAACGAGGCGTTAGCACAATTGGTTGAATCACGTGAACGTGAAGGTGCTGAAATTACGAATATGGTGGATTCACGTTGCGGGCTCATTCAAGAGCAAATGTTGATTGCAAAAACGCGCCTACCTGAAGTACAAGCCCAGTTACGTGAGAAGTTACAGAAAAAAATCAATGACCTGTTAGAGGAGCCAGAGCAAGCAAGGCTTGAGCAGGAACTGGTTTATTTTTTGCAGAAAATGGACGTGGAAGAAGAGTTGGACCGACTCGAAGCGCACGTTAAAGAAGTTAGACGTATTCTTGGGCAAGAAGAGCCGGTTGGTCGACGTTTAGACTTTTTAATGCAAGAGCTTAATCGCGAAGCGAACACATTAGGATCTAAGTCCGCAGATGTCCAAACAACCAATGTGTCGATTGAATTGAAAGTGTTGATTGAACAAATGCGAGAGCAAATCCAGAACATAGAATAGAGAAGGTATAAGGTGACAGTAAAAGGGCAATTATTTATCGTTTCAGCGCCTTCAGGGGCAGGTAAGACGAGTTTGGTAAAAGTGTTATTAGACGTGCAAAATGGCATTGAGGTATCGGTTTCCCACACGACAAGAACGCAGCGTTCTGGAGAAGTGGCGGGAGAAGATTATCGCTTTATTGGAACATCTGATTTTCAGGCGATTGTTAACCAAGGTGGCTTTTTAGAGCACGCGACGGTGTTTGGTAATTCATATGGAACATCGCGGGCGTTAGTTGAAGAAAAGCTAGCTCAAGGGGTTGATGTAATTCTAGAGATTGATTGGCAGGGCGCGCAACAAGTACGTAACGTTATGGGCAATAGTTGCTCAATTTTCATTCTTCCACCGTCAAAACAAATTCTAGAAGAAAGGCTGAGAAGCCGTGGGCAAGATAGCGATGAGATTATCGAAAAGCGCATGCGTATGGCCGTTGATGAAATATCACATTTCGATGAATATGACTACCTGGTGGTGAACGATGATTTCAATGTGGCGTTGAATGAGTTAGCCGCCATTGTGACATCTCAACGTTTAAGCATGCGGCGAAGTAAAGCTAATAATTCAATATTGCTTAATCAGTTGGTTAATTAAATTTGTAAGATAGGGTATACTTACTGGCTATTCAAAAATATTTAACATTCGTAAGGGGTTGAAATGGCACGTGTAACAGTTTCGGATTGTCTAGAACAAGTAGATAACCGCTTTGAGTTGGTTTTATTAGCATCCAGACGTGCTCGACAAATTATGGACGGTGCTGAGCCTAGCCTAGAAGTGGAAAATGACAAGCCAACAGTGGTTGCGTTAAGAGAGATTGCGGCCGGTAATATCAGCGAAGAAGTATTAGATTTGGTTGATAACCCTCCGATTGAAGATTTATTCGTAGAAGACGAAGAATCAACGGAAGAAGTGACCACTGAAGAATAAACGTTGCTAAAACAGTGTTGGCGTTAGTATCTTTTTCGCTAAGTTGTTTTTGATGATAGACTCGAATGCTCATGGTTATGCCATGGGCATTTTTTATGTTTGCAAGGAATTAAAAGGCCGCGTATGTTCTTTATGTTTAGCTGAGAGTTTGAGTTGATGGAAGCGAGTTCAAAAGAAGAAAGTGTTTTGCCACAAGATGTACTGATTGCAGAGTTGTTGTCTGTGGTGGGCAAGTATTTATCGAAAAATCAGCTGGGTGATATACAGCGAGCATATGAATTGGCCAGCAATGCACATGCAGGGCAATACCGTTTAAGTGGCGAAGATTATATTTGCCACCCCGTTTCCGTTGCTCTCATTTTAAGTGATATGAAAATGGACGCCGATTGTATTATGGCGGCCATCATGCACGATGTTTTAGAAGATACCGCAACAACTTACGACGAGTTATCCAGCACGTTTAGTGAAGAGGTTGCAGGGCTCGTCGACGCGGTGAGCAAGCTGACTCAAATTAATTTTAAATCCCGTGAGGAAGCGCAAGCTGAAAACATGCGCAAGATGTTTCTTGCGATGGCTAAAGACATACGTGTCATTATCATCAAACTTGCTGACCGTTTACATAATATGCGAACGATAGGTGCGATGAAGCCGGCGAACAAACGGCGTATTGCAAAAGAAACATTTGATATCTACGCACCTATTGCACATCGTTTGGGTATGCATGAATACCGCTTAGAGTTAGAAGATTTAAGCTTTGGCGCCATGTTTCCACGTCGAAAAGAAATTATTTCTAAGGGTGTTATGAATGCTCGTGGTAATAGAAAAGAAATGATTCAAAAGCTGGAAGACACGTTAGTGACACGTTTTATCGACACAGATTTTCCTGGCTTGATTAGTGGGCGTGAAAAGGATTTATACAGTATTTACCGAAAAATGAAGCGGCAACGTATACCGTTTAATGAAGTGTTTGATGTGTACGCGTTTAGAGTAATTGTTGAAACGACCGACCAGTGTTATCAAGCATTGGGTGTCCTGCATGGCTTGTATAAACCCGTCCCCGGAAAATTTAAGGACTATATCGCGCTACCTAAAAGTAATGGATACCAGTCCTTACATACGGTTTTAATTGGCCCCTTTGGTGTGCCGGTAGAAATTCAAATTAGATCACATGAAATGGACCAGGTGGCGGAGTCTGGCATTGCGGCACATTGGTTGTATAAAACCACGGATGTTTCCCATAACGTACAAGTACAAGCGCACGAGTGGCTGAGGAATTTACTAGAAACTCAAAAGGGCGAGGGAGATTCGTATGAGTTTATTGATAATTTAAAAGTTGATTTATTTCCGAAAGAAATCTTTGTGTTTTCGCCTAAAGGAAAAATCGTTAAGTTACCAGCGGGTTCGACAGCGGTGGATTTCGCTTTTGCTGTACACACAGATATTGGTATGGCGTGCGCTGGAGTAAAAGTAAACCGTAGAATGGAGCCGTTGCATACGGTGCTCAGAAACGGCCAAACCATCGAAATTATGACCAGTGATTTTGCCGTATGTAATCCTAACTGGTTAAATTTTGTTGTCACAAACAAAGCTAGGCATGCCATTCGGAATCATTTAAAAGAATTCAAAGAACGTGATGCTATTGCGCTAGGCAAGCGATTATTGGGTGATGAATTAAAGCAAGCGGGAACAAGTCTTGACGGGATAGATGCTGACCGGTTAGAGGCGTTTTTAGATGAACATCAGTTGGGCTCGATGGATGCGTTATTGATGGATATGGGTTTTGGAAACCGTATGCCACTCATCGTTGCTCAACATTTAATGTCGCCATTGGGTATGGAAGAACCTTCTTTGGATATTGGCAACGGTAAACAATCTACCGCGACATTAAGTATTCACGGTGCTGAGGGGATGTTAATTAACTTAGCGACGTGCTGTCGGCCGATACCGGGAGATAAAATAATGGGTTTCTTTAGCCCAGGCCGTGGTGTTGTTGTTCACCGCAACCATTGTAAAAATACGCGTGAATATAAGCGTAAAAACACCAGTTGGCTGAATGTTCAGTGGACTGAAGATGTGGACGGCGAATTTAGCTCAGATATTAGTTTGGAACTGCAAGATGGGCGAGGTGTTTTAGCAGAAATAGCAGCGGTCTTGTCATCGTCAGATTGTAATATTGAAAACATCAATATGGCGAAGCATTCGAAAGAAGCATCAAGTGACATATTTACCATTACTGTGCGAAACAGAAAGCATCTTGCTCGGGTGATGAGGCGTTTACGTTCATTGCCGTCAGTATATAAAATATCACGTATTAGAAACTAGGAGGTAAGGTGCAAAAAACCGTTATCCATACGACGGCAGCGCCCGCTGCGATAGGGACGTATTCGCAGGCGATAAAAGTTGCTGAAACAGTTTATTTATCGGGTCAAATCCCTTTAGTTCCTGAAACAATGCAGTTGATCGAAGGTGATATCGGCCTTCAAATTGAACAGGTGTTGATGAATTTAACAGCGGTGGCGAAAGCTGCAGGTGGTGATTTGTCGGATATCGTCAAACTGAATATTTATCTCACGGATATGAGTGATTTTCCGGTGGTTAATGAGATGATGGAAAAGCATTTTTCTCAACCGTACCCAGCACGAGCAGCCATTGGGGTTGCGGCATTGCCAAAAAACTGCCAAGTTGAAATGGACGCAGTGATGGTTCTAGCTAACGGCATTTAAACGTACAACAATGGCTGTAGAAAACTGCCTAGATGAACTGCCTATTACAACACTTAAAGGGGTGGGCAGCAAAGTTGCGGAAAAATTAGGTCGTTTGGGTATTGTGTCGGTTGGGGATATCTTATTTCACTTGCCGTTTAGGTATGAAGACAGAAGCGAAGTAGTCTCCATTGGCGCTTTAAAACCAGGTGATTCGTGTTTATTTGAAGGCCAAGTTGAATTAGCCGAAGTCGTTTTTAGAGGGCGACGTTCGATGCTTGTTCGCTTGAGCGATGGAACAGGGTTTATCACCTTACGCTTTTTCCATTTCTCAAACAGCCAAAAGCAGGCCATGAAGCGTGGTCAGTGGATGCGGTGTTTTGGTGATATTAAAGCCTATAACAAAGCGGGCGGTGCTGAGGTTGTGCACCCCGAATACAGTTTCATTTCAGAGCAACAGCGTGGTCAGATTGATGAAGGTTTGTTGGCCGTTTATCCGGTGACTGAAGGCTTGAATCAAACAAGCTTTAGAAAGTTGATTAAACAAGTGTTTGTTATGCTTCAACAAGGTGCGCATGTGTGCGAATGTCTGCCGCAACATGCCTTAAAAAAAGGGCAGTATTTGCCTTTATTGGACAGCTTGCAGGAACTTCATTACCCGCAATCGATGCCGCCGAGCGATGTGAGTCATATACCTGCGTTTCAGCGTTTAATATTTGAAGAATTATTGGCGAATCACTTGAGTTTAAGCCTCATAAAAAAGGGAGTTAAGAAACAAGCAGCGCCCAGTTTTAATACCGAAGGAACGGTTTTGTTGCAGTTTCTAAAAACTCTCGAGTTTGACTTAACCGGCGCACAACAGCGAGTGGTTGAAGAGATCACGTCGGATTTAAGAAAGGCCAGTCCAATGCAGCGTTTACTGCAAGGTGATGTTGGTTCAGGAAAAACCGTTGTGGCAGCCTGCGCAGCGCTAACAGCCATTGAGGCGGGCTACCAAGTGGCCTTAATGGCGCCAACAGAGCTGCTGGCTGAACAGCATTATAAAAACTTTCAAGAGTGGTTAAGTGGCTTAGATATTCATGTCACGTGTTTGCTTGGGCGACACAAAGGCAAAGTATATACGGCGATAACGGGTGACATTCAGCTAGGCAAAACGAATATGATTATTGGTACTCAATCGCTATTTCAAGAGAAGGTCAGTTTTGCAAAGCTGGGTTTAATTATTATTGACGAGCAGCATCGTTTTGGCGTGCAGCAACGGTTGGCGTTACGAGGCAAAGGGGTCAATAACGATACCTGTCCTCATCAACTGGTTATGACCGCAACGCCCATTCCAAGAACATTAGCTATGCTCGGTTACGCGGATTTAGATTTATCAACTATTGATGAATTACCGCCGGGTAGGACGCCGGTAACGACGACAGTCTTGCCGGTTTCGAAAAGAGAAAAAATCATTCAGCGAATCAGCCAAGGCGTTGCCGATGGCCGACAGGTGTATTGGGTTTGTACCTTGATTGAAGAATCTGAAGTATTGCAATGCCAAGCGGCTGAAGTGGCTGCTGAGTTGCTGACCGAATGTTTGCCGGAGTTGAATATTGGTTTGGTGCACGGGCGGATGAAAGCCGAAGAAAAACAGGCGGTGATGGATCAATTCAAACAGAAATCTTTAAATATTTTGGTGGCGACCACGGTGATTGAAGTGGGCGTTGATGTGCCCAATGCGAGTTTAATGATTATCGAAAATGCTGAGCGGTTAGGTTTGGCGCAGTTACATCAGTTAAGAGGCCGAGTGGGGCGTGGCCAACGTGATAGCCATTGCGTACTGATGTATAAATCGCCATTATCAAATAATGCAAACGAGCGCTTGTCGGTTATGCGTGAAACAACGGACGGTTTCAAAATAGCTGAAAAAGATATGCAACTACGGGGCGCGGGTGAATTATTAGGCAAACGTCAAGCGGGCTTTATGCGTTTTAAAGTAGCGGATATTGTGAGAGATGCTGAGCTGTTGGGCAGCGTGTCTGATTGCGCGGATAGGCTTTTGCTAGAGCATGAAGAACTAGTCGAGCCATTAGTTCACCGTTGGGTTGCTAATTCAGTAGAATATGTCCAAGTTTGATTGGGCGTCATGTTGTTGAATAGAATTAATCATTTTTTTATCAAAGAACCCGTGTGGCGTGAAGTAGGGCGGTGGTCTTTAAACACCATGCCGCATCATGTGGTTGATTGGTTGCTGGAGCCTTATTCATTAACAGCTAGAATAAAAAAGTCATTTGCTGAACCTTTTAGTGTGGGCCTTAAAGGCCAAGGCCTGTGCAAACCATTTTTGGCCGATGCGCAGTGTTTGCAACAGCGAACACATCACTGTGCGCTCGTCCGTGAAGTGCTGCTGAATGTAGGTGATGAAGCCGTCGTTTTTGCGCGTACCACGTTGCCGAAAAAAGTAGCGCATGACTTACAAGAGCTAACTCACCTGGGTTCAAAACCATTGGGTGAGGTTATTTTTAGTTATCCGGATTTACAGCGAGTGGGGTTAGATTTTGCTAACATTCAAGTCAGTCAACTCAGCCCATTTATTCAAGCAATGCTAATTGGTCAGTCACATATTTGGGCGCGTCGTAACACCTATCAAATTAATAAACGAAGCTTCGTGGTAAGTGAATTCTTTTTACCCCTTATGTTTGAATCATGAAAGTAGAACTTAAACAATCAAATTGGCGTGCGTATTGGGAGTTGACCCGTATGCACAAGCCTATCGGTATTCTGTTGTTATTGTGGCCGATGTATTGGGCGCTTTGGATTGCCAGTAACGGTCAGCCAAATATTCTTGTATTTATCGTTTTCACATTGGGTGTGGTGATGATGCGTTCGGCCGGTTGTGTGATTAATGATTATGCGGATAGAAAGGTTGACCCGCATGTGTCGCGCACAAAAAATAGGCCAATTGCAACAGGGCGGGTGACACCTATTGAAGCGTTGCAGCTGTTTGCTGTGTTGGTTGTAGTTTCTTTTTTATTGGTCCTCTTGATGAACTCGTTGACAGTGTGGTTGTCTTTCGTAGGCGTTTTTTTAGCGGTCTTGTACCCCTTTATGAAACGGCACACGCATTTACCGCAGGTTTTTCTAGGCGCTGCGTTTGGTTGGGCTGTGCCGATGGTGTATGCGGCGCAAACAAACTCAGTGCCGCCACTAGCTTGGTTGCTGTTCGTTGCGACGGTAATTTGGGCAGTGGTATATGACACGATGTACGCGATGGTCGATCGAGATGATGACGTGAAAATAGGCGTCAAATCAACGGCAATATTGTTTGGTGAACTTGATAAAGTGCTGATTAGTTTTTTCCAAGTGTTGTTTTTTATAACACTGATGTTGATTGGCCAAAAAGCAGAGCTAGGCATCGTTTATTATAGCGGCGTTTTTGTCGCGCTGCTGTTTGCGATATATCACCAGTATTTAATTAAAGACCGATTGCCAGCAAAGTGCATGGCCGCTTTTTTGAATAATAACTGTTTGGGTTTTGTTGTCTTTGTTGGTATTGCGTTGGATTACGCCAGTAACATGCTTCTCAATTAATTTAGGCTCGGGCAAACGCCCAAATGTCGACCTGTTTAATGCCAGATTTTTTCAGTGTTTTGGCAATTTCATTTGCCGTAGAACCGGTTGTTACGACGTCATCAATAATCGCAACACGTTGAAACTTGGTTTGTATTTGGTAATCGAAAGCGCCTTTAATATTTTTTCGTCGTTCATCCGCGCTCAGCGAAGCTTGACTGGCTGTGTTGATATTCCGTTTAAGTGCGTGTGGTAGCAACGGAATATCAAGTGCTTTATGTATATGCTGTGCGATTTGTTCGGATTGATTAAAGCCCCGTTCCTTTAACCGCTGGGTGTGTAATGGTACGGCGATGAGCGCGTC
>DUCS01000038.1 GCA_012959695.1 Cycloclasticus sp.
TCAGCAGCAAGAACCGCTAGGGAATGTGTTGGATATAGGTGCGGGTACGGGGTATTTAACGAGAAAACTTAGCCAGTTTCAACGTGTTGAAAGTCTATATGCTTTAGATATTGCACTGGGTATGCTAATACAAACAGGCCAACATATGGCGAGTAGGGAGTTGAATGGTTCCATTTGCGCAGATGCCGAAAGCTTGGCGATAAAGGACAAGAGCTTGAGCGCTGTTTATTCTAATGTGGCTTATCAGTGGTGTTCAAACTTAAGTTTGGCATTTAAAGAGGCGTTTAGGGTATTGAAAAAAGATGGTTCGTTTGTATTTAGCACGTTTGGGCCAAATACATTACGAGAGTTGAAGGCGTCGTGGTCTGTAGCAGATGATGCCGTTCATGTTAATGAGTTTGTGGTGATTGATGAGATAAAAAAGGCATTGGAATTAGCTGAGTTTAGAAATGTACGGGTGGTTAGCGAAGATATTGTTATGTATTACGAGTCGCCAAAAGAACTGATGCTGAGTTTGAAGGGTATGGGTGCGCATAATATAAACCAAGGGCGTAATCGAGGCTTAACGGGCGTTACGGCGTATAAAACCATGTTGAACGACTATGAACGTTTGCGATCAAAAAAAGGTATTCCAGCCACGTTTCAGGCTGTTTATGTTGAGGCGCTGCGTTAAGCTTCGTAGTGAATCATGACAAACGGGTTTTTCATAACAGGGACTGATACCAGCGTAGGCAAAACCTATGTGGCAACGCAAATAATTAAAGCGTTTCGTCAGCGAGACTATTCAGTGTCAGGCTTTAAACCCGTTGCATCGGGTGGTGTTTGGGTCGATGACCGATTAGAGAATGAAGATGCGCAACGCATGATGCGTGAGTCAAATGTAGATTTGCCCTATAGCACGGTTAACCCGTATTGTTTTGAACCGGCAATAGCGCCGCACCTTGCAGCACAAAAAAATGCAGTTGAAATTAATGCGTCACGTATCCAATCGGCGTATGCGGAACATGTGTCAGCGGCTGATGTAATTATTGTTGAGGGAGCCGGCGGCTGGAAAGTGCCATTAGGTGGCCGCTTGGGCTTCGATGACGTGGCATTGGCGTTGGCGTTGCCTGTGGTATTAGTTGTCGGGCTTAAATTAGGCTGTATTAACCATGCGTTATTGTCAGAAGCAGCTATTCTTCATAAGAAATGTCGAATAGCTGGGTGGATTGGTAATAACCTTAACGTGGAGTTTGGAGAGGCGAAGGAAAACATGTTGGCGTTGCAAGAAAGGATGGAGGCGCCATGTATCGGTTACTTTGAACATCAGTCAATAATAAGAAAAAATAGTAAATTAAGGCAAGAAAATATAACTAAGCTGCTTGATTATTTGGTCAAATTTCGTTAAATTGCACGGGCAAATACCTTAGGTCTGAATGGGTCGTAAAATGGTAGATTATGGTAATGGAGAGTCAGGGCGACGATACGTTGTATTAATGCCTAACTCGTCGTTATCATTTCGCCAAGCTGTACTGTTTTTTGTTGGGATTTCTACTGTTTCGCTAACAATTGCATTGCTGCTGTACTTTATGGGTTTGTGGTTGGTGTTGCCTTTTTCAGGTTTAGAGTTGTTAGTGTTAGGGTATTGCTTGTTGTTGACGTTGAAAAAATGCGGCGTTCAAGAAGTTATCACCATAACTGATAAAGTAATACGTGTAGAACGCGGGTTACATACGGTTAAAGAAAGAAGTGAGTTACCGCTAGGTTGGGTTCGGGTTGAACTAGAAAAGCCGAAATATAGAGGGCACGCAACAAGCCTGATTATTAAATCACACGGTAAAAGAATTGAAGTCGGGCGCTTTTTAGTTGAGAGCGAACGAGAGAGTTTGGCAAAACAGCTAAAGACAATGCTGATGGCGCCATCATTTAGTTAGTTTGAAAGTTAAAAAATAAGGGAGACTGTTTCTGTGAATAAACTAAAGCAACTTTTTGCTGGTGGCGCTGC
>DUCS01000039.1:0-5448 GCA_012959695.1 Cycloclasticus sp.
TGCAGTTGAATACACGTAAACGAATGTATATTCGTCACAGTAAGAGTAAGCAATTGTATTACTATAAGCAAGGGACTCAAACTTACCTCCCTAACCAAAGGGTCAATTAAAGGGCAATTAACGAGATCATGGGGTCAGCCAGCTTGATTTATAAACCTTGAAAAACCACGGACAAACCACAATCATAAATTCAATTCCTTAATCAACCGGACAATCACCTTCATAACGCTTTATATCAACAAAGCTAGGCAGCATTACCCCCTTTGTTAAAAGCTCACAAAAACGCTCAGAGCACCAAGGAATCATTAACGTGCCCTTTGAGCCAAAACCATTAAAAACAGACAGCTTTGAACAGTGTGGGTGATTGCCAATAAACGGCATTTTGTCGCGTGTTCCCGGTCGCACGCCAACCTGTTTTTGAATAAGTTTCGCATCTGAATATTGGGGGAATTGTTGTTCAAGCGCCACTGTTAGTGTTGCCTCGGCTTTGGCGCTTATTTGCTCATCTATCGGTTTCCATTGCCAGGTAGAACCTAGCCTAAACATCCCGTTACCTAACGGTAATAACCATTTGCCAAACTGCACAATTTCCTCGGGCAATGTTTTGCTGGTTTTGAGCGTAAAAATTTCACCTTGAGCTGGCTGTAACGGCAGCCACGAAAACCAAGGGTTATTTTGCAGTTGATATCCATCACAAAAAACAACCTTATCTGCCGTGTAATTTTGCCACTGAATAGTTAAGTCGTTTACTGTCAAATCACTAATATTTAAATGCTGCTGAGTAATACAGCCTTTTTCCTGAAAGTATTGCTTCAACGCATCTAATAAAAGATTGGTATCCAAATAGCCACACTGCTTTTGTTCAAAACCACCCTTTAAACTGTCATGTAAATACGCTTTCGTGTCTGCATTAAATTGATCACCTAAGTACGGTTTATAAGCGGCTTCAGAACGCCTTTTTTTCCATTGTTCGCACTCCTCATCAGATTGAAACAACCTAACTTGCCGCTTTGCATGCCAAAACGTCTCACCGAAGAATTCACCTAACTGCTGATACAAACCTATTGCTGCAGGCAAATACTCTTCTACGTGTTCTGTTTTAACCAGCCGTTTACCCGTTATGGGGTTAATTAAACCTGCTGCCGTGCGCGACGCCGTGTGTTTCAAGCCGGGATCGACGATTAATACCGAGTGCCCTGCTTGAAGTAAACGCCAGCCTAGTAAACTACCTGCCAGACCCTGCCCGACAATTAAAATATTTATTTTTTTTATCATTGTCTTAGGCTGAAGCCAACAAACAATAGCGGCTTGATTAAAGGTGTATATGCATTATAAAAAATCATCCCAATAGCGTATCAAAACCCTTTCGTTAATTCAGAACTACTGACTCAAATAATCGTGCTTTATCTATGTTCTTATTTAAAACCTAGCATTATGGTTATTCTGAATTAAGCCTTATAATTCACGCTTTTCAACAAAACCAGCTTATGTCCACACCCTCAATGCCAATCAATTTTAAATCACTGGATCTTATCCCGCCCTTGCTGGCTCGGTTAACTGAGCTTAACTACCTGCAACCGACTCCTATTCAAGCTGAGGTCATCCCTATTGTTTTAGCGGGGCGTGACATCATTGCAGGGGCTAATACGGGTTCCGGCAAAACAGCCACGTTTGCCCTGCCTATGTTGCAGCACTTACACGCTGACAGACCATTGACTAACAAAAACAATGACGGTAATTATGTTGCAGCGCTAATTTTAGTGCCTACGCGTGAACTAGCGAAACAAATTGCCGACAACATTAAATCTTATGCGCAGCACCTTAGTGGCACGGTTAAAACAGTGGCTGTTTATGGTGGTGTATCAGTCAACACTCAAATGCTCGCGTTACGCGGTGGCACGGATATTTTGGTAGCAACGCCCGGTCGGTTACTCGATTTAATTTCAAACAACGCCATTAAACTAGACAAGGTTAAAACGTTGGTGCTTGATGAAGCCGATAGGATGTTAAGCCTTGGCTTTAATGACGAATTGTCTGGGCTATTAGCGTTATTACCAACGACAAAACAAACGTTATTATTTTCAGCGACCTTTCCAGAGAAAGTACAAGCATTAACCCAAGAGTTACTTAACAACCCCGTTGAAATACAATTACAAAGCGCTGACGCTAGCACCTTAGTTCAACGCGTTTTTACCGTTAATAAAGGTCAGAAAACGGCTCTTTTAGCGCATTTAATAAAGCAAGATGAATGGCGACAAGTGCTGATTTTCGTTAATGCCAAAAACAACTGTAATCACTTGGCAAAAAAACTGGCCAAGCGTGGTATTGCCGCAGACGTGTTTCATGGTGATAAAACTCAGGCCGCGCGCAACCGTGCGCTTGAGGCGTTTAAAGCAGGTGAGGTTGATGTATTAATTGCAACGGACATTGCCGCCCGTGGGTTAGACATAGACAAGCTGCCTGTGGTCATAAATTTTGACTTACCAAGAAGTCCGTTAGACTACATGCACCGAATTGGCCGAAGCGGCCGTGCCGGTGAAGTGGGCCTGGCATTGTCGCTTATTGACTATGAAGATTATCACCATTTCAACATCATCGAAAAGAAGAACAAGATTCAGCTGGAGCGTGAGCAAGTGGCAGGTTTTGAAGCAGATGAAGTCATTCCTGAAGATATTTTAGCCGCTAACAAACCGATGGCAAAGCCGGAAGGCACCGGTAAGAAAAAACGCAAAAAACAAAGCCGCGCTTAATACCAATGACGCATTAACGCCCTTACCTACGGCTTGTAAACCAACAGTCTCTAGTACTAAGGAAAACCTTTCAATGGCAATGTTTTTCGCTGTAAGGATAGTTTGCCGCTATACATTGCCTGTACAGCAACAGGTATAATGCCTGCCCTCCCCTTTTGCTGGACATTAGTATGAATGATGAGATTGATTACAAGAACAGCCCTCTGCATGGCCTTAGTTTAAAGAACTTGTTGACTGAAATAGTAGATCACTATGGTTTTGAAATTCTCTTTGCTTATTTAAATATCAATTGCTTTAAGACCAATCCCAGCATTGCGTCTAGCATTAAGTTTCTTAAAAAAACGACGTGGGCATGTGAAAAAGTTGAGGCATTCTATTTGTATGAGTTTAAAAACTTGCCTAAAGTGTCTTCCGAAGAGTTTGCATTGTCGCCTAGGGATCGGGTTATTCCAAACAATCAAACACCGGGGGAGCCTGCTGAGCTGAGTTTAGAAGATGCCGAGCAGTTACGCGGAAAACGCACAGCAAAAGCCGCTGCCTATGATCAAGATGCTCGACACGGCTCGAATTCAAGGCAAAGTTATGGCACTAACCGAGGCCAACGTTCTGATAACCGTGATAACCATTATGGGAAGAGTGAACATGAATCACCAGACTCTACAGATTCAGACGCTGATGAGTATGAAGACCCATGGGCCAAATGGAGATAACACCGAGTAGAAAAAATCGAAACAACCCATCGGATTAATCCTAATATAGTCACTGCTAATCTTCTTTATCAAAAATCATCATGCAACCCTTTCACACTGGCTTTAACCCCATTTATTCAGAAGATGCTCCAACACCAGACGATATTAGCGTATTGGTTGGCGATTCAATCCTTGAATTCGGCGCGCCTTGGTGTGGGCACTGTATGGCTGCTGAATCTGCTATTGAAAAAGCATTTACAAACCACCCTGACCTACCCCACATAAAAATATACGACGGCAAAGGCAAAAAGTTAGGCCGTGCATTTAAGGTTAAGCTCTGGCCAACGTTAATTTTATTACGTGATGGTGTTGAGGTAGGGCGGCTTATTCGCCCAACCCAAGCGGTTGAAGTACAGCAATTATTAGCGCGTTAACTTTGCGGCTTAATGCTGAGTAACCCTATCCCCCCATATTGTTTTTAAGCGTTTATCCTGTCCGCAGCTATAGCGATAAAACTTGTAACGCACTGGGTTTGTTTTGTAATAATTCTGATGTCCCACTTCTTTACCTTTAATGGGGTAAAACGTGTTTTGTACGAGTATCGGTGTAACGACTGTTTGGTTAGCGAATTCTTTAACCACCGCTTGGCGTGTTGATTCTGCAATTTTTCTTTCTGCATCGTTAACAACAAAAATAGCACTTAGATAGCTATGGCCTTTGTCGCAAAACTGCCCCCTTGCATCGAACGGGTCCACATTCACCCAAAAATGATTAAGGATGCCTTGGTAATCAACCACTTTAGGGTCGTAGGTTATTTTGACTGCCTCATAATGCCCTTTGTGATTACCGTTGTAGCTTGGGTTTGCTATTTCACCACCGGTAAAGCCAGATACCACGTCTGATACGCCATCAAGTTTTTCAAAGTCTGACTCCATACACCAAAAGCAACCACCCGCGAGTATAGCCGTGTCGGCTGATGTGTTTGAAATAGGTACTAGAGATGCCAG
The DNA here is from genome assembly GCA_012959695.1 of Cycloclasticus sp. GTDB lineage: Bacteria > Pseudomonadota > Gammaproteobacteria > Methylococcales > Cycloclasticaceae > Cycloclasticus. Next base: position 4,447 of record DUCS01000039.1, read on the forward strand.
TAGCAGGATTAGGTATGCGGTTTTCGTTTTCATCTATACGCCTTAATTAATGTTAGGTTTGTAATATGACAGCATTAGGCTCGCTTTTATTACACAGTGTTCATATTATTTTCTAATGCCGAAAAGCAATCATCGATATTGCTGTAGCCTGGCATCTATATATCCATCATGCAATTCAACCATTAGATAAAAAAACATAAGCGCTCCACTGAGCGATATAATCTCATCTTTTCCCTCTCCTGCTCTGTACAAGATGAAACCAACCCATTCAGATGTGATTATTATTGGCGCTAGCGCATCGGGTTTAATGTGCGCCATTGGGGCAGGTAAACGTGGTCGTAAGGTGATTGTGTTGGACCATGCTAATAAAGCCGGTAAGAAGATTCTGATGTCTGGCGGTGGGCGCTGCAACTTCACTAATTACAATATTGACGCTGATAATTTCATCTCACATAACCCACATTTTTGTAAATCCGCCATTAGCCGGTACACACAATGGGATTTTATTGCCTTAGTGAGCGACTACAACATACCCTTTCACGAACGCAAACACGGGCAGTTATTTTGTGATGATAGCTCAAAAGATATTCTTGCGATGCTGCTTTCTGAATGTGCGAATTCAGGCGTTGATATTAGGTTGTCATGCGATATTTTAGGCGTTGAGCAGGCTGACGATGACACCTTTAACATTGACACCAGCGTGGGGCAATTTACCGCTGAATCACTGGTTGTTGCGACCGGTGGCTTATCCATCCCTAAAATGGGTGCTACGCCTTTTGGTTACCAACTGGCTAAACAGTTCGGCCACCTCATTTGGCCAACCACGGCTGGGCTTGTACCGTTTACCGTGCAACCAACTGATAAAGCGTGGTTAGCGGAATTATCCGGCATCGCCATTGATTGCTTGGTGAGCAATGAACGCGCTGATTTTAGAGAAAATATTCTACTCACGCACCGCGGCTTAAGCGGCCCTGCCATTTTGCAGATGTCCTCTTATTGGAA
>DUCS01000039.1:5490-11587 GCA_012959695.1 Cycloclasticus sp.
ACCCGTATTTGATTGCGCGACAACGCGAACAGCCCAGCACCTCACTTAAAAACACCTTATCCCAGCATTTACCTAAACGTTTTTTAAGCGCTTATTTAGCCCGTGATGGTATTGACGAGCCGTTACAATCGTTCTCGCAGCAACGCCTTCAAACCACAGCCAACAAGCTTAACGCATGGGTATTTAAACCCAACAGCACCGAAGGCTATCGCACGGCCGAAGTGACGTTAGGCGGGGTTGATTGTGATGAGATATCCTCAAAGACAATGGAAAGTAAAAAGGCCAAAAAACTGTATTTTATTGGCGAAGTCGTTGATGTAACCGGCTGGTTAGGCGGCTACAATTTTCAATGGAGTTGGTCGTCTGGCTGGTGCGCTGGACAGGTAGTTTAAAAGCGATTAACCTTCTTTATCCGATCTGTTTTTCTTATAGAAATGGTGTCGATTGCGCCCCAATGTTTTTGCTTGATACATCGCTTCGTCGGCATGACGAATTAATTCGTCCAAATCTTTATCGGTCTTCTGAACAACAACGGCCCCAATAGACGCTGAAATATCATGAGACACGCTATCGATTAGGTAAGGCTCTTTTAATGCCTTTACAACACGTTGCAAACTTTGCTCACATTCTGCTTGCGACTTTATACCTGTTAATAATATATTAAACTCATCACCACCCTGATGTTTTCATTACAACCGCTCACACATTATTTGCATAGCGTTTTTTGCTTCCAAATTAGAAACACCGCTGGCAGTATCAACAAAGAGAAAATCAATGTGCTGGTCATACCACCGACCATTGGCGCGGCTATTCGGCGCATAACTTCTGAGCCTGTACCGCCGCCAAACATAATAGGTAGTAATCCAGCTATAACAGCAGTGACTGTCATCACTATTGGGCGAATACGCTTTAATGAGCCCGCCACAACAGCCGATTTAATATCTTTTATGGTAACCTCGCGTTGTTCGTTTCTCACCTCTTCTAGCTGTTCTTGCAAGGCTTGGTTTAAGTAAACCAACATCACCACGCCTATTTCTATCGCCACACCCGCTAACGCGATAAATCCAACAGCAACGGCCACTGATAGGTTGTAATCCAACAAGTAAAGCAACCAAATGCCGCCGATGAGCGACATGGGCAAGGTGCCTAAAATAATGGCCACTTCAGTGAAGTTTCTAAAATTAAGAAATAACAAAATAATAATAACGGCGATGGTCGCAGGCAATACAGTGGTGAGCTTTTCAACCACGCGTTGCATGTATTCATATTGCCCAGACCAGTTGATTGAATAACCCGCGGGTAATTGAATTTCATCAGCTATACGCATTTTTGCTTCATCAACATATGAGCCGATATCGCTGCTTTTAATATCCACATAAATCCAACCGTTAAGACGTGAATTTTCTGTTTTTATCATCCCCGGGCCAGATTCAATATTGATAGCCGCGACTTCCGACAAGGGAATATGCGCGCCCATTGGCGTGACAATAGGCAGTTCTTTAATTTTTTGCAAAGAATCCCTAACATCTCTCGGATACCTTATATTGATAGGATAGCGCTCAAGCCCTTCTACCGTTGTACCTACTTGCATACCACCAATGGCGGTGCTTACCACGTCTTGAATATCACGAATATTTAAGCCGAACCGTGCCGCGGCTAGGCGATCAATATCTATCGTCACGTAACGACCCGATGCCACACGCTCTGAATACACGGAGGCGGTATCCGGCATTTTATTTAGGGTGTTTTCAATTTGCCGCCCTATTGCTTCAATGGTGTTTAAATCAGCACCTGCCACCTTAATGCCCACCGGTGTTTTAATGCCTGTGGCTAACATGTCAATACGGTTCTTGATGGGCATTACCCATATATTCGATACACCTGGTATCTTTAGTCGAGCATCCAATTCATCACGGATTTTTAGCATCGTCATGCCTTCACGCCATTCACTTTTAGGCTTGAACTGTATCGTCGTTTCAACCATCGTGAGTGGCGCTGGATCAGTTGCGCTATCTGCTCGGCCGATTTTCCCGAATACGCGCTTTACCTCTGGCACCGTCATGATGATTTTGTCGGTTTGTTGAATCAGCTCTTGGGCTTTGCCGATTGACACAGAAGGAAATGTGCTGGGCATGTATAACAAATCACCTTCGTCCAAATCCGGCATAAATTCAGAACCTAATTGGGTAATGGGGAAAAAGCCAATCACGACAATAAACGCACTGATGCCAATCGTTTTTTTCGGACTTTTTATCACCCTATTCATTATTGGTTGGTACAACTTGATGAGCCATCTGTTGATAGGGTTGTTATGTTCAGACACAATCTTGCCGCGCACGAAATAACCCATTAGAACCGGCACCAACGTTATCGACAAAAATGCGGCCGCTGCCATCGCAAATGTTTTTGTATAGGCCAAGGGCGTAAACAACCGCCCTTCCTGTGACTGAAGGGTGAAAATGGGCAGAAAGCTCAAGGTAATGATCATTAACGAGAAAAATAATGCGGGCCCCACTTCACACGATGCTTTAGCGATAATGGACCATCGATTTTCATCGGTCACTTCTGTTTTTTCCATGTGTTTGTGTAGGTTTTCTATCATCACAATGGAGGCATCCACCATTGCACCAATGGCGATGGCAATACCACCAAGCGACATAATGTTGGCATTAATACCCATTCGTTGCATCACAATAAAGGCGATTAAAATACCCACCGGTAGCGACAAAATAATAACCAAAGACGAACGGAAGTGAAATAAGAACAGCGCACAAATTAACGCCACGACAATGAACTCTTCAATTAACTTTTCACTAAGTGTTGTGACTGCACGGTTAATTAATGATGACCTATCGTAAGTGGTGACGATTTCTACGCCATCAGGCAGGCTTGCTTTCAAAACCTCTAATTTGGCCTTAACGGCCTCAATTGTTTTTAATGCGTTCTCGCCTGAGCGCATAATAATCACACCGCCGACTACTTCACCTTCGCCATCTAGCTCGGCTATACCTCTGCGCATTTGTGGCCCTAAGCGGATGTCTGCAACGTCGGATAACAATATTGGCGTACCATTGTCAGTTAGCATCAGCGGGATGTTTTTTAGGTCATCCATGTCATTGATATAACCCGTAGAACGCACCATATATTCCGCTTCAGCCATTTCAATAACAGACCCGCCCGTCTCCTGATTACCTTGCTGAATGGCATTCTTTATGACGGATAATGGAATATTATGCGCACGCAAACTATTGGGGTTAACGACCACTTGATACTGCTTTACCATGCCACCAATGGTGGCTACTTCCGACACGCCCGGTACAGTTTGCAATTCGAACTTTAAAAACCAATCTTGCAGGCTTCGCAATTGCGATAGGTCATGTTGCCCTGTTTTATCACGCAAGGCGTATTCGTATACCCAACCAACGCCGGTGGCATCCGGCCCTAACCTTGGTTTGGCCTGACTCGGTAAATAGCTTGTCGCCTGGCTGAGATATTCCAACACACGTGAACGCGCCCAATACAAATCTGTACCATCTTCAAAAATAACGTACACATAGGAGTCACCAAAAAATGAATAGCCCCTCACATTCACCGCTTTTGGAACCGATAACATGGCTGTCGTTAGTGGATAGGTTATTTGGTCTTCTACAACTTGCGGCGCCTGCCCCGGATAGCTTGTTTTAATAATCACTTGCACTTCAGATAGATCGGGAATCGCATCCAACGGAATATTTTTAATCGCCACCAAACCCCATACCGTTAAAATACCGGCTAACAGCAACACCAATACGCGGTTACCAATAGACCACTTAATAATATTCGCGATCATTTTTCAGCACCCATCTCTTCAACAGGCTCCATACGTTTAAAACTGCCACGTAAACTGGCTTCTGAATCAATGAGGAATTGGCCGGAAACAACCACATCATCCCCTTCATTAATACCTGACATAATTTCTATAAACTGGCCACTTTCGATACCCGCAACAACCACTTTTGGTTCGAATCCACCCTCTGCATTTGTAACAATGATACGGTCTTCATCCCCCGTTCTAATCAAAGCTTCAGTCGGCACGACTAAGATATTTTCCTTAGCGCCAGTGAATATTTTTACCTTAGCAAACATGTTGGGTTTGAGTTCTTCATTTGGATTATCAAACCTAAGACGCACCATCAATGCACGCGTTTTTGGGTTCAAACTTGGGTAGATATATTCCACCTTCCCTTTCCACACTTTACCCGGTAAATACGACAGGCTCACTTCTGCAGGGTTACCTTCTTTGACCCAATTTGCTTGTTTTTCAAACACCTCTACCAACATCCATACACTGGATAAATCCGCCAAACTCATGACTTTATTGGCTGGCGTTACATACATACCATGACGTACTGATAATTTAGATACCACGCCGTCGTGTTCTGCCAGAATCGGCACGCGCTGTTGAACCTTACGTGTTTTCTTCAGTGTTTTAATATGATTTTCTAATAAGCCCAGCGCACTTAATCGGTCTTGTGATGCACGAATCAAACGCTTACTGCCTGATGACAAGGCCTGTAAATATTCTTGCTGGGCATTCACTAATTCTGGTGAATATAGTTCCAGCAAAGTATCGCCTTTCGCGAATCGTTCGCCTTCTGCATGCGCGCCTAAATGTTCAATCCAACCAGACACCCGTAAATGAATATGGCTGACTTTCATTTCATCGTAATCAACATAGCCCACGGTATTAATGCCGCGCCAGAGCCTAGTTCGTTCTACCTTTGCCGTTCTAATGCCTAGGTTTTGAATCACTTCGGGAGAAATAGTGATGGATGAACCCGCAGAATCGGTATTGTAAATCGGCACAAGTTCCATACCCATGGGTGATTTTCCCGGTTCATCACGCCTATAGTTGGCATCCATGGGTGCTACCCAATACAACACCTTTTTCTCATCGTCCTGCTCTGCAATAGCAGGCTGAATAACGCAGGCACTTAACAACACAGTTAATAACAAACTACTGCGACATTTCATTATGTTATTCATAATGAACCTCCCTCTTTAGATACTTCGTTTGACATTGATAAAAATAATAATCTTGCATGTGCTTTAACTCTATTAACCGCTACTCTCCAGCCACGTATGCCTGTTTCAAGCTCCATGACATGGGCTTGAATCAGTGTGGTGAAATCAATAACACGGTTTTGATACGCTTCTAGTGCTGATTTGGCATTAGCGTTAGCATCGGGTAATAAGCGCTGATGATAGAGCACCTCTCGTTCTTTAAGTCGTTGCCAATCCGCATAGTGCAGGCTTAATTGCTGGCTGAGCATTTTTAAATGTTCATCACGCATCAACTTAGCTGATTGCATATCAAATTGGCTAGCTGAAAGCCGACGGTCTTGTCTATTTGCCGTAAACAATGGCATATCCAGTGTTACCATTGCCGCCATCAGGTCATCACGGTGTTGGCCATTGAGTTCGTCACCAAAGCGTTTGCGGTATTCAATACCTAAGTTAAAACCTGGCTTATATTGTTCTTTAGCGATTGAAATACCTCTTTTTGCCGCGTTGATATAGGCATTATCAATAACAATCAGTGGGTGGCTTGCAAGTTGGTTTTGTATAACGGCTTTATCGCTTATGAGTGGTAACACGGGCAGTTGTTTTTCCAATGATTGAGTCATCGCATCCGGCAGCCACTTACTCAATAGTGCTTTGCTAGATTCTTGCTTGCTCAATGTCTGAGTTATTCTGTCGTCTAGCGTTGAGAGTTGTAATTTTGCTTGAAAAACGGCTTGTTGATTTGCACCGCCCACGCTGTAGCTGTCTTCGGTATTTTTTAATAATCTGGCAAATAATCGACGATTATTCTTTAATTCATCCAATACTTTTTGTTGGTAAAACGCTTCTAAATAATATTGTTGAACATCGCGGGTGATGCGTTTTTTAAGTAACGCAGAATTCGCCCATTCAGCCTCAGATAGATCACGACTTTTTAAGGACTGATAGTGCAAGGTATTCCCTCGGGGAAATGCCTGTTTTACACCAAGCCTAAGTTGGGTGGTGGGGTTCTTATTTAAATCAAAGTTTGTTGTCGGCAGGTTAAAAACACCCA
>DUCS01000040.1 GCA_012959695.1 Cycloclasticus sp.
TTGAAAGGTCATACAGTTTAGTCATGGGTGATAATGCTTGTTATTCGTTGGTGGCGCTATTGTAGCGTTAAAAAGGCCTATGTTGCAGCACAAAAAAAATCGTGTATTTCCTTGAAAATAAGGAGGTGATGTCTTAGGCTAGCGTGCTTAAATTAAGACGTTTAATTCGATGAATGAGAAAGTAAATAAAGTTGAGCCATCTGATAAAGATGATGCCAACAAAGATATCGATAAGACGCTTGAGGAAACGAAAGAAATTAACGGTCGAAAAGGATTGGAACCAACTCGCTATGGCGACTGGGAAAAAAACGGCCGCTGTATTGATTTTTAATCCACTTAAATAATATTTCACTTCGAAGAGGTTTCATATGAGTAGCAGTAACAGACCACTCTCACCACATTTAGATGTTTATAAATTGCCTTTATCGGCTGTCATATCAATTGTACATCGTGGCACGGGTGCTTTTTTGACGATGGGTACGCTTGTTCTTGTTTGGTGGTTAATGGCATTGGCTGGCGGCGAAGAAGCCTTTATGTCAGCGCAGTCCTTTATGGGTAGCTTTTTTGGCAGATTGATATTATTTGGATGGTCTTTCGCTTTGTTCTTTCATTTGTGCAACGGCGTAAGGCATTTGATTTGGGATGCGGGTTATGGCTTTGAAAAAGACACGGTTGAAAAATCATCGTTAATGGTACTGGGTGCCGCTGGTTTTTTAACGTTCTTTATTTGGATTATCGCGTTTTCATTTGGCGTAGGGGCATAGCATGAGTTTAAGATCACCACTTGGACAAGCTAAAGGGCTGGGTTCAGCAAAAGAAGGTTTACATCACTGGTGGGCGCAACGTGTGACGGCTATTGCGCTTATTCCTCTTACCGTTTGGTTTGCATTTAAAGTTGCCATTCTTAGTATGTCTGATTATCAGACGGTGCTTGAGTCTATCGGCTCACCTTGGTCAGCTGCGCTGATTGTGTCTTTAATCGTCGCCGCTTTTTATCATGCAGCCTTGGGTATGCAGGTGATTTATGAAGACTACGTGAGCCATAAAGGCTTTCGTATCGCCGCTATCATAGTGACTAATTTATTAATGTTTTTACTAGGTGCTGCTGCGATTATCGCCATGGTACGTATTGCCCTTGGAGGCTAGAGTTTGATGGATATTAAAGATTACAAAATAACCGAACACAAATATGACGTAGTTGTTGTTGGCGCCGGTGGTGCTGGTTTGCGCGCCACGTTTGGTATGGCTCAAAAAGGTCTTAAAACAGCCTGTATTACCAAGGTATTCCCAACACGTAGCCATACGGTTGCTGCTCAAGGTGGTATTAGTGCTGCGTTAGGAAATATGGGTAAAGATGATTGGCGCTGGCATATGTACGACACCGTCAAAGGGTCTGATTGGCTGGGCGACCAAGATGCAATAGAATATATGTGTCGTGAAGCGATTCCTGCGATTGTAGAATTGGAACATTACGGTGTGCCGTTCTCACGTACGGAAGAGGGTAAAATTTACCAACGTCCTTTTGGTGGCATGACGACTAATTACGGTGAAGGTACTGCGCAACGTACGTGTGCAGCAGCTGATAGAACAGGCCATGCGATTCTTCACACCTTATATCAACAATCTTTAAAACACGATGCTGAGTTCTTTATTGAATATTTCGCGCTCGATTTAATTATGGATGACGACGGTGTATGCCGTGGTGTATTAGCGCTTAAAATGGATGACGGAACATTGCATTTGTTCCGTTCACATATGGCGGTGATGGCAACCGGTGGCTATGGTCGTTCATACTTCTCATGTACCTCTGCTCATACCTGTACGGGTGACGGCAATGCGATGGCATTACGTGCTGGCTTGCCACTACAAGATATGGAATTTGTTCAATTCCATCCAACCGGTATTTATGGCTCAGGTTGTTTAATTACAGAAGGCGTGCGTGGAGAGGGCGGTTATTTAACGAACTCTAAAGGCGAACGTTTCATGGAACGTTACGCGCCAAATGCTAAAGATTTAGCATCGCGTGATGTGGTAAGTCGTTCAATGACAATTGAAATTAACGAAGGCCGCGGCGTGGGCCCAGATGGCGATCATATCTTCCTTCACCTTGAGCATTTAGGGCCTGAAGTGATTGATGAGCGCTTACCAGGCATTGCCGAAAGCGCGAAAATCTTTGCTGGTGTGGATGTTAGCAAAGAGCCTATTCCTGTGTTACCAACGGTTCATTACAACATGGGCGGTATTCCAACTAATTATAAAGGTGAAGTAGTTACGCTAAAAGGTAAAGACCCCGATACGATCGTTGAAGGGTTGATGGCCATTGGCGAAGCAGCTTGTGTATCCGTACACGGTGCGAATAGGCTGGGTTCAAACTCACTGCTTGATTTGGTGGTATTCGGGCGCTCTGCAGCGATTAGAGCAGCTGAGGTGGTTAAGCCAGGTACTGATCATCCGGATTTGGTTGAAACGGCTTGCGATAAAGCGTTGACGCGTTTAGATAAGTTTAGAAACGCTGATGGCTCTAAGAAAACATCTGAAATTCGTTTGGACATGCAAAAAACCATGCAAGCGCATGCTGCTGTGTTCAGAACAGGCGAGTCGATGAAAGATGGTGTTAAGAAACTGAGAAAAGTCATCAAGTCATTTGAAGATGTCTCTGTGTCTGATCGTTCATTAATTTGGAACACTGATTTAATTGAAACAATGGAGTTAGATAACTTATTGTCTCAAGCGGCAGTGACCATTGAAGGTGCGCTGAATCGGGAAGAAAGCCGTGGCGGTCACGCCCGTGAAGATTTCCCTGATCGTGATGATGACAAATGGCATAAGCACTCTATTATGTGGTTTGACGAAAAGAATAAAGTAAAAATCAAGTACCGCCCTGTGCATATGTACACATTGTCGGATGACGTTGATGTTGTGCCGCCTAAAAAGCGCGTTTACTAGGCTAAAGGAGAGATAGAAATGGCTGAATTTACACTTCCAAAAAACTCTGTGGTTCAAGAGGGTAAAACGTACCTAGCAGCAGAAGGCGTTACCAATGTTCAAGAAGTCCATGTGTATCGCTGGGACCCTGATACAGGTGAAAATCCACGTGTTGATATCTATAATATTGATTTAGATACCTGTGGCCCGATGGTGCTGGATGCAATCATCAAAATTAAAGATGAAATTGACCCAACATTAACGTTCCGTCGTTCATGCCGTGAAGGTATTTGTGGCTCTTGTTCAATGAATATCAATGGTCGTAATACACTGGCTTGTACTAAAGATATTGGTGAGATTGATGGCCCGATTAAGATTTACCCATTACCGCATTTACCCGTGGTTAAGGATATCGTGCCTGATTTAACGCATTTTTATGCGCAATACACATCCATCAAACCTTGGATTCAATCAACAACACCGCCACCACCTGATAGAGAACGCCTTCAATCTAAAGAAGACCGTGCCCAATTGGATGGTTTGTACGAATGTATCTTATGCGCGTGTTGTTCAACATCCTGCCCTAGTTACTGGTGGAATGGTGATCGTTATTTAGGCCCCGCTATTTTATTACAAGCGTACCGTTGGTTAGCAGATTCACGTGATGAAAATGCCGGTGAGCGTTTAGACGAACTAGAAGATCCGTTTAAATTGTACCGTTGTCATACCATTATGAACTGTACAGAAACGTGTCCTAAAGGCTTGAACCCAGCTAAAGCGATTGCTGAGATCAAGAAGTTATTGGTTGAGCGCAAAATAGCGTAATGTCCGAAAAATCAAAGCTCCTTTGGCGTTGCCGACGTGGCGTAAAGGAGCTTGATGTTTTATTTACTCGGTTTGTCGAGCACTCATACGACTCGCTAACGGAGAGTGAAAAGAGAGCATTTGATAAGTTACTAAAAATAGAAGACCCAGATATTTTGGCTTATATGTTGTACGGTGAGAAACCTTTAGAATCTGACGTGGCGGATATCGTTGAAAAAATCCATACCAACGTTTGATGTCAGTTTAAAAGTCTCAAATAAACTTAAGTTCACTGTTGCGGTGACATTTTGTCTTGCAATGGCATCCTTTTGGATTAATGACTTGAACAGATGGATTCAAGTAATCTTAACCGTCATATTATTGTTGTTTGTCGGCCCAGTTTATCGCTCTATTATTAGCTATAAGAGGATATGTAAAATCCACCTTTTGTCAGATGGGTGTTGGGAGTTGGTGGATTTTAAAGGTAAATCTGAAATTTATATTTTAAAAAACTCCAGCGCCATACTCGGCTCATTCTTTTTTTTACATTTCCAAAACAAAAGCAAAAACATTAATTTGGTGCTAGCTCAAGACTCAATTACGGATGATGAATCAAGAAAGTTAAGGTTAACGATGAGGGTTTACAATAGCCAGTTAATGAAGGCTAAGGTTTAAGTACAGTATCTTTTTTAAAATTAATGTCGTCTAGTTCTGGGTAATCCAACGTGTAGTGCAAGCCCCGACTTTCTTTTCGTAGTAGTGCGCTATCAATAATTAATTCGGCTGCATTGACCAAATTTCTCAATTCTAAAAAATCACTGGTCACATGGAATTTTCCGTAATACTCGTTAATTTCTTGATTCAGCAATGTGATTCGATGTTTAGCGCGTTCTAAGCGCTTAGTGGTTCTAACAATGCCAACATAGTCCCACATGAATTGGCGTAATTCGGCCCAGTTATGAGAGACAACAATGGCTTCGTCAGAATTTATAACTTGAGAGTCATCCCAGGGTTCAATACTAGATGCTGTCGTGGCTGACTTAAGAAAAGAGCATATATGCTCACTTGACTGTTTCGCAAAGACTAAGCACTCCAAAATTGAGTTACTGGCCATTCTGTTAGCACCGTGTAATCCAGTGAAGGCTGTTTCACCAATGGCGTATAGCCCCGTTATATCAGTAAGTCCATTTTTATCTGTCATCACACCGCCGCAGGTGTAATGCGCAGCAGGTACGACGGGCAATGGGTCTTTTGTCATGTCAAAACCAAATTCAAGGCACCGTTCATATAACATTGGAAAATGCGACTTTGTAAATTTCGCTGTGCGGTGACTAATGTCTAAATACACAGAGGGGATGCCTAAACGCTTCATTTCATGATCTATTGCCCGAGCGACTATATCCCTAGGAGCTAGTTCTGCACGTTTATCGAAATTTGGCATAAAGCGCGAACCATCCGGTAGTAATAGCAACCCGCTTTCACCCCGTACAGCTTCGCTGATTAAAAAGGATTTTGCTTGGGGGTGGAATAAGCAAGTTGGATGAAACTGCATGAACTCCATATTGGCAACGCGGCAGCCAGCACGCCATGCCATCGCTATGCCGTCGCCAGTTGAAACGTCTGGATTGCTGGTATACAAATAAACTTTGCTGGCGCCGCCAGTGGCTAACGTTACACAGGGTGCTTTCATGCTGATGACAACGTCTTTTTTGGCGTCTAAAACGTAGCAGCCAGATATACGACTTTCATCAGTATTTTTTTGCTCAGTGGTGACTAGGTCAATAACATTGTGATGTTCAAAAATTTCGATATTAGACCGTGCTACCACTTGGTCACTAAGAGCTGTTTGTACAGCACGACCCGTCGAATCATCTGCGTGCACAACGCGGCGATGCGAATGCCCGCCTTCTTTAGTTAAATGGAGCTTATTTTTTGAGGTGAATTTATTATCCGTTGAAAACTGAACGTTGTTCTCCATCAACCAGTCAATGCTTGCTTTACCCTTAGATACAACCAATTCGACGATTTCTTCATGGCATAAACCGGCACCCGATTTAACTGTGTCAGCTTGATGAGAGCTAAGGGAGTCTATTTCATCTAGCACAGCGGAGATCCCGCCTTGTGCATAATACGTGCTGCCTTCAGACATGCTTAACTTCGATAAAATAGCGATTTGTAGGTGAGACGGGAGGGATAGAGCTAACCCGAGTCCAGCAGCACCACTGCCAATAATAATGACATCATAAGTAAACGAATTATTTGGCATTTAAATTTAGTTGCTTGAGCTATCCGTTAAAGGTGATAATGAAAAAAAACAGAATAAATTATACGGGTTAATAAATAAATTGCTTTTTTATCTTCAACAATTGAACTCCTTACTGATGCCGTTGTCTTTAGAGCAAGACGGTAGATTATTTGTTCAGCCTGGTGGGTTTGTATATGTCTGATTCAGATGATCAGTTGTTAGTTGCAATGGTAAAAGAGGGCAATAAAAAAGCCTTCGATAAGTTGGTGATTAAGTATCAGCAACGTATTATTCAGTTGGTTGCGAGATATGTTCGTGACACAAGTGAAGCGCAGGATGTTGCACAGGAAGCGTTTATTAAGGCTTATAAAGCGCTGCCAAATTTTAGAGGTGAAAGTGCCTTCTATACTTGGCTTTATCGTATCGCAGTTAATACGGCAAAGAATTACCTAGTAGCACGAGCACGAAGGTCCTCTGGCAACGAAGTAGATGTGGCTGATGCGGAAAATTATGAAGGTGCATTTCGTCTCAAAGAGACAGATACGCCAGAACATTTACTGCTAAGCGATGAAATTAGAGTGACGATTCAACAAGCCATTGAGGCGTTACCGGAAGAGTTAAAAAAAGCGATTAGATACAGAGAACTTGATGGAATGAGTTATGAAGAAATCGCAACTGAGATGGAGTGCCCTGTAGGCACGGTGCGTTCTAGAATCTTTAGAGCTCGAGAAGCGATAGATAAGATTTTAGAACCTTTACTAAATTGAAATGAGACTGGGCAATGAGCGAAACACATAAAGAACAAATATCCTCTTTACTTGACGATGAATTAGATTCGATTGAAACGAGTGAGCTTATTAAAGCGCTCGAAAGTGATCAAGGATTAAATAAACAATTTGATCGGTATGCACTTATCCGCGATGCATTAAATGAAGATGTTGTTGTTCATCAAGAATCATTTTTAAAGAGTGTGCAAGAGGCGTTAGTTGTTGAACCGACAGTGTTAGCGCCAAGAAGTGAAAAACGTAAAAACAATAGCTATGTGGCGGTTGCTTTGGCTGCTTCAGTGGCTATATTTTCAGTTGTTATATTTGATATTGGCTCATTTAATAACACACCTGCACCTTTACAGTCTGTCGCGTCGCTTGAAGCACAAGTTGACGAAATGTTAGCCCTTGAGGAACAACGAAACGCAGACATGTTACAAGGTGAGCCAACGTCTGACGTGCAGTTTGTCACCTTTGAGAAGTAGTTAGGTTTTATAAAACGCCACTAATCAGTCGTTTGTTTACGATGCTAATCGTTTAAGCTGATTTGCATGAAACTATTTTTCTCCCTACTGTTTTTTATCGCCTTACCAAACATTGCTTTAGCGATCGAGAGTGCGCCTAGAGAGCTTTTGGCTCGAGTCGTTAACCAATTAGAGTCGCAGTCGTTTAGGGCAAGTGCTGTTTATATTCGCCCTTCAGGCATGGAAGCTATTGATATAGAACGCATTGAGCAGTTTGAGCGTATCACTTATAACAACGAGCCCATTCATCAGCGTATTAGGACTCCATTAAAAGAAGTTCTTGTGTTGCCAGCAAAGCAGTCTTTTACAGAACATCGCGGAAAAATGATTTTCAATTCATTAAGCGAACTTCATAAAAACCCAAGCAGAACCAATCAAGTTTACAATTTATTTGTCAGCGAACATTTTGACCGAGTCGCGGGCAAAGAAGCAACTCGGTTATCCATCATTTCCATCACGCAAGATCGTTATAGTTTTATTCACTGGGTTGATGCTGACAGCTACATTATTTTAAGAACAGACGTGCTTGATGAAAACGGTGAATTAATTGAACGGATGGTTTTCACCTCGTTTACATTAAAAGACAATCAGCAGTGGCTAGGTAAAAAATCAACACAGTATGAAGGTGAAAAACAACAGCTGCTTACTTATGTTGAAAAAACGGATTCAGGAAAGGTACGGTTTACTTGGTTGCCGGCGGGCTTTGACGTCGAGTCGATCGAAGCCGTGTATGATAAGACGCAAGCTGTATCGTATGAGAGAGTTGTTTTGACTGACGGGTTTGCATTTATTGACGTTTACACGCATAAAACCGCACATAATGCTAAGCTAACTAGGGGTCAGCAATTAGACACCTTGCACGTTTATAAGGGTGTTGTCGCGGGTCAAGAAGTGAGCCTTGAAGGACAAGTACCTTATGCGATACTGCAGAAAATCGCACTTAATATAAAGCCAAAATAGACAATGATTGAAGAAGCGGCGACGGTCAAATTTGTAAAAGAGCAATCTGTGAAGGTGCTCACAACAAAAAGCTCGGCTTGCAATCAGTGCAACGAAGTTGGTTCGTGTTCAACGTCAGTCTTAGCGAAATTTTTTGGTAATAAAGAAATTGAACTGCAGTTATTTTCTGATATTCCCTTGAAAATCGGTGATGAAGTTTTGTTGGGCATTGAAGAGACTGTCTTTATTCGTTTAACGGTTCTTATTTATTTTTTACCCCTCTGCAGTTTGCTTATTTTTGCAACGTTAGGTCAGTTTGTTGTTGAGCTATTTGATGTTAGTAACGAATCCCCCGTTATTTTAGGTGCAATGATTGGTTTTGCCAGCTGCTACTTTGCTATAAAGTTTTATATTAAATATTATTTTGGCGCCGAAAAAATCAACCCCGTCATATTGAAAAAGCTTTAATATCGCCCCATACCTTATACATGATTTTAAAAAGGAGTTTGTGATGGTACATTTTACGTGTCGACGTTTTATATTGGCTTTTCTGAGCCTAGTATTCATACATAGTGTGCAGGCTAATAATCTTCCTGATTTTACTGTGTTGGTTGAACAAAACAGCAATGCTGTTGTTAACATTAGCACAACACAAAAAACGGCTCCACAACGTAGCGCTTTGCCACCCGGTTTTGAATCACCAGAAAACGCGCCTTATGGCGATTTGTTAAAACATTTCTTTGGTGGTCGGGGACGGATGCCACGGCAACGTGAAGCGCGTTCATTGGGTTCTGGGTTTATTATTTCGTCGGATGGCTACTTGCTGACAAACCATCACGTTGTCCGCAATGCAGATGAAATTATTGTTAGGTTGCAAGACCGTAGAGAATTGAAAGCAACGCTAGTCGGCAGTGATGAGCGTACGGATGTGGCGTTACTGAAAGTTGACGCAACGGACCTGCCCGTTGTGAAATTGGGCTCCTCCAAAGACCTTAAAGTAGGCGAGTGGGTATTTGCCATCGGCTCCCCATTCGGTTTCGACAGCTCTGTTACCGCAGGTATTGTCAGCGCTAAAGGGCGTAGTTTACCGAAAGAAAACTACGTGCCTTTTATCCAAACTGATGTTGCCATTAATCCTGGTAATTCGGGTGGCCCATTGTTTAATTTGGCTGGTGAGGTCGTTGGTATTAATTCTCAAATATACAGCCGCTCAGGTGGCTTTATGGGGCTGTCATTTGCGATACCGATAGACGTGGCGATGAATGTTAGCAATCAACTGAAAAATTCGGGCCATGTTGTTCGAGGCTGGTTAGGTGTGCGTATCCAAGATGTGACGCGGGATTTAGCCGAGTCTTTTGATATGGAAAAACCTCACGGCGCACTAGTATCTCAAGTTATTGATGACAGTCCCGCAGAAAAAGCAGGCATTCAAGTAGGTGATGTTATCGTTGCGTTTAATAACCAAACAGTTAACCGTTCTTCATCTTTGCCACCGTTAGTGGGCTCGGCGGATATAAAGAAAACAGCCAGCGTGAGGGTAATTCGCAATAAAAAAAGCAAGACCTTGATGGTGAGACTCGAAAATTTACCTGAGGACGAACAGTTCATTAATGATGTAAAAGTTAAAGCAAAACCAAATAACGTTCTTGGCATGACAATTACCAACTTAGGTAAAGATATGCGTAACAAGCTAGGTATCAAACAGTATGGGGTGCTTGTCAAATCGGTGGATGATGGCGTAGCATTCAAAGCTGGGCTCCGTGCAGGTGATGTTGTTATGCAATTTGCTGGCATCAATATAAATAACACGGAACATTTCAAAGAATTAGTTGAAGACATTGATGACGACAAGTTCTTTTCTGTGCTAATTAACCGCCAAGGCAACCCGATTTTTCTCGCTTTAAAAAAATAGAGGGTACAATACGGCTCACCAAGAAAACGCCTCAACTGAGGCGTTTTTATATCAAATTTAATAAATTTATGGACTCTGCCCGTAAATAATGAGTAAAGGCGTGTCGGATAGTAGCTTAACAAGAAATTTTTCAATCATTGCCCACATTGATCACGGTAAGTCGACCCTTGCAGATCGGCTCATCCATATATGTGGTGGCTTAAGTGACCGCGAAATGGAAGAGCAAGTTCTTGACTCCATGGACATTGAGCGCGAACGTGGCATTACCATCAAGGCTCAAAGTGTTACCTTGCATTACACCGCTAATGATGGTCAAACCTATAAATTAAATTTTATTGATACACCTGGACATGTTGATTTTTCCTATGAGGTATCGCGTTCATTAGCCGCTTGTGAGGGCGCTTTATTGGTTGTTGATGCAGCGCAAGGTGTCGAAGCGCAAAGTGTTGCGAACTGTTACACAGCGATAGAACTTGGCCTAGAAGTGTTGCCTGTTTTAAATAAAATAGATTTGCCGTCAGCTGAACCGGAAAGGGTAGCTGAAGAAATTGAAGAAATCATTGGTATTGAGGCGATTGAGGCGCCTCAAATAAGCGCAAAAACTGGCTTGGGCGTTGATCAGGTCTTAGAGCAAATTGTTCGTGATGTGCCAGCACCTAAAGGTGACGCTGACGCGCCGCTACAAGCACTCATTATTGACTCATGGTTTGATAATTATTTGGGTGTTGTCTCGTTGGTTCGTGTGGTCAATGGTGTCATTAAAAAGAAACAGAAAATCAAAATGATGTCCTCTAACGATGTCTTTTTGGTGGATCAAGTGGGCGTTTTCACGCCTAAAAGAAAAGTGCTGGATACTCTTTACCCCGGTGATGTGGGCTTTATGGTTGCGGGTATTAAAGACATTTATGGCGCTCCCGTTGGTGATACGATTACCTTTGCCAACCGACCTGCAGAAGAGTCTTTACCGGGATTTAAAACAGTACAAGCTCGTGTGTTTGCAGGGTTATTCCCATCCAGTTCTAATGACTATGAGAACCTTCGAGAAGCACTAAATAAACTAAAGCTTAACGATGCCTCCTTGGATTACGAACCAGAAACATCCGATGCGTTGGGCTTTGGTTTCCGCTGTGGTTTCCTCGGTATGCTGCATATGGAAATTATTCAAGAGCGTCTTGAACGTGAATATGACTTAGATTTAATTACAACTGCACCAACTGTTGTGTACGAGGTTCTGCTTCATAATGGTGATGTGTTGGAAGTCGACAATCCCGCTAAACTGCCTGATATTTCAACCGTTAATGAAATACGTGAACCGATTATCGAAGCGCATATTTTGGTGCCTCATGAATACCTAGGCAGCGTTATCACGTTGTGTATTGAGAAACGCGGCGTACAAACAAAATTGCAGTACATGGGCAAGCAAGTGTCGTTGAGTTATGAAATGCCAATGAGTGAAGTGGTATTGGATTTCTTTGATCGACTAAAGTCGGTTAGCCGTGGTTATGCTTCGTTTGAATATGAATTTAAACGTTTCCAGGCTGAGCCTTTGGTTAAATTAGACGTGTTAATTAATGGCGATAGGGTGGATGCTTTGTCTTTAATTGTGCATAAAGACATTAGCCAAAACCGTGGCCGGGAATTAGTTGAAAAAATGAAAGAACTAATCCCTCGCCAAATGTTTGACATTGCTATTCAGGCAGCTATCGGTGCGAAAATTATCGCGCGTTCTTCGGTTAAAGCGCTAAGAAAAAACGTGACGGCAAAATGTTACGGCGGCGATATTTCGCGTAAACGTAAATTGTTAGAAAAACAAAAAGCCGGTAAAAAACGCATGAAACAAGTGGGTAATGTTGAAATCCCACAAGATGCCTTCCTTGCGGTTCTTAAGTTAGGAAAGGACTGATGCATTTTGATTTTTCAGCGGCATTAACGCTAGCTACCTTTGTAACGGGTTTAATAGCGGGAATCTATTGGTTAACGCAACGCAATAAGGGTAATCTTGATGAGAGTAAAGAGCCTGTTTTAGTTGAGTATGCCAAGTCGTTTTTTCCAGTGTTACTGTTTGTCTTAGTGTTACGCTCATTTATATTTGAGCCCTTTAGAATCCCGTCAAGCTCGATGATGCCAACACTTTTAATTGGTGATTTCATCTTGGTTAATAAGTTCTCCTACGGCATCCGCTTACCGGTTGTTAACACTAAAGTTATTAATATTGGACAACCTAAACGCGGCGATATCATGGTTTTTAGGTACCCAAAGAATCCTTCATTGGACTACATCAAGCGCGTTATTGCTTTGCCTGGAGATAAGGTCGGGTATTTTGATAAGCATGTGTATATCAATGGACAGCGTATTACACAAAAACCATTAGGCTTATATGAAGGTGTAGGCCAAGGTAGCAATATGACGGGCGCATTATTACAACATGAATCATTGCCTACACAAGAACACGATGTATTGATTATGCAAAGCCGACCATCAATTGAAGGTGAAACTGTTGTGCCGGAAGGACATTACTTTATGATGGGTGATAACCGTGATAACAGTAACGACAGCCGTTATTGGGGTACCGTGCCCGAAGAAAACATTGTTGGTAAAGCAGTCATGATATGGATGAACTGGGATTCAGAGAATAGTGGTATTGATTGGAATAGATTAGGCTCTACAATACACTAAGGTACTGAGACGTATAAATATTGATTATGAAAGGAGAACTAAGTATGGGTTCATCTAAACAAAAAGGCTTCACCATGATTGGCCTGATCATGA
Source organism: Cycloclasticus sp. (assembly GCA_012959695.1). Lineage (GTDB taxonomy): Bacteria > Pseudomonadota > Gammaproteobacteria > Methylococcales > Cycloclasticaceae > Cycloclasticus. Next base: position 12,886 of record DUCS01000040.1, read on the forward strand.
TTTTCTCATTGATTGGGATAATCACACTGAGTGTTTTAAAGATTTTTCCCGTTTATATGGAGCATTTGGCAGTCCAGACAGCCATGGAGTCAATTGAGGTTGATCAAGGTTTAAAACGTATGACGGTTGGGCAGATAAGGGCTTTATTTGAAAAAAAGTTAGATGTTAACCAAGTGACTAGCGTTAAAGCTAAAGATGCCAAGATTAATAGGTCACTTAGCGATATCACAATGAAAATTGAATACGAAGTACGCAAAGACTACATTGCTAACGTAGATATCGTGATGTCTTTTAGTGACGAATTTGAAGTCCCGCTTTAAACATTGACATTCGAACTTAAAAAACTACAAAAAAAAATCAATGCCTCATTTGATAACCATGCGTTATTAGAGCAGGCATTAACTCACCGCAGCATCGGCAGTAATAATAATGAACGACTGGAATTTTTAGGCGACTCTATCTTGGGTTTTGTTGTGGCGGATGAAATTTATATGCGCTTTCCTGAAGCTGATGAAGGTGTGATGAGTCGGCTTAGGGCGCATCTTGTTAACAGAGAGTCCTTAGCGATCATTGCTCAAAAACTCGATTTAAGTGATGAGTTGATTCTTGGCCAAGGTGAGATGAAAAGCGGCGGTAAGCACCGTTCATCTATTTTGTCAGATGCGGTTGAAGCACTTATCGGTGCTATTTATAAAGACAAAGGTCTTGAAGCTTCTAGGGCTTGGGTTCTATCTGTTTTTAAAAACCAATTAGAGTCTTTAACGTTGGAAACAGCCACTAAAGACCCTAAAACTCAATTACAAGAATATTTGCAGGCTCGCGGTATAGCCGTTCCAAAATACAGCGTTATTTCCACAACGGGTTTAGATCACAATCAACAATTTAAAGTTGAATGCCAAGTTGATGGTATCGATAACCACGCATCTTCCACGGCATCATCACGAAAAAAAGCCGAACAAAAGTCAGCCTCTAAAATTCTTAAACGATTAATTAAATGACGAAAAAAACTTTCAAAACAGGCTTTGTTGCCTTAATCGGCGCGCCAAATGCGGGTAAATCCACGTTATTAAATAACTTACTTAAGCGGAAAATTAGCATAACCTCTCGGCGCCCTCAAACAACTCGCCACCGTATTTTAGGTATTAAAACGACCGATACTTCGCAAGTTGTATATGTAGACACGCCCGGAATGCACTTGGGTGGGAAACGAGCGCTAAATAAATATTTAAATAAAACAGCCGATACCAGTTTGATGGGCGTTGATGTGATTGTTTGGGTTAAAGATGATATGCAGTGGGACGACATTGATGTGTCTATTTTGGAAAAGCTTAGAACTGAAGGGGCACCGGTTGTTTTAGCCATTAATAAAATTGATAAAATTGATAAAAAAGAAACTTTATTGCCGTTTATTCAAAAGATTAGCCTTGAACATGATTTTAAATCCATCATTCCTATTTCTGCGTTAACCGGTAAGCAATTAGACGAGTTTGAAAAGCTTTTGTTGGGTCTCCTGCCGGAAGGTGAGTTGATGTTCCCTGAAGATCAGGTGACGGATAGTTCGGTACGCTTTATGACGACTGAAATTATTCGTGAAAAATTAATACGCCGCTTAGGCCAAGAAATACCCCATTCAGTGAGTATCAGCATAGACCAATTCAACGTCGAAAAAAATATTACACGAATTTATGCGGTGATATGGGTTGAACGCGAAGGGCAAAAGAACATTGTTATTGGTGATAAAGGCGCTGGTTTAAAAGATATTGGCACGCAAGCGCGTTTAGACATTGAAAAACTCATTGAATCTAAGGTGTATTTGAACCTATGGGTTAAAGTTAAAAAGAACTGGTCTGATAGTGAGCGTGACTTGATTGGTTTAGGTTATAGAGGGCTTGAATAGTTCGTTCGTTACACGACTGCTGAATGCCGATGAACAGAGCTGAACAAAAAATTAGCTTTATTTTAAAAAGCCAAGCATTCAAAGAAACCAGTGTTATCCATCAAGTTTTTACTAAAGACTTTGGTGTAATGTCTATTATTTCGAAAGGCTCACGCGCTAAAAATTCTAAACACGGGAGTTTGCTGCAACCATTTCGGTCGTTATCAATGTCATGGGTAGGGAAAGCAGAGCTTAAAACGTTGACTGGGTGTGAGGAAAGCGATGAGTCTGCACAACTCAAAGGGAATGCCTTGTATTGCGGCTTTTACATGAATGAATTGGTATTGAACCTGCTTCATAAACACGATGCACATCCTAAGTTGTTTACTGGCTACCAGTCTGCCATCAAGGGCTTGCTAGATGGGCGATTATTTGAGGCAACGCTGCGTCAATTCGAAAAGTTATTATTTGACGAAATCGGTTATGGTTTGGCATTAGACTATGAAGCTGATGGAAACACGGCCATACAAGCAGATAGCCTATATAGCTATAAAGCGGGTCACGGCGCAGTTGTTCATTTGGGTAGTAACCCGGTTGATGCAGTATCGGGCAGCGCGTTAATCAACCTTAGAAACGATCAATTGAGTGATAAAATTGAATTATCACAAATAAAGCGGATGATGCGGCAGTTAATAGACCATCAATTAGATGGTAAAATACTGAAAAGTCGCGATTTATTCGTCTAATTAAATCAAAACCATTATGCAAAACAAGCCTATTTTACTTGGCGTTAACATTGATCATGTCGCCACCTTAAGAAATGCGCGTGGAACGGATTACCCGTCCCCCCTAGATGCAGCTTTTGTTGCCGAAAGAGCTGGGGCGGATGGTATTACCATTCATCTGCGTGAAGACAGGCGGCACATTAAAGATCAGGATGTGCGAGATATCGTATCGAATATTCATACACGCTTAAACTTAGAGTTAGCGGTAACGAATGAGATGATTGATATTGCCTGTGGCGTTAAACCCGTGTCATGTTGCTTGGTGCCTGAAAAGCGTGAAGAGCTAACGACAGAAGGGGGTTTGGATGTGGCCAGCAACTTTAATCGGTTAAAGGATGCGTGTTCAACGCTATCATCTGCCGGTATATTGATTTCGCCGTTTATTGACCCTGATAATGAACAAATTGATGCGGTTAAGGAAGCCGGCGCTACTTTATTAGAGCTTCACACAGGCTGTTATGCCGATGCCAAATCAGATCAACAACAGGCAAGAGAGCTAGAGCGGTTACAACAAGCTGCACAGTATGCGCATGAGCTAGGCTTGCAAGTTAATGCAGGGCATGGCCTACATTTTCATAACGTTGAAGCAATTGCCCAGATACCTGAGATTGTCGAGTTAAATATTGGCCATTCCATCATTGCGCGGGCTGTTATCAGCGGTTTAGATGCTGCCGTTAAAGAGATGAAAGCATTGATGCGACAAGCGCGCAGTAGTTAACGAGTTGGTCCAATGAAACTTGCGTTAGGTGTTGAATATGACGGTAGCCGTTACCATGGCTGGCAACGTCAAAAAAACACCCCGTTAACAGTACAGCAGGAAGTTGAAAAAGCGTTGGCAGTTTTGGCTGCGCACCCAGTGTCGGTTATTTGTGCTGGGCGTACCGACGCGGGTGTTCATGCGTTTGAACAAGTCATCCATTTCGAAACAGATAAAGTGCGCGAGATGCACCATTGGGTATTAGGCACGAATGCGAATTTACCTGGGGATATTCGAATTATTTGGATTAAGGAAGTGGCTGATGAATTTCATGCGCGTTATTCAGCTGCGGCGCGTTATTATCGTTATGAAATCCTAAACCGTTGGGTTAAGTCGGCCTTATACCGCAAACATGTTTCAACCATTTTTTTGCCGCTAGACAGTGGGCTAATGCAAGAAGGCGCAAACCATTTATTGGGTGAGCATGATTTTTCATCTTTTAGAGCGCACGGTTGCCAAGCAAAATCACCCATAAAGCGTATGCATTCGATATCTATTAAGCGCAGTAGTGATAAAATCACTATTGATATTATTGCGAATGCTTTTTTGCACCATATGGTCAGGAATATCGTCGGAACTTTATTGCCGGTTGCATTAGGAGAAAAACCCGCGTCGTGGGTTAGAGACGTTCTTGAGGCTAAAGACCGTAAGGTGGCCGGCGTTACTGCGGTGCCAAATGGATTGTATTTTAAAGGTGTTTATTACCCAAAACGACACGGCATTGATGTGCTGGACGCTTTTAAACCTTTAGCTGACGCAATAGAAAACAAACCAACGGTTAACTAGAATATGTCATTTAGAGTACGTGTTAAAATTTGCGGTATCACACAGCTTGGCGACGCGTTGGCGGCAATTAATGCCGGTGCGGATGCTTTAGGTTTTGTATTTTATGACGCGAGCTCTCGGCATATAAATACAGATAAAGCAGCGGGTATAATTAAAGAAATACCACCATTTGTCAATAAAGTTGCTTTATTTGTTAATCCAAGTTATGAATATGTTTGCAAAGTTTTAGAATCCACATCGATAGACGTTCTCCAATTCCATGGTGATGAGGGTGAGGCGTTTTGTAATTCGTTTAATCGGCCGTATATGAAGGCGATACGAATCCAAAAAGACAGCAACTTAGATGAGATTGCAGCAAGCTATCACTCGGCATGTGGCTTATTGGTAGATGCTTTCGATAGCCATCAGTACGGCGGAACGGGCAAAACATTTAATTGGGCTTTGTTACCTAACAAATGTTCACTGCCATTAATCTTAGCTGGGGGGTTAACGACTGATAATGTACACGAGGCCATTAGTTCAACAGCGGTATACGCCGTTGATGTTAGCAGTGGCGTGGAAAAAACAAAGGGTGTGAAAGACCACGCTTTAATACAACAATTTATGCGTGAGGTAAAACGTGCCAACCAGTAAGCAAACAAAACAATCAGCGGTTAAGAATTACGACCTACCAGATGAAAACGGCCATTTTGGTCCGTATGGTGGTTTATTTGTTGCCGAAACATTGATGGAGTCTATAGAAGAATTAAATGCCGCGTATGCAAAATACATGCAGGATCCTGTTTTTTTGGCCGAATTGGATGCTGATTTACAAGATTATGTCGGGCGGCCTTCGCCTATTTATCATGCGCAACGCCTAAGCCGTGAAACAGGTGGTGCTCAAATCTATTTAAAAAGAGAAGACTTGAACCACACGGGTGCTCATAAGATTAACAACACGATTGGCCAAGCTCTACTAGCTAAACGTATGGGTAAGACTCGAATTATTGCGGAAACAGGGGCGGGGCAACACGGTGTTGCAACGGCGACGGTCGCAGCCCGTTTAGGCTTAGAATGCGTTGTGTATATGGGCGCAGAAGATATTCAACGCCAATCTCCAAATGTTTACCGTATGCGCTTATTGGGTGCGACAGTTGTTCCTGTTACGTCCGGTTCACAAACGCTAAAAGATGCGTTAAATGAAGCGCTTCGAGATTGGGTAACCAACATTGATGACACGTATTACATTATTGGCACTGTAGCGGGGCCTCACCCATACCCAGCCATGGTGAGAGATTTTCAAACCATCATCGGTCGTGAAGCGCGCGAACAGATGTTAGCTAAAACAGGTGCGCTGCCTGATGCCTTAGTTGCTTGTGTAGGCGGTGGTTCTAATGCGATTGGTTTATTTCACCCCTTTATTGGTGATGACGATGTGGCTATTTACGGTGTTGAAGCCGCCGGTTTAGGCATAGAAACCGGCAAACACTCTGCGCCTTTATGTGCTGGACAACCCGGCGTATTACATGGGAATAGAACTTATTTAATGGCCGATGAAAACGGCGAAATTATTGAAACGCACTCAATCTCAGCCGGCTTAGATTATCCAGCCGTTGGGCCAGAGCACTCGTGGTTAAAGGACATTGGCCGTGCCGAGTACGTGAATATAAACGATGATGAAGCGCTGGAAGCATTCCACCAGTTAACACGAGTTGAAGGCATTATTCCCGCATTAGAATCAAGTCACGCAGTTGCTTACGCAACAAAATTGGCGAAAACAATGGATAAAGAGCAAGTAATTTTAGTGTGCTTATCAGGTCGTGGTGACAAAGATATTTTTACGGTTGCGAAAATTGAGGGGATTGAGCTGTGAGTCGTTTAGAAGAATGTTTTAAAGAACTCAAGGCTGCCAATAAAAAGGCTTTGGTGCCTTTTGTAACAGCCGGTGACCCGAATGGCGCCTTTACCTTAACCTGCATGCACGAGATGGTTAAAGCTGGGGCAAGCATTATTGAACTGGGTGTTCCATTTTCAGATCCAATGGCCGATGGTCCTGTGATTCAAAAAGCCAGTGAAAGAGCGCTTGAAGCAGGCATGACACTGAAAGGCGTGATAGACATCGTGCGTTTTTTTAGAGAAACAGACCAATCAACACCGGTTATTTTAATGGGTTACTTAAACCCAATAGAATTTATGGGTTATGAAACATTTGTTGAAAAAGCAGCTCAAGCTGGTGTGGACGGCGTATTAACGGTTGATATCCCGCCGGAAGAAAGTGTAGACCTACTTAAAGCGTATGATAAACATGATATTGCGCCAATTTTTTTATTGTCGCCAACCAGCAACGAAATTCGTATTAAAAAAATTGCGGCGGTCGCAAAAGGTTACATTTATTATGTGTCATTAAAAGGTGTAACTGGTGCAGGCCACCTTCAGTTAGATGATGTGCAAGCCAAGCTAACACAGATTAAACAACACACAAATATACCGGTAGCGATTGGGTTTGGTGTTAAAAATGCCGATATCGCCGCCAATATTGCTAAAATAGGTGATGGCGTCGTCGTGGGTAGTGCTTTGATTAACTGTATAACGGAGCACTCAGACGATGAACAACAAGGTCGCCAAGCCATTTCAACGATGCTAAGCGAGATGCGAGCAGCAATGGATATGGCAACACAATAACGAAGGTTAGGTGAGATATGAGTTGGTTTGAAAATTTAATACCCGATGGCATAAAGTTAAAAAGTAGGTCGAAAGGTTCTGTGCCTGAAGGACTTTGGTGCAAGTGTGATAGTTGCCAAAGTGTACTGTATAAAACTGATTTAGAAAGCAATTTACACGTTTGCCCTAAATGTGATTATCACCAACGACTCAGTGGCCGTCACCGCCTCGATTCATTTTTAGATGAATCAGGAAGGGAAGAAATAGGCGCCGATGTTCGCTCACTCGACCCCTTGAAGTTTAAAGATAGCAAAAAATATAAAGACCGTCATGCAGCAGCCGTTAAAGCAACGGGTGAAACGGATGCGCTAATTGTTATGAAGGGCAAAGTATTGGAGATGGAGCTTGTTGCAGCAGCCTTTGATTTTTCCTTTATGGGTGGATCAATGGGCTCAGTGGTTGGCGAGCGCTTCGTTCAAGCGGTTAATGCCTCAATAGAATTTAATATCCCGTTGGTTTGCTTTTCATCTAGCGGTGGAGCACGGATGCAAGAATCGCTATTTTCGTTGTTTCAAATGGCCAAAACTAGCGCAGCACTGGCTAAGTTAGCAGAGAATAAAATACCGTTTATTTCTGTGCTCACAGATCCAACAATGGGCGGCGTATCTGCCAGTTTAGCGATGTTGGGTGATGTTCACATTGCCGAACCTAACGCGTTGGTTGGGTTTGCAGGACAACGTGTTATTGAACAAACGGTTAGCGAGAAATTGCCTGAAGGATTTCAGCGTAGTGAATTTTTACTGGAACATGGCGCAATCGACATGATTATCGATCGCAGAGAGATGCGAACAACGGTAACAGAGATTTTATCACTGCTCCATGCGGGGCATCATTCATTGGAAAGTGCTGAAGCTGCCAACGCTTAAGCAAACGCTTTATTAACAGACTTAATAAAGTATCTTCTCTTGAAGACTGGTTGTCTTGGCAAGAAAGCTGTCACGTAAAAGAAATTGATTTGGGTTTGGAGCGCGTTTCAGCGGTTTGGGAACGCCTAAAAACTGAAACAAACACGTCGACTTATACGATTACGGTTGCCGGTACCAATGGCAAGGGCTCAAGCGTTGCTTTATTGGAAGCTATTTTTATAGCGCAAGGTTATCAGGTAGGCGTTTATAGTACGCCGCACCTTGTTCACTATAACGAACGAGTACGAATTAACGGGCGCTCTGTATCAGACGATGAGCTAACAACAGCCTTTAACCTAATTAATCAAACGCGTGGTATAACCAGTTTAAGTTATTTTGAGTTTGGCACCTTGGCGGCGTTAACTATTTTTGAAGCGAACAAGGTTGACATCCAAATCCTCGAAGTGGGCTTAGGTGGCCGACTTGATGCTGTTAATATCATTGATGCAAATGCCGCGCTGATTACCAGTATTGATATTGATCATGTTGATTGGTTGGGTGATGATCGTTCTAAAATAGCACTTGAAAAAGCAGGGGTGTTTAGGCCATACCAAAAAGCCGTATGCTCTGACAGGACCGTTCCAAAAAGTTTACTTGAGTATGCCGCTGAATTAAGAACAGATTTAAAAGTAGCGGGTGTTGATTTTAAAACTGATATTAAACAACATGATTGGGCCTTGTTAATGGCTGAAGGTGCGTCAGTTATTTACCCTAATCCTGCATTAGAAGGGCAGCACCAGATTCAAAACGCAGCTGGCGTTATAAGTCTTTTAGGGCATATTTCTAGGGAACTTCCAGTGAAACAAGCCAGTATTGAACATGGTTTGCGTCATGTGTTTTTAGCGGGTAGGTTACAAAAGATAGGCATGGAACCAGATGTTTATTTAGACGTTGCTCATAATCCAGAGTCGGCCGTAGCCCTAGCCAGATTTCTTAAAGCACAAGCATGCGTCGGTTCAATTCACGCTGTTTTTTCAATATTATTGGATAAGGATGTAGAAGAGGTGGTTAAGCCTTTTATCGGGCTTATTAATCACTGGCATATCGCACCATTAAGTCCCAACAGGTCTCAAAAAGCCGATGTGTTAAATCAGCTTATCAATACGAAGTTAGGGCAAAATTGCTTACAATATGAATCAATCCAAAATGCTTTCGAGTCGGCTAAACGTTCGGCAATAAAAGAAGATTTAGTTATATGTTTCGGCTCCTTTTATGTAGTCGAAGCGTGTTTAGAAGCGCTATAATGAGAAATAGAAACCTCCCAATAACTGTTTAATAGCTTCTTATGGAACAACCTCTAAAACAACGTTTAATTGGTGCCATTATTCTTATTTCTTTAGCTATTATCTTTGTCCCCATGCTAATTGGACAAAAGCCTACGGAATCTGACGTTATATCCATCGACATTCCAGAAGCCCCAAAAGATTTAGACTCTCGAATATTAGCCTTGCCAGAACAAGAAATTGAGATGGTGGCTAAGGTTACAATTTCTGATAAGGAAGGCGTTAAGGTAATTAAACCGACTATACCGGAGCCTCCTAAAATCAAAGCGGTAGAAGGCATAACCGCTTGGGTTGTTCAAGTGGGTAGTTTTTCAGACCAAAAAAATGCAGACGCGCTATCTGATAAGTTAAAAAAGTTGGGATATACTGCGTTTGTTGAACAATCAGCTGTAAAACAGGGTGACATATATCGAGTTAGAATTGGCCCTGAGTTAAATAAAGAAAAAGCGGACGCAATGAAAGTAACACTTCAAAAAGAGCAGGCATTAAAAAATGCCATTGTTGTTCAATACCCATAGGTTTTTACTCCGTGGACGCTAACGTTTTAAATACTTTAATTTGGATTGATTATGTCATCATCGGCATCATTTTTATTTCGGCGCTTATTGGGTTGTTTCGTGGGTTAGTGAAGGAAGCATTTTCGCTGGGCACTTGGATTGCTTCAATTATTATTGGCATACGATTCAGTCAACCGTTCTCGGTTTTCTTAACTGACTACATCGAAGTACCTTCAGTTCGAATTGCGGCTGCGTTCGTTATTTTGCTGTTATTAACCTTAATTTTAGGTGCAATGCTGTCTTATTTAGTTAGCCAGATTATCGACAAAACGGGTCTCTCTGGCACAGATCGTTTTGCCGGCTTTATTTTTGGTATTGCACGTGGCATGGTGGTCATGTCCGTATTGGTATTATTAGCGGGTTTAACACCATTGCCACAAGATCCTTGGTGGGTTCAGTCGGCATTAATTGGCCCGTTTCAAGAATTATCAGTGTGGTTAAGAGAGCAAATACCTGAGGGTGTTACTGGGTATTTTTCATATTAGATTTCATTAAAAGGCAGAATTAAATATGTGCGGAATTGCTGGCGTTGTATCCCATCAAAATGTTAATCAAGAGTTGTATGAGGCATTAACTGTTCTTCAACATCGTGGCCAAGATGCCGCTGGTATTGTTACTTGTGAAGGTAGTCAACTTCACCTTCGAAAGGCGAACGGCTTGGTACGTGATGTCTTCCGAACCAGTCATATGCTCGAATTGACCGGTAATATGGGTATCGCGCATGTACGTTATCCAACAGCGGGCTGTTCAAGCTCTGCTGAAGCACAACCGTTTTATGTTAATTCACCCTTTGGCATTACGTTGGCGCATAACGGCAATTTAACGAATGCAGCAAAACTAAAAGAAGAATTATTTGCTGAAGATCAACGTCATATCAATACCAATTCAGATTCTGAAATATTATTGAATGTGTTTGCGCACGAATTACAGCGTTTAGGTAAGCTTAAACTTGACGAGAACGATGTGTTTAAAGCCGTAGCAGCGGTTCATAGACGTTGTGAGGGTGCCTATGCTGTTGTTGCCATGATCACAGGCTTTGGTGTTGTTGGTTTCCGTGACCCTAACGGTATACGCCCCATTTGTTTTGGCGTGCGTGAAGCAGGTAAGACTAAAGATTATATGATTGCCTCTGAGTCGGTAGCCATGGATGCACAAGGCTTTAAACTAATTCGAGATATAGCGCCGGGGGAAGCCTTGTTTATTAAAAAAGGCGGTGTTATTCACACAAAACAATGTGCGGAAAACCCAAGATTAACACCGTGTATTTTTGAATATGTTTACCTGGCTCGACCAGATTCAATTATCGATGATGTCTCGGTGTATAAAGCTCGCCTGCGGATGGGTGAAAAGTTAGCTGAAAAAATTATGCGCCTTCGGCCTGAACACGACATTGATGTTGTTATTCCTATTCCAGATACTAGCCGTACTTCTGCGTTGCAATTGGCAAACCGTCTAGATATTAAGTACAGAGAAGGCTTTATTAAAAACAGATATATTGGTCGAACTTTTATTATGCCGGGTCAACAAGAACGGAAAAAATCGGTTAGGCGTAAACTCAATGCCATTGCTTTAGAATTTAAAGGTAAAAATGTGCTGCTCGTTGACGATTCGATTGTACGTGGTACGACGTCTGGTCAAATCATAAAATTAGCGCGTGAAGCGGGCGCAAATAAAGTATATTTTGCTTCTGCAGCGCCACCTGTTCGATACCCAAATGTGTATGGCATTGATATGCCTGCTGTTGAAGAGCTCGTTGCTCATGACAAAACAATCGAGGAAATTGAACTAGCTATTGGTGCAGATTGGTTAATTTATCAAGATTTAGACGATTTGTTTGAGTCTGTGAGAAAACGCAATCCCGAAATCGTTGATTTTGATGCAGCTTGCTTTAATAAACACTACGTTACTGGCACAGTCACAAATCAATATTTGAAAGAGCAAGGCTTAAACCGTTCTGATGATCAAAAAACGGATGATGAACTAGATCAAACGTTTATTGAACTTCACAACACCAATTAACCAAAGGTTTTTAACATGTCAGATAAAGATTGGCAGAATTACTCAATAGAAACGCAAAGCATACGAGCGGGGCAGAGTAGAACCTCTGAAGGCGAGCATAGTGATGCCATTTTTCCAACATCCAGCTATGTGTTCGGTAGTGCAAAAGAAGCTTATGAGCGCTTTTCAGGTAAATCTGAAGGTAATATCTATTCGCGCTTCACAAACCCAACGGTTAGAGCGTTCGAACAGCGTTTAGCGGTTATGGAAGGCGCAGAACGGGCGATGGCGACGTCGTCTGGCATGGCAGCAATTAACACGGTGTGTTTAGGCTTGTTGAGCGCTGGTGACCACGTCGTGTGTTCGCGTAGCGTGTTTGGCAATACGGCGTTGATGTTTAAAAACATCATGCATAAATTTGCCATAGAAACGACCTTTGTTGATTTAGATGACATCAACGCATGGCAAGCCGCTATGCAAGATAATACTAAATTCTTGTTCTTAGAAACCCCGTCAAACCCTATGGGAACGTTGGCAGACATTAAACAATTAGCTGAGCTTGCGCACAGCAAATATGCTCTGTTAATCGTCGATAACGTTTATTGCACGCCTGCGTTACAGAAACCTCTGAGCTTAGGTGCTGATTTGGTTGTTCATTCAGCGACTAAATATCTAGATGGGCAAGGGCGGTGCATTGGTGGTGCTATCGTAGGAAAGGATTCGTTAATCGAAGAAAAGCTTTATCCTATTTTGCGTACAGCAGGCCCAACCATGAGCCCGTTCAACGCATGGGTTTTCCATAAAGGTTTAGAGACACTCTCATTACGAATGGAAAAGCATTGCTCTAATGCATTGGAAATGGCGAAATGGTTAGAGCAGCACCCCGCTGTTGAAAATGTTTATTACACTGGTTTGCAGAGCCATCCGCAGCATGAGCTTGCTAAACAGCAACAATCGGGCTTTGGTGGCATTGTAAGTTTCGAAGTAAAAGGCGGGCAAGACAATGCATGGAAAGTCATCGATGCAACACAAATGATTTCTATTACCGCAAATTTAGGTGATGTAAAAAGTATGATTACCCATCCAACCACCACCACGCATGGACGTTTAACAGACGACGAACGTGCTAAAGCAGGAATCACATGCGCCTTGCTTCGATTAGGTGTTGGGCTGGAAAACACGGATGATATAAAAGCAGATTTAAGTCGAGGGCTAGATTCCCTGCAAGTGTAGGTTGTTTTTACAATCGGTTAATTATAAAAACGCATACCTATTTATGACTTCATCGATAAGCAAAACGACATTGAAACCACTTAACAATAATACTATTACGGAGATTTTCTAGATGGGTAGAGCCTACCAAAACCGCAAAGAGTCGATGGCAAAAACATCGGATATGAAAGCGAAGGTGTATAGCCGTTATGGCCGTGAGATTTATGTCAGTGCGAAGTCAGGTGGTGTTGATCCAGATGGAAACCTTGCGCTACGCAGTTTGATCGACAAGGCTAAAAAAGACCAAGTGCCCACCCATGTTATAGAAAAAGCGATTGATAAAGCCAAGGGCGGTGGCGGCGAAGATTATTTTACAGCTGTCTATGAGGGCTACGGCCCAGGTGGTTGCATGGCCATTATCGATTGTTTAACGGATAACCCAAATCGTACGTTTGGCGATGTAAGGCAGGCCTTTACTAAAACACATTGCAAAATTGGCACGCAAGGCAGCGTGAGCCACATGTTTGATCATTCGGTCATCCTCGTTTTTAAGCACGATGATGAAGACGCCATATTAGAAGTGCTTATGGACGCGGATGTTGATGTTGCTGATATTGAGAGTGAAGATGGAAAGGTTTCTGTGTTCGCCCCCCATACGGATTATTTCAAAGCACGGCAGGCCATATTAGATGCACTTGGCGAAGTAGATTTTGAAGTAGATGAAATCCAGTTTATTCCTCACACATTCACACAGGTAAAAGGTGACGATGTGGAAAATTTCGAAAAGTTTTTATCCATGCTTAACGAATTAGATGATGTACAACACGTTTATCATAACGTTGAGATTGCTTAACTAAAATACGGCTAAAGAATACTTAATCGCTAAAAGGTTCCCAATGGATGAAAAAATTGAATTATTAAAAGCGATAGTATCCAATCAAGAAACGCAGCTTCAGCAACAAAAGGAAGCGTTAGATAATCAGACGAGAGCGTTAGAAATGCAGTCTGTTCAGTTTGAACGAGCAGAAAGTATTAATAAGAAGTCGGAAGAAATTCAAGAGAAGGCGGCTAGCATTCAAAAATTTTCGGCTAGATTATTGTATGTTTTGGTGCCTATTTTGATAGTAGCTGTTTTAGCGTTAATACTAAGATAGGCGTGTTTTTAAATATTCTATTAACGAAATTTAATTTCTTGTAATACGTCTGACGTAATTTGACCGCTTGGGCTATATGACAGTTCGCGGAAATCCAGAACATTGTTGCGATCAATGGTTAAAAGCGTCGAACAGCGTGTTCCATAGTCACGGCTTTCAATAAAGATAGACGATAATAGCCTTTCAAACTCTATGCCAACGCCGGTAGTCGGGAGTTCATCGTCCGCTGGCCGGAGTTGTGACTGCATAATACTTAATAATTCTGATGGATTTAGTGCATTCTGTTGTAAGGACTGACTCATTAAAGAACAACCATTGGTTAATTTTGGCCAAGGTGTATCAAGTGTGGCATTACTTAACCCATGCATGCCTTGCGTAATTTCCTGTATGTGGTGTGTGTCGCTTGAGTAGTGCCATAGCCCAGTTGAGTCTAGTAACAACAAGTTAAATAGGCTGTAGCCAGCCCCTTTTTGTTTTAGCTCTTTCAAGTAGTCTTCGGCCAATTGTTGATTGGATAAAAACGATTTGACCAGTTCTCCGCGTGATTGCTTATTGCTGTCGCTAAAAGGAGGCTTTCGAACGTTAGTGATAGCAGCTAGCCGGCCTGATGTGTCAACGCTAAGCCAGCTTCCGCCAGCGACGCAATCAATACCACCAAATATTGTTGGGTGACCTGGCCAAAAATTAGCTTGTTTTGACTTTCTTTGATGATACTCATCACGGTTTGCAAGCAGTACTAATTTGTATTGATCTAAGCTGTCGTAGGCAAAAAGTATCAAACACATATCAATAATAAGACGTAAGCTTTTATAACGATATGTCCATCAAACACCCTCTTGTTATCGCTGTCAATTTTAACGATGAAATGTTAAAATAATTGGCTGATTTGTAAAGTTTTACCTACTTTAAATGCATGAATTTAAACCTAAGGAGTCAATTGTGTTACAAGAATATCGCAGCCATGTAGAAGAACGTGCCGCTATAGGTATCGTCCCTAAGCCACTAAATGCTGACCAGGTTGCTGGTTTAGTCGAGTTATTAAAAAGCCCGCCAACAGGGGAAGAAGAGTTCTTAGTTGACTTGATAACAAACCGTGTTCCTGCCGGTGTTGATGAAGCGGCTTATGTTAAAGCTGGCTTTTTAGCTGCGTTAACGACAGGTGAAACAACGTCTCCTTTAATCGATGCTAAAAGAGCCACAGAGTTATTAGGTACGATGCTGGGCGGTTACAACATCATGCCATTGGTCAATCTTTTAGATAATGCTGAGCTAGCTGAAACAGCGGCTGACCAGTTATCACATATTTTATTAGTATTTGATGCATTCCATGACGTTAAAGAAAAAGCAGATGCTGGCAATGCTGCTGCAAAACGCGTTATTCAATCATGGGCAGATGCTGAGTGGTTTACAAGCAAACCCGCATTGGCTGAAAAATTAACGGTTAAAGTATTTGAAGTAACCGGTGAAACAAACACCGATGACTTATCACCAGCACCCGATGCATGGTCACGTCCTGATATACCGTTACATGCCTTAGCGATGCTTAAAATGCCACGTGATGGCATAACTCCAGATGTTCCTGGCGAGATAGGTCCTATCGTACAAATTGATGACATGGAGAAAGACGGTATTCCATTAGCCTACGTTGGCGATGTGGTTGGAACCGGTTCTTCACGTAAATCAGCGACCAATTCAGTTTTGTGGTTCATGGGTGACGATATCCCTTACATTCCAAATAAACGCGGCGGTGGCGTGTGTATTGGTGCCAAAATTGCTCCAATCTTCTTCAATACAATGGAAGATTCTGGCGCCTTGCCAATTGAAATGGATGTGACTAACTTTAATATGAACGATGTTATCGACATCTATCCATACGATGGTAAAGTAACAAAAAATGGTACGGATAACGTACTGTCTACCTTTGAATTAAAATCAAATGTATTGCTCGATGAAGTACAAGCAGGCGGTCGTATTCCGTTGATTATTGGTCGTGGTTTAACATTACGTGCCCGTACAGCTTTAGGCTTAGGCGCATCGGACTTGTTCCGTACGCCAGAATCACACGAAGACAGCGGCAAAGGCTTCACTCTAGCTCAAAAAATGGTTGGTAAAGCCTGTGGTGTTGAAGGTATTCGCGCCGGTGTTTATTGCGAACCACATATGACTACCGTTGGCTCACAAGATACAACGGGCCCAATGACCCGTGACGAGCTTAAAGACCTAGCTTGTCTTGGCTTTTCAGCTGACTTGGTTATGCAATCATTCTGTCATACAGCGGCATACCCTAAACCAGTTGATGTGGTCACTCACCACACCTTGCCAGATTTCATCATGAACCGTGGCGGTGTTCCATTACGTCCAGGTGATGGCATTATTCACTCTTGGTTAAACCGCATGTTGCTTCCTGATACCGTTGGAACTGGTGGTGATTCACATACACGTTTTCCATTAGGTATTTCATTCCCAGCGGGATCTGGTTTAGTGGCGTTTGCTGCTGCAACGGGTGTTATGCCATTGGATATGCCTGAATCAATTTTGGTTCGTTTCTCAGGTGAAATGCAACCAGGTATCACATTGCGTGACATGGTTAATGCGATTCCTTTAGCGGCCATTAAGCAAGGTTTATTGACGGTTGCTAAAGAAGGCAAAATTAATGCGTTCTCTGGCCGCGTGCTTGAAATTGAAGGTTTGCCTGACCTAAAAGTAGAGCAAGCGTTTGAGCTGTCCGATGCGTCTGCAGAGCGTTCAGCAGCGGGTTGTACTATTAAGTTGAACCAAGAACCTATCATTGAGTACTTAAACTCAAATATCACCATGTTGAAGTGGATGATTGCTGAAGGCTATGGAGATGTTAGAACGATTGAGCGCCGTATTGTTTCAATGCAAGAATGGTTAGCTAATCCTGAACTAATGGAAGCTGATGTAGATGCGGAATATGCTGAAATCATCGACATTAACATGAGTGGTATTCATGAGCCTATCCTTGCATGTCCGAATGATCCAGATGACGTAAAAACATTGTCTGAAGTTGCCGGCACTAAAATTGACGAAGTGTTTATCGGTTCTTGCATGACAAACATTGGGCATTTCCGCGCAGCTGGTAAATTACTTCAAGAATTTGGCGGTGTATTGCCAACTCGCTTATGGGTTGTTCCTCCTACTAAAATGGACGAGGCTCAATTAACGGCAGAAGGGTATTACAGTATTTACGGCACATCAGGCGCTCGTACTGAAATGCCAGGTTGTTCATTGTGCATGGGTAACCAAGCGCGGGTTGCGGAACAATCAACCGTTATTTCAACATCAACACGTAATTTTCCAAATCGCTTAGGTAATGGCGCTAATGTGTATCTTTCATCTGCTGAATTAGCAGCTGTTGGTGCGATTCTTGGAAAAATTCCTAGCAAAGAAGAGTACATGGAGTACGCCAAGAAAATTGATACCATGGCGGAAGATACTTATCGTTATTTGAATTTTGATAAAATTGAAGAGTATCAAAAAATTGCAGACACAGTAAAAATTGCTAGTTAAGTATACGTAAAACGAACAAAAAAGGCGCTGTTAAGACAGCGCCTTTTTTGTTTATATTACTTTTATAAAGACAGCTAACTACTTGATTAACCTGGTAAAATCATTAATATTCACACGAATATTTGATGTATTTTGTTGCAGTTGTGCTGGCATGCTTTCAGCCCTCATAGAATCAGCAGCCATCAACCGTGACTTGGCATAATAAACAGGCTGTTGCTGGTTATTTGCATTAATATTAATTTGATGAATCACGTATTTGTTTTTATCGAACCCTTTAGTAATGAGTTCGGCTTTTTCTTTAAAATTTTCAATAGCCTGTTTAGTTAATTGTTTATTAACGATTTGGATTTTTTCTTTAGATACTTTATAGCGAAGGGACTTTATTAAAAGTTTTTTCTGTAATAGGCCGATAAGCTCACCTAATTCGGCGCTGTTTTTACTTTCTAATGTTATGTGTTGAGTACCTCGCCATGCTTTAAAAATACGTTTGTTATACAGTTGGTGAGAGGTGTATTGGCCACCCTTAACTTTAATATCTTTGTAGGACTTTGCTGTTAATAATGCCCATGACATTTGTTCGTTAATTTTTTTTGCTAATACTGCAGGGTCATAGTTTTCAGCTTCAACTGCAATAGTCGCTTGCATGGTATCGGTTTCAACTTCGATGCTAGCGGATGCTTGAATATTGACGATACCTTCTGGCTGCACCTCATGTGCAATGGCGGGTGTTAATAGGGCACTAAGGCTTAATAGCAAAATAATTTTATTCATCGTTTACTCCATATCGTAAGAACTTCCTTAACTATACGGTTATAAAATGAATGATGGCTTAATATTCCATTCCAAAAGAAGCCATTGCCAATATTGGCTCGCTCACCTTCGCTAAATACTCTTCGCGCATATATCGCAGGCTTTAATGGTTTTCTAAGCGGTTTAAGCCATTTAAAGCCGCCACACGGTAGGCTTCGGCCATTGTTGGGTAGTTAAAGGTTGTATTGGTAAAGTAAAGCAGGGTATTTGCTTCACCTGGTTGAGCCATAATCGCCTGACCAATATGGATAATCTCTGCGGCTTGGTCACCAAAACAGTGCACGCCTAAAATTTGTAAAGTCTCTGAGTGGAAAATTATTTTAAGCAGACCTTGTGTCTCCCCGGAAATTTGCGCCCGAGCGAGCGAGTCGAAACGTGAATAGCCTGTCTCATACGGTACTTTTTGTTCAGTTAATTCTTTTTCCGTGTAGCCGACGGAGCTAATTTCTGGATTGGTATAAATGCCTGTTGGGATATCTTTAACCAATGTTGCATCACAGGAGCCCTCAATAAGGTGAGTCGCTGCAAAACGGCCTTGATCATAAGCCGCGCTGGCTAAACTGGGGTAGCCAATAAAGTCACCAACGGCATAAATGTGCTCTTTGCCTTCAACTTGGTAATTTTCATTGACATTAATTTGCCCACGAGAGTTGGGTTTAATACTGACTTTATTTAAGTCTAGATCTGCGAAATTACCGGTACGACCATTGGCCCATAAGAAAATATCTGTTTTAATTTTTTTACCTGAAGCCAGTTTTGTAGTAACACTCTTTTCATCAGATGTGATGGATTCATATTCTTCGTTAGAGCGAATAACGACACCTTGTTTACGCATGTCATGGCTGAGCGCATGTACGATCTCCTCATCCAAAAAAGCTAACAGGGCAGGTTGTGTGTTAATAAGATTAACCTTAACGCCTAAGCCTTGGAAGATAGAGGCATATTCAGAACCGATAACACCAGCGCCATAAATAGTAATAGAACGGGGCGTGAAATCTAAATTGAGGATCGTATCGCTGTCGAAAATGTTACCTGCATTGAAATCCACATCAGTCGGACGATAGGGGTGTGACCCAGGTGCAAGCACGAATTTTTCGGCAGTGATTTTTCTAACTTTCTTACCTGATGGTGGCTTGATAGACATCGTGTTATCGTCAATAAACGTTGCAGTACCAAAGATTAAATCGGTATTATTACGCTCATAAAAACTGCTACGCATTGTTACTTGTTTGCTAATAACTTCTGTCGCTGAACTGAGTAATTGCGGGAAGGTTAGTTGTATTGGACCGCCACATGCTTCTTTGAACCAACGGTTACGATTGAATTGAATAACGTGCTGTACCGCTTGACGTAGTGCTTTAGACGGAATAGTTCCCCAATGAGTACAGCCACCACCTACGTCTTGATATTTTTCAATAATGGCCACTTTTTTGCCTTCTTTACAGGCCTTCATTGACGCACCTTCGCCACCAGGGCCAGTGCCAATCACTATCAAGTCATAATCGTATTTACTCATTATAAAATCTCGTTATTGTTATTAGAACGGTCAGGCAAGTATACAACAGATACGATAAAATCAACTCAGTAGTACATAAAAATTGGACATAACTTGTTTACATTAATTGAAAAAGCACTGACCACGTCATCTGTTGAAGAAACCTTGGCGTGCACGCGTCAGGCCTTCCTAAAGGCATCTTCAACAAGCATTGTTAGTGATGGCAACGAAAGGGTTATTTTACCTATCAGCCAAGTCGCTTTTCCTAACAAACCCTTATGTGTGCCACCAAGGGATGTGCCGCGGCGGCGCTTGGGTTCTGAGGCGGGAAAGCGCTCTTTTGTTCATGCTATTGCTCATATAGAGTTTAACGCGATAAAACTCGCTTTAGATATTGCTTATCGTTTTAAAGGCTTACCAAAACAGTTTTATATGGATTGGTTATACGTGGCAAATGATGAGTGTAAGCACTTTGAAATGTTGTGCGAACACCTAAAACATTATGATTGTGAATACGGCGACATTCCTTCACATGATAGCTTATGGGTTATGGCAGTTAAAACTGAGACGGATCTGGTTGCACGTTTATCGCTTGTTCCACGTTACTTAGAAGCCCGTGGTCTTGATGTGACACCGGCGATGTTAGATAAGTTAAATGCACAAAAGGACACCGCATCTGCTGCGATTTTAGAAGTGATTCTAGAGGATGAAGTCACTCATGTGGAATATGGAACTAAGTGGTTAGATTACGTGTGTGATGAGAGTGGGTTACAGAGAGAAGAGGCGTTCTTTGAGAATATAGAACTCTATTTAAAAGGCCAGGTATTGGGCCCTTTTAATAGACCTTTGCGCTTACGGGCAGGGTTTACGGAAAATGAGTTAGCGGAATTAGAACGGTTAGATAAGCGCCCTTTACGTTAGTCGTGTGATGTTATAACCGGTATTATCCCAATCTAATACGCTGCTATCGGTATCCCATTCAGCTAAAACAATTCGCGTTGCTTTGTGTCCATTTATATCGAATGTATGCACATTCGGCCGGTGGGTATGGCCATGAATGAGTCGTTGAACCTGATGATGTTGCATCGTCTCAATGACCGTTTTATGACAAACATCCATGATGTCCATCGACTTCTCCGCTTTATTCTTAGCGCTTTCATTACGGTAATGTTGGGCAATGGCTAACCGTTCGGCCAAAGGTTTAGATAGCATGTCATCTTGCCATGCTGTTGTATGGGTTAACTGTCTGAATTTTTGGTACTCAATATCATCCGTACACAACAAATCACCATGCAACAGTAGGGTGGGGGTGCCGTATAAATCGATAACGTGTGCATCATCAAGGCAGGTAATGCCAGTATCTGAGAAAAACTGTTGGCCCATTAAAAAGTCACGGTTACCCGCGATAAAGGAAATGGGTATGCCATTTTCTACAACTGAGCTAAGAGCTGACTTTACTTCATTGTTGGGTTCGGTTGAGTCGTCATCACCAACCCACACATCAAATAAGTCACCTAAAATATAGAGGTGAGAGACGTTTTGGTCGAGAGACTCAAGATAGGCCAGAAAACGTTGAGTTATATCTGGCCTATCTTTCGTTAGATGCAAGTCCGAAATAAAATGGGTGTGTTGAGCCAAATTATTTAACGACTTCCGCTTTTTCGATTATCACTTCTTCTTGCGGTACATCGGTAGGGAACATGCCGCCAGATCCTGTAGGAATAGCCGCCATTTTATCGATAGTATCCATACCATCAGTCACTTTACCAAATACAGCGTAGCCCCAACCTTGTTGTGTTTTAGAGCTGTGATTTAAGAAATCATTGTCCTTAAGGTTGATGAAAAATTGGCCTGTTGCTGAATGCGGGTCGCCCGTTCTTGCCATAGCGATTGTGCCACGGTCATTCTTCAAACCATTATCTGCTTCGTTTTCAATAGGGTTTTTAACCGGTTTTTGTTGGAACTCAGATGTAAAACCACCACCTTGAGCCATAAAGTTAGGAATGATACGATGAAAAATGGTGCCTTCGTAAAAGCCATCTTCTATATAGGCGACGAAGTTTTTAACTGTGTTAGGTGCTTTTTCGCCATCTAGCTCTAAAGTGATTTCACCTTGGTTAGTAGTAAATTTAATAATGGTCATGTTTGAAGTATCCGTTGCGTAAAGTAAGGTTGATGAAAGAAGCACTGCAAAAAAAGCAGCCGTACGTAGTAAAAGAGTTTTATTAATCATTTATTTGTCTCTAATGCTGAAAGAGCAAGCATATTATCTGTTTTAGAATAAATTATAAAGCAGTTTGGCTCAGCTTTATTGCCCTTAGTTATTCGGTTATGATGCCGTTCTTAATTTTAATATCCATGTGCCAACTTATGAGTCAACTTAAAATCTTCAATACGCTTCATCGAGAAAAGCAACCGTTTGTGCCAATCGAAGAAGGCAAAGTGGGTTTATACGTTTGCGGTATGACCGTTTACGATTATTGTCATATTGGCCATGCTCGAGTGATGGTCGTGTTTGATGTGGTCGCTCGATATTTTAAGTATTTGGGGTACGAGGTTAAATACGTCCGCAATATTACGGATATTGACGACAAAATTATCGCCAGAGCAGCCGAAGCGGGTGAAGACTTTACGGACTTAACAAAACGCTTTATTGATGAAATGCATCAAGATGAAGCATCTTTAAATGTACTACACCCAAACGAAGAACCGCTGGCGACTAATTCAATTGATAGCATTATTAGTATGATTGAAACCTTAATAGATAAAGGCAACGCATATGCTGGGCCAAATGGGGATGTATATTACTCGGTTGAGTCGTTCGACAACTACGGCCAATTATCTGGGCGAAAACTGGATGATATGAACGCCGGTGAACGTGTTGAGGTGGATGAAAATAAGCGTAATCCGTTTGACTTCGTCTTATGGAAGTCTGCTAAACCCGGAGAGCCATTTTGGCCTTCACCTTGGGGCAATGGTCGGCCAGGTTGGCACATTGAATGTTCAGCGATGGCGACCTGTTGTTTAGGTAATCACTTTGACATTCACGGTGGTGGGATGGACTTACAGTTCCCGCACCATGAAAATGAAATTGCTCAATCAGAAGCGGCAACGGGCGAAACCTTCGTCAATACATGGATGCACAATGGTTTTGTTCGCATTGATGATGAAAAAATGTCTAAGTCGTTAGGCAACTTCTTTACCGTTCGTGAGGTTCTAAAAAAATACCGTGGTGAAGAAATTCGTTTCTTTGTTTTATCTAGCCATTATCGTAGTCCATTAAATTATTCTGATGAATCGTTAAATGAAGCGCGTTCAGCACTAGAGCGGTTATATACTGCCTTACGTGGTGTTACACCTATTGCGAATGAGGTGAAGTCTGATTATGTTGAACGATTTGAAGCGGCGATGAATGATGACTTCAACTCAGCTAAGGCCATATCAGTGTTGTTTGAATGTGCTAATGAGATTAACAAGTTAAAGGCTGACAACCCTGAACTAGCCGCTAAAACAACTAGTGACTTGCTAGTTATGGCAGAACCACTTGGCTTGTTATATCAAAACCCTGATGAGTTTTTACAGTCGACAACTGGGTCAGACGAAGCAATCAGTAATGATGATATAAAAGCCAAAATATCCCTACGCTTAGAAGCAAAGGCGGATAGGAATTGGGGATTAGCAGATCAAATTCGTGACGAGCTAAAAGAGCAAGGTGTTATTGTTGAAGATAAAGGCCAAGAAACCACTTGGCGTAGGGAATAAGCCTAAACCTAAACTCTATTGGTTTTGTAATTCAGCCGCTTGAAGCGTATTTTCAAGCAATGAAGCAATCGTCATGGGGCCAACACCGCCGGGTACGGGTGTAATCCAGCTCGCGTTATTACAGGCCGCGTTGTAATCAACGTCACCTGCCAATTTACCAGTATCTAATCGATTAATACCCACATCAATCACAATAGCGCCGGGTTTTATCCAGTCACCTTTCACAAAAGCAGGTATGCCTACGGCAGCAATGATAATGTCAGCACGTTTGACGTGTTCTTTAACATTAATGGTACGGCTGTGACAGGTTGTTACCGTACAACGTGCCATCAAAAGCTCCAGTGAAACCGGGCGGCCAACAATATTTGACGCACCGATAACCACGGCTTCTTTGCCTTCTAGCGGGATGTTAGTGCTCCTTAATAGCGTCATAATACCTTTAGGCGTGCATGACCTTAAAATAGGCATACGCAAGGCCAAGCGGCCAATGTTGTACGGGTGAAAGCCATCAACATCTTTCAAGACATCAATCGCCTCAATAATTTTTTCTTCGTTAATGTGGTCTGGTAATGGCAGTTGAACAAGGATGCCGTTAATGGCTGGGTCGTTATTAAGATCATCAATTAACGTTAATAGCTCACTCTCAGTCGTTCCGTATGCTAGTTTCTTGGACAAAGAATAAAAACCGACCTCATCGCAGGCGTTGCATTTATTTCTAACATACACTTTTGAAGCAGGGTTTTCACCGACTAAGATAACCGCCAGTCCGGGTTTCGATAAGCCAGCAGTTAATCGCGCATCAACCAGCTTTTTAATGCTCATGCGTAATTCAGCCGCAATATTTTTTCCATCTATTTTTTTAAAAGTCATAGTTAGTTTTGAGTATTTAAGGGTCTTTTTTAAAGAACCGTTGACCAAATTTACTGTGTAACGTATTATCGCCCACCTACAGACTTATTGCATCATTTATGCAGTGGTTTAGGAGATAGTCGGGGCGTAGCGCAGCCTGGTAGCGCAACTGCTTTGGGAGCAGTGGGTCGGGAGTTCGAATCTCTCCGCCCCGACCAATCTACTTATTAAATGAAGCGCTTGTAGCTCATCTGGATAGAGCATCGGCCTTCTAAGCCGAGGGTAGCAGGTTCGAGTCCTGCCAAGCGTACCATTTATTTTTTTGGTACACTGAGCAGACTGTCTCAGGAACATTCTAAGTTTGTATAAAAGTCTTAAAATCGTCAATGGTGGGTGTAGCTCAGTTGGTAGAGCCCCAGACTGTGACTCTGGTTGTCGAGGGTTCGAGCCCCTTCACTCACCCCATTTTCGATTTATCTAAAACGTCTTATATGACTAACGCTCAGTCAACAACCTTTCCAATTGTTACCCATGAAGCCGCTTCGCTGTGCGCGGATATAAAAAACCTTATCGATTCTGGCGTTTATCAAATCACCTCCCAAAGTGATTCGCCACTATTTTTATCGTTTAATGATGGCGTATTGAGTATTCACCTGAACACGGAAGAAAAGAGACTTAAGCTAACGATAGATTTTGTTGGTGGAAAATCTCAACACCGTCGACAATACGGTGGAGGAAAGAACCAACCTTTACCTAAAGCTTGTGGGCTATATAAACACCCGGAATGGACGATATTAGATGCAACAGCTGGTTTAGGTCGCGATGCCTTCGTTTTAGCCAGCTTAGGCGCAAAGGTAACGCTTTGTGAGCAACACCCAGCCTTATACGCTTTATTAGTCGATGCGATGAATAGGGCGGTTAAAGATTTTGACGTTAATGAGATTATTAAGCGGATGCAATGCTTGCACCAAGATTCTATTAGTTATCTAAAAAAAATGGATGTAAGTGAGCAGTCATGCCCCGATGTTGTTTACCTTGATCCTATGTACCCAGACAGAAAAAAATCAGCAAAAATTAAAAAAGACATGCAGGTTCTACAATCTCTAGTCGGACATTCAGTTGAAGAAATAAGGTTATTTGAAACAGCATTAAAAGTGGCGAAGCAGCGCGTCGTTGTAAAGCGACCTAAATCGGCGCCAGTGTTAGGTGCCAATAGCCCCAGCTACACCGTTAGTAGCGTCAATACTCGGTATGACGTGTACGTAATTTAAAGCGCAAACGACAAGCCAGCAACAATACGGTTATCCACGTCTGTTTGTATACCTTTTGTATTTTCAATAATGGGAACACCGATAGAAATAAAACCACCGAAGTTACCCGCTGATACTTTGATGCCGGGAGAAAGATAAACAGTTGTACCGCCAGAGTTTTCTTCTAAATGCCCATAAATTCTATTTTCGCGGCGCGTTTCACCATTGGCTTCAAGCGAAATATCCCATTTAATTTCGTTTGATGTGTCTGTATGGTCATGTTCGTGGCTTGCGTGGTCATGACCAGGCAAACGATATGTCATGGCGACATTATAAGAAAAAGCATCACCAACCTCGGTATGTTGAGCGCCTTCGCTTGTTTTGTTATATAAAAGGTTAGCGTGGTAGCCAACAGGTCCTTTTGTGTGGCTGATGGCGGCTCCCAGTAAAAAATCCCAAGAACCGGTGCCTGGTTGAAACTCAGCTTCAAAGCGTACGCCATCATTATCTTTTTCACGTGTTTCGCCTGTAGGCGCTTTAACGCCAACTAAAATTGATGCATCTGTATCGTTTGAATTAAAGAATCGATAACTACCCATTAATAAGAGGTCACCAAAACCTGAGGAGTCACCGTGTGTATGTGCTTCACCTTCACCCTGTTCGTGCTCTTCGCTTTCTCTAATATTTTTACGCTCAATATATGGCAGGCGGGCACTCAACGTTAAATCCTCGGTTACACCAAAAGCTGCAGATAGAGACGTGTTTCTGATCTCGTCTACACTGTGAACACCTTCTAAGCCAGCAGCCCCATAGGCTTCAAGTTCTGACGTTGTAAATCGATCGTTATTTAAAATCTCTGTTCTTAAACCAACGGCAAAAACGCCTTCTGGGGCAGTTGTGCCTGAAATGGTGTTGATTGGGCCAGCAGATTCAAGCCCAAAAGCCACTGTTGGGTGGTCAGCAAGGGCGAAATGGCTACAAAAAACCAGTGGAACAGAGAGTGCCTTATAAAAATTCATATTATTTACCATTTTAATTCATTAGATTGTTGTAATAAGGAGTTTATTATAAGCAGGTTGGAAGGCATTGCCCTGCGACATATTGTCGCACCTGCAGGCGCAAATATAGACCAATATTCGAGCACAAAAAAACCCACAGAAAGAATCTGTAGGTTTATGTGTTTGGTACCGAGGGCCGGAATCGAACCGGCACTTCCGAAGAAACCGGATTTTGAATCCGGCGCGTCTACCAGTTCCGCCACCCCGGCCAAATTAAGTGTGGGCATTATAGACAGTTTCATATTTAAACTCTATCGAAATGTTGGATTATTGGAGACATTTGTTCTCGCTGATGCAAGCAGTTCCTGTAAAATTCACCGCCATGAAAAAGAGTGACTTTAATTATCAATTGCCGAATGAACTGATAGCGCGATATCCATTGGATAAGCGTACGGACAGTCGATTGTTGGTCGTTAATGAGAAGAAGCTGACTGACATTTGCTTTACTGATTTACCATCCTTATTAAAAGCTGGGGATTTATTGGTTTTTAATAACACCCGTGTTATTCCCGCACGCTTATTTGGTCATAAAACGACAGGTGGTAAGCTTGAAATTTTATTAGAACGCGTTATTGATGACAGATCAGCTCTCGCACATATCCGCTGCAGTAAATCACCTAAAGCGGGCGCGAAAATTATTTTGAATGAAGGTTACGAGTGCGTCGTTGATGGCCGTGATGACGATTTATTCAAATTAACATTTGCCGATTCAATTCATACGGTACTCGATGCGATTGGGCATATGCCTTTACCACCTTATATTGATAGGGAAGACGAGTCGCTAGATGTGGAACGCTATCAGACTGTTTTTAGTCGTGAATTGGGTGCTGTTGCGGCCCCTACGGCTGGTTTACACTTTGATGATGAGATTCTTCGGCAGATACAAGCAATGGATGTGGACTCCGCTTATGTAACGCTGCATGT
The DNA here is from genome assembly GCA_012959695.1 of Cycloclasticus sp. Taxonomy (GTDB): domain Bacteria; phylum Pseudomonadota; class Gammaproteobacteria; order Methylococcales; family Cycloclasticaceae; genus Cycloclasticus. The sequence goes on from DUCS01000040.1 coordinate 40,578, forward strand.
CGGTAGTGGTACTTTTCAACCTGTGCGCGAGGAAAACCTTGCTGACCATATTATGCATAAAGAATGGCTTACGGTTGACGAAGAAGTGGTAGCTAAAATACACGCGACTAAGGAAAAGGGCGGGCGCGTTATCGCTGTAGGTACAACTGCCATGCGTTCGTTGGAGTCTGCCGCTAAAGATGGAACGTTAAAAACGTTTACAGGTGATACCGATTTATTTATTACGCCGGGTTATCGTTTTAATGTGGTGGATGCGATGGTGACAAATTTTCATCTGCCTGAGTCTACCCTGTTGATGTTGGTGAGTGCGTTTTCTGGATACCAACGAATAAAGGATGTATACCAACACGCTATCGAGCAGCAATACCGTTTTTTTAGCTACGGTGATGCGATGTTTCTAAGCCGAATGAATGATAAGGACTAAAAAATGAAGTTTGATTTGCTGAAAACAGAATCAAAAGCAAGACGTGGCCGATTGACGTTCGATCGCGGCACGATTGAAACACCTGCCTTTATGCCGGTTGGCACTTATGGGACTGTTAAGGCGATGACGCCTGAAGCAATAGTAGAAACGGGTGCGGAAATTGTTCTGGGTAATACCTTTCATTTAATGCTTCGCCCCGGTGTAGAGGTGATTGAAGCACACGGTGATTTGCATGACTTTATGCATTGGGATAAACCCATATTGACGGACTCAGGCGGTTTCCAAGTATTTAGCCTTGATGAAATGCGAAAGATTACCGAGGAGGGCGTTCATTTCCGCTCGCCGGTGGATGGTCGTAAGGTATTTATGGGGCCTGAAGAGTCAATGGAAGTTCAGCGTCAACTCGGTTCAGACATTGTGATGATTTTTGACGAATGCACGCCTTTTCCCGCGACTGAAGATGAAGCGAAAACGTCTATGCAGCTATCTTTACGTTGGGCGCAACGTAGTAAAGATGCTCACGGTGGAAATCCATCAGCATTGTTCGGTATTATTCAAGGTGGTATGTATGAGCACTTGCGCGATGAGTCGCTGCAAGAGCTTAAAAATATAAACTTTGATGGTTTTGCTGTTGGTGGTTTATCAGTTGGTGAACCTAAAGATGATAGGGAGCGTATCTTGGAGCATATTGTTCCAAGTATGCCTGACGATAAACCGCGTTATTTAATGGGTGTTGGCAAGCCTGAAGATATTGTAGAAGCGGTATTAAAAGGCATTGATATGTTCGATTGTGTGATGCCGACTAGAAATGCCCGTAATGGCTATTTGTTTACACGCAAAGGCTTAGTGAAAATCAGAAACGAAAAATACCAGTTTGATACAAGCCCTGTTGATGCAGAATGCGAGTGCTATACATGTAAAAATTACACGCGTTCTTATCTGCGTCATTTAGATAAGTGTAAAGAGATTTTAGGCTCACAATTAAATACCATTCATAACCTACATTATTACCAAGATTTGATGCGTGATTTAAGAAAAGCGATTGATGGTGGTGTTTTGGCTGAATTTGTGGAGGATTTTTACCAGCAACAAGGCAAAAAGCCAGATGCTGTGGCATAATGGTTGATTAAACTCACGAATTACTTTTAGGAGAAAGAATGTTAGATTTTTTAATTTCAAATGCTGTGGCTGCTGAAGAAGCGGTTGCTGTAGCCAATGAAGCAACAGAACCAGGGTTTGAGGGATTGTTATTCCCCGTCGCGTTAATTGCGATTTTTTACTTCTTGCTGATTCGTCCACAACAAAAGCGTAACAAAGACCATAAGAGACTGGTTGAAGATGCTAAAAAAGGTGATGAAATTGTGACGAGTGGTGGCGTTTTAGGAAAAATTACAGAAGTTGGTGATCATTTTTTAACACTTGAAATTGGTACTAATATGTCTGTTCAAGTAACAAAAACAGCCATTGCTACCGTTATGCCTAAAGGCACCTATAAGTCTGCTGCTAAGCCAGCTGCTAAAACTAAGAAATAAAACGTTAAGCGAGCTGTTGTTATGATGAATCATTTTCCTGCTTGGAAAAACTTGTTGATAGTTGCTGCGCTTGTCATTGCAGCTATTTATGCCTTGCCCAATATATACGGCGAAGACCCTTCGGTTCAAATCTCTCCTTTACGTGGAGCCGTTATAAATAGTGGGCTGATGAGCGATGTTAAAATAGAGCTCGCAAATAATGACATTACGCCATTAAAAGGCGAGCTTAAGCCTGACCGGATTTTACTCCGTTTCAACAATACATCTGATCAGTTAAAGGCATCCGATGTCATCAAAGCGACCTTATCAAACAACTATGTCGTGGCCTTGAATTTAGCACCTGCTACACCACAGTGGTTACGTTCTTTAAATGCATCACCAATGTATCTCGGCCTTGACTTGCGCGGTGGTGTGCATTTCTTGTTAGAGGTGGATATGGACGCCGCTGAAACACAAGCCGTTAGTCGTACGGCAACAGAAATTAGGCAGCACCTCAGGGAGAATAAACTTCGTTATTTAAGCGTTGTTATTGATGACAATAGCATTCGTATTAAATTTAAAAATCAAACGATTCACGACGATGCGCTCAGTACCTTAGGTGACCAATTCCAAACATGGGAATTCAAATCCGATGAGGCAAATACGTCAACACCCACATTAAACGCTAACATGTCGGATAATGAGCTCAAGACGGTGCGTAAGTACGCATTACAACAGAATATTATCACTTTGAAAAATCGTGTTAATGAGCTGGGTGTTGCTGAACCTGTTATTCAACAGCAGGGTGATAACCGAATTGTTGTGGAGTTACCAGGCGTTCAAGATACCGCGCGCGCTAAAGAGATTTTAGGCGCCACAGCGACACTTGAATATCACATGGTAGATGGAGAGCACAGCGTTTCATCTGCTGTTGCAGGCCGCGTTCCTATTGGATCTAAGTTATACGATAGACGAGAAGGCGGAAAAATCCTTCTTAAGAAACAAATCATTGTTACTGGTAACGAAATTGTTGATGCCTCATCAGGCATTGAGAGCGATACCGGGTCGGCCATGGTGTCGGTTTCATTAGATGGCCCTGGCGGCAAAAAAATGAGTAAGACGACGCGTGAGAACATTGGAAAACCGATGGCCGTTGTGTTTATTGAAAACAGAACAGAAATAAAAATGGTTGATGGCAAACCGGTTCGTTACAAAACGGTTGTTGAAGAAGTGATTAATGTTGCGACAATTCGCGGGCATTTTAGTAATCGTTTTCAAACAACTGGCTTAGACAACCCCGGTGAAGCTCGCGATTTAGCCTTGTTGCTTCGAGCAGGTGCTTTAGCTGCTCCTATAGATATCGTCGAAGAGCGTACCGTTGGGCCTAGCCTAGGGCAAGACAATATCGACATGGGTTTTAACTCTGTGATGATTGGTTTTGTACTGGTGCTTATTTTTATGGCGGTGTATTACAAAACGTTTGGTCTGTTTGCCGACATTGCTCTAGCAACAAATTTAATTTTTATTATTGCTATTTTGTCATTGTTGCAGGCAACACTGACCCTTCCAGGTATCGCCGGTATCGTGCTAACGGTGGGTATGGCTGTTGATGCCAATGTGTTGATTTTTGAACGTATCAAAGAAGAACTGAAAAATGGCAATTCCCCGCAAGCCAGTATTCATGCCGGTTACGAGAAAGCATTCTCGACTATTACCGATGCGAATATCACCACTTTAATTGCTGCGATTATTTTATTTGGTTTTGGTACAGGGCCAATTAAAGGATTTGCGATAACCTTAAGCATTGGTATTTTAACGTCCATGTTTACCGCCATTGTTGGAACACGCGCACTGGTTAATGCAACTTACGGCAGCCGACAAATAGACACATTGAAGATTTAATTATGAGTGATCAAAACGTAATCAAAATTGACTTTCTAAGCAAACGCAAAATAGCGCTTGTTTTATCGACTATCTTGCTCATTATTTCGATTGGATCCTTAGCAAATCAAGGGCTTAAAAAAGGCATCGATTTCACCGGTGGCACCTTGGTCGAAATGAGTTTTGTTGATCCAGTAGAACTTGAGAGCCTAAGAGGGCTGTTATCAACAGCAGGCTTCGAGGGTGCTGTCGTACAACATTTTGGCTCCTCTAAGGAAGTGCTTATTCGTTTATCACCCAATGCTGCATTAAACACAGCGGCGCTAAGTAACAAGGTATTGTCAGTCGTTAATACTGGCTATTCACATTCAGGCGAGCTCAGGCGCGCAGAGTTTGTCGGCCCGCAAGTAGGTGAAGAACTGACCGAAGACGGTGGTTTAGCACTGCTGTACGCTCTTATTTGCATCCTCATCTACGTTACCTTTCGATTCGAATACCGGTTCGCTCTCGGCTCAGTCGCGGCCTTAGCACACGATGTAATTATTACGCTTGGTGTCTTCTCTGTCTTTCAATTCGAATTCGATTTAACCGTTTTGGCGGCTATTTTAGCGGTTATTGGTTATTCGTTAAACGACACCATTGTTGTGTTTGATCGTGTTAGAGAAAACTTCAGAAAACTTCGTAAAGGCACGCCAACAGAGGTCGTTAATATTTCGCTTAATCAAACATTGGGTCGAACGATCATGACATCCATGACAACCTTGCTGGTACTCATTGCGTTATTCGTTTTGGGTGGCGAGATTATTCACGATTTCGCGTTAGCACTTATTATCGGTGTGTTGGTTGGTACCTATTCATCAATTTACGTCGCAAGCCCGATTACATTAGCGTTAGGCATATCTAAAGCCGACTTAATTATTGTTAAAGTTGATCAGGAAGAGCTAGATAAAATTCCTTAAACAGCGTTTTACGTTTTGCTAAAACGTACGACAATGTTTAAATCAATCTGATACAGTAAACGTATCGTAATAACATCAAGGGCTTTAATGAGTTCTTTGGTAGGACTGTTAATCGGCGTTATCGTCGCTATTCCGGGCACTATTATGCTGACCCGTAAATTTTTAAGCCCCGAACAGAAAAAGCTTTTTACGCACTTAGCTTAATTCCAATTGCGCTTGTATTTATTGGCTTTACGTACTATTACGGCGACTTATCTGCATTACCTGCCGAGTTAATTGGCGTCCTAATATTTCTTATCTTTGCATTACTGTCTCAGTTTTTTGCTATTCATTTATTAATGTATGCGTATATCTTTCACGCTCTTTGGGACGTACTTCATGAAATATTCGTGTCTGAAATAAGTGCGGGGATTACTTGGACTCAAGTGCCTGCCGGCTATGCAGCTTTTTGTCCTACTTACGACATCATCATTGCTTATTATGTGTACCTAAATCTAGATCGTTGGAGTACCGCAAAGGAGAAAGCCTGATGAAATTACTTGTTTTTCCACATTCACATTACTATGAAAAAGCTCGCTGGGTGCTGGATCATAAGAACATAGTTTATGACCCAATAGCTATCATGCCGGGCTTGCATATGATTACTGTGCGTCGATACGGTAAACGAACCTCCGTACCTGTTTTACTGGATGGTAACGATGCTATTCAAGGTTCAAGTGAAATAATAGATTATTTGGAAGATAAATTTCCAGACAATAAACTAACGCCAACAGGTGCCGAACAGCTTGAAGCTTGTCAGGCGCTTGAGAAAGATATGGATAAGCGACTAGGTGAAAACATACGACAAATTTTATATGCCCGATTATTAAATTACCCGGACTATATTCGTTTTTGTTTTACCTACCCAATGTCTGGCTTAAAAAAAGGTTTGTTTACCTTTATGTATCCCGTATTAAAACGAAAAATCCATGATACCTACGTTGTTTCAGATGAGAAAGTTGCCAAAGCGCAAGTTGAATTCGATGAAGCTCTTGCTGATATTGAAAAAATTATCAGTAAACAATCTTATTTATTAGGTGATACATTTACCCGTGCAGACACATCGGTAGCTTCGATGTTATCGCTATTGGTCTTGCCAAAAGAGCACCCGTTTCCATGGGCTGAGAAAGAAATTCCAGATGCTCAGATTAAAGCGTTACACGACAGTTACGCAAAGCATCCCGTTGCAGAATGGGTGCGCAACATTTATTGTAACCACCGGTGACAGTTAGTTGCTATTAATAACCTTATTAGCGTGAGGTTCAATTTTATCCAATAAAGCGCGGTGCATTTTCGGATTACCACAGACGATATTGCCGGTTTTCAAATAGTCATGTTCGTTCTCAAAGTCTGTTACAACTCCACCCGCTTCTTGAATCATTAACACGCCCGCAGCTAAGTCCCATGGCTTAAGGCCAATTTCAAAAAAACCATCCAATTTACCGGCGGCGACGTAAGCGAGGTCTAAAGAGGCTGCGCCAGCGCGTCTAACGCCCGATGTTGAACAAAAGATATCACGGAAAATATCTAGGTATGGTTCGATATTTTTATTGTTTTTAAATGGGAAGCCTGTGCCTAAGAAAGCACCTTCAATCTTGCGTTGTCTACTAACGCGTAAACGACGGTTATTTAACATCGCTCCTTTACCACGCGAAGCGGTAAACAGGTCTTGACGTACAGGGTCGTATATAACCGCCTGTTCAAGCACGCCATCTTTAGTTAATGCTATCGAGACAGCATAATGTGGAAAACCGTGCATATAATTTGTTGTGCCGTCCAGCGGATCAATAATCCACATGTACTCAGCGCCTTCATTTAGGTAGCCGGATTCTTCTGCTAATACACCATGATCTGGGTAGGCCATTAGAATCGTATTAATAATTTCTTCTTCTGCACGTTTATCAATTTCAGTGGCGTAATCATTTTGACTCTTTATAGTTATCTTAAGAGTGTCAATTGAGTCAGCTGAACGTATTATAATATCGCCTGCTTGCCTTGCTGCTCGAATAGCAATGTTTAACATTGGATGCATGATTTTGCCTAGCTTTTGAATTGGCGCAAGGATAACAGATACCGTTGGAGAATGCCTTTTGAATATCAATGAAAATAGCGAAATACTGTCTAATATTAGGATAGTGTTGGTGCAAACATCCCACCCTGGGAATATTGGAGCAACCGCACGTGCAATGAAAAACATGGGGCTAACTGACTTAGCCTTGGTTAACCCAAAAATATTCCCAAGCGCAGAGGCGACATCTCGCGCATCTGGCGCAGATAATATCCTTAGCAATGCAACGGTATATAGCAGTTTAAAAGATGCATTGGAACCATGTGAAGTAGTCCTTGGCGCCAGCGCAAGAATTAGGCACTTAGGCTGGTCAGAAGTCGGCCCGAAGAAAGGCTGTGAGTTATTAATTTCGGGTGCCAAATCATCAAAAGTGGGTTTGGTGTTTGGACGTGAGAATTCAGGCTTAACCAATGATGAGTTGGAGTTATGTAATCATTTATTACACATTCCGACAAATCCAGATTTTAGCTCATTGAATGTAGCATCGGCCGTACAGGTGCTGTGTTATGAGATCTATTCTGCCGTTATTGGTGAGCAAGTCATCGACTCACCCGAAGTTGAAGATAGACCAGCAACGAGTCAAGAATTTGAAGGCTTTTTCGATCACTTATTAAAGACGCTCGAAAAAACAGATTTTTTGCAGTTATATAAAACGAAGCGTCTTCAACAAAGAATTAGACGAATTTTTTATCGCTCTGAGTTAAACCGAACCGAGGTGAATATCTTGCGAGGCATATTAACCGCTATTAATAATAAAATAGACGGTTTGAAGCGATAGAAAAAAACGTGTTTGTTTCCTGCGCACGTTAGAATACAGTTAATACACAACACTAAATAGTTAGCAAATATGTTTGATCAGTTAAAAGAAGATATCAATATTGTTTTTGAACGCGACCCCGCTGCGCGTACAAAACTTGAGGTGCTAACCACCTATCCCGGCTTACATGCGTTAATGTTTCATCGTTTAAACCATTGGTTATGGCACGCAAACCTTAAATTTATCGCACGTTTTTTATCTTTCTTCGCACGTTGGTTTACCGGTATAGAAATTCACCCCGGCGCTGTTATCGGCAAACGATTTTTCATCGACCATGGAATGGGTGTAGTGGTCGGCGAAACGGCTGTTATTGGTGATGATTGCACGCTTTACCACGGTGTAACACTCGGTGGTACCAGCTGGCAAAAAGGCAAACGACATCCAACCTTAGCCAATGGCGTTGTGGTTGGTGCTGGGGCTAAAGTTTTGGGTCCCATTGATATTGGTAATGATGCCCGAATAGGGTCTAATTCAGTCGTTGTTCGATCAGTGCCCGATGGTGCGACCATTGTCGGTATTCCAGGGCGTATTGCTAACGCCGCTGTTACTGCACCAAGCCCTGAGCAGGAAGCCTTAGCCAAGAAAATTGGTTTCGATGCCTACGGTACAGCTCAAGAAGTTCCGGACCCTGTTGCTGTAGCAATAAACGGTATGCTTGAGCACATCCATACGCTAGATAAAGAAATGGAACAAATATGCAATGAGATTCAATCATTAGGCGGTAAAATTGATGGTAAAGACGCGTCGGAAATATCAAGCGCACCTATTGATGACGGAACGGGTACCAGCTGCAAAGGCAAGCAATCATAAAGTGAGACCTTGCATGAAAGTTCTTTTGCCCCTATACGGCGTCGCCTAAAAGTGCCTACGGTTGGTAAAAAAGTGCTCAATCGGTCAAAATTCCCTCTTTCCGCGCCTTTTTGCTTTGTCTAGGAACAAAATCATCATCCGTGCAAAGGTCTCAAAGTAATATGATCTACTTGGATCATAACGCGACAACACCCATCGACCCGGCGGTGTTCGAGGCTATGCAACCTTTTCTCACCACGTTCTACGGTAACCCATCAAGCTTACACAGGCATGGTAGGGCGGTTAGAACCGCGCTAGACCAAGCCAGAGAACAGGTTGCGAACCTTGTGAACGTTAGCCCTGAGCAAGTCATTTTCACCAGTGGCGGCACAGAAGCAAATAACCTTGCCATCTCCTCAGCTACCTTCGCGCAAGCTAAAAGCATGCTAGTAGGGGCAACAGAACACCCGTCTGTAATAGAACCAATGAAACAACTGGTCGCTGATGGTTACGCTTGCGAAGAACTAAGCGTTAATCAGCAGGGTGTCATACCGATGGATAGTTTGGCGGTATTACTTAACAAAGACGTTGGCTTTATAAGCGTCATGCACGCAAACAATGAGACGGGCGTTATCCAAGAGATCTCATTTTTAGCTGAGATGGCGAGGAAAAATAAAACAGTCATTCATACGGACGCCGTGCAATCCGTTGGGAAAATACCCGTTGATTTTATGTCGATGAACGTCAATTTATTGAGTTTGTCTTCACACAAGATATACGGCCCAAAGGGCGTTGGTGCATTGATTCATGATAACAACACAGCACTGTCGCCGACATTACATGGTGGCGGGCAAGAAGAAAGTTTAAGACCCGGTACCGAGAATGTTGCCGGCATTATTGGTTTTGGCAAAGCCGCTGAATTAGCGAGTCAACTCTTAGTCGAGCGATCTGAGCACTTGTTAAATTTAAGAGATACCTTAGAACGAGGTATCCGCGATATTAAAGGGCTTTATATCGCAGGTGAGTCGGCTAATCGCCTACCTAATACGATTCAAATTTTGATTGATAATGTTGATGGGGAAATGCTGCTGATGCAGCTTGATCAAAAAGCCATTGCCGTCTCAAGCGGTTCAGCGTGTTCCAGTAACAGCAAAAGACCCAGTTCAGTCCTTAAAGCCATGGGCTATACAGACAAATTAGCGCTCAGTGCCATTCGAGTAAGCTTGGGTCAACAAAATACGCTAACTGATGTATCGGAGTTTATAGCTGCTTTAAAGGCTATCGTTAGCCGTTAACTGAATGGCTATAACAGACCCCAGATTCAGGGCTGAGAACAACCTTTACCAAACTTTCAGCAGCCTCATGGGTGCTATTAGGTTGATAGTTTTCAACGCCTGGATGAGTTTTCTTTCTTATCGGTAATTCGCATGCACCGGGTATAAAAACGTTACTAACAACGGCCGTACCTTCCAATTCATCGGCTAGCATCACCGCTAAACTTTCTATACTGACTTTCGACACACCATACGCACCCCAATACGCTTTGCTTTGGCGTGCAGATGAATCTGAAATAAAAGTAATAGATGCGTGCTCAGATTGCTGCAATAGTGGCAAACAAACTTTGCTCAGTAAGGCGGCGGCATTAACATTCACTTGCTGAACCTTTTGCCATTCAGAACTCTCTTGGCTACCGATAGGTCCAATAACTCCAATATGACATGCAGCATGAACTAAACCATCTAACCTTTTGAATTCATTATATATAGAATGAATTAATTGTTTGTAATTATCTTCGTCGATTTGCTCTAAATCAAAAGGGATGATGGCAGGAGTAGGGTAGCCAGCGGCTTCAATATCATCGTAAAGGACATCTAGTTTGCTCTCATTTCGCCCCGTCAAAATAACCGTTGCGCCAGTTTTTGCTAAAGCCAGCGATGTCGCTTTGCCTAAACCACCCGTGGCACCTGTAACGAGGTATACGCGGTCTTTCAGTTGATTTTCTTTAATCTCTTGCGGGGGAACGGCTACCGTCTTATTCATCTTTTGTTTTATCTATCAGGGTTTGTTTACGAGTGGATTTTTCAATGGGTTCTACATCTGGCATTGATTTTCGAGTTTCAATACCTAGGTCTTTAAATTTACGTGCATTAGGAAATACTTGGCGCTCCAACGAACCGACGGCTTTGTTGTAGTGATCGACACTTTTATCTAATGAGTTACCTACTTTTCCTAAATGTTCAACGAAGGTTGCTAGACGTGAATACATATCTTCGCCTAGTTTTCTTATCTGCTCAGCATTTTCGGTGGTAGCTTGCTGACGCCAACCGAAAGCTATAGCGCGTAGTAGGGCAACTAGACTGGTTGGCGTGGCTAAAATTACGTGTTGCTCTAGTGCGTCTTCTAATAACGCGTGGTCTTGCTCTAATGCGGCACTTAAGAATTGATCACCGGGTATAAAAAGAACAACAAAATCGGGTGTGTTTTTAAATTGAGACCAGTAGGCTTTCTTAGATAGCTCTTTTACACGATCACGTACTTGTCTGGCATGCCGTATTAAATGCGTTTTCCTCAATGCGTCATCTGTCTGCTCTGTGGCTGTTAAATAGGCATCAAGCGGCGTTTTAGCGTCCACAACAATATCGCGCTGATCGGGCATACGAATAATCATATCAGGCCTCATTGCGCCTTCATCGGTAGCTAAATGCTCTTGCTCGAAAAAATCACAATGCTCAACCAAACCTGCAAGTTCTGCTAGACGTTTTAAGGTGAGCTCACCCCATTGCCCTCTTACCTCAGGGCGGCGCAATGCTTGAACAAGGTTTCTTGTTTCACTTTGCAATTGGTTCTGTGTTTCAGTCATGTTTTGTAAAAACTGGCTGATTGATCCAAATGCTTGCTGTCTATCGGCTTCTAGTTTTTTAAGCTGTGCATCGGTTTGCTTAAGAATGTCTTTGATGGGTGACACCATGTCGGAAAACGCTTTTTCCTTTTCACTTAAACGTGACTCTGCGGTGTTTTGTTGTTTGCTGAAATTTTCGCGGGCTAATTTTAAGAATTCTTCATTGTTTTCTCTTAATGCCTGGCTAGACAGTGCTGAAAAACTATCTCGAAAGCTTTGCATCAAGCCTTTCTCATTGTGTTTAGCTTGTTCGGTCAATTCTTTTTCAACAGATAAGCGAGTTTCAAGTGCCATTCGCTCTTGTTTAAGTGCTGCATTGGCACGCGCCATCATTAAGTAAGCGGAAATAAAGCCAACGGCTAAGCCCCCTGCAAATATTATTATGTCATTCATTTTATGTTGATTTAAAAGGCCGTTATTAGCGTATCAATAGAAGAGATTCTAACAAGTCAGTTGGTGTATCAACAACTAAATCAGCTTGCCAGTTTTTTATGTCATCGAGGTCAACAATATATCCATAACGGCAGGCGATTGTTTTCAATCCAGCTAATCTACCCGCTCTAATATCCCGTTCAGCATCGCCAATATAAATAGCCTGTTGCGGCTGAATACCTAATTGTTGGCAGGCCAAATAAATGGATTCAGGGTGGGGTTTGGGGCTATTAACTTGATCACCGCAGACAATACATGCGGCTCTATCAGTCAGTGATAATTGATGAAGTAACGGGCCAGTTAAATAGGCTGGTTTATTAGTGACAATACCCCAAGGAATATTATTATTTTCAAGATGCACTAATGCGTCATTTAGGCCGTCAAATAGCTGTGATTGGTCTGCAATATGCTCTTGGTAATATTCAATCAGCTGGGTTTTATAGGTTTGCTGCTCATCATCGGTTAGTTGATTGCCAAAACCTAGGGCGATTAAACCGTTCGCGCCATTAGAGACAACAGGCCGGATGGTGGAATAGGGCAGTTGAGGTGCGTTGTGCTGTTTTAAAACAACATTTAACGCCGCGGCTAAATCCGGCGCGGTATCCACTAATCCGCCGTCTAAATCAAATAAAACTGCCGCTATGTGCCCGCTTTTGATGTCATTAGACATAAAATAAAACTAACCTGTTTTTTTGAAAACACAAATATAGTTAACGCTGATATCACTGCCCATAGAAAATGATTTGTTGATAGGGTTGTACTCAATGCCGCGACTATCAACAAGTTCTAAGCCCGCTTGACGGGCCCATAAAGCCAGTTCAGAGGGCTTAATAAAACTGGCGTAGTCATGCGTGCCTTTTGGCAACATGCCTAAAACATATTCTGCACCAACGATGGACAACAAGTAGGATTTTGGGTTTCTGTTCAAAGTAGATAAAAACACATAACCATCGGGCTTAACCAAGGCCGCGCAGGCTTCAATAATGGATACGGGATCTGGTACGTGTTCCAGCATTTCCATACAGGTAACGCAATCAAACGCATTTGGTTTTTGTTCCGCTAACTCTTCCACACTAATGTGTTGGTACTTTACCGATACACCGCTGTCTAAACTGTGTAAATCTGCAACGTCTAGGAGCTCTTTACCTAAATCGACACCGGTTACGTTTGCACCCTTAACCGCCATTGCTTCAGATAAAATTCCGCCACCACAACCGATATCAAGTACATCTTTGCCGGATAAAGAGACGATCTTATCGACGAGGTTAAGGCGCAGCGGATTGATTTGATGCAAGGTTTTAAAATCACCTTCGGGGTCCCACCAGTGTGATGCCATAGAGCTAAATTTTTCGACTTCGTTTATATCTACATTATTTTGATTCATAGGGCTATTTTACACCTCTTTTGTTTGCTGGATGATGGAACGGAGCGATTTTTCCATACCATTGTTTGGCTTTTTCAAGTAAGGCTGACTCATCCATCGTGGTCAGCTCATGGTTGTTTAATAGTTGCTTTCCAGCGACCCAAACATCACTGATTTGTGAGCGACTGGCCGAATACACCAACGTGGAAATCACGTCATACACGGGCTGGGTTTCAATGTGGTTTAAATTGATCGCAAACACATCAGCTTGCTTGCCGATGGTTACCGAGCCAATCTGCTCGTCCAAGCCAAGCGCTTTCGCGCCGTTAATGGTAGCCATGCGCAAAACGTCGTGTGCTGAAAGGGCGGCTGCATTTTTTGTCACGCCTTTGGCCAATAAAGCCGCTGTACGCATTTCGCCGAGCATATCAATGTCGTTATTACTGGCAGAACCGTCAGTGCCTAAAGCGACATTAACACCGGCTTCTAATAAACGGGGAACAGTACAAAAACCGCTGGCTAATTTTAAATTTGATTCAGGGCAATGCACCACGTGAACAGAGTTTGCGGCCAATTTTTCAATGTCGTCCTCGTCTAGCGCCGTCATATGCACGGTGATTAAATCCGGACTTAATAGGTCTAAGTTACTCAGACGTGTGAGTGGTTTTTTACCGTGTTTTTCAATGGCATCATCTACTTCACGTTGTGTTTCATGAACGTGAATGTGCATGGATAAGCCCAGCTCGTCCATAATCGGTTGAAGCGTTTTGAAGGACTCATCCGACACGGTGTAAGGCGCATGGGGGGAAAATGAAAAGCTAATCAACCGATGATGATTAAATTGATCCCGAACGGCCAAGCCTTTGGAAATATATTCATCCAGGGTTTTCGCCCAGCGAGTTGGGAAATCAATCACAGGAATGCCTATGTTGGCACGAATCCCCGCACGCGATACCGCCAATGCCGTTTGGTCAATAAAGAAATACATGTCGTTAAAGCAGGTTGTGCCGCTTCGTATCATTTCAGCAATCGCCAACTCAGTGCCGTCTTTAACAAACTGCTCATCGGCTAATTCGGTTTCAGCCGGCCAAATATGTTCATTCAGCCATTCATCAAGCGGTAGGTCATCTGCGAGGCCTTTCAGCAAACTCATGGCCGCATGGGTGTGCGCGTTAACAAATCCCGGAACGATGGCATGATCGTTCAACTCAACAAGGTTTAACGGCGAATATTTTGACGCCTCATTTTGCGGCAATAAATCAATGATTTTATCATCATCAATAATCAACGAATGATGATGCAGTACGCTATCATCGGCATCTACCGTTATAATCCAACGGGCATTAATTTGAAGGCTTACTTGCATAATATAATGAATAAAGAAACGTTGATGTATGACACCATTCGGCCAGTTAGTTGGCAGGATAATGGTGTGCGCTTATTAGATCAGCGACAATTACCTGAACACGAAGTATATCTACATATAACAAGCACGCAAGCCTTGTATCATGCGATTAAAGACATGGTAGTACGTGGTGCGCCAGCAATAGGAATTGCCGCCGCTTACGGCGCCGTGCTGGCCGCTAAAGAAGCGGCTAGCAAGGCTAATGATGGATTTGAGCAACGATTCCACGATAAATTGGCTTTATTAGCATCATCCCGCCCAACTGCCATTAACCTATTTAATGCGCTGACTGCTGCCAAGCAAGTAAATAATCCGTTACATCATTTATTGGCTTGGGCTGATCAGTGGCTGGCGGATGACATTACCGCAAACAAACGCATTGGTTCACATGGAGCGGCTTGTTTTGGCAAGGGAGTCAATGTATTAACCCACTGCAATGCCGGCGCTTTGGCAACGGGTGGTTATGGAACGGCCTTAGGTGTTATTCGTTGCGCGTATCAACAAGGTAAACTCAACACCATTTACGCCGATGAAACGCGGCCTTGGAACCAAGGTTCACGATTAACCTTATGGGAGCTGCAAAAAGAAAACATACCGACCACTTTAATTGCCGACAGTGTTGCGGCATCGTTAATGCAACAAGGCAAAGTGGATTGGGTTGTTGTGGGCGCAGACAGTATTTGCATGAACGGCGATATTGCTAACAAAATCGGCACCTATTCATTAGCCGTTTTAGCCAAACACCACGGGGTTAAATTTATGGTGGCAGCGCCGGTAACGACCATTGATATAAACGCCAAGACAGGCGCGGACATTATCATTGAGCATCGTTTAGCAGATGAAATATTGCCAAATTACTATAAAAAAACAACAGCCAGTGCGTTAAACCCCGTGTTTGATGTAACGCCCGCTAATTTAATATCTGCCATCGTGACGGAAAAAGGCGTGATTGAATCGCCAGATGCCAGTAAAATGCAGTTTTTAATTTCATAAAAGAAGACGATTCATGTCTCAAATACTAGCAATCGCGGCAGGTGGGTCATTAGGTGCAGTTATGCGCCACCTTGTTTCGACTGGCGTTTACAGCTGGTTTGGGCGCGGCTTCCCCTACGGAACGTTAACCGTTAACGTGTTAGGTTCGTTGGCAATGGGCTTGTTGTATGAATTATTTTTACAACGTTTATCCATTTCACCGGAAGTAAGGGCGCTACTGTTGGTTGGTTTTCTCGGTGCTTTTACTACGTTTTCAGCATTTTCTATAGAAACAGTCCACTTGATAGAGCAAGGCGACTTGCTAAAAGCAGTGGGTAATATCTTGGCCAGTGTGATTTTATGCGTACTGGCAACATGGTGCGGGCTTCTAATAGCCAGGCAGTTATAAACGCGCTGATGGCGCACATTCAATAATAAACAACAGCTACATACAGGAACACTAGATGTTAGATCCACAGTTAATAAGAAATAACCCAAATGAAGTAAAAGACGCCATGCAACGACACGGCGCCGACTTAGACGTAGATGCGTTTAACCTACTTGAAACTCAACGAAAAGAGATTCAAGTTAAAACCCAAACATTACAAAGCGAGCGTAATAGCCGTTCAAAATCTATTGGTCAGGCAAAAGCCAACGGTGAAGACATACAGCCTTTACTAGACAGCGTGTCGCAGTTAGGCGACGAGCTAAAAGCTGCTGAGACCGAATTAAGCGGTATACAAGCACAACTGCAAGATATTCAAATGTCGCTGCCTAATGTGCTGTCTGATGACGTGCCCAGCGGTAAAGACGAAGAACAAAATATTGAGCTTAAAACCTGGGGCGACGTGCCAAGCTTTGACTTTGATGTAAAAGATCACGTTGATTTAGGTCAAGCACTCGGCGGCATTGATTTTGAAGCCGGTGCGAAAATAGCGGGTTCTCGTTTCGTCGCACTGTCCGGCCCGCTTGCAAGGCTACAACGGGCGCTAACACAGTTTATGCTAGATACTCACACCGACAAACATGGCTACCGCGAAACGTATGTACCGTATTTGGTTAATAAAGAAAGTTTGTTTGGTACCGGGCAATTACCCAAGTTTGAAGACGACTTATTCAAAATGTCGGGTGATTCACCGTATTACTTAATCCCAACCGCCGAAGTGCCGGTGACTAATTTAGTCCGCGATGAAATTATTAGTGCAGATGATATGCCGCTAAAATTTGTTGCGCACACACCGTGTTTCAGAAGTGAAGCGGGGGCCTATGGCCGTGATGTTCGCGGCATGATTCGCCAACATCAATTTGAGAAAGTAGAACTGGTGCAAATTGTTAAAGCCGGTGATTCAGTTAAGGCGCACGAGGAACTAACGCTACACGCCGAAGGCATTCTTCAAGCACTTAAGCTGCCGTATAAATTAATGTTACTGTGCTCAGGTGATACTGGCTTTTCGTCCACTAAAACATTTGACCTTGAAGTGTGGTTACCGGGGCAATCTGCCTACCGTGAAATTTCATCGTGCAGTAACTTCAGCGATTTTCAAGCGCGTCGTTTGAAGGCCCGCTGGCGTAACCCTGAAACTGGCAAACCGGAGTTAGTACACACCGTCAACGGTTCAGGTTTAGCGGTAGGCCGCACACTGATAGCCGTGATGGAAAACTACCAACAAGCCGATGGCTCGATTAAAGTACCAGACGTGTTGAAAGCTTACATGGGTGGTTTAGAAACGATTACGCTTTAGCATTAAACAACAGACATAAAAAAACCCCGTATTCGGGGCTTTTTTACATGAAAATTTATAACTTAATCACGACCACTCATCGCACCTAAAATGTGTAACAAGCTAGTAAATAAGTTAAACAAGCTAATGTACAAAGTAACCGTCGCCATAATGTAGTTAGTTTCACCGCCGTGGATAATGGCACTAGTTTGGTACAAAATCATGCCAGACATCAACATGATGAACATAGCAGAAACACCTAACGATAGAGCAGGGATGTTAAACACCATTGCGCCAATACCGGCAAGGAACGCCACTAAAATACCCACCATTAAGAAGCCAGAAATAAAGCTAAAGTCTTTCTTCGTGGTTAACGCATAAGCCGAAAGTCCAAGGAAGATAACGCCTGTGCCGCCCAGTGATGTCATTATCAGTTCATGGCCATTTGAATAAGCATTCAAATACATGTTTAAAATAGGGCCTAGAGTCATACCCATAAAGCCTGTTAATGCAAACACACAGGCAATACCGATGGCACTGTTTCTAAATTTAGTTGTAAGCCATAACAAGCCAAAATAGCCAACAAGCGTCACAATCATACCCGGATGAGGTAAATTCATGCTCATTGAAAGGGCCGCTGTGCCAGCGCTGAATATCAACGTCATTGCTAACAATATATAGGTATTCTTTAATACCTTGTTGGTCGCTAGAATGCTCGCTTCGCTGCGCGCTATTGATTGATTAAATTGATTCACTTATACACCTCACTAAAGTTAATAATGCTTACTAATCTGACTGCCATTGGCAGAATTGGTTCAATCGTACTGAATTATAAAAAATCTTCAAGTCTTTTAATGATTCTGCTGGAAAAGAGTCCGATACTTCAGTAGTATGCGCGGCTTGGAAGAGAAACTTATGTTTTTCTTTATATAGCCGCTTAAAACTGGAAGGATGGCAGAGCGGTTGAATGCACTAGTCTTGAAAACTAGCATGGGTTAACGCCCATCCAGGGTTCGAATCCCTGTCCTTCCACCAATTGTTTTAAAAAATCAGCCCCTTATGGTGCTGATTTTTTTTGTCTTTTTGCTATCGCTTGTTTCCTGGTGTTGTTTGTTTAAATCTGCGGTAAAAACTGCTTTTATATCAAAAGGCAAGTCAAGCATCAACAACTTGCGCAAGCTCGCTTTAAATGTCGTTGAGTGGTTGTGTAATCTAACCACAACAGGTATCTGCGAGAATACTGTTAAACCCTGTAACAAAGGTTAAATAAAGGCGGTTGTTTTTTCGTCAGCCGCGCAAATAAAAAAAGCCCCAGTAAAAACTGGGGCTTTTTATTAAAACGCGATACCTTTTTATTCCTTGATTTTTTCTGGAGCAGCATCTGAGCTTGCTTGTTTAGCGACAGGTTTAGGCGTTTCAGCTTTAGGGCTTTCTACCGTTGGTTTAGACGCTTCAGCTTTAGGACTTGCTACCGTTGGTTTAGGCACTTCAACTTTAGGACTTGCTACCGTTGGTTTGGGCGCTTCAGCTTTAGGGCTTGCTACCGTTGGTTTAGGTGCTTCAGCTTTAGGGCTTTCTGCCGCTGGTTTAGGCGCTTCAGCTTTAGGACTTCCT
>DUCS01000041.1:0-21044 GCA_012959695.1 Cycloclasticus sp.
TATGCCCACGTCCAACGGTTTCGTTATTGGTCTACGGCGTAAAGGGTTGATAGGTCAGCCGTGTAGCGGCAAGGTATCTGTTGTGTGGACGGGGCTTGATATTGCAGAATCCGTCCCAGATCATTCAACCTTTTGGCGGTTTAGACAAACGCTTGAAAAGCTGTGTTTAATGGATGGCTTGCTCACCGAGATTAATCGTCAGCTTAGCGATCAAGGGCTATATATAAAGTCAGGGGAAGTCAGCATCATTGACGCTAGCGTCATCGAAGCCAAAAACTGCCGTCCCAACAAAACTAAGACAGGGAACTCAACTCAAGACCCCGAAGCTAACTGGAATGTTAAGGCCGGCTCTGATGGAAAGCGAAAGAGCACCTACGGCTTCAAAGCCCATATGAATGTTGACGAAGATGGCTTCATCAAATCAACTGATTACACCGCCGGCAACGTCCATGACTCGAACTGCTTTACTGGATTGTTAATTGGCAATGAATCAGCCGCTTATGCCGATAGCGCCTATCAGAGCCAAGCTCATAACCAATGGCTAAAAGATCGAAACATTAAGAATAGAGTTATCAAGCGTGCTTACCGCAACAAGCCACTTGATAAAAAGGCTAAACAATTTAACCGAATCCATTCTGGCGTACGCTGTACCGTTGAACGTGTTTTTGGCGTATTGAAGCAACACTATGCCATGGCGAAAGCCCGTTACCTAGGCCTTGATCGTAACCGAACCCGTTTTGAACTAATGTGTGTGGCACATAACCTCAAACGAGGGTTATCAATTCAGCAGGCTAGTTGCGCCTAAAAAATGAAAAAGGGCAGTAAAATGATGATGATAATGAAAAAAGCGCGTTCAACGGCGCGTTATAGGCATCGTTTGGTTAAAAATAACACCATCACACAATGCAGGGCGAAATAATGTCGTCATGCAAAGGTCTCAAGGTATAAGTTTTATTGAAATAGTTTAAAAATAAAATCTATTGTGTCAGCTTTAATTCTAACCTGCCCACGAATAATTTATACTACGACAACTTTAATAGTTCTTTCACGCAATGAACCCTGATTTAGCCCTTTTACAGCCCTATCCTTTTGAGAAATTAGCTCAGTTGAAGAGTTGCGTCACACCACCTGCTCACTTGAGCCATATTGCGCTGTCCGTTGGTGAACCCAAACACCCTACTCCACATATTATTACGGAAGCGTTGCTTGAACATTTGCATGGCTTTGGCCAATACCCAACCACTCGCGGGCTTGATTCATTAAGAGAAAGCATCGCTAGTTGGATATGCCAGCGTTTTAATATTAAAACGACTGACATCAGCCCACACGACCACGTGCTACCTGTTAGCGGTACACGTGAAGCATTATTCTCGTTTGCTCAATGCATTATTGATAAAACTGAACGAGGCGTTGTGGCGATGCCAAACCCGTTCTACCAAATTTATGAAGGAGCGGCGCTGTTAGCCGGCGCTGAACCACACTTTATTAATTGCGACGAAAGTAATAACTACTTACCAGACTACGACGCGGTAGATGAGTCCGTTTGGAAGCGCTGCCAATTGCTCTACATTTGCAATCCGGGCAACCCCAGTGGCGCAGTGCACAGTAACGCGCAATTGCGACATCTCATCAAACTTGCCCACCGCTACAATTTTGTGATTGCAGCGGATGAATGTTATTCAGAAATTTACCCTGAAAATGGCACTAAACCCTCAGGTTTATTACAGGCTAGCGCCGCGATGGGTAACAAAAATTTCGCGCGCTGCGTGGTGTTTCATAGTTTATCTAAACGCTCTAATGCACCCGGCCTACGCTCTGGCTTTGTCGCTGGCGACCCAAGTGTTATAAATGAGTATTTCCGTTACCGTACATACCACGGGTGCACAATGCCTGTGCCTACTCAACACGCTAGCATTGCCGCTTGGTCGGATGAGAGACACGTAGAACACAACAGAGCCCTGTACCAACAAAAATTCACCAGTGTTATCGACATCGTTGGTGATAGTATGGAACTCAATAGACCGGATGCCGGTTTTTACCTATGGGCGAAAACGCCTATAGCTGATGACCTTTTCGCACAAAAACTATACGAGCAACAAAATATTACTGTATTGCCAGGCCAATACCTGTCACGTGATACCGAACAAGGAAATCCCGGAAAAAATCACGTGCGTATGGCGCTCGTCGCACCCGTTGAAGAATGCATAGACGCCGCCAACCGAATCAAACAATTTATTCAATCACTCTAATCACAATTAATTAACATAGGAAAAACCATGTCAAACCTAGAAAACATCATTAACGACGCCTTTGAAAACCGCGCAGATTTCGATTCTAAAACCGTTTCAGCTGAAATACGCAGCGCTGTTGAACAAGCACTCGCTATGTTAGATAGCGGTGAAGGCCGTGTAGCCGAGAAGAAAGGCGACGAATGGATCGTTAACCAATGGCTAAAAAAAGCAGTTTTACTGTCATTCAAAATTAACGATAACCGCCTTATGGAAGGTGGTGGCGATGAAAACCGTTACTACGATAAAGTAGAAACTAAATTTGCCAATTACACAGAAGAAGACTTCAAAAAAGGCGGCATGCGTGCTGTGCCGGGTTGCGTTGTTCGCGCTGGCTCATACATCGCACCTAACGTGGTACTTATGCCTTCATTCGTTAACATTGGCGCGTATGTAGATAGCGGCAGTATGGTTGATGGCTGGGTAACCGTTGGGTCTTGCGCACAAATTGGCAAAAACGTTCATTTATCAGGCGGCGTAGGCATTGGTGGCGTATTAGAACCCTTACAAGCTGGCCCAACCATTATTGAAGACAACTGTTTTATCGGCGCACGTTCAGAAGTCGTTGAAGGCGTTATCGTTGGTGAAGGTTCTGTCATCTCAATGGGTGTGTATATTGGTCAAAGCACAAAAATTTACAACCGTATGACGGGCGAAACCATGTACGGTCGCGTTCCTCCTTATTCTGTTGTTGTACCGGGCAACTTGCCTTCAAAAGACGGATCACACAGCTTATATGCCGCTATCATTATCAAAACGGTTGATGAAAAAACCCGCAGCAAAACCGGCTTAAACGACTTGTTAAGGGATTAATATGTCCGTCGTTATGTACGGTATCAAAAACTGCGACACCATCAAGAAAGCCAGAAAGTGGCTGGATACAAACGGTGTTGAGTTTACTTTTCATGATTACCGAAAAGACGGCCTAACTGACGAGCTTTTGAAGTCACTTGAATCGTCCCTAGGTTGGGAAGCCATGGTGAATAAACGCGGCACTACATGGCGTAAACTACCAGACGAAACGAAAGATGCTATGGACAAAGAGCTTGCTGTACAAACGATGTTAGACAACCCAGCCATCATCAAGCGCCCTATTCTCAATACCGGAGAAGTGCTTGAATTGGGTTTTTCAGACTCAGCCTACCAGCAACTGTTCACATCATGAGCGAAACGCTAACACTCACCCAAGCGCTACTTAAAAAAGCATCCCTAACACCGGAAGATGCCGGCTGTATGGATTTAATGGCCGACTATCTTCAGCAACGGGGCTTTGCAATTGAGTGGATGAACTTTGGTGATACCAAAAACCTATGGGCGCGCCGTGGTAATACATCACCTTTATTTGCTTTTGCTGGCCATACCGATGTGGTTCCCACAGGACCATTGGATGAATGGCACGCACCGCCGTTCGAACCTACTATTAAGGACGGTCTAATTTACGCCCGTGGTGCAGCTGATATGAAAGGCAGCCTAGCGGCTATGATGACGGCCTGTGACACCTTTATTGCTCAGCATGATGCTCACGCAGGCTCTATTGCCTTTTTAATCACCAGCGATGAAGAAGGTCCCGCAACCAATGGCACAATAAAAGTAATGGAAGCGTTAGAAGCACGCGGTGAACATATTGATTACTGCATTGTAGGCGAACCATCCAGCCATAAAACCTTTGGCGATATGGTGCGCGTTGGCCGCCGTGGTTCAATTAACGGTTACCTAACGCTGATTGGTAAACAAGGGCACGTAGCCTATCCTGAGTTAGTTGAAAACCCGATTCACGCATTAGCGCCAATTCTTTCTAGCTTAACCACTGAAATTTGGGACGAAGGCAACGAATACTTCCCGTCCACTAGTTTCCAAATATCCAACATCAATGCCGGCACAGGGGTAACAAACGTCGTCCCCGGTGAATTAAAACTAGTCTTTAATTTGCGCTTTTCAAGCGAGCTCACGCCCGAAGTGATAAAAAGCCGCGTGACCCATATTGTTGACCAACAGTCAGATGACTATGAAATCACTTGGCAGCTCTCTGGCCTACCCTTTATTACCAAACGTGGTGAACTAACCGACGCCGTTATAAAAGCTGTGCAAGACGTTGCTGGCATAACGCCTGAATTATCAACTGGCGGCGGTACATCAGACGGTCGCTTCATCGCACCCTATGGCGTGCAACTGATAGAGCTAGGCCCCATCAACGAAACCATTCACAAAATAAACGAATGTGTGAGTATTGACGATTTAGACAGCCTGTCCATTACCTATCATAAAGTTTTAGAGAACATTTTACTTTAACTAAACATTTTAACTGTCTGATTAATATGGAATATGATTACGATTTAATTTCAATTGGCGGCGGTAGTGGTGGCATTGCTGGCGCTAACAGAGCGGCCTCTTACGGCGCTAAATGCGCGGTGATTGAACAAGCACGATTAGGCGGCACCTGCGTTAATGTCGGTTGCGTACCGAAAAAAATCATGTGGTTTGCCGCTACAACCGCAGACACCATTCACGCAGCTAAAAACTACGGCTTTGATGCCTCACTGAATAGCTTTAATTGGAGCGAACTAAAGCAAAAACGCGATGCCTATATCGTCCGCTTAAATGGCATTTACGCAAATAACTTAAACAAAAACAGTGTGGATAGCATTGAAGGCACTGCCACGTTTATTGATACCCACACCATTGAGGTAAACGGCAAACGAATCACCGCTGAACGTTTTCTAATCGCCACAGGTGGCAAACCATCGATACCGGACATACCGGGCGCTGAATACGGCATCACCTCCGATGGTTTCTTTGAACTCGAACATCAACCAAAAAAAGTCGCTGTTATTGGCGCGGGTTTTATCGCCGTTGAACTGGCAGGCGTATTTCAAGCGCTTGGCACTCAAGTCAGCCTTGTTATACGTGGTGATCACGCGCTTAGACAATTCGACAGCATGCTCGGCACAGAACTAGCCAAAGCCATGGCTCACCAAGGTATTCAGCTCGAAATCAATACCTCCCCTACTTCAATTCAAAAGAACGCCAACGGCAAGCTGACAATCCATACCAAAAGCGGCGCACTAGACGGCGAGTTTGATGAAATACTATGGGCTATTGGACGCCACGCCAATACAGAATCACTAGGGCTTGAAAATGCAGGCCTAAGCACTAATAGCCGTGGCTTTATAGACACCGACGAATGGCAAAAAACCACGCAAGACCATATTTTCTCTGTTGGTGATGTCACCGGCAGAATCGCACTCACACCTGTTGCCATCGCTGCCGCACGCCGCCTAAGCGACCGCTTATTCAACGGCCAGCATGATAGAAAGTTAGACTACAATCTAGTTCCCAGCGTAATTTTTTCGCACCCCGCCATTGGCACTGTTGGCATCACAGAGCAACAAGCTAATGCACAATACCCAGACGATGTGAAAATTTACACGTCCACCTTCAACCCCATGACGCAAGCCCTATCAGCAACAAAACAACCCACCACCATGAAGCTTGTAACGGTTGGTAAAGAAGAAAAAGTTGTCGGCTGCCACTTGTTCGGACAAGACTCAGATGAAATACTACAAGGCTTTGCCGTGGCAATTAAAATGGGTGCAACAAAACAAGACTTTGACGATATTGTGGCCATTCATCCAACCAATGCGGAAGAATTGGTAACAATGACGTAACGTATTGTCCAAGGCTGATTATTTTAACCTTCGTATAGATTATTTTAACCTTCGTATAAAAGTGTTAAAATACTTATAGATAACGCATTAAGGCGTGAGAAAATAGCGAAAAAGTACAGGTAAGCCGTTAAATTTTCGAAAACTGTGGCCTGTCTCGGTTTTCGCGTTGTACAATCTCTATCTAAACCTATCACTTTTATATTCGGACCGGTGAATTCGAATATAATTTTTTAAATTTCACCAACAACATGAGTAAAAAAAATGAGTAAAGGTACAGTTAAGTGGTTCAATGCCGACAAAGGTTTCGGTTTCATTACACCTGAAGATGGCGGTAAAGATTTATTTGTTCATCATTCAGAAATTCAAGCGGACGGTGGATACGCATCATTAAATGATGGCCAGTCTGTTGAATTTGAAATTGGCCAAGGTCAAAAAGGCCCTTGTGCAAATAAAGTGGTTGCCGTTTAGTCTGCAATACATAACAAATTAAGTAGGGGTACGCTGAATCGCGCGCCCCTTCTTGATGCGTTATAGGTTTATTTTTACTATTAACGACAATTAAATTAATGTAAGAGAATACTAATGGCAAAAACTAATTATTCGTTCGAAAAACGTCAAAAAGAAATTGCAAAAAAGAAAAAAAAGGAAGAAAAACGCCTAAAAAAATTAGGTAAAGATACTGAAGAAGGTCAAACCGATGAAGATACCTCTATCGATAGCACTGAATAAGTAAAGAGCAAAAATACAAGGCTTCAACCCTTCATTTCTGGCAACGTTTTCCGTTCCTTCTCACGCCTTTCATCTACGTCCTGTAGACCAAAGAGCAACTCACCAAAATCCAAAGGTATAAACCACCTTAAGCGACTAAAACAAATCCGCTAAGTGGGACTAAAAGGCGAAAGCTTTTTAAATATCAAACAGTTAAGCTAACGGCTTAATACCCTAGTGTATCGATTCGTTTTTCTTTGCTTTCTTCGCTGCCTTCTTTTCTTTTGGCGTTAAAAGGGCTTTCTTTTTAACACTTTTTTTGCTGTCTTGTCCTTTGCTCATAATATTTACCTCTAGCTATAAATGCATTAACCTAAAGTCAGTTTGAGCCAACCTAAGGACTATTCCTAGGCATTGAGATCAGTGCAGTCTGTGATGTCGATACATAGAAACATCAGTATGCCCCTTATGAAGAGCAACTGAAAGCGGTTATTGTGATTAGGTTTAAAACTACGGGCTCAGCTCGCTGCCCCTTTACGCCTTTTCTCGCCAACTTCAAACGCGGCTAACTGTTCGGGTGTTGCTGGTTTCTGATATTTCTCTTTAAACTCGGTAAATGGCATGCCGTATACCACTTCTCGCGCCGCATCGTAGTCCATACCTGCTCCGCGCTCATTGGCTTCTGCCATGTACCATTTTGAAAAACAGTTTCTGCAAAAGTCTGCCAAATTCATTAAATCGATGTTTTGCACATCGGTATGCGTTTGGAAGTGTTTGATGATGCGTCTAAACGCCGCGGCTTCTATTTCTAGTTGTGTTTGTTGATCCATGTTCTTCTCCGTTTACGGTAAGTGAGGTTGTTCTAAATAATCGTGTGACTGCATTTCAAGCAATCGACTGATGGTGCGTTCAAATTGAAACGCGAGTTTATTGCCTTGGTATAGTTTTTCTGCAGATACTTCGGCGGATATGATTAATTTAACATTGTGGTCATATAATTCATCTACCAGATTAATGAAGCGATTCGCGAGGTCATTTGTCATGTCATTCATCACCGCCACATTTGAAACGAACACGGTGTGGTAACAACGTGAAATCTCGATATAATCTGCAGCGCCACGTGGAATATCACAAATGGCTTGATAATCAAACCACACCACGCCTTCAGCGCAATGTATCACGTCAACTAAACGCCCTTCTATTTCAAGCGAAGACTCAGGCTCTACATCGCTTTCTGTCATTTTATTAAATAACGCCTGCAATACTGGGTGCGCTTGTTCATCCAGCGGTGAATGATAAATCTCTGCCTGTTCAAGTTCACGCAAACGATAATCCGTTCCGCTGTCTAGCTTTAACACATCGCAGTGAGTTTTTAATGCTTCAATTGCGGGTAAAAAACGTGCGCGTTGTAGACCATTTTTATACAAGCCATCCGGTTCAATATTAGAGGTGGCGACAAGGCAAATACCACGTTTAAATAACGCTTCAAATAACCGCCCCAACAGCATCGCATCGGTTATGTCAGATACAAAAAACTCATCAAAACAAAGCACACGGCAATCTGCTGCAATTTGATCGGCAACCAGTTGAAGCGGATCTTCTACATTGTTAATACGCCTTAATTGCTGATGAACCTTTTGCATAAAACGGTGAAAATGGGTTCGTTGTTTATTCTCAAAAGGTAGAGCGTCATAAAAAATATCCATTAAATAAGTTTTACCCTGCCCCACGCCACCCCACAAATACAAACCTTTGGGCGTAACAGCAACAGTGCTTGATGCGGCCTTAAACTTAGCGAAAAAACCTTTTTTAGCCGGCACTTTTGTAACGACCGGTTCACACAACTGAGCATACAAATCACTTAAACGTAACACCACCGCCATTTGCGCATCATCTTTTATAAAACCGTGCTCTGTTTGATCGAACAAATAGCGCTCTAATGGGCTCATAGTGAAAATTGATTAAATGTGTTAAATTGTACGGATAAACTGGAGTAAAATACTCTACGACTCAAATTAGCTCATCGCCCAATTGTAACAATTATTGACCATGATCATCCAAGCAAATTTAGCCAGTGTTAACTTAGCAACCACGCCAAAGAAGGTGCTGAGTACGCCACCAAAGCCTAATGATGATGTTGAGCGTAAGCTGTCTGAGAAAAACCAAGCCACCAGTCAGTCAACATCCATTAAGGCGGAGCGTACCGAACTCTTTGAGCAAGTCGAAGCAACTGAAAATGGGCAGAAGGCAAACTTCCGTACCAGCAGCGAAGAAAATCGTAACCAACAATTTATTCAGACTTATCTAGATACAAAAGCGTTAGAAGACCAAGAGCTTCGTGATGAACTTCACGAACAAATTGGTATAGACCTCGTCGTCTAAGTACCCGAGCTCCAGCACATGAAGTTTTTATTCGATTTTTTTCCTATCTTGCTTTTTTATATTGCCTTTAAGTGGCAAGGTATTTACATTGCCGTTATCGTTGCAATTGCCGCATCAGCCATCCAACTATCTTATTCTTGGTTAAAACATAAACGCGTTGAGAAAACTCACATTATTACCTTTGTAATCATCGCAATTTCAGGTGGCGCAACCCTTTATTTGCAAGATGAAATGTTCTTCAAATGGAAGCCAACCATCATCAACTGGCTTTTTGGCCTGGCCTGCATTGGCAGCCAATTTATTGGCAAAGAGCCTATTATCAAACGACTAATGAGTGATAACCTTTCGCTCCCAAATAATATTTGGTTAAAACTGAACACTCTCTGGGCATGTTTTTTTATTTTTATGGGCGCGGCCAATTTAGCTGTTGTTTACAATTTCGACACCGACACTTGGGCAGACTTTAAATTATTTGGAATGCTGGGTTTAACGTTACTTTTTGTTATTACCCAAGGTTTTTATTTAATGAAATATATCGAAGAACCCGACAAACAACACGAGCCAACTAAGCAGGATAAATAAAACATGACCAACCGCACCGACATTATCAACAACACATTAAGCGAAGCGCTTCAGCCTACATTCATTCAAGTATTGGATGATAGCCAAGCTCATGCAGGGCATGAGGGTGCAAAATCTGGTGGTGGACATTTTTACCTCACCATCGTTACTAACGAGTTCGAAGGGTTATCACGGATTAAACGTCACCAGTTAATTTACAAAGCACTTGGCGATATGATGAAACACGACATCCACGCACTCAGCATCAAAGCATTCACCCCAAAAGAACAACCTCAACCACAGGAGATTTAAATGAAGGTTTCACGCTCTATTCTTGCTTCAATTGTATTAATGACCATTACTCAAATGGCGCTCGCTAATGACGACCCAACTATCGCGACTGTTAATGGTCAGGAATTGAAAAAGTCCATGCTTCAGTTTTATGCATTAGAACGACGCCAAGTAGACCCTAAGGGAAATATTCCTGCTGATAAGCTGGTTGACGATATCGTCAACATGCAGCTTTTAAAAGAAGAAGCCATTAAGAAAAAGCTCAACACCGCCTCTGAATTTAAAGCCAGAATGGAATTCATTAATTTAAGCATGCTCTCGCAAGTGGCAATGATTGACTTTTTAGACAACAACCCCATCCCTGAAAAGCGCTTAAGACAAGAATATGACGCGCGAATTGGTGATATGAAAGTGACCGAAATTAAAGCCAGCCACATTCTAGTAAAAGAAGAATCCATAGCGAAAGAAGTGATTGAAAAACTAAACAAGGGCGAGAAATTTGCTGCTTTAGCCAAATCATATTCAACAGGCCCTACAGGACCTAAAGGTGGAGATTTAGGTTGGTTCACTCCTCAACGCATGGTGCCTGAATTTTCACAAGCTGTGCTTGCAATGAAAGACAACGAATACACCAAGCAGGCTGTACGCACACAGTTTGGCTGGCACATTATTTTACGTACTGGCCAACGTGAAGGTACGCCACCTACGTTCGAAGAAGTAAAGCCAAATATTACCGCTGCACTTGAACAAGAGCACATTCAAAAACACATCAATGAATTACGCAAAAGCGCCAACATCAGTGTCGATGCGAAAAGTGCTGTGAACTAAACTAGCCATATCAACTGACACTAAAAAGGCCCTCTAGTACGAGGGCCTTTTTAGTTTCTTTATACAAAACAGAACATCTAGTCATCAATAATCAACATTATTTTAAATGCAAACCAATTCCCTCCCAGCATCTGTGACTAGATAAAAAAATCAAATTATGTTATTTTTCGCGGTTCTAAAATATCAGTGGCTAGGAAAAATAATGCGAATAATTCTTTTGGGCGGCCCAGGTTCAGGCAAAGGCACACAATCTCAATTCATTACCGAAAAATTTGGCATCCCTCAAATTTCAACAGGCGATATGCTACGTGCAGCTGTTAAAGCAGGCACACCGTTAGGCGTTGAAGCAAAAAAGGTCATGGGTGCTGGCGGCCTTGTGTCAGATGAAATTATTTTGGGCCTAATTCAAGAAAGGCTTGCGGAAAATGATTGCGCTAACGGATTTTTACTGGATGGTTTTCCGCGCACTGTTCCCCAAGCAACAGGCTTAGCAAACATGGGCATTGACGTTGACCACGTTGTAGAAATAGCTGTAGATGACGAAGAAATTGTACGCCGTATGGCTGGCAGGCGCGTCCACTTAGATTCTGGCAGAACCTACCACCTCATATATAACCCACCAAAACAAGAAGGTCTTGACGATGTTACCGGCGAAGCGTTAATTCAACGTGATGATGACAAGGAAAACATCGTTAGAGACAGGCTAACAACTTATCACACTCAAACATCCCCTCTCATTGATTTTTATAGCAAGGCGGCTGAATCAAGCCCTGTTAAATTCAATACCATTGAGGGTGTTGGTAGTGTCCAAGACATTAAAGCTAGAATGTTTGGCGCACTAACTAGCTAAACAGGTAGTACCCGTCAGAACACTATCTGGCCAAAGCGTAACCGACGTCATCTCATTAATTATGAGGTGACGTTTTTAATTTAGATTAATACTTTCCATAGGAACAAACTTAAATGAAAACATACGACGTTGCTGTTGTCGGTGCCACAGGCGCTGTAGGCGAAACCATGCTGTCAATTCTTGAACAAAGAAACTTCCCTGTAGGGAACCTTTACCCACTCGCCAGCAGCCGTTCTGCCGGTGGGAGCATCCAATTCAAGGGAAAAAATGTAAAAATAGGCAATCTAGCGGATTTTGATTTCAGCAAAGTACAGATTGGCTTGTTTTCAGCGGGCGGTTCCGTTTCTGCTGAATATGCACCCAAAGCTGCCGCTGCGGGTTGCGTTGTTATCGACAACACATCCCACTTTCGCTATGACGACGACATCCCTCTGGTTGTTCCAGAAGTAAACCCAGAAGCAATCGCTCAACATACCAACAGAGGCATCATCGCTAACCCAAACTGCTCTACTATCCAAATGTTAGTGGCACTAAAACCTATATACGACGCCGTTGGCCTAGAACGTATTAATGTCTCAACCTACCAAGCTGTTTCCGGCACCGGCAAAAGCGCCATTGAAGAGTTAGCTGGCCAAACCGCCAAACTATTAAATGGCAAACAAGCGGAAGCCAAGGTTTACCCAAAACAAATTGCCTTTAACGTGCTGCCCCAAATTGACGTTTTTCTTGAAAACGGCTACACCAAAGAAGAAATGAAAATGGTTTGGGAAACCAATAAAATTTTTAATGATGACTCAATAAAAGTGAACCCAACAGCCGTTCGCGTGCCGGTTTTTTATGGCCATTCAGAAGCATTACACATTGAAACAAAAGAAAAAATTAGTGCTAAACAAGTACGTGAATTAATGTCGAATTTTGAAGGTATCACCTTAATGGATGATCGCATAGACGGTGGCTACGCAACAGCTGTAACAGAGTCCGCGGGTAATGATGATGTATATGTCAGCCGAATTAGAGAAGATATTTCGCACCCTAAAGGCATCAACATGTGGGTCGTTGCAGACAATGTTCGCAAAGGCGCGGCGTTAAATAGCGTGCAAATTGCTGAAATATTGGTAAAAAAATATCTTTAGACTATAGTTACCGTTAACTTTAAATTTCAACATTCTACGTTTTTTAAGGAATTAAAACTATCGTTAGATTAGGAGAAACAAATGAACAAATCAACTAAGGTCGTCGCCGCTTTCTGCTTACTCAATTCTGCAAATATTTACGCACTTGGTATAGGTGAGATAGAAACTCATTCGGCTTTAAATCAAATGTTGAAGGCGCAAATTTCATTGGTGGGTTCAAAAAATGAGGACCCTAGCAACCTCATCATTAAAATTGCCTCTAGAGAAAATTTTAACAAAGCCGGTATCGACAGACCTCACTATTTAACACAACTTAAATTCACACCAGTTTTAGGAAAAGATGGTGAAATCCGTATCAACGTATCATCAAAAGCAACCATCAAAGAACCTTTTGTAAACTTCATCTTGGAAGTTGAATGGCCACAAGGTAGGACATTAAAAGAATTTACGATTTTGTTAGACCCTCCAATCACCATGGCTGACGTGAGAGCAACGCCGCTTGAGTTGCCAAAATCACCCATTATGACACCAACGACGCCCGTAACAAGTACTCAAGTTACAACATACATAGCCCCTGCCGTACAACAAGCTCCGCCTAAAGAATACGGCCCCACTAAAAGTATAGATACCATGTGGGGCATTGCTAAAAAATTAATCGAAACCGACCATACCGTGACACACCAACAAATGATATTGGCGTTGTACGATAATAATCCGAAAGCTTTCTATAAAAACAATATCAATGCTTTAAAAAAAGGCGCCATTCTCCAAGAGCCAACTAATGAACAACTGGCTAGTCGTACAATTACGCAGGCCAACGATGACTATCGTGAGCAGATCGCGTTGTGGTCTTCTTCTACCAAAACCGCGCCTGCAACGACAACTATCACGAAAGTAGGAAGCCAAACTCAACAAGCAGCCAGAACAGAGATTACACAAAAAAAACTTGAAAATAGTATAGCTGAAACCAAGTTAACACTACTAACTCCAAAACAAAAAACACCGAATGACGACGTTACAGTAGAGGGCAATTCTACTGACACACCCGTTGGCTCAACCAACCCTACCGAACAAGCTAACATGGCCATCGAAATGGCCGCGACGCTTGAAGAAGAAAACAAAGAAGTTAAATCGCGTCTCGACGATTTAGAAACTCAAGTAGAAAAACTTCAACGATTACTCGCTTTAAAAGACGAACAGCTTGCGCAATTACAAGCGGTAAAGCCAACGCAAGCGAAGCCTGCAAGCCAACCTACAGCTGACGATGACAGCAATTTACCCTTGTACGGTGGTATTTTGGTACTCGCCTTACTTGGCTTATTTTTAGCACGTCGCGGTAAAAAAGAACCGTCTGAAACCAGCGATCTCGCATTCTCACCAACCCCTACACCCGAAACGCCTCAAATAGTTGAAGAATCCAATAACGAGCAAGCTGATGTGGCCATTGAAGAAACCGTTACAGAATCTACCGTCATTGAAGAAAAGCCACTGTTAGATGAGTTTGATTTTGATTTCGACCTCATAAAAAATGAACCCTTAGACGAGGATGAAGCCTCTGAACCTGATGATTCACCAGTAACAGATGACGCAGAAAACGACCTGGATACCAAGCTCGCCCTCGCACAAGCATCAATTGATATGCAAGACATTGAGTCCGCACGTGACACGCTCAACGAGGTGATATCAGCCGGTGATGACGAACAAAAAGAACAGGCTCAAAACATGCTCGATAAATTATAGAGAATAGCGCTCTTATATAGCTATTCGCTATATGTGTAGACATATTATTGATATGCAATTAACCCACAACAATAAATCAAAGTAGACACATGTCGGAATCAAAAAAACCAGAAAGTTCTAAAGAATATCTTGCAGGCTTAGCGTCAAACGTTCCTTCTTCTTCAAGAAGAGACTTTTTAAAGAAGGGCGTTAAATTCAGTACCGGCTTAGCGGCTGCAGCTGTAACGGGCGGATCGTTAGCCACTAACAATTTACCACCTAACATTCCTAGCTGGACAAAGTCACTGGGTACAGGCGTTGTATCAACCCCTTACGGTGTCCCTTCAAAATTTGAAGCTAACACCATTAGGCGTACCGTCGAGTGGTTAACCGCAGAAAAAATATCATCTATTAGTATGTCGCCTATTCAAGAACTAAAAGGCATCATCACGCCCAACGGCCTTGTATTTGAACGCTATCACGCTGGCGCTATCACCGTTAACCCAGAAGAGCATCGTCTGATGATTCACGGCTTAGTGGATAACCCACTTATTTTCACCATGGATGATTTAATGCGGTTCCCATCAGAATCTGTCATTAACTTTTTGGAATGTCCAGCTAACGGCGGCATGGAATGGCGCGGCCCACAAATGGAAGCACTACAATTTACGCATGGCATGATCAGTTGTTGCGAGTGGACTGGTGTTAAGTTATCTACCTTACTTGAAGAAGTTGGTGTTCAAACAAAAGGCAAATGGATTTTAGCGGAAGGTGCCGATGGCGCGGGTATGAGCCGAAGCATCCCTATGGACAAAGCATTAGACGATGCACTTATCGTTTATGCACAAAATGGTGAGATGTTACGTCCGGAACAAGGTTACCCTGTTCGCTTATTTAACCCAGGTTGGGAAGGCAATACATCCGTAAAATGGTTGCGCCGTTTAGAAATTGGCGACAAGCCATGGCACCACCGTGAAGAAACATCAAAATACACAGATTTAATGCCCGACGGACGCTCTCGTCGTTTTTCTTACGAACAAGAAGCAAACTCCGTCATTACATCACCTTGCCCAGAAAACCCTTGGGGTCAAAAAGGCTCGTATGAAATTGAAGGCTTAGCCTGGAGTGGTCGCGGCAAAATAAAACACGTCGATGTCTCTATCGATGGCGGCGTTACATGGCGCCCAGCCCGATTAAAAGGCTTAGTTTTATCAAAAGCGCTCACTCGCTTCTCACTCCCCTTTAAATGGGATGGCTCGCCTTTATTGCTGCAAAGTCGTTCTGTCGATGATACGGGTTACGTACAACCAACATTGACTCAACTTAGAGATATTCGCGGCACAAATTCCATTTATCACAAAAACTCCATTCATACATGGCAACTACAAAGCAACGGGAAGATTAAAAATGTTCAGCTTAAATAAATTATTTCCAGTTTTTGCGTTAGTTGCAATCAGCTTCCTACCGGTTGCCGCTTTGGCAGCAGACACGGGGCACTACGGCATCGGCACAACAGCCACTGCTAAAGAAATAGCTGGTTGGGATATAGATGTTCGTCCTGACGGCAAAGGTTTGCCTAAGGGCGAAGGGTCTGTCGCTCAAGGTGAACCCATGTATGAAGCTAAATGCGCTTCTTGTCACGGGTCATTTGGCGAAGGCGAAGACCGCTGGCCTCCACTAGCTGGTGGTGAAGGCTCACTAACTGAAGACCGCCCTGAAAAAACGGTTGGTAGTTATTGGCCTTATGCGTCAACGTTATGGGACTATATCAACAGAGCGATGCCATTCACTGCCCCACAATCATTAACGCCACATGAAGTGTATGCGATTTCTGCTTACGTACTCTATCTAAATGACTTAGTAGAAGATGACTTCGTGTTAACTCAAAGCAATTTAGCTTCCGTCAAAATGCCGAATGTGGATAATTTCTACATCGATAATCGACCAGATACAAACAACAAACGTTGTATGAAAGATTGCAAAGATCCTAGCAAGATTGTTATTATAAAATCATTAAGCGGCATTACACCAGATCAAAATGAAGACTCGGCTGAAGCAGCGGCTGAAAAACCTAAACTAAGTGAAAGCGCTATCGCGGGTAAAGCAACTTATACAACTAGCTGTCTCGTGTGTCACGGCAGTGGTGTTGCAGGAGCGCCAACATTAGACGATAAAGAGTCTTGGAATAAGCGACTAGAACAAGGTGTTGATACCGTTGTTAAGCACGCAATCAAAGGCTTTATGGGCGAAAGCGGCATGATGCCCCCCAAAGGTGGTAACTTGTCATTATCAGATCAACAAGTTAAAGACGCCGTTCAATATATGTTAGAGGCTCAATAAATGATGTTTAAGCAACTCGCACTATTCAAAACGCTCTTCCTTTTAATATTGCTATCATTTTTATCAAATACGGCCATTGCCGATGTAGAGAATGGCAAAAAAGTAGCGTTCGACCGTACGAAAGGTAACTGCTTGGCTTGCCATGTAATGGATGACGGCGAAATGGCTGGCAATATTGCCCCACCACTCATCGTAATGAAAGCACGATTCCCAGATCGGGCTGCTTTAAAAGCACAAATTTGGGACGCCACCGTAAAAAATTCAATTTCAATGATGCCACCTTTTGGTAAACACCACATCCTTACAGACGGTGAAATTGAAGACCTTTTAGATTATTTATACACACTTTAACCAATAGTAACAGGAGACAACATGGCAATTTCACGCAGAAAATTCTTAAACATGTTAACCATCGGTTCCGCCGCATGTTTAACCCTACTAACCCCAATTAGCGCATTTGCAGCTTGGGCCAGTGACGCTTTCAATGCTACAAAAATTGATGACGCCTACAAAACTTTGTTTGGCTCAGCAACCATAGTAGAAAGCGACGAAGTTAAACTAAAAGTGCCTAAAATTGCTGAAAATGGTGGCGCTGTCCCTGTTTCAGTAAAAACCAGCATGAAAGATGTTGAATCCATCAGTATTTTCGTAAAAGATAACCCTAACCCACTAACGGCAACTTTTTTAATTCCTGCCGGAACAATAGCAGGCGCTTCAACACGTATTCGTTTAGCGCAAACAAGCACGATAACTGCCATTATAAAAGCGGGCGGCAAGCTCTACAGCAAAAGCCAAGAAGTTAAAGTAACCATTGGCGGCTGCGGCGGCTAAAGCATAGAATTCGGAGATTAAAATGAAAGTTAAAGCAAAAGTAAAAAACAATATCACTAGCGTTCGTGTACTAGCGAAACACCCAATGGAAACAGGCCGTCGTGTTAATAAAGAATCCGGCGAAAAAATTCCAGCTAAATACATTCAAGAATTAACGTGTGAGTACAAAGGAAACGTTGTGTTTCTTGCACAGTTTGGCACATCAGTATCAAAAAACCCTTACCTCGCATTCTCATTTGAGGGTGGCGTAAAAGGAGAGTCTCTTCAGCTACGTTGGAATGACAACACGGGCGAAGTAGACAAAACAGACGCTAAAATAAAATAATGATGGTCATGAAAAAATTTCTTAATGCAATCGCTTTGGGGATACTGCTGCTATCAGCTTGCATCGTTAACGCTACACCTCAACAAGACAAAGAAGACTTTCAGACGTTTTTTACTGAACGGTTCCCCGAAATTTCATTAGCCGATTTTGGTGATGGCGTTTACGCACTCGACCAAGATGCCCGTGATCAATGGGAAGCTATGAGTGATTTTCCACCGTACGAAGAAGACCTTGAAAGAGGTGAAGAGCTATTCAACACCCCTTTTGCTAATGGTAAAAACTACGCCAGTTGTTTCGAAAATGATGGCATTAATATTCGCCAACACTACCCAAAATTCAACAGCAAAAGTGGCAACGTCTTAACATTAGAAGTTGCTATAAATAAATGCAGGACAGCTAATGGTGAATCCACTTTGGATTACAAAGTAGGCGATCTCGCCAAAATATCTGCCTACATGTCATCAACGTCAGAAGGCTCTCTAATCAACGTCGTAGCGCCTAGTAAAGGAAACGGCTTAAAAGCTTATGAAGCTGGCAAGCAATATTTTTATTCTAAGCGTGGGCAGTTAAACTTTTCATGCGCTAATTGCCATTTACAAAACGTTGGCCGAAAAGCAAGGTCTGAAACTCTAAGCCCCGCATTAGGGCACCCTACTCACTTTCCAGTTTATCGTTTGAAATGGGCTAGTTTTGGAACGTTACATAGACGTATTAATTCATGCAATAAACAAGTACGAGCACAGCCTTTGGTTGCACAAAGCGAAACGTATAAAAACTTAGAATACTTCTTAACCTATATGAGCAATGGTCTCCCCATCAATGGACCTGCATCTAGAAAATAAAAAACATTTACACTTATGATATTTCAAGAAAAAACAAACAACCATTCAGTGGCTAACACTAAACCCATTAAATCTTTTGGACTTAACGTCATTCTTGCGGGCTTCTTGTTTTGTGCAGTCAGCCTTAGCGCTCACGCACAAACTGAATCTGAAGCCAATAATGCAATTATTGAAGCCCAATCATTATGGGATGAAAGCATTGCCGCAGGGCATGAATGGAACACAATAAAACCACTGGTTGCTCAGGCAAAACAAGCATTTAGAGCAAAAGATTTTGCAACGGCTATTTCATTGGCAAAGGAAGCATCCGCTCAGTCAAAGGAAGCATTAGTTCAGGCAGAGTACGAAAAAACTAATTGGGTAAATAACCTACCTAAGTAAACCACCGTAGGGCTTCATAAATGAACCGTAGAGAATTTAACCGTCTACTCACCGCAGGCGCGATAGCAGGCATCTTACCTAAAACAAGTTTAGCTTTTTCAAGCGCAGAACCGAATTACGACATACCTCAAAAAGGTAACGCCCGCCTCCTCCACATTACCGATTGTCACGCTCAACTAAACCCCATTTATTTTAGAGAACCTAATGTAAACATGGGCTTAAATAATGCGTTTGGCAGAACGCCTCACGTTGTTGGCGATGCTTTTTTAAAGAAAAACAAATTGTCTAAAGGCTCAATGGAAGCACACGCTTTCACTTATCTAAATTTTAATTCCGCCGCTAAAGAATATGGCAAGGTCGGTGGCTTTGCTCATTTAAGCACCTTGGTTAAATCACTAAGAGCATCAGCAGGCGATAACGAAAACAGCCTACTTTTGGATGGCGGCGATACATGGCAAGGGTCTGCAACTGCGTATTGGTCGCGTGGTAAAGATATGGTTCAAGCCGCTAACCTTCTTGGTGTAGATGTTATGACTGGCCACTGGGAATTTACCTACCAAGACGAAGAAGTGTTCTCAAACGTTGATGACTTTAACGGCGAATTTCTTGCCCAAAATATCAAACTAACTGAAGACGCCTTATTTGAAGGTAAACGCTCGCACGATGAGGATACAGGCCATGTCTTTAAACCTTATACCATTAAAGAAATAAATGGTCACAGAATCGCCATAATTGGCCAAGCCTTCCCGTACACGCCCGTAGCCAATCCAAAACGCTTTATTCCTGATTGGAGCTTTGGTATTCAAAATGAGGACTTACAAGAGCTTGTAGACGAGATTAAGGCAACCGAAAAACCTGCCGCTATTATCGTTTTATCGCATAACGGCATGGATGTTGATTTAAAGCTGGCCGCTGTCGTTACAGGTATCGACTTTATTCTTGGCGGACATACACACGATGGTGTCCCAGTTCCAGAAACAGTTAAAAATAGCGGCGGCGAAACCGTTGTCACTAATGCAGGCTCTAACGGTAAATTTGTTGGTGTACTGGATTTAAGTTTAGCCAATGGCAAATTAAAAGGTTACGAATACCGCCTGCTCCCAGTTTTCTCTAATTTCATTAAAGCCGATGCCGAAATGACAGCGCTGATTGATGAAATACGTAAGCCATACCTAGAAACATTAAACGAAGAACTCGCCGTTACCGAATCGCTTTTATACCGTCGAGGTAATTTCAATGGCACCTTCGACCAGCTTATATGCGACGCGTTACGGCACGAACTCAATGCTGAAATATCGCTATCACCTGGTTTCAGATGGGGCACAACCGTATTAGCCGGTGAAGCTGTAACGTTTGAAAATGTAATGGATCAAACCTGTATCACCTACCCGGAAACATACGCACGCGATATGCTGGGTAACGAAATAAAATTAATTTTAGAAGATGTAGCCGACAACCTCTTTCACCCTGACCCGTTCTACCAACAAGGTGGCGACATGGTTCGCGTTGGCGGCATGAACTACATTTGCGATCCAACCGCAGCATCAGGCCAACGGATTACAAACATGACACTAGACAGCGGCAAATCAATTGAAGCGAATAAATACTACAAAGTGGCCGGATGGGCAACGGTGGGATCAAAAGCACCGGGCAAGCCTATTTGGGAAGTCGTCTCCAGTTATTTGCGCAATCAAAAAACAATTAATATTACGTCAATTAATTCGCCGAAATTAAAGAATGTATCTAATAACCCGGGTATTGTTCTTTAACACGCCAAGCCATATCGAAAACCCATCAATTTTGTAAGAATGAATATGCCTGTTATACTAAGAGACCTTTGCATGACGACATTATTTCGCCCTGCATTGTGTGATGGTGTTATTTTTAACCAAACGTGCCA
>DUCS01000041.1:21132-56612 GCA_012959695.1 Cycloclasticus sp.
TCGTTTGAGGTTATGTGCCACACACATTAGTTCAAAACGGGTTCGGTTACGATCAAGGCCTAGGTAACGGGCTTTCGCCATGGCATTGTAATCCCCCCATTAACAACCGGAGTTAAAAGCAGAGATTAAGCCGCATTCAGTAAAAGTATTTCATCAGCTCTAATTGCTTATTTCTACTTAATTTACAATGCTTTACGTACATCTGACAACCCTAACATTTGGTATGTTAGGTGTCAGCCCCAAAAGTAATTAGCCACCTCATTAACCCTACAAAAAGGGTTGATTTATCCTTTCTATTTAGTCCATTAGTGTTATCATTTTTGTCTATTAAAACAATGTTTTCTAGAACCATTTGAATTTTAAAATATTCATGCCTCGGTAGCTCAGCTGGATAGAGCGCACCCCTCCTAAGGGTGAAGTCGCAGGTTCGAATCCTGCTCGGGGCACCAACATTATTATCCTTTTATTAAAATAGAAATTAAATGATACTAAATGTTAACTTTTTTAAAATCTCAACTACACTATGGTGTAAGCAACGTCAGCCTGATGAGATATTTTAATGAGCAACTTACTGCAGTTATTTAAAAGCACGTCTGCACTTAACGGTGCCAACGCAAATTTTGTTGAAGATATGTACGAACAATATCTCAATGACCCCGATTCTGTCGATGAACAATGGCGAACTCAGTTTAATACCATTCGTAACGGTGCTGAGACCATTGACATCCCCCACTCTTCCATCAAAAAACATTTTGCTGATTTAGCTAAAGCCCCAACGGGCGTTCGAGTTATTCAGGGCGGCGAGTCAGCTGAGCAACTTGCTAAACAAGCGGCTGTTTCAAGGTTAATGAATGCGTATCGCATCAATGGTCATAAACAGGCGAACACTAATCCGCTCGACAACTCTAAGAAAAAACTTAACGCTGAACTTGATATCGCTTTTCACGGTTTAAGCGAGCTTGATCTTAATTCGCTATTTGACACAGGCACATTACACAACACGTCAGAACAGTTAGCGCTTAAAGATATTCTGCCTATTTTGAAAAAAACCTATTGCAGCAGCATTGGCGTGGAGTACATGCACATCAGCGACACTGAAATGCGCTCATGGGTTAGACGCCGGATGGAAGGTCCCCGCGGACATTTAAATTTGGATGCTGATCAAAAAACGTGGTTGTTAAAGCTACTAACTGCCGCTGAAGGCATAGAAAATCACTTGCATAGAACCTATGTAGGACAAAAACGTTTCTCTTTGGAGGGCGGTGAAAGCTTAATCCCAATGCTAGACGAAATGATTCAACGCTGTGGCGAACATGGCGTTAAAGAAACCGTTATAGGCATGGCGCACCGTGGGCGTTTAAACGTGTTGGTTAATATTTTTGGCAAAAACCCTTCTGTTCTTTTTGAAGAATTTGAAGGCAAACGCTCTGCTTCTCCTGCTAAAGATGGCTCGGGTGACGTTAAATATCACATGGGCTTTTCCTCTGACGTAGAAACACCCGGCGGCGAAATGCACCTTGCCTTAGCTTTCAACCCATCCCATCTCGAAATTATCAACCCTGTAATTGAAGGTTCCGTACGCGCTAGGCAAGACAGGCGTGGGGAAACAGGTGAAGAAGAAGTGGTAGCCATCCAGATACATGGTGATTCAGCCTTTTCTGGCCAGGGCGTTGTGATGGAAACCTTGCAAATGTCACGTACGCGCGCATACGGTACGGGTGGCACTATTCATATTGTTATCAATAACCAAGTGGGTTTTACGACAAGTAATCCAGCCGATACACGCTCAACGTTGTACTGCACAGACGTTGCAAAAATGCTTGAAACACCTATTCTGCATTTTAATGCCGATGACCCTGAAGCCGTTCTTTTCGCCTCTCAACTGGCAGTAGATTTCCGTAAAGAATTTAAACAGGACATTGTTCTTGATCTAGTGTGTTACCGTCGCCGAGGTCACAACGAGGCTGATGAGCCGGCTGTTACTCAGCCACAGATGTACAAAACAATTCGCGCGTTACCGACAACACGTAAAATTTATGCCGACCGTCTGGTTAAAGAAGGCACGTTAGACAGCAAAGAACCTGCCAAATTGGCAGCAATCTACCGTGCAGCTTTAGAAAAAGGCGACATCGTTTCACGACCTATTCTAGAACATAAAGTTAACCCCTTTGTTGCCAAATGGGATGCGCTTTTAGGCAGTAAATGGGACGACCTGTGCGACACGACCGTAACGGCAAAAAAATTCCAAGACGTCTCTAAAGCAATGTTGGAATTACCTCCCGAGTTTTCATTGCAAGCACGTGTAGAAAAAGTAATGGAAAGCAGAAAGAAGATGTCAGTTGGCGCTCAACCTATTGATTGGGGCTATGCCGAAAACATGGCCTACGGAACATTACTCGCCGCCGGAAAAAACATTAGAATTACCGGCCAAGACGTCGGTCGCGGCACCTTTTTTCATCGTCACGCGGTTCTTCACAACACACTTAATGGTGAAACGTACACCCCTCTCCGTCACCTGATGCTTGAACAAGGTACGTTTTCTTTATACGACTCATTTTTATCAGAAGAAGCTGTTTTAGGATTCGAATACGGCTACGCCACAACCGAACCCGATGACCTCGTTATCTGGGAGGCTCAATTTGGTGATTTTGCCAATGGCGCACAAGTTCTTATGGATCAATTTATTAGTTCTGGTGAAACAAAATGGGGCCGTCTGTGCGGACTTACACTACTATTACCACACGGTTATGAAGGTCAAGGCCCGGAACATTCCTCTGCTCGATTAGAGCGATACCTACAATTATGCGCCGAACACAATATGCAAGTATGCGTACCATCGACACCGTCTCAAATCTTCCATTTGATTCGTCGACAATCACTCAGTTACTTCCGTAAACCTCTCATCGTCATGAGTCCAAAAAGTTTACTGCGTCACAAGTTAGCCACTTCAACATTAGAAGACCTAACGAAAGGACATTTCCAGCTCCTTATTCAAGAAATTGACGACATTGATCCGAAAAAAGTAACGCGAATGGTTGTCTGTTCAGGAAAAGTCTATTACGAGCTTCTCGAACAACGCCGTGCTGATAAGCTTAAAAACGTGGTCATTTTGCGAGCAGAACAGCTCTATCCATTCCCAATTGATGAATTACATGATTCATTCAAACAGTACCCTAAATTAAAACAACTTGTTTGGTGTCAAGAAGAACCAATGAACCAAGGTGCCTGGTACCAAATTAGGCATCGTTTCTTTGACCTACTCAGCAAAAAACTTGAATTAAAATATGCTGGTCGAAACATGTCTGCATCACCAGCCGTTGGACAATTTAGCCTACACGTCGAACAGCAACAAAAATTAATCCACGAAGCACTCTATTAACGCATTGACTTTAAAAAAGGAATAAACCATGAGCATTGAAGTCGTAGTACCCACCCTTCCAGAATCTGTAGCCGACGCCACGTTAGTAACATGGCATAAAAAAGCCGGTGACATCGTATTAAAGGATGAAAACCTGGTCGATTTAGAAACCGACAAAGTAGTGCTTGAAGTCCCAGCACTAGTTGATGGTATTTTAGCCGATGTAATCGAAGCCGAAGGGGCTATCGTATTAAGTGGCCAATTAATTGGCCGAATAGAACCCGGCGATGTTGCTGCGGCAAGCCCAGAGACTGAAGAGTCTAAACCAGAAGCACCAACACTGCCCGTTGAAAAGAACTCAGGCTCAAGTGCTGCGCTCAGTCCCGCCGTAAGAAAACTGGTGGCCGAGCATGGCTTGGACACAAGTACCATTAGCGCAACAGGCAAAGGTGGTCGAATCACCAAAACAGATATTCTCAGTCACATTAAAAATCAGTCGTCTGCTGTTGCGGCACCAGCACGTGCTGCACCTGCATCCACGCCTGCAAAAGCTGCAGCCGCTGCCCAAATGCCAGTTTTGCCATCAAGTGATAGAGCGGAACAACGTGTCCCTATGACACGTCTGCGCGCCAAAGTTGCCGAGCGACTTATTCAGGCTCAACAGAACACCGCCATGTTGACGACCTTTAACGAAGTCAATATGCAGCCGATTATGGATATTCGCGCTAAATATAAAGATTTATTTATTAAAACTCACGACACCAAGCTAGGCTTCATGTCGTTTTTCGTTAAGGCATCCGTTGAGTCATTAAAACTTTTCCCGTCTGTTAATGCCTCGGTTGACGAGCAAGATATTATTTACCATGGCTATTACGATATTGGTATAGCCGTCTCGTCACCACGCGGTTTAGTGGTTCCAGTATTGCGTGACGCCGACTTAAAAAACTTCGCTGCGATTGAAAGTGGCATCACTGAATATGGCATGAAAGCGCGAGATGGTAATTTAGGGTTAGATGACTTAATGGGCGGCACGTTTACTATCACTAACGGTGGTATTTTCGGCTCCATGATGTCGACACCTATTTTGAACCCACCACAAAGCGCCATTTTAGGCATGCACGCTATCAATCAACGCGTGATGGTGGAAAACGGTGAAATGGT
Source organism: Cycloclasticus sp. (assembly GCA_012959695.1). Taxonomy (GTDB): domain Bacteria; phylum Pseudomonadota; class Gammaproteobacteria; order Methylococcales; family Cycloclasticaceae; genus Cycloclasticus. The sequence continues at coordinate 25,652 of DUCS01000041.1, forward strand.
TATTCGCCCCATGATGTATCTTGCACTGTCTTATGATCACCGAATTATTGATGGTAAAGAAGCTGTCTCGTTCCTAGTGACTATCAAGGACTTCCTTGAAGACCCAGCAAGATTGCTATTAAACGTATAGAAAACATTGGGAGCAACTATGAGTTCAGATAATAAATTTGATGTCGTCATTATTGGCGGCGGCCCTGGTGGCTATGTGGCAGCCATTCGTTGCGCACAATTAGGCCTTAAAACGGCGTGTGTCGACGATTTTACCGGCAAAGATAACAAGGCTTCCTTGGGCGGCACCTGTCTTAATGTCGGCTGTATACCATCGAAAGCACTGCTTGAATCTTCGCACCATTACGAGCAGCTTAATCACGGTCTTGAAAACCATGGCATTAAAGTATCAGGGGTGAAAATTGATGTCCCCGCCATGATTAAAAACAAAAACGACATAGTAAGCCGTCTAACGGGTGGAATTAGCGGCCTGTTTAAAGCCAACAAGATCACCAGTTTTCACGGTCGAGGTAAATTACTCGCTGACAAACAGGTTGAAATCACATCTAACGACAAAGAAGTCAGCATTATTTCTGCCGAAAGCATCATTTTAGCGACCGGCTCGAGCTCTATCGATATTCCCTCTGCCCCTGTTGATAATAAAAATATTGTCGATTCGACGGGCGCTTTAGATTTTGATAAAACACCTAAGAAACTGGGTGTCATTGGAGCTGGCGTTATCGGCTTAGAATTAGGCAGCGTCTGGAACCGCTTAGGTTCAGAGGTTGTCTTACTCGAAGCACAAGACACCTTCTTACCCGCTGCTGATAATAAAATAGCCGCTGAAGCAAAACGTCAATTCAAAAAGCAAGGGCTTGATATTAAAATGAGCGCCCGTGTGACTAAAGCCGTTTCAAAAGGTAAAAAAGTCACTGTCGACTATGAAGACGCATCGGGCACCCATAGCATCGTGGTGGACAAACTCATCGTATCCGTTGGCCGACGCCCAAATACAGACAACTTGTTTGCTCCAGAAGTGCCCATTGAACTGGATGAACGAAGCTTTGTAGAAGTCGATGAAATTTGGCAAACAAGTCAGCCTTCAATTTATGCTATTGGTGATCTCATTCGTGGCCCAATGCTCGCGCACAAGGCATCAGAGGAAGGTGTCGCCGTTGCTGAAGTTATTTATGGCGAAGAACCAGAAATAAATTACGACGTTATACCGAGCGTTATTTATACTAGCCCCGAAATTGCCTGGGTTGGTCAAACCGAGCAACACCTGACATCGACGGGTGAAAAAATTAAAATTGGAACCTTCCCTTTCGCTGCAAGCGGACGGGCTCAAGCGCTAGGCGATACAGTTGGCATGGTTAAAATGATTTCCAGCGAAGAAACTGATCAAATTCTTGGTGTGCATATTATTGGCCCACAGGCTTCAGAACTGTTAGCAGAAGCTGTACTTGCCATGGAATATTCAGCCAGCACCGAGGACTTGGCGTTAACCATTCACGCACATCCTACGTTATCAGAAGCCCTTCACGAAGCCGCTTTAGCCGTGGATAACCGGGCGTTGCACATACCAAATCGTTAACATTAACTCTCAGTACATTAAAAGAGCCGGCATAAACCGGCTCTTTTTACAAACAACACCAGTTTGTTTAAATGCTTTTTAAACATTTGGTACTATTACTTATCGCCAATCATAGAGTTTACACATGACTATTATTAAACAAGACGACTTCATCGAAAGTGTTGCTGCGGCTTTCCAATTTATCTCTTATTATCACCCAAAAGATTACATTCAAGCGCTAGGTAAAGCCTACGAGCTTGAAGAATCGCCGGCTGCTAAAGATGCGATGGCGCAAATTTTGTTAAATTCACGCATGTGCGCGATGGATCACCGCCCTATTTGCCAAGACACGGGCATCGCTAACTTATTCTTAGACATCGGCATGGACATTCAATGGGATGCCACCATGAGCGTACAAGAAATGTGTGACGAAGGCGTTCGACAAGCCTATAAGCACCCTGACAACGTTTTAAGAGCCTCTATTGTTGCTGATCCTCTGGGCGCACGTAAAAACACCGGCGACAACACCCCAGCCGTTGTACACATGAAGTTAATACCGGGTAATACCGTCAGTGTTCATGTTGCGGCTAAAGGCGGCGGCTCCGAAAATAAGTCCAAGTTCGTGATGCTTAACCCAAGCGATAGTCTGGTTGATTGGGTACTTAAAACCGTCCCAACGATGGGTGCTGGCTGGTGCCCGCCGGGCATTTTAGGTATTGGTGTTGGTGGTACGGCTGAAATGGCGATGAAACTCGCTAAAGAGTCTCTAATGCAGCACATTGATATCCAAAAACTTAAAGACCGTGGCCCGAATGATCGCGCTGAAGAAATGCGCTTAGAACTCTATGAAAAGGTCAATGCATTGGGCATCGGCGCGCAAGGTTTAGGTGGCTTAACAACCGTCTTAGACGTAAAAATCAATCACATGCCAACCCATGCAGCCTCACTTCCCATTGCAATGATTCCCAACTGCGCAGCGACACGCCACGCACACTTTGTATTAGATGGTTCTGGCCCTTCATTTATCGAACCGCCAAAACTTGAAGATTGGCCCGATGTTTCATGGGCGCCCGACGCGCAAACAAAACACGTTAACCTTGATACTGTAACCCAAGAAGAAGCACAAGCTTGGCAGCCAGGTGATCGATTGTTACTTAGCGGCCATATGCTAACAGGGCGTGATGCTGCTCATAAACGCATCGCGGATATGTTTGCCAAAGGCGAATCATTACCCGACGGTGTTGATTTTAAAAACCGCTTTATCTACTACGTTGGCCCTGTCGATCCAGTTAAAGGTGAAGTGGTTGGCCCTGCTGGACCTACAACCGCCACACGGATGGATAAATTTACAGAAATGATGCTGGCTAAAACAGGCTTACTCGGCATGATTGGTAAAGCCGAACGTGGGCCTACTGGTATTGCGGCAATTAAGAAACATAAAGCCACGTATTTAATGGCCGTTGGTGGGGCTGCTTATTTGGTATCGAAAGCGATTAAAGGGTCAAAAATCATTGCCTTTGAAGACTTAGGTATGGAGGCCATCCGAGAGTTCTATGTTGAAGATATGCCCGTTACCGTAGCCGTTGACTCAAACGGTGAATCTGTTCATAAAACGGGGCCTGCTCACTGGCAGTCTAAAATTGCTGGCATCCCCATTGTTGCGGGATAACATCCCGTCATTTTGATACAAAAAAGCCAAGCGTTTGCTTGGCTTTTTTATTACAACTGCTTTTTAAGCTATTCTTTAGTCACTAACTCAATGCCATCTGGGTTTTGAAAGCCCCTCGGTAATTTCGCACCACGTTGCGCCCTCTTTCCTCTATACACATCTAAATCAGAGAGTTTTAAGTTGATATGACGTTTGCCTGCGCGAATACGGATAGCTTGCTGATCACTCACCACACAAAATCCAACCACTTTATCGTCGCCAGACTTTAAATCCTTACTCGGTATTTGAATCAATTTATTGCCTTTGCCGCGTGCCAGTTCCGGTACGTCACTCACTGGGAATATCAACAAGCGACCTTGTTGACTAATAATCGCGACCAAGCCGTCTTCAGCGTCATATAACGCAGGTGAAAGCACCGTTGAACCTTGCGGTAATGATAACAATGCCTTGCCGGCTTTATTCTTCGTATACAATTCAGCTAATTTAGTCACGAAGCCATAGCCAGCGCTTGAAGACAGCATGACTTTTTCGTCTTTACCCGCCATCACATCGGTAAACATGGCCCCTGCCGGCGGCTTTAAACTACCCGTTAGTGGCTCACCTTGCCCCCTTGCAGAAGGCAATCCATGCACAGCTTGATTGTATATTCGTCCCGTGGAGTCTAAGAAATAAACCAGACTATTACTGCGACCTTTAGCCGATGCCAAGTATTCGTCGCCGGATCTAAACGTTAGACTCTTCGGATCAATATCATGTCCTTTGGCGGCACGTACCCAACCTTTTTGTGAAATAACAATCGTCATCGATTCATTAGGAATTAACGCACGCTCATCCAAGGCTTTCGCAGCGTCTTTTACAACGATGGGCGAACGTCGCGCATCACCGTGTAAGGCAGCATCGGCTTGAATTTCCTTTTTAACCAAGGTACGCAAGCGCTGTTTAGAACCCAGTATTTTTTCTAATCCATCGCGCTCTTTTGCCAACTCATCTTGCTCGGCGCGAATTTTAAACTCTTCTAATTTCGCTAATTGACGAAGTTTAATTTCTAAAATAGCGTGCGCTTGAACATCAGTAATCGAGAAACGTTGCATCAATGCTTCTTTCGGTTTGTCTTCTTCGCGAATAATTTGAATCACTTCATCAATGTTCAAATACGCAATCAACAAGCCGCCTAAAATATGCAGACGGTCATTCACTTTATCCAAACGATAATCCAGCCTTTTTCTGACCGTTTCAATTCGATAGCTTAGCCACTCCGTTAACACCGCTTTCAAATTTTTCACTTGTGGTTTGCCAGATAAGCCAATCACATTAAAGTTAACCCGATAAGTGCGCTCTAAATCTGTGGTGGCGAAAAGGTGCGACATTAACTGCTCAATATCCACACGATTGGAACGCGGCGAAATAACCAAGCGCGTTGGGTTCTCATGGTCTGACTCATCTCGCAAATCTTCAACAATCGGTAATTTCTTCGCTTGCATTTGTGCCGCAATTTGCTCTAGCACTTTAGCACCAGACACTTGATACGGTAGCGCGGTTACAATAATGTGCCCTTGTTCCATTTCATAACAAGCACGCGCACGTAAGCTACCACCGCCCTTCTCGTACATTGCTTTAATGTCTTCACGCGAGGTGATAATTTCAGCCTCTGTCGGAAAATCAGGGCCCTTGATATGTTCCATTAAGTCCGTCAAATCGGCTTTCGGCTCGTCCAATAAGCGAATACATGCGGTAGCGACTTCATTAAGATTGTGCGGAGGAATATCCGTCGACATACCGACAGCAATCCCCGTTACACCGTTTAATAACAAGTTAGGCAAACGCGCTGGCAACAAGACCGGCTCTTTTAACGTCCCATCGAAATTATCTGTCCATTCGACTGTGCCTTGTGCTAATTCGCCCAATAAGGTATCCGAATAAGGCGCTAGGCGCGATTCGGTATAACGCATGGCAGCAAACGATTTAGGGTCATCTGGCGACCCCCAGTTACCCTGCCCGTCGACTAAAGGATAACGATACGCAAAAGGCTGCGCCATATGCACCATCGCTTCGTAACACGCCGTATCACCGTGCGGATGGAACTTACCTAATACATCACCAACCGTACGCGCAGATTTTTTAAACTTTGCGTTATTGGATAACCCTAGTTCAGACATGGCATAGACAATGCGCCGTTGCACCGGCTTTAAGCCGTCGGCAATATGTGGCAACGCACGGTCCAAAATCACGTACATGGAATAATCTAAATACGCTTTTTCCGTGAAATCTTTCAGTGGCAGCGTTTCGATATTTTCAAATTGAGTGGTGCTCATAATAGTCTCTTATAACTCCGCCAAATTGCCGCTTTCTTCCAACCATGCTTTGCGGTCAGAGGCGCGTTTTTTAGCCAGCAACATATCCATCATTGCGTGCGTTTCATCACCGGGGCTCATGCTTAATCTCACTAAGCGGCGGGTATCTGGGTCAAGTGTTGTCACTCGCAATTGAGCAGGGTTCATTTCACCTAGGCCTTTAAAACGTTGAACGTTAATTTTACCTTTTAGTTTTTCAGCGGCGATTCGGTCTAACACGCCTTCTTTTTCCGCATCATCTAGCGCGTAAAAAACCTGCTTACCTACGTCCACTCGGTACAACGGCGGCATGGCAACATATATATTCCCGGCTTCTACTAACGGTGCAAAGTGTCTAACGAACAAAGCGCATAATAAAGTCGCAATGTGCAAACCATCTGAGTCGGCATCCGCTAAGATGCAAATTTTACTGTAGCGTAAGGACTTTAAATCTGTTGAACCGGGCTCAACACCAATCGCCACCGAAATATTGTGTACTTCCTCAGATGCCAACACATCAATAGGGTCCACTTCCCATGTGTTTAGAATCTTTCCACGTAGTGGCATAATCGCTTGGAATTCTCTATCACGGGCTTGTTTGGCAGAGCCGCCAGCTGAATCCCCTTCAACCAAAAATAATTCTGAACGGTCTGAATCTTGTGACGAGCAATCTGCCAATTTACCGGGCAATGCAGGGCCTGACGTGACCTTTTTACGAATCACCTTCTTACCCGCACGCTGCCTATTTTGTGCACGTTGAATGGCTATTTGTGCAATTTCCTCGCCTATTGCTGGGTGTTGATTCAACCATAAGCTAAAGCTATCTTTCGACACACCCGAGACAAATGCGGCGCATTCACGTGACGTTAAACGCTCTTTTGTTTGGCCTGAAAACTGCGGGTCTTCAATTTTAAGCGACAACACATAGTGACAACGCTCCCACACATCATCGGGGGTGATTTTTACGCCGCGTGGTAATAAAGATTGAAACTCACAAAATTCGCGCACGGCTTCCGTCAGCCCCGTACGCAAGCCGTTAACGTGCGTGCCACCTTGTGAAGTGGGCACTAAATTAACGTAACTCTCGGTAATGCCCTCGCCCACATCTGTTGACCAGGCTAACGCCCACTCAACCGATTCACGCTCACTGTTTGCGCTGGAGACAAAACCTTCAGGTGGTAATAAATTTAAATGTTCTAACTGCCCAAGCAAGTAATCCGTTAAGCCGTTTTCGTAAAACCATTCTGATTTTTCTGCGCTACTCTCATCGTTCAAACTAATACGTAGACCAGGACACAATACCGCTTTAGCACGTAACACGTGTTTTAGTTTACTGATGGAAATATTCGCCGAATCAAAATAGCTCGGGTGCGGTTTAAAGCGCACTAAAGTGCCGGTATTACGCTGTCCTACCGTGCCAGTTTCCTCTAAACTCGATACCGGATCTCCGTGTTCAAACGCCATATGGTAACGTTTACCCTCGCGTTTCACTTCCACATCAACGCGGCTAGACAAAGCATTAACCACCGAAATACCCACCCCGTGCAAGCCACCTGAAAACTGATAATTTTTATTTGAGAACTTACCGCCAGCGTGCAAACGCGTCAGTATTAATTCGATACCCGACACACCGTGTTCTGGGTGAATATCCACAGGCATCCCGCGGCCATCGTCAATAATTTCAACCGAGCCATCTTTAAAAACCGTGACATCAATTTGCGAAGCAAACCCCGCAATCGCCTCATCAACACTATTATCTAATACCTCTTGAACTAAATGATTGGGTCGAACGGTATCGGTATACATACCGGGGCGTTTTTTTACCGGATCAAGACCGCTTAATACCTCTATATCTGAGGCACTGTAATCACTACTCATAAAGAAATTCGCTTCATTAATTTAATGGGATTTAAGACCTGACAAAGCATAATCATTTACACACGCAGTCACAATGGCTGAAGTACATTAATTATGTTTTATATAAATGATATTTTAATTATTTCAACTATACTCAATTTATGGAAAAGCATACTTAGATCATTATGGAAAAAGATTTAACAAAAGAAAGCGACCTTTTGGCTAAGGTAGATGAAGCACTTGCGCTACCGCTTTCTGACTTTCACAAATTAAAAATCATTCTACGGCATACCCTCGACGCATTGAATGCCGACCGTTGTTGATTGTTGTATCCCTGCGTCCCTGGGGCTGAAAACTACCTTGTACCCATTGAAGAAACAACGCCAGACTACCCTGGGGCGAATCAACTAAAAATGTATGCGCCTGCCAACCCTGTGTTTAATCATGTCGCTGAAGAAATATGTTTTGAAATCACCGAAACAGCGGCTATTTCTAATCCAAAAATCGGCATTGAATTTTTGAAAAAACTACAAGCACTCGGCTGTAAAATTGCATTGGATGATTTTGGTACCGGACTATCATCGTACGAATACCTTAAAACGCTACCCATCGATATTTTGAAAATTGATGGGCAATTTATAAAAAACATGGTTGACGATGAACTAGATCTCGCAATGGTTAAGTCCATAAACGAAATTGGTCATTTGATGGGCAAAGAAACCATCGGTGAATTTGTAGAAAATGCCGAAATTTTAGCCAAACTTAACGAGCTAGGTGTCGATTACGGCCAAGGCTACCACCTGCATGTACCGTGTAGCTTGCAAAGTCTAGTTGATGAACTCCAACCTGCTAAGGTCAATACTAAGTAAGGTCATTAACTAACGAGGCCCTTAAGTTTTCAGCTATGGGCAAACAAGCGTGGCTATACGCTGCGTGGTCAACACCCATATTGATGGCAGCGCCCTGCTTTGCAGCGGCTGCCATATCGGCAGATAATTCAAACCGCAAGAAGTGTACAGATGATGTTTTTTCTTCTGTTTCACGTTCTAAGTCTTCATTCGCAATGGGCGACACTTTATCAAAACCGTCCACTTGTACCCATGTTGCGCGTTCTATACCAATCATCTCAGCCAACGCTTTGACACGGTCTTCAACTTTATTAAATTGAATCATCATCGTTGCTTTCCAGTTTTGCCCATCAGGAATCAACGGATTATACGTCTCAATCTCCTCCATAATACCGGCAGACTCAAATATTTTTTCCGCACGTAGCATTTCTTGAACTTGATACAGCATCGTTTCATAATCCTCGAAGTGCAAGCTAATATTTTCGCCAATTCTTACAATTCTATTGTCTTTATGCGCACGAATTTTTTGTCGGAATTCAGCACGCATGTTTGAATATTCTTCCAAACTGTATAATTCTTTTTTTACTAATTTTCTCATCATTATGTCTCTAAATTCTTTTATAAACCATAGGCTTGCTTTAACAAGCTAATGGGGTTTTTAACGTTCGCCCCATCTTTTAAGCCACTGGCAATATGGTCTGCTGCCATGGGGCAATCACTGGAAAACACGTCAGCTTCTGCTTTTTTAACTCGGTTAATAACCGGCTTGGCAATCTTCATCGAAATGTCATGAAACTCGCTTTTTATTGCATACGTACCGTCGTGCCCAGAACAACGTTCTATCGCTTTGACTGAGGTATTCGGAATCAACTCTAATAATTCTTTGGTCTTTAAACCGATGTTTTGTACCCGTAAATGACACGCCACTTGGTACGACACTGTCCCTAACTCATCTTTAAACTCTGTTTTTAATAACGACGCTTTATGACGTAGCATCAGATATTCAAACGGATCAAACATTGCATCACGCACTTTAGCCACGTCGGCATCATCAGGGAACATCAGTGGTAACTCTTGTTTAAACATCAGCACACATGACGGCACTGGCGCGATAATATCCCAACCTTCATTTATTAATTTAATCAATTGCGGGATATTGTTATCCTTTAACCGTTCAACTTCTTCTAAGTCACCCAGTTCAAGTTTTGGCATGCCGCAGCAGCTTTCTTGGCTTGCCATGGTCACGGCTATCTCATTGTGTTCTAGCACATCAACCAAATCATTGACTAAATCTGGGCGGTTATAGTTGCCATAACAGGTGGTAAAAATAGCGACTTTACCGGTGGTCTCGCCACACGCTTCAGTTGCTAAACCGCCATGGTTTTGTTTTGCAAATTGCTTTCTTGCTGTTTCTGTATGGTACGCAGGGATAATTGCATCAGGGTGAATGCCCAAGGTACTGTCGAGCAATTTTCTAACCGTGTTGTTTTTATTCGCCGCATTAACGACATTAACGACGATTGGAATCGACGCCAATTTACCGATTTTATCGGTTGACGTAATCAACTTATCACGTTGTTTTACATCATCTTTTTTAAACTTAACGGCTTTCGCACGAAGCATTAAGTGGGGGAAATCTAAGTCCCATTCGTGTGGAGGCACATACGGGCATTTGCTCATAAAGCACATATCGCACAGGTAGCAATTATCCACGACATCCCAATACACTTTTTTATCAACGCTATCCAGTTCCATCGTGTCTGACTCATCAATCACGTCGAACAATAGTGGAAATGCATTGCATAAATTAAAGCAACGACGACAACCATGACAAATATCAAACGTACGTTCTAATTCATCAAATAATTTAGTTTCGTTGAAAAAATCTGGGTTTTTCCAATCCAACGGATGCCGTGTTGGGGCTTCTAAGCTACCTTCTCTCATCTTTTTCTCCAAAAAAAAGAGGGTACGCGCGTACCCTCTTTTCCTTTATTACACCAAAATTACGCGTTTAAAGTATCTAACGCTTTTTGGAAACGGTTAGCGTGTGAACGCTCCGCTTTGGCTAATGTTTCAAACCAATCAGCAATCTCGTCATGACCTTCGTCACGCGCTGTTTTTGCCATACCTGGGTACATATCAGTGTACTCATGTGTTTCGCCAGCAATTGATGCTTTAAGGTTATCTTCTGTACCACCGATTGGTAAGCCAGTTGCTGGATCGCCTGTTTCTTCCAAATACTCTAAGTGACCGTGCGCATGGCCGGTTTCACCTTCAGCAGTTGAACGAAAAACAGCTGATACATCGTTATACCCTTCGATGTCTGCTTTGTTTGCGAAGTAAAGGTAACGACGGTTTGCTTGTGATTCACCCGCAAATGCGTCCTTTAAGTTTTGCTCTGTTTCAGAACCTTTAAGTGACATAATATTTCCTCTGTTAGTTGATTGATATCAATTCTACCTTTAGACTAAGTCTAAACAGTGAGTTTAAGATACGCCAGCAATTACGACATGTCAACATCATTTAAGAGGAAGCACGTATAATATATCTGTCGCGTCTTACGTGTATAAGATACTGTATTTTTTCAAACGAACCAACGTAAAATTAACCATGGCTAAAGCAAAAAAGCTCGATTTAGAATCATCACTTCAATCACTTGAAGAGCTGGTCGACCGCATGGAAAATGGCGGCTTAAGTTTAGAAGAATCACTCAAGGAATTTGAACAAGGCATCAAGCTTATTCAAGCTTGTCAAAAATCGCTGACCGACGCCGAACAAAAAGTTGAAATTTTACTGAGTAAATCGGCACTAGCAAAACCGGTGGATTTTGAATAAGCAACGCTTTGCTACGTAACCATGAGTTCATTCAAGCAATTCCAACAAGAAAAAGTACGCCAGATTGAACTGGCATTAAACAACCATCTCCCCGGCAGCCACATTGAGCCAAAGCGTTTGCACGACGCGATGCGTTATTCAACCCTTAATGGTGGCAAGCGCATTAGGGCTATGCTGGTTTACGCTACTGGTCACGTGCTGGAGCTACCCTCTTCTATTCTTGATAGTGTTGCATGTTCTATTGAACTGATTCACGCCTACTCGCTGATTCACGATGACTTGCCCTCAATGGACGACGATAACTTACGTCGAGGAAAACCCAGTTGTCATAAAGCGTTTGATGAAGCAACCGCGATTTTAGCCGGTGACGCACTCTTGACACTTGCATTTAACGCACTGGCTAAGGCTGATTGTTCAGCGGCGCAAAAAGTAAATTGCATTCAATTGCTATCGCAGGCATCTGGCTCCCGAGGCATGGTTGGCGGGCAAGCGATTGACTTAGCAAACGAAGGCCAGGCCGTTTCTATCGCCGACATCGAAAACATGCATTTACATAAAACAGGTGCACTAATTTGCGCCTGTATCACATTGGTTGTTGGGCTAAAGTTTCAACCAACTGATGCGCAATATATACGTTTAAAACACTATGCTGAATGTGTTGGTTTGGCTTTCCAAGTGCAAGACGATATTCTGGATGAAACATCCTCAACAGAAGCGTTGGGTAAGACACAAGGTAAAGACAAGCAAGCAGAGAAATCGACTTACCCAGCATTATTGGGTTTAAAAGCGTCAAAGCAGTTAACTGAAGACTTATACATAGACGCCATTGAACAGCTGTCGTCATTCGACGAGCACGCCGATTACTTACGAGATATCGCGCAATTTAGCATCTCCCGTTTGGCATAATTTCAGCCATTCTATTAACATGTTTACTTGCATACTCATTGCCAGCAAACGATAATACGCTACCTAATTTAACCGTATTTATTGCTACTACGTGACTGAGTCAAACGCCCACCCATTACTCGATAAAATCGACCTGCCCAGCGACTTACGTCAACTGCCGGCTGATGATCTTGTTGAGTTATCGAATGAGTTGCGTGATTTTTTAATTTCCTCTGTCAGCAAGTCGGGCGGCCATCTTGCTGCAGGGCTTGGCACCATTGAATTAACGGTTGCTTTACATTATGTTTTTGACACCCCAAATGACAAACTAATTTGGGATGTGGGTCATCAAGCTTATCCGCATAAAATATTAACTGGCCGCAAAAACAGCATTTCAACCATTCGACAAAAAGACGGTATCACGCCTTTTGTTACTCGCGCTGAAAGTGAATACGATGCCTTTGGCGTCGGCCATTCAAGTACGTCAATCAGTGCGGCCTTAGGTATGGCGATTGCCGCAAAGTTAAACGATGAACAAAAACGCACCGTTGCGATTATTGGTGATGGCGGTATTACCGGTGGCATGGCATTTGAAGCGCTTAATCATGCGGGGGCTTTAGACGCTAATTTGTTAGTGATATTGAACGACAACGATATGTCAATTTCACCCAACGTTGGCGCAATGAAAAACTATTTGGCGAAAATTTTATCGGGTAAATTCTACACAACCGTTAAAGAGGGCAGCAAAAAAGTCATGTCCAATATGCCTAGCGTTTGGGAATTGGCTAGAAGAACCGAAGAACACGTTAAGGGCATGATTGTACCAGGCACCTTGTTTGAGGAACTTGGGTTTAACTACATCGGCCCGATAAACGGGCACGACCTACCGACCTTAGTTAAAACACTGTCCAACTTGAAGGACTTGCAAGGCCCGCAATTTTTGCACGTTGTGACACAAAAAGGTAAGGGCTTCTCACCCGCTGAAGCTGATCCTATTGGCTACCACGGGGTGTCTACATTTGACCCGAGCCACGACAACCTACCGGAAAAAGTTGCCTGCGCACCAACTTACACTGAAGTATTTGGACAATGGTTATGCGATGCAGCAGACGCTGACGATAAAGTCGTCGGCATTACGCCCGCTATGCGCGAAGGCTCTGGTCTCGTTGAGTTTGAACAGCGATTCCCTAAGCGTTACTTTGACGTTGGCATCGCCGAACAGCACGCAGTGACATTGGCAGCCGGCATGGCATGCGAAGGTTTGAAGCCCGTGGTGGCGATATACTCCACCTTTTTACAACGCGGTTATGATCAATTAGTGCATGACGTTGCATTGCAAAACTTGTCGGTGTTATTTGCCATTGACCGCGCGGGTGTTGTTGGCCCTGATGGCCCTACCCATTCTGGTTCTTACGATTTAACCTACCTACGTTGCCTACCTAACATGGTCATTATGACCCCGGCGGATGAGAATGAATGCCGTCAGATGCTGAATGCGGGACTTCATTACGAAGGCCCTGTTGCTGTCCGCTATCCAAGAGGTAAAGGCCCAGGCGTTACGGTTAAGAGTACAACTGAACACATTGAGATTGGACGCGCTATTCAGGTTAGAGAAGGCAAGGATATTGCTTTGCTCGCCTTTGGGTCGACGCTAGAGCCCACTTTGAAAGTGGCCGATGAGTTGAATGCCACTGTCGTCAACATGCGTTTCGTCAAACCACTGGACGAGACGATGATTCAACAAATAGCATCAACACACCACACTATCTTTACGCTGGAAGAAAACGTCGTTAAAGGTGGTGCAGGCAGTGCAATCAACGAGTTCGTCAACCAACAAAATCTAGACGTGCGTGTTATAAATATTGGCTTGCCCGACCTAAACCTCGAACATGGATCCAGAGAAGAGTTGTTAAAAGAAGCGGGACTGGATGCTGACGGCATTCAACAATCTATTCAACACCAGCTCAATTCATCACACTAAGCGAATTAACGCATTATAATCAACGACAACATGAGCATCGAAGACGTACAAAATAGACCTGATTCTAGAAATATGCCAATCAACAAAGTTGGTATTAAAGATATTCGTCACCCCTTTGTGTTTGTTGACAAAGAAGGCCATCAACAAGCGACTGTTGGTACATTTAATATGTCTGTTAATTTGCCGCATCATCAAAAAGGCACGCACATGTCGCGTTTTGTTGCTCTTTTAAACGAGGAGTGTCAGCAGCTTTCATTGCATAATTTCAGCGATTTACTGGCAATGATGACGCATAAACTCGAAGCCGATACCGGCTACATGACCGCTGAGTTTTTATATTTTATCAACAAATCCGCACCGGTTACTGGCGTTAAAAGCTTGCTTGATTATCAGGTTAAACTTGACGGCCAATGGTCTAAAAGTAAGACGCGTATAAACATCACCGTTGTGATCCCCGTCACCAGTTTATGCCCTTGTTCTAAGAAAATATCCGACTATGGCGCGCACAATCAGCGCTCACATATTACGGTTAACGCAACGACCCATGGCGATGTGTTCGTTGAAGACATCATTCAATTAGTTGAACAACAAGCATCCAGCGAACTGTACAGCTTACTAAAAAGGCCTGACGAAAAATACGTGACTGAGCGCGCATACGACAACCCTAAGTTTGTTGAAGACGTGGTCAGAGATGTAGCCAACGCGCTGAATCAAGACGAGCGCATTCTAGCGTACACATTAGAAGCCGAAAATTTCGAATCCATACACAATCACTCCGCTTACGCGGTGATTGAAAACAACAAATCAACCTAAACAATACCGGAGTTCCAACAATGTCTAGCACTTTAGACCTAAGCCAATACGGCATCACCAATGCATCAGAGATTATTCATAACCCATCTTTCGATGTTTTATATGAGGAAGAAACCCGTGATGACCTAGTTGGCTATGAAAAAGGTACCGTGACCAATCTTGGCGCCGTGGCCGTCGATACGGGCATCTTTACAGGCCGCTCACCTAAAGATAAATACATCGTGATGGATGACGTGTCGCGTGACACTGTGTGGTGGTCTACTCAAGGCAAAAACGATAACAAGCCGCTTTCAAAAGAAAACTGGAACAATCTGAAATCATTGGTCACTGAACAGTTATCTGGACAGCGATTATTTGTTGTGGACACCTACTGTGGCGCAAACAAAGACACCCGTTTAGCCGTTCGATTTATTGTTGAAGTGGCATGGCAGGCCCATTTTGTTAAAAACATGTTCATTCGCCCAAGCGAAGAAGAGTTCGCTACGTATGAGCCTGACTTCGTTGTGTTAAATGGCGCCAAAACCAACAACCCCAACTGGAAAGAGCAGGGCTTAAATTCTGAAAACTTCGTTGCCTTTAACTTAACTGAAAAAATGCAACTGATTGGCGGCACTTGGTACGGCGGCGAAATGAAAAAAGGCATGTTCAGTATGATGAACTACCTGCTCCCTCTTCGCGGCATGGCCTCTATGCATTGCTCTGCTAACATTGGCAAAGATGGTGACGTTGCTATTTTCTTTGGCTTATCAGGCACCGGTAAAACCACCCTATCAACCGATGCTAATCGTCAACTGATTGGCGACGATGAACACGGCTGGGACGACGACGGTGTATTCAATTTTGAAGGCGGCTGCTATGCTAAAGTCATCAACTTAAGCGCTGAAGATGAACCAGAAATTTATGGCGCGATTCGTCGTGACGCTTTATTAGAAAACGTGACCTTATCAGACGATAACGTTATTCAGTTCGCGGATAATTCAAAAACTGAAAACACACGTGTCTCTTACCCAATTGATCACATTGAAAACATCGTTAGGCCTGTCTCTAAAGGCGGCCACGCAAAAAAAGTCATCTTCCTAACCGCCGATGCTTTTGGCGTAACACCGCCTGTCTCTAAGCTAACTGCAGAACAAACTAAATACTATTTCTTGTCTGGTTTCACCGCCAAGTTAGCAGGCACAGAGCGTGGCATTACAGAACCAACACCGACCTTCTCTGCTGCCTTTGGCGCTGCTTTCTTATCATTACACCCAACTAAGTATGCTCAAGAATTAGTGAAGCGGATGGAAGCCGTTGATGCGCAAGCTTACTTAGTAAACACTGGCTGGAATGGCACGGGCAAACGCATATCCATTAAGGATACTCGCGGCATCATTAATGCTATTTTAGACGGCTCGATTGAAAATACCGACACAAAGCACATCCCGTATTTCAATCTTGAAGTTCCAACGTCATTAGAAGGAGTGCATAGCAACATCCTAGACCCACGCGATACATACGAAGATGCTGCTGAGTGGGACAAACGTGCTAAAAATCTAGCCGGACTCTTTGTTAAAAACTTTGCAAAATACACCGACACCGACGAAGGCAAATCACTTGTAGAGGCTGGCCCGACGCTTTAGTAGGTTTAAAAACTCCAGTTCGTTGAAAGGTCATGTAAACTGCATGACCTTTTTTTTATAGCCCAAAATAGCTCTAGAGTTTTATGCAAAAAAAAAGCCATGCATTCGCATGGCTTTTTAATGTTTTAGAAAGAAGAATTAAAACAGGTGCTTCACACCATCGCGCTCTTCTTTTAATTCATTTTCAGTTGCCGTCATTCTTTCGCGGCTGAAATCATTGATTTCAAGACCTTGGACGATTGAATATTCACCGTCTTTAACCGTGACAGGGAACGAATAAATCAAACCTTCTTCAATTCCGTAACTTCCGTCAGTCGGTATAGCCATGCTAACCCAATCACCGTCCGCAGTACCTTGAACCCAAGTACGCATATGATCAAGTGCAGAACTCGCCGCAGACGCTGCGCTAGATAGACCGCGGGCTTTAATAATTGCCGCTCCACGTTGTTGAACAGCCGGGATGTAATCATCTGAATACCAGCTTGCATCAATTTTAGACAACGCATCTTCACCGTTGATTAACGTATTGTGTAAATCGGGGTATTGCGTTGCTGAGTGGTTGCCCCAAATAGTCATTTTAGTAATGTCTGTGTTATGAGAACCTGTCTTTTCAGCCAATAAGCTCATTGCACGGTTGTGATCCAAACGTGTCATCGCTGTGAAGTTACGCGGGTTTAAATCGGGCGCATTGTTCATCGCAATTAATGCATTCGTATTCGCTGGATTACCAACAACTAACACTTTAACATCGCGTTTAGCTACTTTATTTAATGCTTTACCTTGTACAGAGAAAATCGCTGCATTGGCTTCAAGCAGATCTTTACGTTCCATGCCTGGGCCACGTGGACGTGCGCCGACTAAGAATGCGAAATCGATGTCTTTGAATGCTACTTCAGGATCGTCAGAAATTAAGACGCTTTGTAATAAAGGAAACGCGCAATCATTCAATTCCATCACGGCACCTTCAAGTGCACCTAGAGCTGGTGTGATTTCTAACAGGTGTAAACAAATCGGTTGGTCAGGGCCTAAAAAGTCGCCTGACGCAATACGAAATAATAGTGAATACGAAATTTGACCAGCGGCGCCAGTAACAGCTACATGAACAGGTGCTTTCATTTCTAACAATCTCCTTAATAAAAAATAGAATTATAGCTTAAAATTGATATGCATTTAACGTTGCTTGAGAATGTTTTTTAAGTCGTAATGATATATAAAACCCGGCAACGCAAAAACGACAAAGAGGCAAAGGGTAACGACATAAAACTCCCAATCTTGCTCGCTCAAAACACCCATGGTTTTATATTCTAAAATCAAACCCGAAGCAAACGAAGCCGTATACCAGACGAGCCATTCAAACCAACGAAGCCAGCCAGGTTTATACGCGACCGCTTTAATACAAAACAACTTATTACTTAGCCACGCTAAATTAGCAGCGACAATAGAAAAAATTAGAAATATATAAATGGAATATTGATTAATCATCCAGTCACTAACAGCCTTTTTATATTTGGTGCCGAGAGCGGGACTTGAACCCGCACGTCCATAAGGACACTACCCCCTCAAGATAGCGTGTCTACCAATTCCACCACCTCGGCGACAATTAACTATTCAGGAATAGTCACTTCTACGTCAGCAGGTCTCATTCCTTCAACATCTGCCCCAGCTTTTGAGCCCATAGACGTATCATTAATTAAGTCGGCAGGCGTTGTTTCTGTTATTAATCCCGCAGGCGTGTCAGACAGTCTATCGATAATATTATCAGGTCCTGTTCTATTACCACCTAAATAGGCTAGTGTTAGACTGGTGGTGAAAAACAACGCTGCCAAGATGGCTGTAGAACGCGTCAAGAAGGATGAAGAACCTTTTGAACCAAATACGGTACCCGATGCACCACTACCAAAAGCCGCACCAGCATCCGCACCTTTACCGTGCTGAATTAAAATCAAACCAATCATCAGTGCCGCAATAATGACGTGTACTGATAAAACAATCGCAAACAAACTCATAACTTATCCTTTTATATCCAATGGATATATTTTATTAACACAGGCTCTGCCTGCTTGATTAACTTTATGCCTTCTGACAGATTGAAATAAAGGCTTTCGCATCCAAAGATGCACCTCCAATCAAACCACCGTCTATATCTTCTTGCCCAAACAATAATGATGCGTTGTCTGGTTTAACGCTTCCACCGTATAAAATCCTAAGCTCGATGGCTGAGTCTTTACTTCTATTATCAACTAGACCGCGTATAAACGCATGCACAGCCTGAGCTTCTTCAGGCGTGGCAGTTAAGCCTGTGCCGATGGCCCAAACGGGCTCATAAGCTAAAACCAATCGCTTTAAATCGACTTTTTTATTGTCCAATAACGCACCAATCTGGTCCGCTATAACATCAAACGTATTACCCGATTTATAATCTATTTCCGTTTCACCAACGCAATACACAGGCACTAAGCCTGCCTTTTGAGCCGCCAACACTTTTAAAACTAATGCTGCGTTTTTTTCATGAAACAACACGCGTCTTTCCGAATGCCCTACCAGCACCCATCGACAACCGATTTCCGCCAACATATCAGCTGAAACCTCACCGGTGTATGCGCCTGACGCATGCTCAGAAACAGTCTGAGCACCTACCGTTATTTTTGACGCGGCCACTCGTGCAGCATCTATATAAACGGTGGGGACGCAAACGCCAACTTCGCATTGCATTTTATCATCAATAGCCGCTTCAATTGCATGCAATAGATCACTTGTTAACCCAAGTGAGCCATTCATCTTCCAATTTCCAATAACCAGTGGTTGACGCATCATGCTTCTCACACTAAAAAACCCGCAAGGTTAGCGAGTATTCGCCAATAAATCAACAAGTAGATGCACTAAACATCAAGCAACCGTTCAACTGTTTCACTCAGCTCCAGCGCTAATGACTCAACTAATGCTAAGTTTTCACCTTCAACCATCACTCGAACCAATGGCTCAGTGCCTGACGGCCTGAGTAACACCCTGCCACTACCATTCAGTGTGCTTTCAACTTCCTTTACCGCAACGGCTATCTCATCCGTCATGACAAACTTAACGCCCCCCTTCAGCTTCACATTAATCATGCGCTGTGGGTACTTTTGAATATCACTCTTTAATTCGTGTAAGGATTTTGACTCACCCGCCATCGTTTCAAGCACCTGTAAGGCGGATATGATGCCATCACCCGTTGTCGTTCTATCTGCGCAAATAATATGGCCAGAACCTTCACCGCCTAAAATTGAATTTGACTCTTTCATCAACTGAATCACGTGTCTATCACCGACGGCTGACCTCAACAAATCAACGCCTAATCTATTTAATGCGTGCTCCACACCCAAATTAGTCATTAGTGTTCCAACCACTGTAGAGCCTAGGCAGCCTTTGTCTAATCGAGTTTTTGCCAAAATATACAGTATTTCGTCGCCATCAAGCACTTCACCTAAATGGTCAACCATTATTAGTCTATCGCCATCGCCATCTAAGGCTACGCCAAAGTCTGCAGCATGAGACAGGACCGCTTCGGTAAGAGCTTTAGGACTTGTCGCGCCACAGCCATCATTAATATTCACGCCATTCGGTTCAACACCAATTTTCACCACCTCTGCACCCAACTCGCTAAAGACAAAGGGTGCAATGTGATAGGTGGAACCGTGCGCACAATCGACGACCATTTTTAATCCTGATAAGTCCATCATCGGAGGAATGGTGCTTTTGCAAAACTCGATATAACGGCCCGCCGCATCTTCAACGCGGCTCGCTTTACCTAAACTAGGGGACTCGACCACCACAAGCGGCTCATCCATTTTTTGTTCTATCGCGTACTCAATATCGTCCGCTAATTTTTTACCTTCACTAGAAAAGAACTTAATGCCGTTATCGTAATGTGGATTATGCGAGGCACTAATAACAATACCCGCATTGGCACGTAGTGTCCGAGTTAGATAAGCAATGCCGGGGGTCGGCATGGGGCCAAGCAAATGAACGTCTGCGCCCGCAGCTACTAGACCCGCCTCAAGCGCTGATTCAAACATATAGCCGGATATACGCGTGTCTTTGCCAATAACAATCTTACAATGGCCTTGCTCTTCAAATACTTTACCGGTTGCCCAACCCAACTTTAAAATAAATTCAGGTGTAATTGAACCTTTCCCCACTGCGCCTCGAATGCCGTCTGTACCAAAATATTTTTTTGTCATGCCATTCTCAGTTCGCAGATTGAACTGCATTATATATTTTTAATGCGTCGGATGTTTGTGCTACATCATGAACCCTAACAATTGATGCGCCATTCATCACCGCCATAAGTGCAGCTAATACGCTGCCGATGACTCTCTGATCAACCGATTTATTTAATATTTCACCCAACATAGATTTTCTTGATAAACCGGCTAATATTGGGCAGCCGTGGCTGTTAAATGAATCGAGATGAGCCAGCAAACTTAAATTATGTTGTAAGGTTTTACCGAAACCAAAACCTGGGTCTAAAATAATATTTTCTTTCGCTATTCCAACCGCTTCGCATGCTTTTATTCGCTGAATGAAAAAATCATTAACTTCTTCAACCACATTTGCATAACACGGTTTATCTTGCATCGTTTCAGGCTTATCTTGCATATGCATTAAACAGACAGGAACACCCAAACTCGCGGCCATCTCTAACGAACCTGGTTGCCTCAAGGCATACACGTCGTTGATGATGTTTGCTCCCGCTGAAATCGCAAACTTCATCACTTCTGGCTTACTGGTATCAATTGAAATCTGAACATCAGAGGCTGAGCGAATACCCTCAATAACAGGTATCACTCTCGATAACTCTTCTTCGATAGACACTGCTGTCGCATTGGGACGTGTTGATTCGCCGCCCACATCAATAATGCTAGCGCCCGCACCAATCATTAATTCTGCTTGCTCAACGGCAGCATTGACTACTGCAAACTCTCCACCGTCCGAAAAAGAGTCCGGCGTAACATTAAGAACCCCCATAATATGGGGGTTCTTTTGTTTCAAAAATGTACCGGGGAAACCCAGCCTTGCTTTACGGTTGCTCAGCAGGCCCACCAACAGTTGGTTTGGTTTCATTGTCGTCTATGTCTGCGTCTTTCTCTTTTCCTGCTGTAGAGACACTACCTGAGCCCGACTCGTCATTATCTTCCCAATCTTTGGGCGGACTAACAGTCGTACGCGCCATCAATTCGTCAAGTTGGTCGCTATCAAGCGTTTCATATTTCATTAACGCATCTGTCATGGAGTGCAGGATGTCTATGTTATCTTTTAATAAGGTTTCAGCACGCTCATAATTACGATCAATAAATACACGTACTTCTTTATTGATTAGCTCAGCAGTTTCTTCTGAAATCATTTTCGGCCTGCCACCTGAGTGACCCATCGCATTTTCATCTTCACCGTAATTCAGCGCACCGAGCTTTTCAGAAAAGCCCCACAACGTCACCATGTTTCTAGCAATGGCAGAAGCGCGCTCAATATCATTAGAAGCACCTGTCGTTACAGCCTCTTCGCCAAAGATAATCTCTTCAGCTAAACGCCCACCGTATAAACTAGACAATTGACTTTCCAACTTACGCTTACTGATGCTGATCGCATCTTTTTCTGGCAAAAACATCGTCACGCCAAGAGCGCGACCACGAGGAATAATAGTTATTTTATAAACTGGGTCATGCTCAGGAACTAACCGGCCAACAATTGCGTGTCCAGACTCATGGTAAGCCGTGCACCTTTTCTCTTCATCAGTCATCACCATTGAACGACGCTCAGCACCCATAAGTACTTTGTCTTTAGCGTTTTCCATGTCGTTCATATCGACAACTTTTTTGTTTGCTCTTGCTGCAAATAAAGCCGCTTCGTTTACTAGGTTGGCTAAATCAGCACCAGACATGCCCGGTGTACCACGCGCAATCACATTTGGACTAACGCTATCACCTACGGGTACTTTTTTAAGATGTACTTTTAGAATTTGTTCACGACCACGAATATCAGGCAATGGCACTTCAACTTGACGATCAAAACGGCCGGGGCGAAGTAACGCAGGATCCAGCACGTCTGGCCTGTTAGTTGCCGCAATAACAATAACGCCTTCATTGCCTGAAAAGCCATCCATCTCAACCAATAACTGGTTCAATGTTTGCTCACGCTCATCATTACCACCGCCCATACCAATACCACGGGCACGGCCTACCGCGTCGATTTCATCAATAAAGATAATACACGGTGCGCTTTTTTTCGCTTGTTCGAACATATCACGAACACGTGATGCGCCCACACCAACAAACATTTCAACAAAATCAGAACCCGAAATACTAAAGAAAGGGACTTTCGCCTCACCAGCAATCGCTTTTGCAAGTAATGTTTTACCTGTACCTGGCGCACCCGACATCAAAATACCACGAGGTATTGCACCACCCAATTTTTGAAATTTTCCGGGTTCTCTCAAAAATTCGACAATTTCCGCCACTTCTTCTTTTGCTTCTTGAACACCGGCAACATCCGCGAAGGTTACTTTAATCTCATCTTCATTAAGAAGCTTCGCTTTGCTTTTACCAAACGACATTGCACCACGCCCGCCAGCGCCACCGCCGCCTTGCATTTGACGCATGAAGAATATCCACACGCCTATTAGTAACAACATGGGGAACCAAGAGATAAGAACCGACATAATTGCTGACGTTTCTTCTGGTGGTTTCGCTACGATTTCAACACCACTTTTTAGTAAGTCGTCAATCAAATGTGCATCGCCTGGATTACGCGTTGTAAAACGCTCACCAGACGCTGTTTGACCAATGATATTTGGCCCGTCTATGGAGACTTTGCTCACTTGCCCTGCATTCACTGAATTAATAAACTGTGAATAACTTAGGGCGTTACTGCTTGCTTGTTTAGTGCCACCAAAGTTATTAAACACGGACATTAATACGAAGGCGATAACCACCCACATAATTATATTTTTAACCATTTCGTTCAATTCAGCTCTCCATCTTTCTTGTCATTTAATAGCATCCATTAGTCGGACTACTATTTTCATCATTCGTTCAATATATGGGGTTAGATTACTATAATTTCAAGCCTTTTGCCAAAAGATAAACTTCCCTGCTGCGTGCTCTTGAAGCTTTGGGTTTGCGTATAGCAACACTGCTGAAAGTTTTTTTTGCCTCCTTCACATACTGATCAAAGCCTTCGCCTTGAAATAGCTTAATCAGAAAAACACCTTTTTTTCCCAAACTGTTCTTGGCAAAATCTAACGCCAGTTCAGCGAGATACATTGACCGCGGTTGATCTATAGCCTTAGATCCACTCATGTTGGGCGCAATGTCGGACAGCACAAGATCAACGGGTTGCTCATTAATCAGTGACTGCAACGTTTCAAATACCGCATCGTCACTAAAGTCACCCTTGATAAAATCTACACCCTCAATCGGCTCAATATCAAGTAAGTCCAAGGCAATGATTTTGCTGTTCCCCGTTGCCCGCTTAACCACGTATTCAGACCAACCACCCGGCGCCGCACCTAAATCAACAATGATTTGATTAGGCCTGATTAACTGATTTTTTTTATCAATTTCTTCTAATTTGAAAACAGCACGCGACCGCAGACCCATCTGCTGCGCTTTCTTTACATATTCATCACTAAAGTGCTCATCCAGCCACTTTTGTTTGTTCTTATGTTTCGTCATTTATCTATAATTTATAGCGTGATTATTTGAGCCAAATTTTGTATGTTGAAAATGCTTATCAAAAACAAATCCATAAGGGCGTGCTTTGCGCTAAAATGCGCGCACCCAATTGACCGTAAACCCTATCCTTATGTCATTATCAAACCAACAAAAGAAAAAACTTAAATCTCATGCTCACGACCTAAAGCCAGTGGTACGTGTTGGCCAATCTGGTCTAACGGATACAGTCCTGGATGAAATTGAATTAGCGATTGAGCATCATGAGCTGATTAAAGTAAAAGTTTCAGCCGCTAACCGTGACGACAAAAAAACTATGATTCAAAAAATTGCTGACCAATCACGTTCTGAAATCGTACAAACCATTGGTTTTACAGCTGTTTTCTACCGCGAAAACACCGATAAAAAAG
Source organism: Cycloclasticus sp. (assembly GCA_012959695.1). Taxonomy (GTDB): domain Bacteria; phylum Pseudomonadota; class Gammaproteobacteria; order Methylococcales; family Cycloclasticaceae; genus Cycloclasticus. The sequence goes on from DUCS01000041.1 coordinate 50,169, forward strand.
TTTACTCGTAACGCACTTCGGTAATTTCGTACTCGGTAACACCCGCCGGCGCTTTTACTACGGCAATATCACCTTCTTCTTTACCGATTAATGCTTTTGCAAAAGGTGACGCGTAGGAGATTAAGTTCCTTTTAATATCCGCTTCATCCTGACCAACGATGGTGTACGTTATAAGCTCTTCCGTCTCTATATTTTCAAGCTCAACGGTACAGCCGAAAACAACTTTACCGTTTGCATTTAAAGTAGATACATCAATCACTTGAGCATTGCCTAGTTTACTTTCAATGTCCCTAACCCTTGCTTCAACCAAACCCTGTTCTTCGCGCGCCGCATGATATTCGGCATTTTCTTTCAAATCACCGTGCGCACGAGCGTCTGCAATAGCTTCTGTGATTCTTGGGCGTTTAACATTCTTAAGAAGGTCTAATTCGTCCTTTAAGCTTTGTGCGCCTTTCTTTGTTAACGGTGTTTTACTCATAATACTGTCCTAATAATAACTTTAACGGCGTGCCTGTAATTCGTGAAGCTCTCGAACTTCTTTGACACTGATATCAGCAAGCGCATCAATGGTGGCTTTTGCACCTGCAATGGTTGTGCAATACGTTGCTTTATTTTGTAACGATTCACGACGAATTGAAAATGAGTCGGTAATCGCTTGCTTACCTTCAGTGGTATTCACCACCAGCTGAATGCTTTCATTTTTGATAATATCAACAATGTGTGGGCGACCCTCACTTACTTTATTCACCACTTCACAGTCGATGCCCGCTGCTGTTAATGCGTCGGCCGTTCCACGTGTAGCGAAAATATGTTTTCCTCGTGATACCAGTGTTCTTGCCAAATCAAGCATTTTTACCTTATCCGCTTCGCGCACACTGAAGATGACATTCTCTTCATCAGATAAATCAATGCCTGCCGCGCGTTGTGCCTTTCCAAACGCTTCGCCAAATGTATCACCAACGCCCATCACTTCACCGGTTGATTTCATTTCTGGGCCAAGTAAAGGATCCACATTAGGGAATTTTACAAAGGGGAATACCGACTCTTTAACAGAGAAGTAATCAGGAATAATTTCTTCCGTTGTACCCTGCTCTTTAAGTGATTGGCCCGCCATACAACGTGCTGCAATTTTTGCTAATGGGTAGCCCGTTACTTTTGAAACAAACGGTACAGAACGTGAGGCACGTGGGTTAACTTCCAAGATATAAATATCGTCGCCTTTAATCGCGAACTGGATATTCATTAAGCCAACAACGCCTAATTCTCTGGCCAAATCTTTGGCTTGTACGCGCATTCTATCTTGCACATCTTGGCTTAAATCAAACGGTGGCAATGAACATGCCGAATCACCTGAGTGAACACCCGCTTGCTCAATATGCTCCATGATGGCGCCAATTAATATGTCTTCGCCATCAAAAATAGCATCCACATCCACTTCTACCGCATCATCTAAGAATCGGTCTAATAATACGGGCGAGTCATTCGACACACTAACAGCTTCACGCATATACGTGCGTAGTTCAGATTCGTTATATACGATCTCCATCGCGCGGCCACCGAGTACATAAGATGGCCTAACCACCAACGGATAGCCAATTTCTTCAGCCAATAGAACCGCTTGCTCAGGTTCACGCGCTGTTCTGTTGGGTGGTTGCAATAAACTTAATTTTTCAACCAATTGCTGGAAACGCTCACGGTCTTCAGCTAAATCAATGGCTTCTGGCGAGGTGCCAATAATAGGCACGTCTGCCGCTTCTAACGCTTCAGCTAATTTAAGCGGTGTTTGACCGCCGTATTGAACAATAACACCCTTGGGCTTTTCTATATTGACCACTTCCAACACATCTTCCAAGGTCAATGGTTCAAAATATAAGCGATCAGAGGTATCAAAATCCGTTGATACGGTTTCTGGATTACAGTTAATCATGATGGTTTCATAACCGTCTTCACGCATCGCCAAGGCAGCGTGAACACAGCAGTAATCAAACTCAATACCTTGGCCAATTCTGTTCGGTCCTCCTCCCAACACCATGATTTTTTCACGGTTACTCGGTCGTGATTCGCACTCTTCTTCGTAGGTGGAATACATATAGGCCGTCGGTGATGAAAACTCGCCTGCACACGAATCGATGCGCTTATAAACGGGTCGAATATCCAATGCATGTCGAGCGCTTCTAAACGCGCTTTCTTCTACGTTTAACAAGGTGGCAAGACGCGCATCTGAGAAGCCCTTACGTTTTAGGCGGAACATCGTGTTAGCATCCAATGACTCTAACGCAATGCCGGCTAACGCAGCCTCTTCGTTCAATAAATCTTCAATTTGCACCAAAAACCAGCGGTCAATTTTTGTTTGATCAAAGATGCTTTCTAAGCCAAAACCTTTTCTAAACGCATCCGCTACATACCAAATACGATCAGCGCCGGGTTGCTGAATCTCACGGCGTATAACCGTTTCAACACCTTCTTCATCTAAATCAACAACAGGGTCTAAACCCGTCATGCCTGTTTCAAGCCCACGTATGGCTTTTTGCAATGACTCTTGGAATGTACGACCAACAGCCATCACCTCGCCCACAGATTTCATCTGCGTGGTTAAACGATCGTCTGCCGTTGGGAATTTTTCGAATGTAAAGCGAGGGATTTTAGTCACAACATAATCAATGGATGGCTCGAATGAAGCCGGTGTTGCACCGCCGGTAATCTCATTACTCAGTTCATCTAGCGTGTATCCAATAGCCAGCTTGGCTGCCACTTTAGCAATAGGGAAACCGGTCGCTTTAGACGCCAACGCAGACGAACGCGATACACGCGGGTTCATTTCAATAACAATCATCGCACCATTCTCAGGATTGATGGCAAATTGCACATTAGAACCGCCGGTATCTACACCAATTTCGCGCAACACATCAATCGATGCATTTCGCATAATTTGGTATTCTTTATCCGTTAATGTTTGTGCTGGTGCCACGGTAATCGAGTCACCGGTATGCACGCCCATCGGATCGAAGTTTTCAATGGAACAGATAATAATGCAGTTATCTTTACGATCACGCACTACTTCCATTTCGTATTCTTTCCAACCCAAAACCGATTCTTCAATCAACAATTCATTGGTTGGTGAAAGGTCTAAGCCACGCTCACAAATTTCGATAAATTCTTCGCGATTATACGAGATGCCACCACCGCTACCGCCCATGGTAAATGACGGACGAATAATCGTTGGAAAGCCGATTGACTCCAATGCTTCGTAAGCTTCATCCATGTTATGCGCTAAAAAAGAACGCGGTGTCGACAAACCAATTTTGGTCATCGCTTCTTTAAATAAAGCACGATCTTCGGCTTTATCTATGGCCTCTTTGGAAGCGCCTATCATTTCTACATTGTGTTTAGCTAATACGCCATGCCGGTCTAAATCCAATGCACAATTAAGCGCCGTTTGGCCGCCCATCGTTGGTAATAGCACATCTGGCTTTTCTTTCTCAATGATTTTTTCAACCGTTTGCCAATCAACTGGCTCGATGTAAATCGCATCGGCTGTTTCAGGGTCCGTCATAATGGTTGCCGGATTAGAGTTAACCAAGATAACGCGGTAACCTTCTTCTCTTAGAGCTTTACAAGCCTGAGTTCCAGAATAATCAAACTCACACGCTTGACCAATAACAATAGGGCCTGCACCTAGGAGTAAAACTGATTTTATGTCGGTTCTTTTTGGCATAATTCTCTTTTATGAGTTCTTTTGCGACTGCATCAATGCAGTGAATTTTTCAAATAAATACACGATATCTTGCGGACCTGGGCTTGCTTCTGGATGCCCTTGAAAACCAAACGCTGGGCAATCCGTCCGTTCAATACCTTGTAAACTCTTATCAAATAACGATACGTGTGTTGCTTGCAAGTTACTTGGCAATGACTCGCCATCTACTGCAAAGCCGTGGTTTTGGCTTGTGATCATCACGCGTTCTGTTTTTAAGTCTTGCACGGGGTGGTTTGCACCGTGATGCCCAAACTTCATTTTAACTGTGGATGCGCCACTGGCTAAGGCCAACAATTGATGACCTAAACATATACCGAACGTCGGTATTTTCTTTTCAAGAATGGTTTTAATTGCTTCGATTGCGTAATCACATGGCTCAGGATCACCCGGACCGTTGGATAAAAACACACCATCTGGTGACATGGCTAATACGTCAGCAGCGGGTGTTTTTGCAGGCACAACATGCACCTCGCAACCTGACTCAACTAGCAAACGCAAAATATTACGTTTAACGCCAAAGTCATACGCCACAACTTTAAATTTAATTTCTGGTTTGTTTTTTTGTTCCGCGGGATCTAATTGCCAGACAGCTTCAGTCCAATCGTAAGCAGAATCGGACGTGACCACTTGAGCTAGGTCCAGGCCTTTGAGAGACGCTGCTTCTTTTGCCGACTCTAACGCCAATGCCTCATTAACATCTGGCCCCGCAATAATACAACCGCGTTGAGCACCTTTTTCACGCAAAATTCTTGTTAACTTTCGAGTATCAATATCCGCAATCGCAACGATGCTGTGTCGTTTTAAATAATCCGACAACGACTCTTCAGAACGCCAGTTACTGTTCGTTAACGGTAAATCTCTAATCACTAACCCACGCGCGTGAATTGCTGTTGATTCTTCATCTTCGGCATTAACGCCGGTATTACCAATGTGCGGATAAGTAAGGGTGACAATTTGGTGAGCATACGAAGGATCCGTAAGAATTTCTTGGTATCCCGTCATCGACGTATTAAAGACAACTTCTCCCGTTGTAAGGCCTTGAACACCTATTGATTGGCCGTGAAAAATACTACCGTCTTCAAGGACCAGTATCGCTATGTCAGACAAATTACACCACCTTTAGATATGCAAAACGGGAAGAGCCTGACTGGCACTACCCGTTTTGATTGTTAATATGTATGAACACGAATTTTACTGGGTTTTAACCCTCATTGCCATCTCAACTCGAGCCTATTTTACGAATGCTATCTCGCTGCATCCAAAGACTGCGCTAAATAAGCATTCATTAATAATGTTGGATCTTCCATTAACTTTTCTTTCCAATCGCCTAATGGAACTTCAGACTGAATCAAGCCTCTCATGACGCCAATATAGTCCGTACGTCCAACGGTGATGGCACCCACTAATAAATCACCTTTAAAGTTAAGTCGTACGTATTTATAATTATCCATATCAACCAAGGTTGCAGTATCACCACCCTCAACACCACCCCAACTACCGAATGATGTAGATATCAGGCCAGCCGTATCGAGTACGTTCATGCTCAAGCTGCCCTTATAAGTCGAGTTGCCGCCCATCATGTTTACCGCCGCAATTCGACCATGATCAACCGCTGTTGGTTGAATAGCGTGTACCGCTTTAGCACCTGTTGAAAAATCCACACCTTGCGCAACATCACCCGCTGCATATATGTGTCTAACATTCGTGCGTAATGCTGCATTAACCAAAATACCAGCATCTGTTTTTATGCCAGTGCCTTCCAAAAATTCTATATTTGAATAAACACCAGTAGCGACAATAATAAGGTCAAATTCGGTCAGACTATCGTCATCACGCTTCAGCGCTGGGCCTGCTTCAATAGACTTAATGCTTGATGGCAAAATGGTTGTAACACCTTTAGACTCACACCATGTCTTAATCATACCACCCGCTGTTTCATCCATCATACGGCTAACCATCTGGCCGGTACGACCCATCATCACCGTTAAATCAGCACCTCTTTTAAGCAGCGGTTCAATAATAATTGATGCAACAAAACCAGCGCCTAACAAAGCAACTTTTGAACCTGGCTTGATTGTGTCAATGATTTCTCTGCCATCTTCCAATGTCCAGCAATTCACCACGCCTTTATTATCCGCACCTGGGAAAGGAGAGTTCGCAGGACGCGAACCAGTAGCAATCATCAACTTATCGTAGTCGTATACGTCACCACTATCAGTTGTTACGTTTTGTTTCTTCGCATCAATATTTTCAACCTTTGCAAATACGTGGTTAATTTTTAGGTTTTCGAAGTGCCCTTCTGTTTTTCTTAAGTGCGTACCCGTGTCTTCAATCATGCCGCTTAAATAATAAGGCAAGGCCATACGTGAGTATGGAGATTCTTTTTCCAAGCCAATCATGGTAATTGAACATGAAGAGTCTGCTTTGCGAAGCGTTTCAGCTGCACGCACTGACGCTGGACCAGCACCAATCAATACATATTTCTTTTCGTTAGTTTTCACGGTTTTTATAGCTTCCATAGGTTGAGGCTTAGTTACAGTTTCTTGAGTTTTTACTGACTCTGTTGCAGTTTCCGTCTTTTTTTTATCGCACGAACCAAACCCTAACATTGCCGCTATTTTACAAAATATTCCCATCTCTAATCTCCCCAGTCTTTTGTTGTTTTAAACTTACTACATGCTTATATTAGT
>DUCS01000042.1 GCA_012959695.1 Cycloclasticus sp.
AAGGTATTCCCTCGGGGAAATGCCTGTTTTACACCAAGCCTAAGTTGGGTGGTGGGGTTCTTATTTAAATCAAAGTTTGTTGTCGGCAGGTTAAAAACGCCCAATGTTAATTTCGGATCTGCTAACTCACCATCTGCAACAGAATTTTCTTCAGCAGATTGTGCGCGAGCTTGCTTTAACATCACGAGTGAATCACTCGACAGAGCGGTTTCTACTGCTTCAGACAGTGACAACACCGTACTCTCTGATGCCATTGCAGGCATCACAAACATCATGGACAACAACAGGTGTTTTGCTACCTTTGCTGTATTAATAAAAACTTGATTGAATTGAAACTTAATTGAATTGATCAACGCCAACCCCCTAAAACTTGCTAGAAAGAATAGGAGTTTAAAAAATTGAACTCGAACCTTTCCGGTTAAAAAATAAACACTCTCAACACTGCAAACCGCAGTGAAGCCTATTTTTTAAACCGAAACGGGGGGCCGTATTAACGGAGGCGGGGGTAAGAAAGGAAGGAAATCCATTTGATGTGTAGGGTATCGAACCGCTGACTTACTTATACTTACTAAGCTTTCGCCGTCGAGTAACACAGGCGCACTAAACATACTTAAATCACACGATGTCTTGCACATATCAATATCCGCGCAACAATCCATCTCAGCGTCCATTGCGCTGTCGCTCATCATGGACATTGGAGAAGAGTCGTCTACACAAACCACTGTGTCTGCAAAAATATTACCCAAAGGCGCAAACATCAACACACAAACAATTAAACCGATAAGGTACCGGTTTTTGCGTGTCGCTATATTTTTTAAATGCGTAATATTCATAAGTTCTGCCTTCATAATAGTTGAAGACCTAGTAAATAACAAAAATATTACATTTCTGGGCGTATTCTTTCATACACTTCTGCGCTGCCATATCAATTTAACAAGTAGCATTGTTTATAATTGTTCAGGATACGTTTTATAAAACCTCGGTCGTAATAATTTGACAACCTAATTTAACAACGTTATAAAGAATTAACATTCTTCCCAAAGCTAACCGTATGACGAAACAATTAACCATATTACTGCTAATACTCAGCATCTTGAGTTATAGCACTGTGTGGGCTATGCACAGTCACGATGATGTTGGTACGCAAGAACAAAGTTTTTCGCATTCAGACTCAGTATCTTCGGAGGATGCCGAATCACGTCACCACTTAGATGACGATCATTGCTGTCATGCGAGTGTTCATTTGCTGGGCTTGTTAAATTCCAATATTGATGTTCAACCTGTAGTGGTTGCTACTACAGAGGCGTACTACTCGTTCTACCTTTTCTCTTACCATAACAGCCCCCCTCAGAGACCTCCTCTCGTTTAATTCCTAAAAATGGTCGGCTTTTGCCGCCAATCAATGCGGTTATTTATAAACCGTATTTGTTATATTTTTGTAGGAATAAAAAATGAAAATTTTAAATATGATTACCCTGTTGCTGGGTGCACTATTGATGAACTCAATAGCCCACGCGGCAGGTCAGCAGGAGTTGTCTGTTTGGCTAAATAACGTTGTTAAACAGCATCCAAGATTACAAGCGGTACAAGCCGATGTAGATAAAGCGGAGGCTGAACGTCGCGCTGCAGACCAACCTTTATTCAATCCAGAGATTGAGTTTGAGTATGAAAGCACGGACGTTGATACTAAAACGGCGGGCATTACCCAAACCATCGATTGGAGTGATAAACGGTCAGCTCAAACTCGACTAGCCGACTTTAGTTGGCAACACAGTATTAATGAACTAGCATTTCAGCAGCAACAGCTATCTGCCGAGGTTCTATTGGCGTTGGCAAGCTATCGAGCAAGCATCGAAAGCCAGCAAATTGCTGCTAAGCGAATGGCTTCTATGGCGACGTTTATTAATATTGCAAAACAACGCTATGACGCAGGTGATTTAACCGAAGTTGATTTATCACTCGCTCAATTAGCCAGTAGCGAAGCCAGCTTTCAATTGGCGGATGCGGAGGCTGCGTTGATTGCCAACAAGCAAGCATTGTTTGTTTTGCTTGGTGATGATAGCGACAAGGCTCTAATGAAATTGCCCTTTATAGAGAATGTGCCGGGTGCTCAAAAGCAAGCTGTCGATAATATAGACGTATTATTGGATAGCTTGCCTCAAATGAAGCTTGCGCGTGCACGGATGGATATTGCACGTGCGGGCATTAAATTGCGTCAGCGAGAACAACAGCCAGACCCAACGATTGGTATAAAAGCGGGAAAAGAAGGCGATGAAAGCCTGACCAATATAACGTTTTCAATGCCATTATTTGTGCGTAATAATTTTAGCGCAGAAGTGGATGCGGCCAATGCGCAATTGATTCAACGCCAGCGTGAAGCAATAGACATTCGCCGCCTCTTAGCCGCCAAGCTTAAAACAGCAACGCAAACATTGGCACTTAATCGTCGAGCGTGGGCGCAATGGCAAGCAGTTGGTAGCCACAGCTTATTACAGCAAGAATCTTTATTAGAACGCCTATGGAAAGTCGGCGAACTTAGCACCGCTGATTACTTGGTGCAGTTAAAACAATCACTCGATACCCAAGCAAGCGCTATCGAACACAAAACTCAGCTTTGGCAATCTTGGACGCAGTGGCTTATAGCCTCTGGCGAGATAAACCAATGGATAACAAGCAATGACGTAGCGATTACTAATAATGCTGCGCAATCAGACGACGGAGAGTAACAATGAATATCATAAAATCAGGATTAATAATTTTACTGTTTGTGTTATTAAACATAAGCAATGGCTATGCAGAGGCAGAACATGATCACGAGAACGAAACAGCAAACGCCGAAGAGCATGCTGAGCATGGCGACGGCGACGAACATGGGGGTGAACACGAAGAAGAAAACAGTGTGCAACTTAACGCTGCTCAAAGAAAAGCAGCCGACATTGCCATAAAAACGCTTCAATTGAGCCAAACAAATAGCGAAATAAGTGCACCGGGTGAGATAACACTGAATGCTTACGCGACCAGCCAAGTTGTGTCTCGTATTAGCGCTCAAGTAGTACAGCGTCATGCCATGTTGGGTGATGAAGTAACTATCGGCCAACCTCTTATAACGCTTTCTAGCGTTGATATGGCACAAGCGCAGGGTGATTTATTAGTCGCTACTCGTGAGTGGAACCGTGTGCGTAAATTAGGCCGGAAAGTTGTTTCTGGCGCGCGCTATATTCAAGCTAAAGTTAACAATGAACAAGCACTGGCAAAAGCGCAAGCCTACGGCATGAGTCAACAGCAAATAAATGCGCTGATAAAGGGCGGCAAAGGCGCGTTAGCCAATGGTCGTTTTCAGCTGCAAGCATTACAAAATGGTACCGTCATCCACGATGAATTTACCTTGGGTGAGTTAGTGGAACCTGGTCGCATGTTGTTTGAAATCAGCGATGAGACGTCATTGTGGGTCAATGCGCGTTTAACGGCAGAACAAGCATTGGATGTTCGCGTGGGCGCTATTGCAAACGTGCTATTTCGCGATAAAGTATTAAGCGGAAAAGTGATTCAACGCCATCATTCTTTAGATGAAACAACACGGACTATCGGTGTGCGTATCGAAATTGCGAACCCTAATGATTTACTTCACCCCGGTGTTTTTGTCGATACAAAAATCATGTCGAATAATATGGAAAAGGCCCTGTCAGTTCCTGCTGATGCGGTACTTCGCAGTCCAGACGGCGATTGGATGGTGTTTGTGGAACATGAAGACAATGAGTTTGAACCGCAAGAAGTAGAGGTTATCAGAACCAATAATGGTGTCACCGTGATTGAAGGCATTAAAGCCGGTGCACGTGTTGTCACGAAAGGGGCGTTCTTTTTGCAGTCAGAGTTAGCGAAATCTGGCTTTGAAATACACAATCATTAAGGGGTAACTCCATGTTAAATAAAATTATTGATTTTGGTATTAATAATCGCTTAATGGTGGTGCTGGCGTTGGTGACGACCTTAATTGGTGGCGTATTGATATTGCCATCGCTCAACCTTGATGCGTTTCCAGATGTTACTAATGTACAGGTGCAAGTTAACACCGAGGCACGCGGATTAGCGTCTGAAGAAGTTGAGCAGTTGATTACGTTTCCTATTGAATCGGTGATGTACGCCTTGCCGGATGTTGAAGAAGTCCGTTCTATTTCCAAAACAGGGTTGTCTGTTATTACTGTTGTGTTTAAGGAAGGTACGGATATTTACTTTGCGCGACAATTGGTCTTTGAGCGTTTGCAGTCTGCACGTGAGCAAATCCCCGATGGTATTGGTACACCCGAAATAGGCCCAAATACGTCTGGGTTAGGTCAAGTGTATCAATATATTTTACGTGCAGATGACCCTGAAAAATACGATGCCATTGCGTTGCGTAGTCTTAACGACTGGGTGGTTAAACTATTGTTAATGCCTGTTAGTGGGGTAACCGAGGTGTTGTCGTTTGGTGGAGAAGTCAGACAGTATCAAGTGCAAGTGAACCCGCGTCAGCTGTTGTCTTATAAGTTAACCATTAATGATATTGCCGACGCTATCGAGCAAAACAACCGCAATGCTGGCGGTTGGTATTTAGACCGAGGTGCTGAACAATTGGTTATCCGCGGTGTTGGTTGGGTACGCAGTAACGAAGAAGGCCTACGCGATATTGGTAATATTCCACTGAAAAATGTTGATGGTGTTTCCGTGCGTGTTAGCGACGTTGCCAAGGTTAATTTTGGCCCTGAAATTCGTCAAGGTGCAGTCACCATGTCACGCCGTGACAACGAAGGTAACCCCGTTGCAATGGGTGAAGTGGTGGCAGGCATTGTAATGAAGCGCCTGGGTGCTAATACAAAAGCCACGATTGATGGTATTAAATCTCGCCTACCAGCCATACAAACAGCACTGCCTGATGGTGTGACGATTGAGTCTTTTTATGACCAATCCGACCTTGTTGACCAAGCGGTTAATACGGTTAGCAAAGCATTATTAGAAGCGTTCGTGCTAATCATTATCGTCTTGATATTGTTTTTAATGAATTTACGTGCAGCTTTTTTAGTATTGATATCAGTGCCTATTTCCATTGGTCTAGCACTTATTGCTATGGCGTATTGGGGTATATCGGCCAACTTAATGTCATTAGGCGGTTTAGCGATTGCTATCGGTATGATGGTGGATGGCTCAGTGGTAATGATGGAACATATTTTTAGCCATTTGACTAAACCTGATGCAGAACATCATAAGTATGCACAAGAGGTATTAGCTGACGGTGAACCACACCCTTATGATGCAAAACACGATCGACACGGTATTTCATTGCGGATTCAAGAAGCCGCACGCGAAGTTGGCACCCCCGTATTTTTTGCGGTAGCGATTATTATTATTGTTTTTGCGCCATTGTTCACACTTGAAGGGGTGGAAGGTAAGCTATTTCAACCGATGGCCATTTCAATTGTATTGGCCATGTTAGCCTCACTGCTGGTAGCACTTATTGTTGTGCCGGCATTGGCAACGTACCTCTTTAAGCAAGGGGTAAAGGAAAAAGACAATGTGATGATGAGAACCCTTGAAGGGTTTTACCAACGTAAACTGTCTGGAATAATAAAGTTTCCGCGTCGTGTTGTTATCGGGTCGGTTGTTTTGTTTGTGGCCTCATTGGCATTGGTGCCATTTTTGGGTACAGAGTTTGTACCTGAATTGGAAGAAGGCACGCTCAATATTAGAATCACCTTGGCGCCTTCATCCAGTCTTTCTACCTCGTTAAGTGTGGCCAGAAAGCTTGAGGAGCAATTGATGACCTTTCCTGAGGTGTTATACGTGTCTAGTCGTGCCGGGCGTGCTGAAATTGGTGGTGATCCTGAACCCGTTTCCAACGTTGAAATATTTGTCGGCTTGAAGCCAGTCAATGAATGGACTAGTGCATCCAACCGTCAAGCATTGCAAAAATTGATGGAGGAAAAAATGTCGGTTCATCCGGGCTTGCTGTTCTCATTCTCACAACCGATTGCTACCCGTGTGGATGAATTATTATCCGGCGTTAAAGCACAATTGGCCATCAAACTATTTGGGCCAGATCTCGATACCTTGGCAAGCACAGGTAAAAAGATTGAAGGTTTAGTGCGTAAAATAAAGGGGACTCGTGGTGTAGAAATGGAGCAGATTGCTGGTGAAGCACAGCTCGCTATTCGTCCGAATCGTGATGCCTTAGCGCGGTACGGCATTCCTGTTGCACAAGTGATGGATTTAGTTGCTAACTCAATTGGTGGTTTGGAAGCTGGACAAGTGATTAACGGTAACGAACGGTACGATATTAATATTCGTTTACAGTCAGGTTTTCGTCACAGTGTTGAAGCCATTCAAAACCTAACCTTGCAAGCACCAGGTGGCGCATGGGTGAAGCTGAGTGATGTAGCACAAGTGAAAATTGAATCTGGGCCACCGCAAATTCGTCGAGATGACGTGCAGCGACGCGTTGTGATTCAAGCCAATGTTGAAGGCCGTGATATGGGTGGTTTGGTAGCAGAAATTCAACAACGTATTAATGATGATATTAATCTGCCGCCTGGGTATACCGTCGTATTTGGTGGGCAATTTGAGAACCAGCAACGGGCACAAGCCAAATTAATGATTGTTGTTCCGGTGTCTCTCGGTTTGATATTTTTATTACTGTATTTTGCGTTTAGCTCTGTTGGCCAGTCATTACTGATTATGTTAAACGTGCCGTTAGCCATGATCGGTGGCATTGCCGCTTTATTTATATCAGGCCAGTACCTTTCAGTACCTGGCTCAATTGGCTTTATCGCCCTATTTGGTGTTGCGGTGTTAAATGGTGTGGTGATGGTGAATGCCATTAATCAACGTATTAGTGATGGTCTAGATACAGGGAAAGCTGTTTTTGAAGGTGCCCTATCAAGATTGAGACCGGTATTGATGACCGCTAGTATTGCTGCCCTTGGCTTAATACCCATGTTGCTTGCCAGTGGTGTTGGTTCTGAAGTTCAACGGCCATTGGCAACGGTTGTGGTTGGTGGCTTATTTTCTTCAACCTTATTAACACTGGTCGTTATACCTGCGTTATATTCGTATTTCTCAAAACAACATAATGCGAGATAGGTAAAAACATGTCTGGATGCGATAGCTGTTCAACCGACAATATAGCCAAGGCCAGTACGCAACAAAAACGCGTATTGATTATCGTTTTGTTGATTAACGCCGGCATGTTTGTCGTTGAATTTTCAGCAGGGCTTGTTAGTCACTCTACTGCCCTAATGGCAGATTCGCTAGATATGTTAGCTGATGCTTTGGTGTATGCTCTAGGGTTGTTTGCCCTAGAGCGTGCTGCCCATTGGAAGAATCGCGCGGCGTTAACCAGCGGTATTTTTCAAATGATACTCGGGCTAGGTATATTGATTCAGCCAATCTATTTATTAAGCACAAACAACGTGCCGGATGCATTCAGTATGGGCGTGTTTGGTGGCTTGGCGCTTATCGCAAATACTATTTGTTTTTTTCTATTAATGGCCTATCGAGATGGCGATATCAACATGCGTGCCACGTGGATATGCACCCGTAACGACATGATAAATAATGTTGGTGTACTCATCGCCGCTGGCCTTGTTTATTGGCTTGCCTCACCCCTACCCGATATTATCATTGGGCTGTTCATCGCCGCTATTGTGATGCATTCAGCTTGGGGCGTCATACGAGAAGCACGCTCTACTATGCGTTCTAACTCTTAGGACGAATACGCTCATACACTTCAGAGCTACCATCTTTTTTAAGCAGTAAAACATCGTAGTCATCATAGCGGTCGCCCATTTCCATACCCGGACTACCAATGGGCATACCTGGTACGGCAAGGCCAAGCGCACCTTCAGGCTTTTCAGTTAAAAAGCGCTGCATAATATCTGCCGGTACGTGGCCTTCAAATATATACCCTTCTTTTGATACACCGGTATGACACGATTGGTATTGCGGCGCGATGCCTAATTTTTGTTTCACAAGGTTCAAATCTGCAGGGTGGTGCGTTGTTGCTTCAAATCCTAACGAGTCAATATGGCTAACCCATTTACCGCAACAATCGCACGTTGGACTTTTAAATACATCAAGTTGAACAACTAAGTTATTGACGGATGTGTTATCTGCGCAAGCACCTAAGCTTACCAACAGTAACAAATAGCTAGCTATTTTTAGATAGTTGCGGGCAGTTTTAATCATTCTCAGTCCTTTTAAATCATGAAAGTTTAACTATAAAGATATCATTTTATGCGAAGCACTAACAACTGTTTAAACAAGGATTAAACTTAGTTCTTATTGTTACTTAAAATTAACTGCGCTAATATCTCTTTATTCAATTTTATTAGCGATAAATAGTATGACTTTACCAAGCGAACACCCCCTACGCCACCGCTTATTTAACGAGGCACATGTGCGGCCTTACTCCGATTTAAAAGCACCCGTACAAATCTCTCATTTAGCATTGATGACCGACGACATAACAGCCGAAATGGAATGCGAGCACCTATGTTTGTTAGCCGAGCAATACGGTGTTGCCCCCCCGAATATGAAGGCTACACATTACAACATCACTTTTAAAGGCATTACTCTCAAGTGGGCAAAACATACCGAGTTTTCCACCTACTCATTCATTACAACAAAGCAACATGAACAAGCCTTTTCTAGCAAAGCTATAGAGGGAGTAGCAGACGAATGGATTAAAGCAATCAAAGGTGATTTATTGGTTGCCCAACACATTGAAATTATGTCAGCCTGTGACTCGCTCTGTATTGAAGAAATCGTTACTGAGCACTTTCAACAAGACAGCCTTGTTGCTAGTTTTGTTGGCGGAACAGCAGCGCAAGCATGGACCGATTTTCAGCTACAAAACGATGGGTTCAGTAATATCTTGATATTCGATGAAAGCCTAACGCCGCAGACTACTGGCCGCCTTGTTCGACATTTACTAGAATTAGAAACCTATAGAATGCTCGCTTTGCTTGCTCTGCCATTAGTTGAGAAATACGGCAAACCGCTTAGAGAAATGGGCGACCGCTTAACAGATATTACTCAACGAATGTCTTCAACAGAAACACTACAAGAAGAACACAGCTTGCTAGGCGATTTAACTGCTCTTGAAGCAAGTATTGAACAAATTATTGCAAGCACTTCATACCGCCTTAGCGCAACACGAGCCTACAGATCTATTGTTACCGACCGCGTAAAACGCATTCGTGAGAATAGAATTGAAGGTCGACAAATGATTTCAAGATATTTAGAAAGGCGTTTTGAACCTGCAATGAATGCCTCTAAATCAATTACATCTATGCTTGAAAGCTTGTCTGTGCACATTTCTAGGGCCAGTCAAATACTCATGGCGCGTATTAACTTAGCGGTTGAATCTCAAAATCAAAAACTACTCAACTCCATGGATAAGCGAGCCAAATTACAACTTCGTTTACAAGAAACTGTTGAGGGGTTATCCATCGCTGCTGTAACTTTCTATGTTGTTAGCATAATGCAATACGTCGCCGATGCTCTTCGAGCCGTTGGCGTCAATATTGATACAGACATCTTCGTTGGCGCATCCATACCCATTGTTTTACTGGGGGTTTTGCTTGCTGCTCGTAAGATTAAAAAAGGTATTTTTAAATAGCTTTCCGAGCAAATTATTATCGTGTTCTGTATTTGTCTAATCCAAGTATAAAAAAACCACTCACATTACTGTAAGTGGTTGATTTATATGGCGTCCCCAAGGGGGTTCGAACCCCTGTTACCGCCGTGAAAGTGCTAATTTAGCGTCCTACAGCGTCCCATAAAATACATTCTAACTTATTGATATTAAAAGGTATTGATTGATAAAGTCCAAAGTGATTTAATACAGTTTTAAAGCAATTGTTCCGTATATGTTCCGTGCGAGATGACGATTAAAATTTGTAGGAAATCTTAAAATGTCTAATAGAATCGATACAATCTCAGGTAGAAAAAAACTGTCTGCACGAACCGAACCTTACTGGTATAAATTATCAATGGGACAATACCTTGGCTTCCGTAAATTAGCAGATGGTTC
>DUCS01000043.1 GCA_012959695.1 Cycloclasticus sp.
GAACACCGACTAAACTAGCTGCAGTTCTAGCGGTTGTGCCGGCAACAAAGTATTTCATCAGCTCTAATTGCTTATTTTTACTTAATTTACAATGCTTTACGTACATCTGACAACCCTAACATTTGGTATGTTAGGTGTCAGCCCCTTTATTATTTCATAAAAAAACCCTATATATCATATATATAGGGTAAAAACATGGCGGAGAGAGAGGGATTCGAACCCTCGATGGGCTATAAAACCCATACTCCCTTAGCAGGGGAGCGCCTTCAGCCGCTCGGCCATCTCTCCGGAATTTTTTGCTTGAGAAGAAGCTAAACACTTCCTCTTAAAGTAGCTTTAGCTATCTATTGCCACTGTTGTTTTTTTCATCTTGAATTTTAGTATAAATTTCTTCTCGATGAACAGAAACGCTTTTAGGTGCGTCAATTCCAATCCTTACTTGATTTCCTTTAACCCCTAACACGATGATAGATACATCATCACCAATTACGAGGGATTCACCAACCTTACGCGTTAAAATAAGCATACTGTCTCCTTTTGTTTCAATTCCTTGAAACGTTGCCAACCAATATTTTGTTTTTTATTCTTATTATGGGAGTTATTCTATCATAGCTGCTAAACGCAAACAGCTATCGAGCCTCTATTATTCTTGTGACAACCCGAAAGACTCGTGCAGTGTACGCACCGCTAATTCAAGATATTTTTCATCAACTACAACTGAAATTTTAATTTCTGACGTCGATATCATCTGTATATTAATGCCCTCGTCGGCCAATGCGCTAAACATTTGGCTTGCGATACCAGCGTGCGAGCGCATGCCTACTCCAACGATAGATACTTTGACAATTTTATCGTCACCAATAACTTTTTCTGCGCCCAATTCTGTACAAATACTTTGTAAAATCTGCACCGTGTTTTTGTAATCATTACGATGAACCGTGAATGTAAAGTCTGTCGTTTTATCTTCTGCAATATTTTGCACGATCATGTCAATTTCAATGTTTGCATTTGAAATTGGTTTTAAAATGGCTGATGCAACACCTGGCATATCCGGTACGCCTGCCAAGGTAACTTTTGCTTCATCGCGATTAAACGCAATACCTGAAATTAATGCTTTTTCCATGTCCTCATCCTCATAAGTAATTAACGTGCCGTCACCCTCAACAAAAGTTGATAGAACACGTAATGGAACATTGTATTTACCTGCAAATTCAACGGCGCGAATTTGCAAAATTTTTGAACCCAAACTCGCCATTTCAAGCATTTCCTCAAAGGTGATTTTATCCAACCTTCTAGCTTTAGGCTCTACTCTTGGGTCGGTGGTGTAAACGCCATCAACGTCGGTGTAAATTCGGCATTCATCCGCTTTTAAAGCCGCGGCCAATGCAACGGCCGTTGTGTCGGAACCACCCCGGCCAAGCGTTGTGATAGCTCCCTCTGCGGTTATGCCTTGAAACCCCGCGACCACAACAATTTTACCTTGCGCTAAGTCAGCCTGAATTCTATCTGTATGGATATCTTCAATTCTCGCTTTGGTATGTGCGTCATCGGTAATGATTTTAACTTGACTACCCGTGTATGAAACCGCGCGTTGGTCCAGTTCTTCTAGCGCCATGCAAAGCAAGCTAATGGTCACTTGCTCACCAGTCGATAGCAGCACATCCATTTGTTTTGCCGAGGGCGTCACTTGCATTTTTTTGGCAAGCTCGGTCATTCGATTAGTCTCACCACTCATGGCTGAAACAACGACAACCAGATCGTTGCCTGTAGCGCTCTTTTCGTCAATGAGCTTCTGGGCAACATTTTGTATTTTGTCTGCAGTACCTACTGATGTACCGCCATATTTATGAACGTGTAATGTCATGCTGTTAATTTAATTAATTGTTATCTCTGTCCGCTTCTTTGGAAATTACGTTTCCGTTGGATGTGAATCAACTGCTTAACTCTGCTCTCACCCAATCTGGGACCGATTTTAACGCATCATTTAATGCCGCAGGGTTATTACCCCCCGCTTGCGCCATATCCGGACGGCCACCACCTTTTCCGCCAACCTGTTGAGCCACCGCGTTAACCAAATCGCCCGCTTTTATTCGACCAACTTGTTCTTTTGATACGCCGGCTATCAAGGTTACTTTTTCACCTTGAACGGTGGCCAGTACAACAGCCGCATTACCCAGCTTGTCTTTAAGTTGATCGACTAAATCTCGTAATGTTTTACCGTCACTGCCATCAACGTTCGCAGCAAGCACGTTGATGCCATCAATTTCTACCGCCTGATTAATCAAGTCACCACCGGCAGCCTCTGCCAATTGCCCTTTTAACTGCTCGAGCTCTTTTTCTAAGGCTTTGTTTTTGTCTTGGATTTGGGTGATTTTTTCTATCGCCGACTCACGGTTTCCTTTAACTATTTTGCTGATATTTTGCAGAAGAACGTCGCTTTCTGTCACCCAATCTAGCGCGCCTTCACCCGCTATTGCTTCAATACGACGCACACCGGATGCAATACCCGTTTCGGATAAGATTTTCATAAACCCGATATCACCCACGCGATTAACGTGTGTACCACCACACAATTCGGTTGAAAAATCACCCATTTTCAATACGCGTACTTTATCGCCATACTTCTCGCCAAACAGTGCCATTGCGCCATTTTCTACCGCCGTCTCTTGATCGGTCACTTGCGTTTCTACATCCATGTTTAATCGTATTTGTTGATTAACCAAACGTTCTATTTCTTGCAATTGATTGTTCGCAATCGGCTCAAAATGACTAAAATCAAAACGTAATCGCTTCGCCTCAACCAACGAGCCCTTCTGAGTCACGTGGTCACCCAGTACTTGCCTTAATGCCGCGTGCAATAAATGCGTGGCTGAATGGTTTGATGCAGTAGCCGAGCGTTTATCACTATCCACTTCGGCATTAACTGTATTACCGATGCTAAACTCGCCGTTAACCACTCGACCGACGTGGAAATATGTATTGGCTTGCTTTTGAACGTCTAGTACCTCAAATGAACTATTCTCAAATGAAATAATGCCCTTATCGCCCGCTTGACCACCCGATTCGGCATAAAACGGCGTTGTATCCAATACTAAGTAAGCGTTATCACCTTCACTAACAGCGTTCACTTCCTCACCGTCTTTAATAATAGTCAACAACCGTGAATTTGATTGTAATGAATCGTATCCTGCAAATTCCGTTGTTAAATTCAGCGTTGGCAATTCAGACTGCCCCCCTGCGAATGAGCTGGATGACCTAGCGCGTTCGCGCTGTGCTTCCATCGCTTGTTCAAAACCGGCCATATCAACCGTTAGGTCATTTTCTCTTGCATAATCGGCGGTTAAATCAACGGGGAAACCATACGTATCGTACAATTTAAACGCAACGTCACCTGTAATAACATTGTCTTTTAACGACTTGGCCCCATCTTGTAATAACTTCATGCCCTGCTCTAACGTTTCAGCAAAACGCTGCTCTTCTTTCAACAAGATATTACTTATTGTCCCAGACTTTTCAATCAGCTCAGGGTAGGCATCGCCCATTTGTTCAATAAGCGGCTGAACCAATTTATGGAAGAATACATCTTTCGTATCCAGCTTATAACCGTGACGAATGGCCCGACGAATAATACGACGCAGCACATACCCTCTACCTTCATTGGACGGTAATACACCGTCTACGATAAGGAATGCACAAGAGCGAATATGATCTACTAATACGCGTAACGAGGTGTGCGTTTTATCACTGGTGTTGGTTAGTTCGGCGGCGTTATCAATCAGCGATTTGAATAACTCGATGTCGTAATTATTGTGCACACCTTGCAATACGGCAGCAACACGTTCTAGCCCCATACCTGTATCCACAGACGGCTTTGGCAACGGTGTTAATTCACCCTTTGAATCACGGTTATATTGCATGAAAACCAAGTTCCAAATTTCCACATAACGATCACCATCTTCTTCTGGCGTACCCGGTGGGCCACCGGCCACTTCTTCACCGTGATCATAGAAAATTTCAGAACAAGGACCGCAGGGACCTGTATCACCCATTGACCAAAAGTTATCTTTTGCGCCAATGCGAGACAATCTGTCAGGGCTAACGCCCACTTCATTTAACCAAATGTCGGCGGCCTCTGGGTCTTCATCAAATACGGTTACCCACAATTTTTCAGCCGGTATACCTAACTCATCAACCAAGAATTCCCACGCATATTTAATCGCATCACGCTTGAAATATTCACCAAAGCTAAAGTTACCCAGCATTTCAAAGAAGGTGTGGTGGCGCGCGGTATAGCCAACATTTTCTAAGTCGTTGTGCTTACCACCTGCCCGCACACAACGCTGAGACGACGTTGCTTTAGTATATGCACGTTTTTCTTGACCCAAAAACACATCTTTAAATTGCACCATGCCGGCATTGGTGAATAACAGCGTGGGATCATTACCGGGTACTAACGAACTCGAGGGCACAATTTGATGCCCTTGTTTTTCGAAATAGCCTAAAAAGGCTAATCGTATGTCAGTCGTACTTAATTTTTTCATCTCGCTAAAACCTGTATTAACTCAGCTGATTAAATAATTGCTTAATCATCTCGTGCGTAAACCCTTTATGTTGAAAAAAACGTGTTCGTTTTGCACGTTCTTTCATATCGTCTGGAGGTTGATGCCCGTATTTTTTTGTATGTAATTCATTCAATACTTCTTGCCAGTCAGGCGCGTCCTCAAACACGTCATTCACGGCTACATCAACGCCTCGCTCTTTCAATTCATATTGAATTCGAACCGGCCCAAAACCTTTAAGTAACCGCGACCGGCTATAGCTTTCTGCGAAACGTAGATCACTTTGCCAATTTTTATCAATAAACTCTTCTAAAAGTAGTCGGATATCATCTTCATCAAACCCTTTCGCTGCTAACTTTTGAAGCAACTCACGTTGGCTATGCTCTCTTCTAGATAAGAGTGCAAAGCATCTCGCTCTTAAGCGTGATTGTTGCTTCTTTTTTTCTTCACTCAGGCTTTTTCACCTTCAACTTTAGATTCGAGTTTTTGCTTCTTAGGCATCAATTCTGCTCTAATATTTGCTTCAAGCTCCGCTGCTTTTTCTGGATTTTCTTTAAAGAAACTCTTTGCATTATCTTTGCCTTGACCAATTTTAGCGCCGCCATAACTGTACCAAGAGCCCGCTTTTTCGACCAAGTCTAGGCTGACACCCAAATCGACCAGTTCGCCTTCGCGTGAAATACCTTCACCGTACAAAATTTCAAACAATGCTTGCTTAAACGGCGGCGCAACTTTGTTCTTTACTACTTTAACTCGAGTCTCGTTACCTAAAATTTCATCGCCCTTCTTAATCGCACCAATGCGGCGAATATCTAATCGAACTGAAGAATAAAATTTAAGTGCATTACCACCCGTTGTCGTTTCTGGGCTACCAAACATCACACCAATTTTCATACGAATTTGGTTAATGAATACCACCAAGGTATTGGAGCGTTTGATATTACCGGTTAGTTTTCTTAGTGCTTGAGACATTAGGCGCGCTTGTAAACCCACATGATGATCGCCCATGTCGCCTTCAATTTCCGCCCGTGGTGTTAATGCGGCAACAGAGTCAATAACCACCATGTCTACAGCACCTGAACGTACTAACATATCGACAATCTCAAGCGCCTGTTCGCCAGTATCCGGCTGCGACACCAATAAGTTATCCATATCAACGCCCAATTTATCTGCATAAATAGGGTCTAACGCATGTTCAGCATCAACAAAGGCTGCTGTGCCGCCTTCTTTTTGACATTGTGCAATACATTCCAACGTTAACGTTGTTTTACCGGATGATTCTGGCCCATAAATTTCAACCACTCGACCTCGTGGCAAACCGCCAACACCCAACGCTATATCAAGCGCAATAGAGCCGGTTGAATACACTTCTATATCAGGAATAGCACTGCCATCGCCCATGCGCATCACTGAGCCTTTACCGAATTGTTTTTCTATTTGAAGTAACGCTGCGCTCAGTGCTTTTTTCTTATTGTCATCCATTGTTTTAATCCTCTTCAACGTCTCTGCTCCATGCAAAGGCAAGTTATCGTAAATAATCTTAAATTATCACATAAACTGACTTTTACGCATAATGAAATCGCCAGTTTATACCCAGTTAGTTCGTTGTCGCGTCGATCAACAACTGCAACGCCATTTTTACCGCCTTAGATCTCACCTCATCACGGTTTCCATCAAACACTTTGTATAGCGCCTGAGGCGGATTATTTAAGTTTTTAACTGCAAACCAAACCAATCCAACTGGCTTACTCTTTGAGCCACCCGATGGCCCAGCAATGCCGGTAATTGATAATGCAAATGACGACCCAAAAACGCGCTGAGCACCTGTTGCCATTTCTTGCACCACTTGTTCGCTGACCGCACCAAATTCAGAAAGGCTGGAGTCATTAACATGCAAACAGCTAAGCTTTGCCGAGTTGTTATAACTAACAACGCCACCTAAAAACCAGGCGCTGCTTCCCGCGGAGTCAGTCAACACTTTAGATAACCAACCACCCGTACAAGATTCAGCAACAGCAAGCGTTTTACCTTGCGCTAACAAATTATTTGCCAACCGTTTTACCAATGACTGTATGTCTTGATGCACCAGATCCGTCATTAAAATAGTCTCATGTAGATGTCATGAGCAGTATAGAGGATATTAAGTGGCCGCAACGTTGAAAAACTTGGAGCCAATATGGATGACTGCTTCGATGCGGCAACAAAAAAGCATTTAATGCGAAGTAAGAAATACCAAATTATTTAAAGCAAAGATAGAATAGCTATTGGCTATTTAGAACTCGTCCAACAACCTTTCAAGCTCTCTGATTGTATTAACCGTATCCTTATATTTGCTTTCCATGCCCTTAATCGCATTAACATTACGGTGGCTAAACTCCATTGAAGAACCCAGTTGTACATTAATGTCAGATATTTTCTCGCCAATTAAATCAAGGCTTTCCATATCTTGTGCGAAATTGCCCGTCGTCGTGTTCAAAATTTCCGTATTGTCACTGATTTGTGTCGATACCTGATTTGATGTTTCAATCAACGCGGATAGGTCCGCAACACCTTTTTGCATTTCATTATTTATCTCGGTGATATTAGTAATGACAAAACTCACCGTTTTATTCGCTTCATCCAGCGATTCTGTCGTACGAATTGCAAGTTGCCTAACTTCGTCTGCCACCACTGCAAAACCACGACCTTGATCACCCGCTCTTGTCGCTTCAATGGCCGCATTCAGAGCTAATAGATTGGTTTGAGCCGCAATATTAGTAATAACATCTAGAACACTGTCTACCTGTATGACATCATCCGATAACTTAAGTAATTTTTGCGAAACCTCAGTTTCCATTTCAACATTTCGCTCAATGTTATTTTTTAGAGCGCCCATGGATTTATTGGCCTCATTCATCAAATCATTCGATTGTCTAATATTGTCTAATACCACCCTAGTTGATCGTATTGCATCGTTGGTAGACTCTGTTATTGTGCTACTCTCAGCGCTAGAAGTGTTTGTTGAATACTCTCATTGTTACTTTTGGCTTTTAAAACAACCTGCCTAATTTGATCTATAAATTGATTGAAGTTTTGCCCAATAACAGCCAATTCATCATTTGTGTCTAAATCGAATCGTTTATTTAAAATGCGGTCATCACGCTGTAATTCATCTGAAATATATTCAATGGGTTGCACCACATATTTGCGCACAACATACGACAAAATCAGCAAGACACCAAGGTCCACAATCGCCATTAAGATTAGCTGAAACGTCATCGCAGACTCCGCCTTATCAACTAGCGCTTCAACCTTCGATAATTTTTCAGCCATAATGGCATAGCCAACGACTTTTCCGCTAAAGCCTTTAATGGGAGTACTGGTAAAGAAGAAATTTTCGCTGGTGCCTGTTTTTCTAATATCTAAACTCTTTAACTCATCAAACAGTTTTTGGTTAAGGGACTTTCTATCTGAAGCCAACACGAATTGATTGTTTATTTTTGGCGCAGATGCAAGCGCTTTGGCAATACTCAAGTGTTTCGCATCCATTAAAATAAAGCCTTCTACCCCACGAGACTTAGCTTCTTTAATAATGGAATTTAAGTCTTGCATGAATTCAACACTGCCAAGGTATTCGCCTTTATCAATGTTGGTGATATACCTCTTAAAACCAGTCCAACCCTACCAATTTCAACCGCAACAACTGGCTTTTTAGTTTGCTTAACTGACACAATGGTATGGCGAAAAGCCTTAAGGTCATCACCGTACTTGTCTAAATTCCAAATGCGTACAAAACTACGAATATCTCTGTCGTGGACGTGAATCTTTATATTTTGAAACTTGGTATGCACTTTATACGATTGAATAACCGCACTTAATCGATTGATTGTCGCACGACGATCATTCTCTATTAGCGATGAAATAATCGCCTCATTTTGTGATAAATCAATCACATTAGAAATAGCTAAGTCTAATTTTGTTTGATATTTTTCCGCATAGTAATCAAGTAATTTATCTTCTTCGGCTTGATAGACATCTGTTTCAATATCACTGATAGCCATCAATGATGTCACCACTAAGACGCCTAGCCCTAGAACCAGCGCCACAACCATTGGGGTATGTATTTTTTGACTGATATTCATTTAATATTATGCACTTTTATGGGTTACCTTACTTATATCGGCAAGACTCATATAATCTTAATCACTTTATCGTCATCTCTCTGGGCAAGACGGGTAAAGCTTGTTTTTATTATTCAACACCAAGCTTTAGGTTATGATGCGGACGCGATTTGTGTTTTCTAAACATCTACTCTAGAAACGCCACCTAAAATAACTGAAAAGACTTTTGATGCCCACAAATACCGACTTAAATATATATAATAAAGTTCTCCGAACCCATCTATAAACCACGTATAAATGAAAGCAGGGAAAGCAACTCACACCCCCATGATGGTGCAGTTTTTACGCATCAAGGCTGATTACCCAAACACGCTACTGTTTTACCGTATGGGTGATTTTTACGAACTTTTCCTTGATGACGCAGTGAAAGCATCGGATTTACTCGGCATCACTCTCACCAGTCGCGGTCAAATTGAAGGCACGCCCATTCAGATGTGCGGCATTCCTCACCACGCGGCTGATGGCTATTTAGCAAAGTTATTAAAGGCCGGTGAATCCGTTGCCATTTGCGAACAAGTCGGCGACCCCGCAACATCTAAAGGCCCGGTCGATCGAAAAGTTGTGCGCGTAGTAACGCCCGGCACACTCACTGAAGAGTCGTTACTGGATTCTCATAAAGACAGCTTGCTGTGCGCCATATTCGAACAACGAGGACACATTGGGCTAGCCACGGTTGACCTTGCCAGTGGTCGCTTTTTACTGCAAGAAGTTAATAGCGACACATCCCTGCAAACAGAGTTAGCACGTATTCAACCCGCCGAAACGCTTATCAGCGAAAACAGCAACTTATCTCGTTCCGCCACCCTGCCGGTCAATACCAGCCCATTAGCCAGTTGGCACTTCGACATTCAAACCGCCCAACGGTTATTAAACAAACAATTTGGCACCAAGGATCTTAAAGGGTTTGGTTGCCAAGACATGCATTTAGCAATAACAGCGGCCGGTGCTTTACTGCAGTATTTAAAGGATACTCACCAATCGTCACTGCCGCACCTGCAAACCATTCAAGTGGTTCAGCAAAGCGACTTTATTACCTTAGACGCATCAACAAGACAGCACCTTGAATTGGATTACCACCCATCGGGGAATATGAAATTCACCCTACTCGGTTTGCTAAACCGCTGTAAAACGACCATGGGCACACGTTTATTGCGGCGTTGGATACATTTGCCACTACGCGATCAAGACACCATCAAACACCGCTATTTAGCCATTGAGCAATTTCAACAAGCTAACCACCTTAATGACATACAAACGTCGCTTAATTCAACCGGTGATATTGAACGGGTTACCAGCCGCATCGCACTGCTTACTGCTCGCCCACGTGACTTGCTTGTGTTGCGGCAAACCTTATCGGCACTGCCTGATATTCAACGCGTTTTACACGCATTAGATGCACCCAGACTTAATCAGCTGACTGTGCAAACAGGCGACCACCAAGATTTACTGGCGCTGCTTAATAAAGCCATTGTTGAAAATCCACCCGTACTCATTCGTGATGGCGGCGTTATTGCTGAGGGTTACAACGAGAAACTTGATGAGCTTAAAAACTTGAGTGCGAACGCCGATCAATTTTTATTAGACGTCGAGCAAAAAGAACGCGAGAACTCCGGCATAGCAACGCTTAGGTTAAATTACAACCGTGTACACGGGTATTACATTGAAGCGCCACGTTCTCAATCTGACAACGTGCCAGATTACTTCATACGTAAGCAAACGCTTAAAAATGTAGAGCGTTATATCACCCCTGAATTGAAAGAGTTTGAAGATAAAATCTTACACGCAAAAGAGCAAGCGCTGACGTACGAAAAGCAACTCTATACGGAGTTATTACAAAGCTTCGCACCACAACTTCAAGCGCTACAACGTTGCGCCGAAGCACTGGCTGAAATTGACCTACTAGCAAATTTTGCCGAACGCGCACTCACACTCAACTTACATGCGCCAACATTAATTGACACGCCTAAACTATCTATACGACAAGGCCGCCACCCGATTGTTGAAAATGTGATCGATGAACCGTTTATTGCCAACGATATCGACTTACACGCAGAACGCCGTATGTTGATTATCACCGGGCCGAATATGGGTGGTAAGTCTACTTACATGCGTCAAATCGCCTTGATTACGTTGATGGCTTACATTGGTTGTTACGTTCCAGCGAGCGAAGCAACACTTGGGCCCATTGATCAAATATTTACTCGCATTGGTGCGTCTGACGACCTTGCAAGCGGTCGTTCGACCTTCATGGTTGAAATGTCTGAAACAGCAAACATTTTGCACAATGCCAGCGACAAAAGTTTGGTCTTAATGGATGAAATTGGCCGTGGTACTAGCACCTTTGATGGCCTTTCCTTGGCATGGGCATCTGCTGAGTATTTAGCCACTAAAACGCAGCCATTCACGCTGTTTGCCACGCATTACTTTGAAATGACCGCGCTACCAGAGCACGCGCCTGTTGCCGCCAATGTCCATTTAGATGCGATTGAGCACGGCGAACATATTGTGTTTTTACACGCCGTTAAAGAAGGCGCGGCAAACCAAAGTTACGGCTTACAGGTCGCCGCTTTAGCCGGCGTGCCGAAAACAGTGATTAGAAATGCCCGCAAGAAATTAGCAACCTTGGAAAAGAGCCAAAACTCATTGACCATCGCAAACAATCATCACAATCAATTTGATATTTTTAACCCGCCGCTAAGTGATGAAGCGCTGAGTTTTATAGAACAACTATCGCCCGATGAATTAAGCCCAAAAGAAGCCTTAAACGCTCTATATCAACTAAAGAATATCCTTAACTAACTTACCAACCTAAGTGTTTAGCTAACTCTTTTGCTGGAACAAACCCCGGCACCATCGTGCCATCATCAGCAATAATCGCAGGCGTTCCTGTCACGCCAAATGCCTGAGCTAATCTCATATGTTCATCAATTGGGTTGTCGCACGTTTTATTAACCACCGTATTATTCAGCTTCGCATCTGTTAGCGCTTGATTCCTATCTTTAGCACACCACACTGAAACGGCTTTAAAGTAAGACTCTGTATTAGGGCCTGAGCGAGGAAAGAACAGATAACGAACCGTCATACCCGCGTCGGTATACGAATCAATTTTAGCGTGCAGCTTTCTACAGTAGCCACAATCAATGTCCGAAAAAATCGTGATGGTATGTTTTTGTTCTTTTGCGGGGAAGATGATCATGCTCTTTTCATCAATTTTCGCAAGTTCTGAGCGTCTAGCAAGTTTTAAAGCCGTTTCAGTCATGTTTGTACGATTAACCAAATCAACCATTTCACCTTGAATGATGTAACGGCCATCCGCTGACACATAAATGACCCTTGCTCCAACAATGACTTGAAACAGGCCATCAACCGGAGTTTTAGATACTTGTTCTTTCTTGATGCCGGGTATCACTTTTGATAATTCATCCGCTATTGATGCCTCGTCCGCATTAACCATCCCGCAAAAAAAACTAAACAACACAACACTTAACAACCACTTTTTCATTTCTAACCCTTAATTAATCATTTCAAATCTATTAGACACGCTCAAGCGCTAAAAACATACACGCTCTTTTATGTTTTTGTTCCCGAGATATAATGCCGCTTTAGCCCCTTGGGTGAAACTTCTCATGAATATCTTTTAAACGCTCTTTCGCAATGTGCGTGTAAATTTGCGTTGTTGATAAATCACTGTGCCCAAGCAATAACTGCACGACACGTAAATCCGCACCGTGATTCAATAAATGCGTAGCAAACGCGTGCCTTAAGGTGTGGGGGGAAACCACTTTGTTAATCTCCGCTTTCGTCGCATAGCGTTTAATCAAGTGCCAAAAAGCTTGTCGCGTCATACCCGATCCGCGATTGGTTGGGAATACGAAATCTGTCTTCCTCTCAGCTAAAATATCAAGCCGCCACTGCTGTATGAAGTTTTGCAACCAGTCCAACGCCTCTTCTCCCACAGGCACTAGCCGGTCTTTATTGCCCTTACCGGTTACCCTCACCAAACCCCGACGGAAATTGATTTCTGTCAATCTCAAACCAACCAATTCACTCACTCTTAGACCACTGGCATACAACAACTCCAACATCGCCCTGTCTCTAAAACCAAGTGATGTTGACGTATCAGGCGCATTTAACAAGCCTTCAACGTCCGCTTCAGATAATGTTAATGGCAGAGCGCGACCTAACTTTGGCGCCTCAATGATAGCGGATGGGTTTTCAACTACTTTCCCTTCGCGTACAGCATAGATAAAGAAACGTTTTAGACTGGATAAGAAACGCGCCGATGAACGGGCAGATATTCCCTGTCCTAACCGTTCAGCCAAATACGCTGAAATATCTGACGACTGACATCCTACCAGTGTCTTTCGTCGCTTATTTAGCCAAGTACTGAACAGTTTTAAGTCTGATCTATAGGCCGATATGGTGTTATCACTGAGGCCATATTCAACCCATAAAGAGTCCAGAAATAATTGTATATCGTCATCCATACTCAATTAAAAACCTTTAAGCCGTTCCTTATAATGCCTTTATTAATTAAAGTATAACCCAGCTTTATTTATGCGCTACGTACAACCTTGCATAAAAAAGGCCGGATTAACCGGCCTCTTAAATTCAACACAATCGAGTAACTTACAGTTTCTCTTTAATACGCGCTGCTTTGCCACGTAATTCACGTAAGTAGTACAACTTGGCACGTCTAACAGAACCGCGACGTTTTACTTCAACACCCGCAATTAATTTACTGTGTGATTGGAAAACACGCTCAACACCTTCGCCATGTGAAATTTTACGTACAGTAAACGCTGAATTAACACCGCGATTACGTTTCGCAATCACAACGCCTTCAAATGCCTGAATACGTTCAGTTGTGCCTTCTTTTACTTTAACTTTTACGATAACCGTGTCACCCGCACTAAAGCTAGGTAAGTCGTTATTCATTTGTTCTGCTTCAATCTGTGCAATTATGTTACTCATTTTTAATTCCTTAGTTTTTAACTCTTTAAATTATTCAATTCTTTCTTGTATTCATCAAGCAATAACGCTTGTTGCTTACTTAATTCTTTTTTTTCCAGTAAATCAGGGCGCTTCTGCCATGTTTTACCGAGCGCTTGTTTTTCACGCCACGTTGCAATCTTTTTATGATTGCCACTTAACAACACCTCGGGCACTGCTTCACCGTCAAACACATCGGGTCGTGTGTAATGCGGATGATCCAACAAGCCATCTACAAACGAGTCTTCGGTTGCTGAGCCTTCATGCCCTAATACACCTGGCAATGTTCTAGACACTGCATCCAGCAATACTAATGCTGGCAACTCTCCACCGCTTAAAACAAAATCACCTATCGACCATTCTTCGTCAACATGTGAACGTATTAATCGTTCATCAACCCCTTCATAGCGACCGGCTATTAAAACCAGCCGTGAACACTGCGACAACGTTTTCACACCATCCTGATCTAATCGACGGCCTTGTGGGCTGAGATAAATCACTTTAGCCGGTTCATCACTTGCTTTTACTGCTGACTGAATCGCTTTTTTAAGCGGTTCAACCTTCATCACCATGCCAGGCCCACCACCAAACGGGCGGTCATCTACAGTACGGTGTGCATCTTCGGTGAAATCACGAGGATTCCACGTTTTAAGCTGCAGCAATTTATTACTGATTGCCCTGCCAACAACACCCATCGATGCTGCTTGTTCAAACTCTTGCGGAAACAGCGTAATAACATCAAAACGCATAACGTTTAAAAATCCACGTCCCAATCTACTATCATTTTCTGCTCAAGCAAATCAACTGATTTAACCACTTGATCTAACACAAAGGGGATAAGCCTTTCTCTATCGCCTTTAACAACAATGACGTCATTCGCACCCGTTTCAAGCATGTGATCAATAACACCAAACTGCTCGCCGGTTAGTGACACAACATTCAAGCCAATTAAATCAGACCAGTAAAACTCGCCTTTCCTTAAATCAGGCAATTGCTCAGCGGTAATATAAATATCACTACCAACCCAGTGTTCTGCTTCATTTCTATCATCCACACCGTCAAACAGTGCAATGATTGTTTTGCCATGTGACTTGCCGGCTTTCAACTTTACTGGCTTGCGCACTTTGCCACGTTCAACGTACCAAGGTTTGTAAGACAGTATGTTTTCTTTTTTATCGGTATTGGCGTAAATTTTCAACCAACCTTTTACACCAAACACACCCGATATATTCCCAACTTTCAGCCAGGTAATTTCTTTCTCTAGCTGTTCTGAATAGCTTACTTCAGACACCTTAAGCTGCGGCTTCAGCGGCCTCTTTAATCAGCTTTTTTACTCGTTCTGTTGCTTGAGCGCCTTCGCCTACCCAATGATCAATACGCGCAGTATCGATCGTTAAACG
Source organism: Cycloclasticus sp. (assembly GCA_012959695.1). GTDB lineage: Bacteria > Pseudomonadota > Gammaproteobacteria > Methylococcales > Cycloclasticaceae > Cycloclasticus. The sequence goes on from DUCS01000043.1 coordinate 15,112, forward strand.
AACTTCTCCACCAATTGCTCTTGGGTTGAAATACCCAACTCTTTCGATGTAGCGACCATCGCGACTTCTGCGACTATCTGCAACAACAACGTGATAGAAAGGGCGTTTTTTTGCGCCGGTTCTTGAAAGACGTATCTTTACCATTTATTTTCCTTTAAATTCTAATTTTATAAATTTTAACTAAGTTAACTCGTGAATTTTACGCGAAATTTTTGATTTGGTGAAGTTTTTTTCACCATTCCCTGCAATTTCTTAATAGCCTCGTACTCAAGCGCTTATTGAAAAGGGAAACCTTGCCCTTGCCCCAACTGTCCTTTTAAGCCGCGCATCATTTTTGCCATACCGCCTTTTGACATTTTCTTCATCATTTTTTGTGCTTGTTTATATTGCTTCATCAGCTTATTGACATCTTGTACTTGAAGCCCTGCACCTGCCGCAATTCGCTTTCTTCTTGACCCATTAATTAGCGTAGGAAATATTTTTTCTTTTCGAGTCATCGAATTAATCAGCGCAATCTGGCGCGTAAAGTCTTTGTCATTCACTTGGTTTTTAACGTTTTTCGGTACATTTGCCATGCCCGGAATTTTGTCCATCATCGCGTTCATGCCGCCCATGTCCATCATTTGTGATAACTGGTCGCGGTAATCGTCTAAATCAAACCCTTTACCTTTTTGAAGTTTTTTCGCAAGTTTTTCAGCTTTATCCTTATCAACTTTACGCTCAATCTCTTCAACTAAACTAAGCGCATCGCCCATGCCCAACAAACGTGAGGCAACACGGTCGGGGTGAAACGGTTCTAAGGCATCTGTCTTTTCACCAACACCCAAAAACTTAATCGGCTTACCCGTAATTTGACGAATAGACAGTGCCGCACCACCACGTGCATCGCCGTCTGTTTTAGTGAGCACGACACCGGTTAGCGGCAACACATCATTGAATGCTTTCGCCGTATTAGCTGCATCTTGCCCCGTCATACTATCAACAACAAACAATGTTTCTGCTGGTTTTGCAGCCGCATGAACCTGACGGATTTCATCCATCATGTCGGCATCAATGTGCAGGCGACCGGCGGTATCAACAATCAACACATCCGCAAACTGTTTGCTCGCTTCAGCAATCGCCTTTTTAACAATCGCGACTGGCTTTTGGTCGGTAGAACTTGGGAAGAAACTCGCGCCCACTTCTGTAGCCAGTGTTTGTAGCTGCTCAATCGCGGCTGGACGATAAACATCCGCACTCACCACCATCACGGATTTGTTGTGTCGCTCAATCAACAAGCGAGATAATTTAGCAACGGTTGTTGTTTTACCCGAACCTTGAAGACCGGCCATAAGAATAACCACGGGTGGCGCTGCAGATAAGTCCAATGACTCGTTTGCCTCGCCCATTGTTTTGACAAGTTCTTCGTTAACAATCTTGAGCATCGCCTGACCAGGCGACAAGCTTTTCATCACCTCTTGACCTAAGGCACGTTCTTTAACCACGTCCGTAAAATCTTTAACAACAGACAACGCAACATCGGCCTCAAGCAAGGCCATTCTGACCTCACGCATGGTGTCTTTGATATTGTCTTCTGTTAATCGCCCTTGCCCTCTAATCCGTTTAAAGGTGGCATTTAGGCGATCGGTTAAATTATCAAACATAGTTATTCCTTAAAATTATCGCGCGTATTTTCGCACGTCTTTCTCTTTAAGTGCAGTTGAATTTTAATGTTTAAAGCCAATCTATTTGACAAAAGGGCAATCAACGTTAGCGCCGCGTTCAAAGAGCATAACAAAATCGCTTCTGCTAAATTCAGCTTTGTGACACACTATGCCGATGCTATTATCACTCAACGTCTTTAACAACTTAACCATCATTGCCGTATTGCTGTACGCATTAAGCGCAGGGTTAGCCGCCATTAGCATCGTTAAAGAATCACCCATAAAAAAACAACGGTTATTTGTTCTTTCAAGCGCGTTGATTGCAGTTTTTGTTCATTCACTATTGGCCGCCAACAGCTATAGCGTTAACCACGTCATTGCTAATGATTTCTTTAGTATGTTATCGCTGGTGTTTCTCGTCATCAGCGTATTATTTATCTTCTCAGCTTTAAGCCAACCCATTGAATCACTGGCCATTATCGTTTTCCCATTTTCAGCCGCTGCTGTGTTGCTGAATTTTGGCAACGCAGCTGTCAACGTTCAACCTATAAACATAGAGGCAGCACTACAAACGCACATTATTTTATCTATTTTGTCGTATAGTTTATTAACCGTTGCTGCCTTTCAAGCAGTATTTTTATCCATCCAAGAAAAGCAATTACATAATCATCAAACAAGCCGTTTTATACACGGTTTACCGCCGCTTCAATTGATGGAGAGCTTGTTGTTTCGCGTTGTCTTTATAGGGCTTTTCCTATTAACGTTTGCTCTTGCCACCGGTTTTATTTTCTTAGATGATGTTTTTGCCCAGCATATTGCGCACAAAACGGTGTTATCTATGCTGGCTTGGTTTCTGTTTACAACCTTGTTGTGTGGCAGACACTTTTTAGGCTGGCGCGGACAAAAAGCGGTTAAATGGACATATAGCGGCTATTTCGCCTTAATGCTCGCCTACTTTGGTAGCAAGTTCGTTTTACAACTGGTCCTTAACTAACGTTTAAGGCCTCAGTCGTTTTTCAACGTCCGTCAGCAACCCTTCGCAGCCGTCTTCAATCAAATCCAACACGCGTTCAAAACCGTTTCCTTGCCCATAATATGGGTCAGGCACTTCTTTCACTGTACTGCGTGTAGCAAAATCCAATATGTATTTGATTTTATGCCGGTGTTCCATCGGGCAACCTTCACGTGTTAAATGGTAATTATCATTATCCGCCACTAACAAATAATCAAATTCTTCGTAGTCGTAATCGTCCAATTGGCGTGCTGTTAAATCACTTAAATCAACGCCTCTAAAACTCGCCGCTTGAATAGAGCGTTGATCGGGCTTATTACCAACGTGGTACGCATGTGTACCCGCAGAATCAACTTGGATTTGCTCAGACAAATTTTTATCCGCAACCATTTGGCGAAATACACCGTGCGCAGTTGGTGAACGGCATATATTGCCCATGCAAATAAATAGTATTTTTATCATTAGGCGAAAAGGTCGTTAATTCGATCTAAGTCTTCTTGCGTGTCCACGCCCGCTTCAGGCACTTGATCAACCGCCGGCACTAAAATACGTTCGCCTTGATAAAGAATTCTTAATTGCTCCAGTGATTCTATTTGTTCTAACGCACAAACTGGCCACGTAATGTAACGACGTAAAAAACCGGCCGTATAACTGTATATTCCAATGTGCCTGAAGTGTTCTTGCTGAAAGCTCGACGCATTATCTGGAAAACAGTCCCTGTCCCAAGGTATTGGCGCGCGACTAAAATACAACGCATAATCTTTAGCATCCCTAACAACCTTTACGGCATTTGGATTGAGCACTTCGTTTACATCTTTTATCGGCGCACACAAACTGGCTACTTGCGCTGTCGTTTGCTCCATTAACGCCGTTGCTGCTTTTTTAATCAGTTCTGGCGGAATTAACGGTTCATCACCTTGGCAATTAACAATCACCGTGTCGTCCACCCACTCGAGTGTATTAGCCACTTCTGTTAAGCGCTCCGTGCCACTGGTATGCGACTCTAACGTCATCACCGCATTAAACCCAGCTAGCTTTACGCACTCTAATATACGTTTGTCATCGGTCGCTACAACCACTTCTTCCGCACCTGCTAGTGCAGCCTTCTCGCAGACATGCAATATCATTTCTTTACCGGCTATTTTTAATAGCGGCTTACCCGGCAACCTTGATGATGCATAACGGGCGGGAATAACAACTTTAAACGTACCGTCCATACACTTAGCGAAGCGCCTTTGCCTCGTCAGACGTTAGCTTTCTCGCTTCGTCGATTAACATAATGGGGATATCATCGCGTACTTCATACGCTAGCCGGCAAGGCACACAGACTAATTCTTGCTCTTCTTTTAAATATTTCAAACTTGACTTACAAGAAGGGCAAGCCAATATATCCAGTAATTTCTTATCCATGTGTTTTCTCTTTTATTAATGATAATAACGTTAGCCCAAATTTTTGCGTCATTTGAGCTTTGATTGGCACATACCAGTGTTTTTCGTTCGCGATGACCGTGCATTTAACCGCATCTTTTTCGGTCATCAAAACAGGTTTGTCATCACTAAAGTTTATATCGTTCTCGGCATACTTAAAATGGTCTGGAAAGATATGTGGTTCAAATGACAGTTTGAATTTCTTTAAATGTGAAAAAAATCGAGAAGGATTACCTAAGCCTGCAATCGCGTGACAAGGTGTTGAGTTAAAGCTTTCCAATGGCACCTTATCTGATTCATCCATGACTCTAACTGCTTCACTGCCTTCAATTTTTAACGGATACTCATCGGTATTAGCCAAGCCGTTACAAACAACAAAATCAACGGTTTTTAGCCTCTCTACAGGCTCACGTAGCGGCCCCGCCGGCAGTAAATAACGATTCCCATAGCGACGTTCACCATCGACCAACGCAATTTCTATGTCGCGCTGTAATGCATAATGCTGAAGCCCGTCATCCGAAATAATCACATCGCATTGATGGTGATCAATCAGTGCTTGAGCGCTGTCTACTCGACTCGGCCCAACCGCCACTGGGCAACCGGTTCGTCTTGCCAATATTTTAGCCTCGTCACCGACTACCCTTGAGTCACTGTCTGCTCTTACTTGTTGTGGCCAGCTCGACGCGATGCCACCATAACCACGACTGATAACGCCTGGTGTGTAACCCGCAGATTTAAGCAGCTCAGTCACCCAAATAACCAATGGCGTTTTTCCCGTCCCACCCACGGTTATATTGCCAACGACAATAACTGGCACGGATAAACGCGTAGACCCAAGCCAACCTTTGTTATAAGCAATGGAACGTAACTTAACGATCAAGCCAAATAACCACGTTAAAGGGACAAATAACAGCGCAATTGGGCGCTGCCCATACCACATACTGTCAAAAAAACGACTGGTTTTATGCGCCATGATAAATGTTACTTGGAGGTTTTTGGAGTCGGCTCATTAGCCGCAAACGTAATATTAACAAAGCCTAATTGACTTGCTGCATCTAACACGGTAATAACCGATTGATGCGTTGCTTGGCCATCAGCACTTATCAACAACGGAGGGTTCTGTTTATCGCCAGCTGCCTGTTTTAGCGCTTTTTTTATGGTGTCTAAACCTGAATTAACAACCTCTTGTTCATTAATATAGAAACGGCTTTTTGAATCGATGCTAATTTCTAATACATCGAGTGCTTTCTTCGTTTCACCGGATGCTTGCGGCAACTCAATTTTTAGTTGCGTTTCACGATCAAAGGTTGTTGTTACCATGAAGAAGATGAGTAACAAAAAAACCACGTCTATCAACGGCGTCAAATTAAGATCAAACTCCTCATTTTGTTTCTTCTTGAAGTTCATGACGGTTACTCACGATCCCCGTGCATCATTTCGACCATTTTAAGCGCTTCGTCTTCCATTTTTATCACGAGCTCATCAACTCTACCTCTGAAGAAACGGTAAAACATTAGCGTAGGAATGGCGACAGTAAGGCCTGAAGCCGTGGTAATTAATGCTTGTGAGATTCCGCCAGCGAGTACCGCTGGATCACCGACACCGTGCGCCATAATGGCAGCAAATACCTTAATCATGCCAATCACCGTGCCCAATAAGCCCAATAACGGTGTGATTGAGGCGATCGTGGCCAATGAATTTAAGTATTTTTCAAGCTCATGAACGACTTGCCGGCCGGTTTCTTCAATACTTTCTTTCATGATTTCACGACCGTGCGAGCGATTAAGAATCCCAACTGCCAACACGCGCCCTAAGGGAGAGCTAGTTGATAAGGTTTGCAGCTTGCTCTTATCCAACTGATTTGCTTTATGTAATGACCAGACCGAAGAAACCAATTGCGTAGGAATGATTTTATCGCGGTTTAAAGACCAAAATCTCTCGCCAATAATTGCTAATGAAATAATTGAGCACGCAACGATCGGAACCATCAACCAACCACCAGATATTAAAATTTCAAGCACAGCAACCTCTATGGAAAATTATTAAAGTTGTCGTCATACTACTTTATTTTTTACCGCTAGGCACCACTTCATACGCCATTTATGTCGAGTTGATGGCGTTTTAACGTACCCAGTTCCAAAACGTTGAATGTGCCTCACGATAACTTTCAATTTCAATCGGCTTATTGGCTAAAAATTTAACCGTTAACGCGCCATGATTCGCGGTATCAAAACTTATCACACCCTGCTTAGTGTAGCGTTCTACTACCTCTTGCTTAGGAAACCCAAAACGGTTTTTATAGCCCACTGGAAATAAAACATAACGGGGGTTCACCGCTTCAATAAACGCTAAGGTAGACGATGTTTTACTGCCATGATGTGGCGCAACAATAACATCTACTTTCAGCTGCTCGGCTTTATATTGCAATAACGAGCGTTCAGCGCTCCGCTCAATGTCACCTGGCAATAACACGCTGCCGTTAATTGAACTAACTTTTAACACGCACGAGCCATCATTACCTTTAAATAACTTAAAGCGACTCGGGCTTAAAAATTCAAATTCGACGCCATCCCATACCCAACGCACTTTTTCTTGACACTGTCGCGCATTAATCTGTATGAACATCTCAGGCACACTGGTGCTAAGACTATTAACCTTAATATTAGCCAGCAGTGTTTTCGCCCCGCCCGCATGGTCATTATCGGCGTGACTGATGACCAATGCATCTAACTGATCAACTTGTTTACCGTGCAAGTAAGGCAAAATGACGTTACTCGCTAAATCACTTTTTTCATTGTATTTTGCGCCCGTATCAAATACCAACACGTGATTAGTCGTCTGTATAACCGCCGACAAGCCCTGCCCTACATCTAACAACGCCAACTCAAACTCTGCATGTTTCAACTGGCTTGATTTTATTGGGAAAAACAAGGGGATAAACAAGGCACATGCTAACGGTTTTGGGATTAAACCTTTCGGTAATAACACTAAAACAACGCCTATCATCGCGATAACACAAGACACAATCGACACACTTGATATTGTAAAAAAAGAAAACGTTACGTTACTCAAAAACTCCAAAAAAAACCACATAAAGTCTATTAAGCGATCGACCAAGCTAAGCACCAGTACGCCTATTGACGCGCTTAATACACTCACTAATAAGGCAAACAATAGTAATGGCACGACTAACACACTGACAAAAGGAACGGCTAGCATATTGGCTAACGGTGCGACCAATGACACTTGCTGGAAAAAATACAATACCAGCGGCATCAAACCAATCGCGACCCACCATTGAATCTGAAATAGTTGGCCCATCCAATTCAGCGTGCCGATTCGCCCAACCAAGCTGTACAAAATAACCGCAACAGCGCCGAACGACAGCCAAAACCCAGCCGACATAACAGCAAGCGGATCAAACATTAACACCGCCACTAACGCCACCGAAATGATATGAAATGGCGTGTAATGTCGCTGCCAAAACACAGCACCCATCACAATTGACAGCATAATGAGCGCCCGTTGCGTAGGCACAGAAAAACCTGCAAGTCCAGCGTACAGCCCTGCCCCCATTAAGCTAACGATAATCGCATAACGCATTGCTTGCTCTCGTATACGCGGTACCCTCAAAACCAACCAGCGCACAAACCCAAATATTAACGCGCTAACTAAGCCGATATGTAAACCCGATATCGCTATTAAATGCGACGTGCCCGTCTTACGAAACACATCCCATTGAGCACTGTTAATATCACTTCGATCGCCCAGCACCAACGCTTTGACGACCCCAAGGTGTTCGCTACCCACTAACGATTCATCCAAATACTCTTTAAGTGACTCGCGCAAGCTACCAATGTCCCAACGTGATGCCTTTTCAACTCTATGATTATTTTTGCTCTGTCTGACGTAACCGGTTGCGCCAATACGCTGTTGAAACAACCATTTTTCATAGTCAAAACCATAGGGATTAGCTAAACCATGTGGCCGCTTTAATTTTACTAAAAACTGCCATTTTTCGCCCGAACGTAAGTACTTCCCACGGCCATACCAATTAAGTCGCATGTAACGGGGGAAAGTCTGTTCGCTAGCCTCAGACACCATACTGTCTAGCCTTAACAAAAACCGAATTGAGCGCGCCTCTTTGATGGGCAAACCAACAACTTGGCCTGTCACCATAACCTCTTGCCCCTCTAACGACGAGGGGAGTTGTGAGTGCTGAACTGATAATGAATAACCCGCCGCCCATACAAAACCGAGCATAAAAAAACTTAGCCAAGGCAGCCGTTTAAACATCAGTAACGAAAAGATTGCTGTCACCATCAAATAATTAAACGCAGGCAACACATCGAGCCATTGAACAGACAAAACACCTGTACAAAAAAACACTGTGAATTTTTGAAAATTATTCATTTTGCCGCGTCCATGCTCTGCTACACTTAGATTAAAATTTATTCTTATTTGTATGCCAAAAAGAATCATAAAAAAATATTTTCCTGATAGCGACACCATCAAGAAACATAAACACCTTAAAGTGTTCGGTACGCTATTACATAACCCTAATTTATGGCACTTAAACCGTCGTTCCTTCGCAGGCGCCATTGCGGTCGGCTTATTTATTGCTTTTATCCCATTACCGACACAAATGGTGATAGCTGCCGCGGCCGCCATCGCATTACACGTTAACCTACCGATTTCGGTCGCAACGGTCTGGGTCACCAACCCCATTACCGCGCCACCGATGTTTTATGCCGCTTACTGGGTTGGTGCGTTATTAATGGACATTCCGCCCAGCGCCCAAGATTTCGAATTTTCAATTGACGCGTTAGTGTCAACCCTTGGAACCAGTTGGCAACCTTTTCTTCTGGGCTGCTTGGTACTCGGCACTGTATCGGCAGCCGCCGGTTACGCACTTGCCAGAGGTGTTTGGCGCTGGATTGTTGTTAGAAAGTGGTCAGCTCGTCAATAACCCATCTTCAAGCGTTAATACTCTGTCCATCTTGCTCGCTAGCTGGCTGTCATGCGTCACCAACAGTAGACTAATATCTAGACTTTGATTAAGCTCCAGCATGAGTTCATAAATTTGCTCTGCCGTTTTTCTATCTAAGTTGCCCGTGGGTTCATCCGCTAACACGCATTTAGGGTTAGTGACCAATGCCCGGGCAATCGCAACGCGTTGGCGCTCACCGCCAGACAGCTCCGCAAAACGATGTTCCACTCTATTAGCTAAGCCTACTTGACTTAACATTTGAAACGACTTTTCTCTTGCTTCTTCTGCTGACTCACCACCGATTAACAAAGGCATAGCAACATTTTCTAAGGCGCTAAATTCACCCAACAGATGATGAAATTGGTAAACAAAACCTAACTGTTTGTTCCTCAGCGAAGAGCGTTCTTTCTCGTTTAACGTACTTAGGTCTTTACCGCCCATCATCACCGTGCCAGATGTTGGCTGATCTAAACCACCCAATAAGTGCAACAAGGTGCTTTTTCCAGAGCCTGACGTACCCATAATCGCTAGTCGTTCGCCTTGCTGCAAGCTTAAATCAACACCTTTTAACACGGGCACAACAAGACCTTTTTCACCAAACGTCATAGTCAACCCTTCGCAACTTAGTAATGCATCACTCATAACGTAATGCCTCCGCCGGATTCACTTTAGAGGCCTGCCAAGCTGGGTAGATGGTCGATATTAAAGAGAGAATAAATGAATACGTTGCAATGGTGGTGACGTCAGACCAGACCAATTTAGACGGCAAATCACTGATGTAGTAGATTTCCGCCGGCAAAAACTGCACTTGGAAAAAATGCTCAATCGCCGGCACTATGGTTTCAACATTTAGCGCTAAGGCAACGCCCGCAACCACGCCAACGAGGGTGCCAATTAAGCCAATCAACGTTCCTTGAACCATAAACACGCCCATCACCGAACGTGGCGTAAAACCGAGCGTTCTTAAAATGGCTATTTCGGACCGCTTATCTGTCACCACCATAATAAGTGTTGACACGATATTGAAGGCCGCCACGGCAACGATTAACATCAGGATGATAAACATCACCCGTTTTTCTGTTTTTATCGCTTTGAAAAAATTACTGTGTTCCATGGTCCAGTTGGAAATGGTGTAATTCGGCGTCAATCGTTTCGCAATTTCACGCGTCACACGAGGCGCCTCGAACATGTCGGCAAGTTTGATGCGTATCCCTGATACGCCGTTGTTCAACCGTAACAATTTAGATCCGTCACCCAAATGAATCAGCGCTAAATTACGATCATATTCATACATACCAACTTCAAATAAACCGACCACCGTGAAACGACGAAGCCTGGGTAATATACCAGCCGGTGTCGGTGTTACTTGCGGGGTAATTACCGTGACTTTATCGCCAACGCCAACACGTAAGAAACGCGCAAGCTCCGCCCCCAGCACCATGCCGAAACCTTTCGATTTTAGTTGTTGTAACTTCCCCGCTGTCATTTTGTCGGCTATATCCGATACTGCCCCTTCTCTTTCAGGAAGAACACCTCGCAGCAAACTACCACTAACGCGTTGATTCGCGCTCAACATAACCTCTGCTCTGACAAAAGGCGCCCACCCAATCACGCCTTCAGCGCCGTCTAAACTACCACCTAACTCTTGCCAATTATGTAAGGCATTTTGAGACTCTTTGATGGTCACATGAGACGCCATGCCCAGTATTTTTTCTCGTAATTGCGCTTCAAAGCCATTCATCACAGACAACACGGTAATCAGCGCCATCACACCTAGCGCTATACCTAACATGGAGGTCATACTAATAAATGATATAAAACCCGAGCGCTGTTTCGCTCGCGTGTATCGCAGACCAATAAATATTTCGAGTGGTTTAAACATAAGTGAGAATTAGAGCATAAATTACACCCGTTAGTCGCGTTACGGCGAATAGAAATATCAATGTATTGCCTTTAGGTACTATATTTAAGTTACGCAACTTAAAATTAAGGGAATAATCATGATAGTACAGAAAACCATTCTAGCCAGCGTTTTATGTTTAAGCGCTTTTGCCACAAGTGCAGACGTTTTATTGATTGATGTCATCAACAAGGAATCGATTAACAGTGTTACTGGCTTACTAAGACCCAGCAACGGTCAATCGATGGATCAAGTAACATCAAGTTTCGGCGAACCCGCTAAAACGTACCCTACTATTGGCGAACCACCGATTACCCGCTGGAATTATTCAAAGTTCTCCGTGTACTTTGAACACAACTTGGTTATTCATAGCGTCGTCAACAAACCAAAAAAAGCACCTTAACGTTATTTTTTTGCAAACACTAGCAAAACGATATACAGTGCGCAATAACCTTATAACTATTCGGCTTTAGGATTATACATAAACAATTCTTTGGAGATTAAATGAAAACTATAAAAATGTTCGCAGTATGCTTGGTTGCGTTAACTGCGTTTGTTAGCTTTAGCGCGACTGCTAAACCAGTTAACATCACACCTGACACGGCTAGTGTTGAATTTACAGTAAATGGTGAAAAATTCACGATTGCTCGTAACCAAGACAACAACAACATGATTGCGTCTGACTACGCAAAAACATCACGTCCTTGTCCTCCTTTTTGTATTCGCCCAATTAAATTAGCACCGGGTGTTGAAACAATTGGTGAACTTGAAGTGATGGATTACCTTAAAAAAATGGATAGCGACAAAAGCATCATGGTTATCGATTCACGCACACCTGATTGGGTTGCTCGTGGCACAATCGCTGGCGCAGTTAACATCCCTTGGACTGGCTTAGATGCTAAAAAAGGCGCAACTGAACTTGATATTGAGCTTATCGTTATTGATGAGCTTGGTGCTGACAAAGACGACAATGGCAAATGGGATTTCTCAAAAGCTAAAACCTTAGTTATGTTCTGTAATGGCATGTGGTGTGGTCAATCACCAAGAAACATCTACTCATTACTTAAATTAGGCTACCCTGCTGATAAATTAAAATGGTACCGCGGTGGTATGCAAACTTGGAACGTTTTAGGTCTATCTACAGTTAAACCTAAATAAGCAAGAATTCGCATTATTTAAAGGCCTGGCTTTTTAGCCAGGCCTTTTTTATTTCTACCATTTAGAAACCATCCAACCTGTGTTTATGCGAAAATGCCTGCTTGTTTTTTCAGTGATCACTCAGCATGTCAGCCGTTAACTTAGCCCTTCCTAAAAATAAACACCACCCCATTGATTGGGGCGTATTTGACGGCTGCGCCGATGCCTTACAGATCGCCAACACCGCCCAAGCATCCGACCAACTGTTCATTGTTGTTTGCTCAGACACACAGTCCGCTTTACGTTTAGAACGTGAAATTCCGTTCTTTTTAACTAACGAGCTACCTTTGATTTATTTTCCTGACTGGGAAGTACTGCCTTACGACAGCTTCTCGCCCTTGGGTGAAATTATTTCCGAGCGACTAGCAACACTGTACCGCTTGCAAACATTAAAACGCGGCATACTGCTGGTCACCGTTAATTGCTTATTACAACGTCTCGCTCCTAGAACGCAATTATTAGGTGAGTGTTTTTCACTCACCACCGGCGACACCCTTAATATTGATAAAACCCGCTTAAACCTTGATTCACTAAGCTATCAAAACGTACATTCAGTACAAGAACATGGTGAATATTCCGTCCGCGGATCCATCTTCGACATGTTTCCAATGGGCAGCAAAAAACCCTATAGAATTGACTTGTTTGACGATGAAGTCGAGTCCATTCGCACCTTCGACGTGGAAACACAGCGCTCAGATGAACAGGTAGATTCGATACAACTGTTCCCCGCACGTGAATTCCCCATCAATGACAGTAGCATCCAGTTGTTTCGGCAAAAGTTCAGAGAGCACTTCCCGACTGTATCTGACAAAAATGCTGTGTACCAACAAGTATCAAAAGGCAATATCCCAAACGGTATCGAAAACTATCTGCCTTTATTTGTAGATAGGACTGAATCGTTTTTTGACTACATAAGCGAAGCAACCCTTATCTTACACGGCGACATCCAAGCCGCTGGTGATACGTTTGCTCAGCAAGTCGTCGAACGCTTTGAACACCGGCAACGTGATATTGACCGCCCTGCGTTACGACCCGATTTACTGTTTCATGATATTGAAAGCTTTAATAAACAGCTGTCAAACTTCCCTCGTATCAGCCTCAGTAGTCACATCGATGAGCTAGATAAAACGGCTCTTATTAATCCGAAAAACACGGCTGATGAGCAGCCTTTATTCAAGGTTCTACAAACCAACGAACATAAAACTCTGTTTATTGCTGAATCGGCTGGCCATCGTGAATCGATGTTATTGCAATTACAAAAACTCAATATTCGACCGCGCGTTATTGAACACTGGAAAGGGTTTATCGACAATAACGATTCACCCTGCATTGCCGTTGCACCCATAGATGAAGGACTAAGCACTGATGCCTTCTCACTGATTACCGAGAACAATTTATTCGGCACGCGTGTACAACAACGACGTCGCCGACGGTCATCGTCTAGCCAGCGGCTTGAAAATATTTTCAACAGCCTAGCTGAACTTGAAATAGGCTCGCCGGTGGTCCACCAAGAGCACGGTGTTGGCCGCTATATTGGCTTAAAACACTTGGTTGTGGACTCCATTGAAACAGAGTTTTTGACCCTCGAATACGCGAATAACGACAAACTCTACGTGCCTGTTTCCTCGCTCAACCTGATTGGCCGTTACATGGGCACGCAGGGCGATAACGCACCACTACACAAGCTTGGCAGCGACCAGTGGGAAAAGGCGCGTAAAAAAGCCCTTAAACGCGCTCGCGATGTAGCCGCTGAGTTACTCGACATTCATGCAAGACGCGCCGCTAAGCCAGGTAACCCCATGGTGGTTGAATCGGCAGAGTATGACACCTTCGCCCGTGCGTTTCCCTTTGAAGAAACTGAAGATCAAGCAACCGCCATTGAGCAAACTCTACACGACATGAGTCTAGCAAAACCGATGGACCGCGTTATTTGTGGTGATGTGGGCTTTGGCAAAACCGAAGTCGCCATGCGCGCCGCGTTTTCCGCTGCAAGCAACCATTACCAAACCGCTATTTTAGTGCCCACCACTTTATTGGCACAACAACACTTTCAAAACTTTTCTGACCGTTTTGCCGACTGGCCGATTCGCGTCGAAGTATTGTCGCGTTTTGTGAGCGCTAAAAAACAAAAGCAAATCATTGCGGATACCGCTGCAGGCAACGTCGATATTTTGATTGGCACTCACAAACTGGTACAAAAATCATTGGTATATCACAACCTAGGTTTGGTGATTATTGATGAAGAACAACGCTTTGGTGTTCGCCATAAAGAACATTTTAAATCCATGCGTTCAGAAGTCGACATGCTGACATTAACAGCCACACCGATCCCTAGAACCTTGAATCAAGCGATGTCTGGCTTACGCGACATTTCCATTATCGCTACGCCACCTCCAAACCGTCACGCCATAGAAACGTTTGTATCAGAATGGAACAATGGCTTAATCCAGGAAGCTTGCCAACGAGAAATCCGCCGTGGCGGGCAAATTTTTGTATTGCATAATGACATTGCCAGCATGGATCGCATGGTGCTTGAATTACAAGAACTCGTTCCTGACGCTAACGTTATGAAAGCACACGGGCAAATGCGTGAAAGCGAATTGGAACACATCATGTTGGATTTTTACCATCATCGCTTCAATGTACTCGTCTCCACCACCATTATTGAAAACGGTATCGACCTGCCCAATGCCAACACCATCATCATCAACCGCGCCGACAAACTGGGTTTATCGCAGTTGCATCAATTACGTGGCCGCGTGGGTCGCTCGCACCATCGCGCCTACGCGTATATGATTATTCCACCCGACGGCGTGATGACCAACGATGCTAAAAAGCGCATTGACGCAATACAAAGCAGCGCTGATTTAGGCGCCGGCTTTAGCCTCTCAACACACGATATGGAAATTCGTGGCGCCGGCGAGCTACTCGGCGACAGTCAAAGTGGTGACATTCAAGAAATTGGTTTCACGCTGTACACCGAACTGCTCGACAACGCCGTAGCGGCCATTAAATCTGGTAAGCAACCTGAGCTTGAGCAACGTATTGATACCGGCCCCGAAATTGACCTACATGAAAGCGCGCTAATTCCAGACGACTATTTACCAGACGTCCACAGCCGCCTTGTTTTGTATAAACGTATTGCCAGCGCCGATAACGTAGAAGACTTACGCGACTTACAAATCGAAATGATTGACCGCTTCGGCTTATTGCCCGACAGTACCAAATGTCTGTTTGGTATCAGCGAAATAAAGCAACTCGCCAACCGAGTGGGCGTTGAAAAAGTGAGTTTCGGAAAGTCCAATGGCTTAATTCAATTTTCTGACGCGCCACGTATCGACCCCGCAAGAATTATCGAGTTAATTCAAACACAGCCACACGTTTTTCAACTGAGTGGTCCACAAAAAATACGTTTTACTAAAAAACTTGATAGCACCGAGGCTAAAGTTGAGTTTATACTCGAACTACTCAATTCAATAGCACTGACTGAACACTAACTTATGCTGACTTATCGCGTTTTAATTCTCACCCTTGTTTTTCTTGTTTTCAACAGCACGGTTATGTATGCAGAAAACCATATCGAAGAAGAACAAGAAGAAGTTGACTGGTACAGTGTTGAATACATTGTTTTCGAAAACAACCCGCTCAGTAATCAAGCCTTAGAACCTTGGACAAAAGAACCGTTCGATATGCCAGTCGGCGCTATCGAGTTAGACAGCCCTTCTGCTAACGACATTCAACAAGCAACCCTCTCAACTGACCGCATAAAACCCGTCGTCAGCAAAGCATTTAGCACACTCAATATTGACCAGCAACAACTTCATGGTGTGGTAACACGACTCGACAAACTATCGTCGTACACACCCATTGCTCATGGCGGCTGGATTCAACCATTAGAAGAAAAAAGCGCGTTGCAAGCCATACAAATCGTTCAACAAGCCGGCGCCATTCAACTTGAAGGAACGCTTACCTTTCACCGTGGCCGCTATTTACACTTAAATGTTGATTTGCAGTTAACCGAAATGATGCCAGCGACGCTCGACGCTAACTACATGAGCAATATAGCGATACAGCCTGCAACGATGTACCGACTAAAAGAAACCCGGCGAATTAAAACCAGCGACACGCACTATTTTGATCACCCACGGTTTGGCGTAATGGTTATTGTAGAAAAAATCGACTCGCCTGAAGCGGCTGTTTCGACAGCCGACTTAATTCAAGAACAACCGACGGTTGAAGCAACCGAATTAGTGCCAGTAGGCCCAAGTAAATTAAACGAAAACTAAGCTGAATACGCTTGTTTCGTTGCGTTGTAATCAGACACAATCGTATCAATCGCTTCTTGTTCAAATGGTCTAAGGCCCGACACCACCATATCCTTCGTGCCGTGCCCGATGTTATTTCCGTCGACGAATAAATCGAACTCCAGTTTTACGCTGCCTTTTTTGCCGTTCACGTTCATCGAGGCACCTGAAAATTCTAGCGCTAATTCGCCGCTGGCAAATTGATCAATCTCAATCACCATGTCTTTATAGATAATTAACGGCCTAGCTGGGTTAATCATCACGTTATTTTTTTTCATTAAATCGATCAAAATTTCAGGGAACGTTCGGCCTGAAAACTCGACGTATTTCTCAATCAAGCTTGAAATAAAACGGTCATCGCGACTGATGTTGCCCGAACTATGAATCGTCATCATCGACTTATCGTTTTGGTCTCGCAAGCTGAATTCAGCCAATAGTTCTGATGGCAGTTTAACAATGGATTGCTCCGTCACCATACTTTCAAAGTCAAAGCGCATCGATTGGCTGACGCCTAATTCAGTTAGCGCCACTGCAAACAACAAATCGCCGGGCACGCAAAAACGCTTTGCATCGATGTCGTGCAAGGGATTGAAATCACCGGCAACGGATTTTGCGAACAGACTTGCTTGTTCACGGCTAACATTAACTAACTGACTGTCTAAACTATAAAACTGCTTTAAATTCATGGCTTTTAATATTTCTAATGACGTGTTTATTATACTTGAAATTAACTCGCGTTTATTTTCATCTACAACACCAATGCGGTTAATACCCTATGAACTTTATCCATACCTTTAGATGCAAACGCTTCAATCTTATCCATGCTTATTTCATCACCCTCAAGCCCTGCCGCCCAATTAACCACAACGGCGCAACAGGCATAGTTTAATTTAAGTTCTCTCGCTAACCCCGCTTCTGGCATACCCGTCATGCCGACAAGGTCACAACCATCGCGTTCAAGCCTGACCACTTCGGCCGCAGTCTCTAGCCTTGGACCTTGTGTGCAGGCATAAACCGCCTTATTCAATACTGGCAAATCTACGTCAGCCATAGCCGTAATAAGGCTATCTCTAAGCGTTGTCGAATACGGGTTAGTGAAATCAATATGCACCACGTGCTCTAAGTCCTCTTCAAAATAGGTAGACGAACGTCCCCAGGTGTAATCAATCAGTTGATTAGGCAACACCAAGCTTGCAGGCGGCATCGTTTGATTCATACTGCCCACCGCAGCCACTGCCACAATGTTCGTCGCACCGGCTTCCTTTAGCGCCCAAATATTCGCTTGATAGTTAATCTTGTGCGGCGGAATGGTATGCCCATATCCATGTCGTGCCAAAAACACCACCTCAACGCCATTTAATGTGCCGAAGGTCAATGCCGACGAAGGTTCTCCATAAGGGGTCTTAATGACCCGTTTATGCACATCATCAAGGTCAACCAACTTGCTTAACCCTGTTCCGCCAATAATTGCTAAGACTGACATAATAATTCCTCTAAATTTTCTGGGCAGGCGAACAAACCATTCGCATTACGCAAATAACCTTTGTAGTCCATCCCCATGCCGAATAAATACTCGTTACCCGCCTGAAAGCCTACAAAATCCGCCTTTATCGGCTTATTCTTTGCAATTGCCTTATCAACGAGTACCGCCGTATAACAGCGTTCAACCCCTTGTTGCACGCAATATTCTTTTAGCTTCGCCATGGTGATGCCTTCATCCAATACGTCATCAACAATGATCACGGTTCTATTTAATAATGGCGTTGTTGGCCGTTGTTTCCATACTAAATCTTCACCGACCATTTTTCCTTGATAGCGCGTTGCGTGAATGTAGTCCATTTCTAATGGAAAATTTAATTTAGGCAGCAAACGGCCAACGGCGACCACAGCACCCGTCATCACACACAGTACGACTGGGTTCATGTCTTTGCACAGCCCGGCAATGTCTGCCGCTAAGCGAACAAACATCAACTCAACTTCACGTTCATCTAATAAGCAGGCGCTGTTATTTTCAACGATTTCAATTTCAGCCAATGAAACGTTCATTTAACTCAGTTCCTCGATAATGTTATGACTGCGTTGCCATTGTTTTGAGTCACGAAGCGGTTCAGATGACATTAACGACGTCGGACGCATGGCCTTTAGACGTTCAACCGAATCTGTATTTATTGCCATGCCATTTAAGCCGTCAATGATTTGCTCGACGGCTGAACGATCATTACACACCAAGGCCATATCACCACCGGCTTGCAATGCCCGCGTTGCGCGCTGCACATAATCACCCACCACACTGGCGCCGTGCATGGTTAAATCATCACTAAAAATAGCGCCATTAAAACCTAATTGCTTACGTAACACCGTCTGCAACCAATAATCAGAAAAACCGGCGGGCGACTCGTCCATTTGTTTATAAATAACGTGCGCCGGCATAATGCCTTTCATGCCCGCAGCAATCAGTTGTTTAAACGGATAGATATCCTCTTGCATAATCGCCTCGAGTGGGCGCTCATCAACAGGAATAGCGACATGAGAGTCTGGCGCGACCGCCCCGTGCCCAGGAAAATGTTTGCCAATGCTCGCCATGCCCGCATCCGTCAAGCCGCGCTGAAACGCCTCGGCAACGTCTGCTACGGCTTGTTTATCACTAGAAAAAGCGCGATCTCCAATTACTTCGCTACAGCCGTAGTCCAAATCGAGCACTGGCGCAAAGCTAAAATCTACGCCCACTTGACGTAATTCAGCCGCCATTAACCACGCCACTTGTTGTGCGTAGTCTAATCCACGTTGCTTATCTTCTGCGTAAACATCGCCTAAACGCTGCATGCAGGGTATTTGAGTGAAACCTTCTCTGAACCGCTGAACTCGGCCCCCTTCATGGTCAACCGCTATCAGCAGCGGTTCTTGCCTTAACCGATGAATCTCATCACACAACAGCGTTACTTGCTCAAGCGACTCGTAATTTCTTGAGAAAAGAATCAAACCACCCACCAACGGATGGTTAAGGATGTCCCGATCAACTTGTGAAAGCTCGACATCTTCGATATCAATCATTAAAGGCCCAAGAGGCATAGGCGATTTCATTTTTATAGTCTATCCTTGTTATTAAGCTTTCAACCCAGCATAAAACTTTTGGAGATACATTATGCGTTTAGTCGTTTTACTGTGTGGTTTTTTATTATTTACATCAAGCGTATTTGCCGAAGAAGGCGATGAAACAGAAGAAGCCGCCGTTCCAGAGATTATTTATTTACCCTTAACTCCACAATTTACCGTTAATTTATTGGGTAATAAGCATTATTTACGCACATCCATCGAATTACAGCTGGCCAATGCCGATATTAAAGAGGCCATTACTGCCAACGATCCGGCTATACGCCACGCACTCATCGTATTATTAAGCAATAATTATATTGAAAATATTACAAGCATTGAAGGCAGAATGGAACTGCAAGACAAAGCCGCTGACGTTTTGAACGAAACATTAAAAAAATATGCGAAAACTGAAGGCGTTGACAAAGTGTTATTCACCGACTTCGTATCCCAATAATACCCTCCGAGATAAAACTTACTTATTCGTTTATTGACACCAGCGTACCAACCGGTATTCGCTCGAAAAGATCAATCACATCTTCATTTAGCATCCTAATACAACCGTGCGAGGACGGTTGCTCTGAAATCAGCTTGTCAGGCGCGCCATGTATATAAATAAAACGCCGCATGGTATCCACATTACCTAAACGATTTTTACCTACTTCAAGCCCAGATAACCATAAAATTCGCGTTAATATCCAATCTCTATCGGGCGACTCATCCATTAATGTTTGCTGAAATATTTCACCGCTAAAGCGCCTACCAACAAACACGCTGCCTATTGCTGCATTTCCACCAATTTTTGCACGAACAACATGCTGGCCACGCGGTGTACACTCACTGCCAAACTGTTCGCCCACGCCATTCTTCGCGGTACAAACTGTATACGATTTAACTAACGCATCACCCCGATACAGCATCAACGTTTGTTGCTTTACATTAATCGTTATTGTGACTAAGTCGTTTGTCATTTATTTTACAAACAACGCAATAGATTCAACGTGTGAAGTATGTGGGAACATATCCATCACGCCCGCTCGTTTCATCGTATAACCCAGCTCATTGACTAGAATAGCTGCATCACGCGCCAAGGTCGACGGGTTACATGAAATGTATAACACATGTTCTGCGCCCCATGTCGGCAAATAATGCAGAATTTCCTTTGCCCCCAAACGCGGTGGATCAATCAACACTTTATTGTATTTTTGTTTTGTCCAAGGCTCATCCGCCACTTCTTCCATCAAGTTAGCGGTATAAAAACTGGCATTGTTTATGCCGTTTTTGTCGGCATTTTTTTTCGCCCGTTTAATTAAATCCTCGCTGCCTTCAACGCCCGTTACATGACCCGCCACTTTGGCCATTGGTAAGGTGAAATTACCTAAGCCGCAGAACAAATCGAGCACATTGTCATTTTCATTCAAATCCAACGTCTGCAATGCCCGATTAATCATTTTCCGATTGATTTCTACATTCACTTGCACAAAATCGCTAGGGCCGAAATACAAGGTCACATCATTTGGTAAGGCATAACTAAGCGCAGGTTTTTCGCCGCTTAAAGGCGCAATGGTATCGGGGCCTTTAGATTGCGTGTAAATATCAACCTCTGCTGACAGTTCAAACGCACTCAATATAGCGATATCGTCATCGCTCAGGGGTTCTAATATTCTAAAAACCAACGCCGTTCGATTGTCACAAATGGATACTTCAATTTGTGGTATTTTGTCTTTTATCGTTAGCCCGCCTATCAAAGCAGAAAGGTCCATCAATCGTTTACCAACCGATGGATGGAGTACTTCACAGGACTCTATTTCAGCCAAAAAGGGGCTTGCCTTTTCTCTAAAGCCAACCAACACGCGACCTTTTTTAATCACGTCCTTAACGCCTAAACGTGCGCGGTGGCGATAACCCAAAAAAGGCCCGGTTAACGCAGGCCAAAGTTCAAAGTTTTCAAGCTTTGCAATGCTTTTAAATTGGTTTATTAAAATGCTTTGCTTTGCCAAAATTTGCTTTTCAGGGTCAAGGTGCTGGAGGCTACAACCGCCACAAATAGCATAGTGTTCACAGCCGGGGTCGACGCGATCTGCCGACGCTTTCAAAACCTCTGTTACTCGTCCCTCGGCAAAGTCTTTTTTCTTTTTACTGTATTCAAACACCACCTCTTCACCCGGTAATGCGCCCGCAATGAACACCGCTTTTTCATCCACATGAGCTATTCCACGGCCATCGTGCGCCATTGACTCTATGCATGCATTTGCGGTTTCTGGGGGTAATTTCTTGCGTCTATTTCTACGTCTAGCCATATCGTTTACAACACCTACTCTTATTCATCATTGAGCGATATTTTAAACGTTAACGCTAATTTAATCTGGAAAAATACCAGTTGAAATATAGCGATCGCCACGATCACAAATAACCACCGCAATCGTCGCATTCTCTAATCGTTTAGAAAGTTCAAGTGCAACGTGTGTTGCACCACCAGACGAAACACCACAAAAGATACCTTCTTTTTCAGCCAACAATCGAGTCATGTCTTCCGCCTGCTGTTGACTTACTTCAAGAATTTCATCGACGCGCGTACGGTCGTAAATTTTAGGCATGTATTCTTCAGGCCAGCGACGAATACCGGGGATTTTTGAATCGCCCTCGGGCTGCACGCCAACGATGCGAATGTCATTGTTTTTTTCTTTCAGAAACATCGATGTGCCCATGATGGTACCCGTGGTGCCCATCGAACTGACAAAATGCGTAATTTCACCTTGGGTATCACGCCAAATTTCAGGACCTGTGCCACTGTAATGCGACAAAGGATTATCTGCATTAGCAAATTGATCAAGCACCTTACCTTCGCCGTTCGCTTCCATTTTTCTCGACAGGTCTATCGCTGCTTCCATACTGCCTGCCGCCGGCGTCAAAATAATTTCCGCGCCATATGCTTTCATTGACGCCCGCCGCTCAGCGCTCATGTTATCCGGCATGATTAAAATCATCTTATAGCCTTTAATCGCCGCCGCCATTGCCAACGCAATACCCGTATTACCGCTGGTTGCTTCAATTAAAACATCACCCGGCTTAATCTCACCGCGTAATTCAGCTTGTTGAATCATACTGATCGCCGGGCGATCCTTGACAGAACCTGCGGGATTATTACCTTCCAGCTTCAATAAAATAGTATTGCTTGTTGAGTCTAACCGCTGCAATTTAACTAACGGCGTATTGCCAACAAAGTCCTCAATCGTGGGGTAAATCATGTCTTCTCATAGGAGTTAAATCAGTGCGAACGTTATCACACCTTTGCTACATACCTTAATAGTTTTAAGTTATGTGCTTAGTCATGGCCATTGATAACTAAATAGGGGCAATTTATGCTAATATTTTAGAAAAATAATAAGGTTATCTCATTGGGGAATAAACAAGCACAACCTATTAAGGCACTAGCCTGTTATGTTGGTTGCGCACTATTCATTATATCAAGCACCGTTAAAGCCGACGATCGTGACGGCTTGTCGTTTTTCAATGCCGATATTCCAGTCGTTTTATCTGCCACGCGGTTGGCTCAAACACAAACAGAAGCCCCCGCATCCATCACCGTTATTGACAGCCAGATGATTAAATTATCTGGCGCTAAAAATATTGCCGAAATTTTCCGCCTAGTGCCGGGCATGCACGTTGGTTATTACCGCGGTAACAGAGCGGTGGTTGGCTATCAGGGCATCAGCAGCGAATACCCCCAAGGTGTTCAGGTTCTTATTGATGGAAAATCTGAATACAGTCCTTTATTCGGCGGCATTAATTGGGCTAACTTCCCATTACATATTGAAGATATCGAGCGAATTGAAGTCATTAGAGGCCCCAATAGCGCCACCTTTGGTGCTAACGCATTTCAAAGCGTCATTAGTATTACAACAACTCATGCCAACCAAATAAGCGGAAGCCAAATCAAAGCAACCTTGGGTGAACGGGGCTATGAAAGAACGTTTATAACCACTGCGCAGCAACTAGGTGATTTAGATTTTAGAATTAGCGCCAGTCATCTCGACGACAATGGCTATAAAAACAATGCCGACGATAACCGCCAAGACATGTTAACTGCTCGAGCAGACCTTAGCCTTACAGCACAAGACACGCTTCAACTATCTTTTGCCGCATTAAACACATTAAGAGAAACAGAAAACCCCTCAGACTCAACCGACCCAATAGACCCGTTGCGTAATCAAGACGAGTCACATTACGCGATACACGGCAAATGGGAACACCTCATCGATCAGGACCAACATTTTTCCGCGCAGCTTTCTTATACTGTAATGAACAGTAAAGACAAATATACGACTGATGCAAGTGCTTTATTTGGTCCAGGCGCTACTTTCTTTGCTGATCAAACTGCCGCGTATGACCGTTGGGATTTTGAATTTGAGCATTTACTCAAGCCAACTGAATCAACTCGCTTAGCGTGGGGAATTGGTCTACGGAGCGATCGTGTGACCTTGCCATTTTGGACTGGAACAAATAAAAAACACGACAACTCTCTGCAACGTATATTTGGCAACCTCGAATGGCGCACCACTGACAAACTCATCATTAACGCTGGGGTACTTTGGGAGCACAGTCAAATTGCAGGGGACAATGCGTCTCCACGTATTGCGTTTAACTACCTACTCACTCCACTCAATAGTATTCGTTTTATTGCCTCACATGCATTTAGGACACCTGTATTAGTTGAAAATAATTTTGATGCGAAGGCTGTTTTCCAAACCGGTTTAGGCGAAGTAAGTGTTCCCATTCTTTTAAATACAACAAATTATGTACAACCCGAAACGATTGATGCGATTGAGCTCGGCTATCATGGAATCTTTTGGAATAACGAGTTAACCGTAGACATTAAATTATTTAGAAATGAATATAATCATTTAATTGACACCAATGATATGGATGCCATCAATGGCATAACGTTAAATGGCTTTCCAGTTCCAGACGGCCCTAATACACCCAACCCAATTGAAGTAAAGTTGTTAGATAACTATCATCACGCCGAAGTAAATGGCTATGAAATTGAAGTAAACTACCGCCCTAGCCAACAAAATTTACTGCACGTTGGATACAGCTACAACCACATTGCGAATAATGAAGGTGCTGAACGTATTGTCGAGTCCGTTCCGAAAGATACCTTTAACTTGTTAGCATCACATACCTTTAGAGATAACGCGTGGGCAAGCTTAGCTTTTTATTACACCGGCAGTATGGAATACAAAAACTCTGGTAACCCGCAAGGTCCGATGCGCCGGATAGATATCAACGCCGGCAAAACATTTAAAGTCTCCTCAAAACAAAAATTGGATATTAACCTGACGTTACAACTCGCGCTTGATAAAAACAAAGATTTCCTTAATGGCTTTAACCTCGATAACCGCGCTTTTATAGAAGCCAGTTATACGTTTAATTAGACATTACAAGGATGAGCACACAATTTAAAAATAACGAACCCGCTCCATTATGAAAAAAAACAAAATAATAGCCATAATGTCATTTTTTGCATTCAGCGTGGTCACACCGTATGCCGTCGCTAATGAATTGTCTTTGTTTAACGATGAAATCCCTATCGTATTATCCGCCACACGTTTAGCGCAGCCGCAAACAGAAGCCCCTTCGTCCATCACCATTATCGACCGGAAGCTGATTAAAGTATCCGGTGCCAAAAGTATTCCCGAATTATTCCGGCTTGTTCCTGGCATGCACGTCGCCTATTATCGAGGCAACACACCCGTCGTGGGCTACCAGGGCCTCAATGGTGAAAATCCGCAAGGCGTACAGGTTTTAATCGACGGACGCTCTGTATACAGCCCCCTATTTGGCGGCGTTGATTGGTCCAATATTCCCTTAGTCATTGAAGACATCGAAAGAATTGAAGTTATCCGTGGTGCAAATGGCTCATCCTTCGGCTCTAACGCCTTCCAAGCTGTCGTGAACATAACCACTACGCACGCAGTACAGTCTAATGGTTTCGAAGTGAAAAGCACTGTGGGTGAGCGTGGCTACCAACGCACCTTACTAAAAGGCGGCATGTCATTTTCAGACATTGACTTTCGAATTAGCGCGTCACATATTGATGACAACGGCTACAAAGGCAATAGCGATGACACACGACAAGACTTACTTACATCACGTATTGACTACCAAATAACTTCAAACGACAACTTACAAGTTAATTTTGGCGTTGTTAATTCGCTTAAACAGACTCACAAGCAAGGATCACTTACTGATCTTTTTGAACCCTTAAGGTACGTGGATGAATCTAACTACTCGCTTCACGCCAAATGGGAACACGTTATCTCAAACAAACACCAGTTCACTACACAGGCTTCTTATACACGTCATATCAGTAAAGACAAGGTTACATCGACGTTTGATACTGCTGACATTGGACTGGATTTCAGCTTAGGAAACGTCGTTTCTAATTTAAATTACACCAACTATTACGACCGTTACGATATTGAATTTGAGCACCAACTTCATTTAGCTGATTCCATACGTGCTTCTTGGGGTTTAGGCAATAGAAATGATCGTATTTCACAACCCTACTGGTTAGGTAATGAGCATACATTCGATAATTCTATTCAACGCGTTTTTGGTAACCTTGAATGGAGACCAAGCGAAAAATTTATCATCAATGCCGGTGCTTTATGGGAACACAGTCAATTGTCTGGCGACCATGTATCTCCCAGGCTTGCAGTTAACTATTTATTAACGCCCTATCACAGTATGCGTTTATCTGTTTTACGCGCGACAAGAGCACCTGTGATAGCAGACAACAACTACAACACCGACGTTAGCCTTATATCCCTTGATGATCCAGGACGCGTCTTAACTCAGCCTATTTTTAGGTCCGTATCAGGCCTTGACCCTGAAACAGTCGATTCTCTTGAACTTGGTTATCACGGTTTGTTTCTCAATAAATCACTTACACTTGACATCAAGCTCTATAGAAACGAGTACAACAAACTCATCGACACGACACATCCCGATAGTTCACCTGCAATTTTAACTTTTAACAACGTCGTGATTCCAGACCCAGACGACCTAGATATTGATTTCACCACATATACCTATGACAATCTTCATCATGCAAACATCAATGGTTTTGACATTGAAATAAATTATAGACCTGACAGTAACAACTTGCTTCATGCAGGCTATGCGTACAACCATACTAATGTGGGGCGAGTAGATGGCAACAATGACATTAAAAATATACTTTTCTCTGTTCCCAAAGATATATTTAACATTCTTGCATCCCATACCTTCGATAACGCCTATTGGGTAAGTGCCGCTTTTTACTACACCGGCAGCATTGAATACCTAGACGCCGGCAACCCCGTTGGCCCCATGAGACGTTTGGATTTAAACGCTGGTAAGACATTCAATGTCGCGGAAGGCCAAACCATTGATGTAAATTTCACCTTGCAATTAGCACTCGACAAAAACAAAGATTTTCTGAAGGAATTTACGTTAGATAATCGCGCTTTTATAGAACTTAGCTATGTTATTAATTAACAGGACGTTACTTTTATAATTCGACAACACATGGATAAGCTAAATTCAATTTTCGCAGCCCTTGCAACGCTTCTTTTGTTAGCGAGCATACCAGCTGCGTCGTATGCTGAGCAGGACGGTATCTTTTTTGATAACCAGATTGTTCCTATCGTGCTGTCTGCGTCGAAATTACCGCAACTACAGACAGAAGCAACTGCGAGTATTACGGTTATTGACCGAGCACTCATCAAAGCATCTGGCGTCACTCAAATACCAGAGTTATTTAGACTAGTACCGGGCATGCAGGTAGGCAATGCCCGTGGTAATTTCCCTGTTGCTGCCTATCAAGGGTTAACCTCAGAATTCCCGCAAGGCGTACAGGTTGTCATTGATGGCACTTCCGTATACTCACCTATCTTTGGCGGCGTTATTTGGAGCACATTACCTATAGAGCTAGAAGACATCGAACGAATTGAGGTGGTTAGAGGGCCAAACAACGCCTCTTTTGGGGCCAATGCGTTTCAAGGCGTTATCAATATAACCACCACCCACGCATCGCAAGCAGCGGGGGTAAAAACTAGCCTTAGGGTGGATAACAACCAAGCTGAACGAGCTTTTTTTCGCTATGCCGGCGCGCAAGCTGATGGCCGATTAAATTACCGGCTTAGCCTATCCTCTGAGAAAAAAGAGGGTTATACAGACTTTTCTGACGACTTCAGTAAAGATGCCTTATCAGGTCGCATCGACTACCGTGTTGATACACAAAATACATTCCAATTCAATTTCGCCACACTCGACTCTAAACGACAAACGCAAAACCCGAATCCATTATCTCCATTCATTCTTTTTGATCCCAAGCGCGACCGTAATGAATCCACGCAGTTTGCTCTAATAGCATGGGAACATCAAATCAATAACGGCGAACAAGTTCGCACACACTTGTCATATCATCACTTTGACGGCAAAGATAAATATAACGTGCCCGCCTTCGGAACGTTTAACACTACCAGCGAATCAACAACTTGGGACCTTAATGCAGAACACATTCTAAAACTCAATACTGCACAACGTTTAGTTTGGGGTATTGGCGCCACACACGAATCTGTTTACGCACCATTTAGAATCAACTCAAACAGCACTAAAACAAACACACGCGTTCGCCTTTTTGGCAACTTAGAGTCCCGTTTAACTGATCGCCTCATTCTTAACACGGGCGGGCTGATCGAGCACGAACAAATATCGGGTATGAACGTTTCACCGCGCATGGCACTTAATTATTTAACCTCTCCTAATCATGCCTATCGGATAACGGCCACAAAAGCATTTAGAACACCAGTGATCACCGAAGAAGCTCGAGATATCGCTTTATTTGGCGCAACATTGCAAGTCTCTACCGATAATTTAAAACCTGAAACGGTCGTTTCATATGAAGCTGCGTATCACGGCATTTACCTGTTCAATACACTTAATACTGACGTGAAGTTATTTCACAATACTTACAAGCAGCTTATTAACAATGACATCAGCAATACACCCGATGTATTAGACAATATGGACAGCGCTAAGACGTACGGTGCTGAGTTTGAAATAAACTACCGACCTGACCGTAACAACATACTGCATGCTGGTTATGCGTTCACACATGTCAAGCAAGCCTCAGACGAGCGCTTAACGAGCTCAATACCTAAGCACAATTTCAATTGCTCTTTTCGCACCAATACGACAATGGTTGGCGTGGTGGCATTGAGTATTACTACATGAGCAAGATGCAATACCTAGGGGGGCAAAACGATCCACAAGCCGCTTTTAAACGCCTAGACCTTGCAGCCGGAAAGCTTATTAAATTAGGCGGCAACCAGTCCATTGATATTAGCCTCAGTTTACAATTAGCTCTGAACAAAAATACCGATTTTCATGAGCGGGCTACAGCCGATAACCTCATCTACTTAGCGGTGGAATATCGTGCTCTTTAATTCATCTCACACACTACGTTTTTATCGCTTATTGGTCATTACTGCCCTGCTTGTATTGCCCATTCATTCCTGGGCTTTAAATATAGCACTTGTTTATAACGAAGATAGCGGTTACCAACAGAGCTTTATGGCTGAATTTGTCACCCAGGCTTCATCACACAACAAACTTAATATAACCAAAATGCCGGCGGCTTCATTGTCCATATCAGCTCTGAAAAACAAGCGCTTCGATACCATTGTCAACCTTGACAACGCGACCGGCGAAAAATTGATGGTTTCAAATTTAGCCACCAACACGTTCCATGCGCTAACCACACTAGCGCGTGCGAGAAGCTTTGCACCTTGTCTACCTAAATGCTCAAAAAGTCTTCCTCGACATCGGTTCTTTGTGCTTGATCAACCACCTGCTCGGCAGTTGCGCCTAATTCAACTCATTAGCCCATCCCTGACTAACATTGGCGTTATCGTTACCAACAAGTCTGTAACACAGCTAAAGCCCTTAATTCGGTTTGCTAAACAACATAAATTAACCATCAGTGAGCACATTACTAATTCCGACAATATGCGGTATCAAATTGATGACGTGTCTAAATCTTCGGATGTTATTTTGGCTGTCGCAGATACCGACATATACAATGTGTCGTCTCTTTCACAAATTCTCTTAACCAGTTATCGATACAGAACACCCATTATCGGTTTCTCTAAAGGGTTCATAAAAGCTGGTGCCATAGCGGGCGTTGTTAGCAATATGCAGCAACTCACTAAACACCTTATAGAAAGCTTGGCATCTCCAGAGGTGCTGAAGAAAAATTTAAGCAATGTCGTGCACCCTAAATACTTTAACGTCATTACCAATAGGAACGTCGCCAAGAGTTTAAACTTACACTTCGCAACCGACGACGAATTAAAAAAACAGTTAACCTCGTATGAAGCTGCTCGATAGGCTGCAATTAAAAGACAAGCTGTTACTTCTGGGCGTCTTACCTCCTGCCGCTCTTGCTATTATTCTCGCTGTCTATTTTACCTCGACACGTTTAAACGACATGTACGACTTAATCGATAAAACCAATGAGAACTTAGCCCGTTCAATAGCTGAGTCGA
This sequence comes from Cycloclasticus sp., assembly GCA_012959695.1. Lineage (GTDB taxonomy): Bacteria > Pseudomonadota > Gammaproteobacteria > Methylococcales > Cycloclasticaceae > Cycloclasticus. The sequence continues at coordinate 45,274 of DUCS01000043.1, forward strand.
GCATCAGCGGCGTGTTCTCTGGAAATATAGGCATGCTCAATTCGTTAATAAAAAAATCCTTAAACGAACCCGATATTATTTCCATTGAGATTACCAACAAAATAGGTTCCGTCCTTACCCAAGAAACAACTCCGTTAGCAACAACTGCTTTAATTTTAAACCCACCTAAAAAAATCATACGGGCTATTAAACTGGAGCTTTTTGATCAAGAAGAAGAATTTGATGCCTTATTAACTGACGGTACAACAAGTAACAACCAGATTATTGGCTACGTCGTCCTCTCTCTTTCATATGACTCATTGAAAGACCGGCAACAAAACATTCTTTTGAACAGCTTTTATATTACGTTACTGCTTCTCGTTGGCATTGGCCTTATTGCAAGATACATCAGTCTGGCCATTGGGCAGCCCATACTTCAGTTGGCAGACGACGTCAAAGACATTACTGCAGGGAACTACAGAGCACCCAGTATTCCTCCCAACAACAACGACGACGAAATTTCTATTCTCGCTAATGGCATCCACAACATGGCCATCGAAATCGGTGGGCACCAAAACCAGTTACAAAAAAAGATCAACGTCGCAACCCAAGAGTTAAGATTGCAAAACGAAAAACTTTTCGCTGCACAAGAAAAAATCATCCGGGCCACTGAAGCTAAAACTCGGTTCATTTCTCATATCAGTCATGAAATACGTACGCCACTCAACGGAATCATTGGGTTTCTCGAAATCATCCAAAAAACCAAACTCGATAATGAGCAAAAGAAACTGGTAAACGCCTCACATTTATCGTCAAAAAACTTACATGTTATTATCAATGAAGTACTCGACTTAGCCCAACTTGAAGCAGGCAAAGTGATCGTTAACAAAACAAATTTCCAAGTCGAACAAATCGTGCAAGATACCCTCATGCTTCTAAACGCCCAAGCAGAAAAGAACGGCGTCTCCCTTGAATATCAACACGATAAAAACACACCAGATATTATTAACCAAGATGCCGTTAAATTCAGTCAGGTACTCATTAATCTAATTAGTAATGCGATTAAATTTAGTCCAAATTCCACCGTTAAAATTTCATCAAAAGCACACAAGCTTAAGAAAAACCAACTTGAATTTTGTGTTACCGATGAAGGCATTGGCATAAGCGAAGGGGATAAGTCAAAGCTCTTCCAAGAGTTTTTCCAACTTGATAATTCAACCAAAGCACAAGGGACTGGTCTAGGCTTGGTTATCACAAAACATTTAATAAATGCTTTAGATGGAGAGATTAACGTCTCCAGTAAATTAGGCAAGGGCACTACATTTTGCTTCTCATTCCCATTTGGTGATGAAAAAAATACTTACGACGCATTAAGCAAAACAACTGAAGTAAATAGTCCATTACCAGACTTATCGTCTAAACGCATACTGGTAGCCGATGATAATGAAATTAACCGCCTACTGCTCGCTAACCTATTAGAAAGGCAATATGCCCAAGTAACTTGTGTAGAAGACGGTCAACAAGCAATAGACATAGCCGCTACGACGCCGTTTGATTTAATGCTATTGGATTTACGCATGCCATATAAAATGGGCAATGAAGCCTTAGATGAAATTCGAAATCAGCCTAACAACCCTAATTATAAAACCCCTGCGGTTGCTATAACCGCTCATATTACATCGGGTGAAGAAAAGGCTCACCACATTAGCTCTTTCGACGGCTACCTGATAAAACCCATTGATCAGGCTCAATTTTTTTCATTAATCGATCAGCTTCTTAAAGAGCATGATTACGAAGAAAAACCGTTTATTTCTTCAATAAAACAAACGTCCACACTCACGACCAATCAATCTTTTGATTACAACATGGCGCAACACAGTATGAATGCAGATTCTGCTTTTATGTTAACCATGTTTGAAAAGTTTTTTGCTGAATTACCTGAACAAGGCACTCACATTTCTAACCTTATCAAACAAGATGAAAACTTAGAAGCAGCCGAAGCTGTTCATAAAATTAGCGGTTCAGCCGCGTATTGTGGAGCGCCTTTACTCAGAAATATTTCCAAGCAATTAGAAACTGAATTAAGAAAAAACAACTCCATTTCCACCGCCGATTTACATCCCAAGTTTAATAACGAAATCCAAAAATTATTAGCGAATAAAGAGCAAATACTCACCTCATTAAAAAAGCCCCTTGAATAACAAGAGGCTTCTCTCAAACTTATTACTGATCTTACTTCTAAGGCCACCAATGTTTTAAGTGAGACAAATCTTTACCCCAACCAACATACGCTGTAGCCATACCGAAGAACATATAAAACAATATTTCACCCGTATTTAAACTCAATAACGTAGTCACGGGAGTCATATCTGACAATCCATATGCTGCAATAATAATGCAAAGTGGTCCGACTACTTGATTTGCCATTCGAGCATAAGAACTGTCGAACAACAACACCGACGCGAGTAAAAACATACCTGAAACAATATGACCCGCATTTTGAAGTGGTGATAATACAAAGAACAAGAATTGCTCACCTGCATAAGGAATACCTATAACACCTAAGGCTATTAAAAAGAAGCCGATATACTTTGCATATTCAATATTAACCTTATGATGATTTTCCCACAAACATTGCACACCTTCTTCAACATGCATGTGTGTGTGACGCTCGACTGTAGTACCCATGAGATACCTCCTAAAGCTAGTTAATGTGACTATTCGGCATTTAAATTAAGATTAAGTTCAATTAACAGCGAATTTATGGTGCCGCACATTATTTGTCGATACGAAGATTACATTATTAGGCCGTCGCTATAATTTAGGTCATACCTATAATGCTTCAGCCAAGTTATTCAAAGCAACCAAAACATCCATACTTGCCGCCTCCATTGAACTTAGGTCCTCAAGAGATTCCCGCGTTTTACCTGTTTGCAATTTTTTAAGCGCAGACAACCCAAATTCGTGAACCATTTTATGTGGCCTTTCCACATCTGAAAAACCACTTAGTCTTGAAAAGTTCTTATTACCTTCCCCTTGGTAATACCACTGACCTAAACGACACGTTGTGTGATCTGCAAAATCATTCGCTGACTTCTCCGATACACCCATAAAAACTTTATATACTTCAAGTTTCCATAATAGATGGTCAACCTTCACAACTTCAACAAAGCTTTTAAGCGCACTTTGGTTAATGACAACTTCCATTCCATTTGAAATGGCAATCATCTCATCCATTTGCACTTTTGCATCTGAGCCGACCTGGCTAAAGTTCTCCGAGCTTGTCGCAACACCTTCAATTTGCTGTCTAGCTTGAGATGTTTCAAGTTGAATCGCATCAACTAAGATTGCAATCTCATTTGTCGCATCCCCAGTTCGTTTCGCCAACGAACGAACTTCATCCGCCACCACAGCAAATCCTCGTCCCATTTCACCCGCTCGCGCAGCTTCAATTGCCGCATTAAGCGCCAATAAATTCGTTTGATCCGAAATATTCTTAATTAAATGAACGATACCGCCAATTTCTTCTGCTCGGTGACTCAAGCCTTCAACTGTTTTAGACGTATCAACAATTTCACTGGCCATGCTCACAAGGGCAGTAGCAATATGGTCCATCGATTCACTGCTCTCACTCGACACCTCGACCGCACGAACCATATTAGATTTTTCATCACGTAAAGATTGAGACACCGCCAATAATGACTGCTGAACTTCGGCAACAAAAGAGGAAAACGTCACCATATTTGAGAAGACACCCCTAGCAATAAGCATTTCATCCTCATTTGCTGACGCGTCTGAAAGATTACTTTCGATATTATTAGCCTGTGAAGCTACTTGCTGACTTAAAGCAGCATTCTTGTCCTTTTTTCCGAAAAACATGCTCGACCGCCTGTGTTAGTAATTTGATTCGTCCATGAAAATAATTTTCATATCTCTAATGGTAGTCTAAATATAAAATGTTTTTACAAAATAACAAGAATAGCTAAGGTATTAGTTATCCGTTTTAAAATAATCTCACAAAGAATCAATTTAAGCGTTCATAACGTGATCGCTTCTAAGCTTACTTGACTATCATTCCACAAATAAACGATAATCCTCACGCTTTTTGGTATTGAGCATTGCGCTCAATGAAAAGGGAAGTTGGTACGGCATTAGCCAAACCCAACGCTGCCCCCGCAACGGTATATAAGTAACGTGTATCAACAGCCACTGTGTCAAACATGGGAAGGCGATACATCGGCATTCAGCCACTTATGAGCCCGGAGACCTGCCCTAAGCAAACTGGTACGTTGCGGGTTGGCAACTTGGCTGATGTTGATTCTTCTTCTGTTTTTCAACCTCATCAAATTCTTCTCGTAACGCGTATTTTATTGGCGCGGGGCTGCGCCTTACAACGAGGAAAACTCATGAAAAAAACTATTCTTGCGGCAAGTGTTGCTGCAGCACTATCGCTTACCCAAACTACTGCTTTTGCTGAAGATGATTCGATGGTGGTTACGGCATCAAGATTTAGCCAAGAAGCTATAAAGTCACCTTCTCATATTTCAATTATCACCCAACAACAAGTAAATGATAGTGGCGTACAAAATGTCACGGAATTGCTCCGCAGTCATGGTGGAATTCAAATCACTGACACGTTTGGTGATGGGAACTTAACCATTGTTAGCATGCGTGGCATGGGGGAAACAGGTGTTTCTAATGTTCTAATTATTGTAGATGGCCGAAAGCTAAATAACCCAGACATTTCTGCTCCTGACTTAAACTCTATTTCCCTAGATAATATAGAGCGTATAGAAATCATTCAAGGTAGTGCTGGAACGCTTTATGGCGACCAAGCTGTCGCTGGTGTTATTAATATCATTACCAAAATACCATCTAAAAGACACTTGCATGTTGCAGCTGGCATGGGAAGTTATGATAAAGAAAATTACGCGTTTTCATACAGTGATACTTTTGATAATGGGTTCAGCCTTAGGTTCTCAGCCGATGACTCTCAAAGTGATGGATACAGGGATGACAACGACAAAGAGCGCACACAGTATTTTGGTCGTGTTGATTACACACATGACAGTGGCAATATTTTTGTTGAATACCAAGAAGTTGAGAACTCTTTTTTATCTAGAGCCGCACTCTCAAATGCACAAGTAAACAGTGATCGTAAACAAGCAGCTGGTTTTATTTTATTTGATGGCACCACAAGCACACGGCGTGCGGGGATAGAACAAAAAATTTCCAAAAATTGGACACTATTAGCTGAATTAACAGATCGTGACTTTGACAATGAAAGCCCCTCCCAAAGCATCTCTTTCGGCACCTCTTTAACAACCACCCAAAGAAATGTAACTAGTTTAACACCCCGAGTTGTAGGTGTGGTTCCCATGAGTGAAGGCAAAGCCTTAATTACAGTTGGTGCAGATATTGAAGATGAAAATTATGTTATTAACAATACATCAGTAGGCGGTTTTTTTGGAGCTTCTGACTTTAATAATAAACAAGAACGTCAAATATATAGCGGTTATGCTCGCGCTTCAATTCCTTTACAAAAACAAACAACGTTAACGGTAGGTAGTCGTTATTCAGAGATTAATGCCGAGTTTACGGGTGCAGCTAACTCATTTTTTGGCTCTTCTAACTTGGATTCGGACTTTGATGATAACGTCACTGTTTTTGAAATTGGTCTTATTCATATGCTAAGTCAAAACCTTAAAGCATATATTCGTCGCGATGAAAACTTTCGCTTTGCAAAAACAAATGAATTGGCCGATGTTTTTAATGGCCTAACTTCACTCGATACGCAAGAGGGTGTGTCGATTGAAACAGGTGTTGAGTGGACTGATAAGAAATATTCTTTAGCTTTAAATGTTTTCCAACTAGATATCAAAGACGAAATTGGTGCTATTACAGATTCATTTGGCTCAGTGTTTAATATCAATTTTGATGACACAAGGCGGCGTGGACTCAATATTGAAGGACAGGCTAAATTATCAGATAGTTTCGATATCGGGGGGCAGTACAGTTATGTAAATGCGGAATTTACGCAAGGCGCATTTAATAACAATGACATTCCATTTGCTGCAAATCACCAAGCATCAATCTTTGGAACTTTTAAACCCAATAAAAACCTTCAATTATTTGCTGAAGCGCTCTATACCGGTAGTAAATATAGCATTGGTGACTTTGACAATACACTTGGTAAAAGAGGTGGATATACTGTTTTTAATGCGGCAGCTAGCTATATCATCAATGCTTTCACTGTCACGGCTCGAATAAACAATATACTTGATAAAAAATACAATGAAAATACAGTGAACACCCTAGACTTCTCATCTTTTCCTTATAATGAAACGTTAGCATTTAGTCCTTCACCAGAGAGAAACTTCACACTAAGTGTTGCTTACGATTTGAAGTAAGTTTTAGGTTCGGCTCCAGGGGAGAACCCAGTTCTCCCCTTGATTCGTTCCATACACAGCATCGACACCATACACCATTTGTAGGTTTTCAACGGACAGTACAGCCTTAGGCAACCCTTCGGCCACCTTTCGTCCGTTATCCAGCAACACCAAGCTATCGCAATAACGCATCGCTAAATGCAGCTCATGCAGAACAACAATAACTGCTTTACCTTTTCTCGCCAGTGCGTTTAATAGCACCATCACATCAATTTGATGCCGTGGGTCTAACGCAACGATAGGCTCATCAGCTAATAATATATCTGATTCTGTGGCCAAGGCGCGTGCCAACATAACGCGTGCGCGTTCACCGCCGGACAAGGTATTAACGGTTCTACCGACGAGGTGTTCAATATCTGTTTCTTTAATCGCCTGCTCTATCGCTTGCATGTCCACATCGCCTAACTGTTGGCTATCTTGATGGGGATAACGCCCAAGAGCAACAAGCCGTTCAACCGTTAATGGCCAATGGCAAACACCGGTTTGCGGCAAGTACGTCACTTTTTTTGCAAAGCTATTACTCGCTATTGTCGCCGCATTAACTCCATCAATTTCAACCATGCCAGCATCTGGCTTTTGAAGTTGGGCCAGCACCCGCAACAACGTCGATTTGCCCGCACCATTTGGCCCAATCAGACCAATGACACTGCCCGCATTAAATTCAATAGAAACATCATCTAACACCGTGGTATCAGCAAACGACAAACTGATATTTTTCACCCGCAACATTATGATGCCCACTCACGACGCGCTTTTAAAATTAAGTGCAAAAAGAACGGTGCGCCAATCAGTGCTGTTAGCACACCAATTTTCAATTCTGTTTGGGTTGGCAATAAGCGCACGGTAATATCTGCTGCCAACAAAAGCACTGCCCCAGCTAATCCACTAATCACTAACAAACTGCCCGGTTTAAAACCTACAAATGGACGCAATAAATGCGGCACGATCAGCCCAATAAAACCAATTCCCCCACTAACAGATACCGCAGCACCCACCGATAGAGCCACACCAATAATAATTTTCTTATTCAACACTGCAAGGTTTACACCCAATGATTGGGCGGTATCTTCCCCGAGTGATAACGCATCCAAGCCACGCCTTGCACTTAACATCAGCCACCAGCCGATTAATGTAGTTGGCAAAATCAACCACACATGTATAAAACTTCTGTCGGACAACGACCCCATCAACCAAAAGAAAATTTCCAGCGATGCATAAGGATTCGGCGCAAGGTTTAGCGCCAGTGCCGTTAATGCACCAGCCAAACTGCTGATCGCCACCCCCGCAAGAATTAACGTGAGTATGCTGCTGTTTTTACCGGTAAGGGTATAGAGCAATATAACCGCCAATAAAGCGCCGGCAATACCGCCCAACGGCAGCGCTAAAGGAAAAGCACTGGATAAGCCAAAATAAAACACAATCACCGCGCCTAAAGCAGCACTAGCCGACACACCAATCACACCCGGTTCAGCCAATGGGTTACGCAACATACCCTGCAATGCCGCACCCGATATACCCAATGACGCGCCAATAATCAGTGCCAATAACGTACGAGGCAGCCGAATCTCATAAAGAACCAAAGACTCAACTGAATAATTTCCTTTAAAAATATCGTTTAAGCTATTAATAATATTTAAATTAATATCACCAGATTTCAAAGAAACAATAAAAAGAACCAACAAAGCACTCAATAAAATAAAGACAATGCGTCGCTCTTTTTTAGCGTCTGATAAATGCGACAAGCTATTCATCAGGGCTATTTCCACTCAAGCTTTTCTGATGACCCATTTGCAACCGCTCCACCGCCGCAACAATAGATGGGCCGGCGCAATCCCAATAGCTGTCCGGCATAGAAATGGTTATCGCCTGACTGGATTGTATATAAGCTTGTAACGCAGGGTGCTGAAGCACTTGATGCGCCATCGAATTAGTGTTCTCTTGATAACGCCCTAAAATAAGCACATCAGGCTCGGCTTTAAGCAACGCCTCCATCGATAATGGCGCAACATAGTCCAAACCTTTCTCAGCTGCAATATTTCTAAAACCAGCCATGATCAATACTTCATCAACAATCGTCTGCTTACCAGCGCTAAATCCGTTCGCGTAATAAATTGCTGCTTTTGGCGAGCCACTCACACGCGTTGTGCGGAGTAAATCTAATGAATCCGACATAGTGCGCACCATGGCTACCGCTTGCTCAACTGCGCCTACTTCGTGGCCCAGCTTCATCACTTGCGCCTCTATTTCCACCAATGTTTTAGGCAAACCAATTTGAATAACCGAATAACCCAACTTCTCCAATAAATGATTGGCTGTTTGCGAAGTGAATGCACCTGCAACAATAAGGTCTGGTTTTAATGCAATAATTTCTTCAACACGACCATTGTGCTGATGGTATTGGAGCGCCCTTTCATGTTGAAATGAAATGCCAGAATCACTCGCCAAATTTGTAATGCCCACCAGCCTCTCGGGCGGTAACATCTCAATTAACAACTGATCCGCACATAAATTTAACGAAACAATACGTGGCGAACTTGCCACGTTGCTAATACTAAATAATAGCACTGCCACACAACAAATCAGCTCCATTGTTTGTTTTAAATTCATTAAGGAATTATAAAGATATTTACAACAGGGCTGCTTAACTAAATACTGACTTATAGGGTATTACTCACTATAAAAGCATTAACCAACAGCCTAAGGCTTTCGAAAAAATAAAGGCATGAGGTGTATTGATCGGGATGA
>DUCS01000044.1 GCA_012959695.1 Cycloclasticus sp.
AATGAAGAATTGTTACAAACAACGTCAACTCGGCATTGTGATTAGGATGGAAAGTGGTTAATATATGCGGCTCTTTGATAACCCCGTATTTCGGGTGATTTGGAATATAAGAAATGAAAACATTTAGTGCGAAAGCAGAAGAAGTAGAACACGATTGGTATGTTGTTGACGCAGAAGGCAAAGCCTTAGGCCGTTTGGCAACAGAAATTGCGCATCGTTTACGCGGTAAGCATAAGCCAGAATACACACCGCACGTTGATACAGGCGATTACATTGTTGTGATTAACGCCGAGAAAATTGGCGTGACGGGCAATAAAGAAAAAGACAAGATGTATTACCGACACTCGGGTCAAATCGGTCAACTGAAGTCAATTTCATTGGGTAAGCTTCGTGAAACACGCCCAGAACGTATTATCCAATTTGCTGTTAAAGGTATGTTGCCTAAAAACACATTGGGCAGAAACATGTTCAAAAAAATGAAAGTATTTGTTGGCGCTGAGCATACGCATCAAGCGCAACAACCTAAAATTTTAGATATTTAATAAGAGTTTAATAAAATGGCACAAACCGAATATTATGGAACAGGTCGTCGTAAAAGTTCAGTAGCTCGCGTTTTCGCGCGTCCTGGCAAAGGCGAAATCAAAATCAACAATGCGACATTAGACGCATACTTTGGCCGCGAAACTGATCGTATGATTGTACGTCAGCCACTAGAAACTGCTGAAGCAATGGAAAAATTTGATTTTTTGATTACTGTGAAAGGCGGCGGAACATCGGGCCAAGCCGGTGCGATTAGATTAGGCATTACACGTGCTTTAATGGAATACGATGGCGAATTACGCCCAGCGCTACGTAAAGCAGGGTTTGTAACGCGTGACTCACGTGAAGTAGAACGTAAGAAGGTTGGCCTTCACAAAGCGAGAAAACGTCCTCAATATTCTAAACGTTAATTCGCACGCGATTTATACTTTATAAAAAACCCATCATTTGATGGGTTTTTTATTGGACATTGTTTAGCCATTACCGTGCTGCATGTCGGCCACCAGGCTATTTTTTGAAAAAAAAGGTGCTGTTTAAAAAATCAGGCATAATAGTGTGTAGATATTCTTTAATATTATTAGTTGGGAGATAAAAATGGGTTTCATTAAAAAGATTTTAGCCAGTATCAAAGCAACTATCGCGACAGGGTTTATCCTTGCGATTTTAATTGCTCTATTTGGATGGGAGAGTAGAGGCGGGTTTAACTTGTTAGAGGTGACAGTCTGGTTGCACGTGTTGGTAGGCATTACTTGGATTGGCCTTTTGTATTACTTTAATTTTGTTCAAGTGCCAGCGATGGCTGAAGCGCTTGGCGATGAAGGCGGGCCAGGCCCTGCTGCCATTGGCAAATACGTCGCGCCTCGTGCGTTGCTTTGGTTCCGTATGTCAGCGGCTGTTACTTGGCTGACAGGTGTTAGTGCACTAGAGTCTACTGGCGTAGGTGTTATGAATGCATTTACCTTTGCAAGCCCAGTTATTGGCTTAGGTGCTTGGTTGGGTACGATTATGTTATTTAATGTGTGGGTGCTAATTTGGCCTAACCAGAAAAAAATACTGGGCATTGTTGATGCAACGCCAGAAGAGATTGCTAGTGCGAAAGTTGTTGCTTCAATGGCATCTAGGACGAATGTATTGCTATCAATCCCTATGCTGTTATCAATGACGGCATTTGCGCACGGTAATATTTTCTAAGGGCAGTTATAAATTAAAAAAACCGAGGCTTGCCTCGGTTTTTTTATAAGTGTTGTGTGCAATTTAGTTTATTAAACTGCCAGCATTACTTTTCAGATTAACTGTTTGTTCAGCTGGTATGTAAAGAGGAAGTCTTTTAATTATTCAAAATTAACGGGTTTTTAGACGTGATGACTTTAATCTTTGTCTTAAGTTATTATCCATGATGGTATTCATATGTCACAACATAATAAAATCATTCGCCCAATCAGAATGGTTAATACGATTTGGTTTATACCTCGTGTTATCTCAAAAGGTATGAATTGATGACAGATTATAAAGATAAATATTTACGTGCGGCTAAAGCGCTTGATGAGGTTGAGCAAGAAGAAATTGAGAATATTCAGGCTCTTTCCGCAATTTTGTGGGAGTTAAAAGGGCAGCATAAAATGGTTGATAAGGTCATTTCTGCGTTGCCAAAGAAGTTATCGATTAACGAGTTGCCGCCAATAAAAGAATTGGTTCGCTTAAAAAATTTGATTGTTAGTTATTTTAATCAGACCGATGACGTAGGCGCGACGCCAAGTGTTTAAAATGCTTTATTGTCCAATTTAAAAGTATCGGATGACTTGCAAGAGGGCGTGTCGGCCCTACAAGAAAACCTGGCGCAAGCACGTAGCTCAAAAGATTTTGTGGCGGTCGCTAAAAAAGTAGCCAGTTTGGTGCTAAAGAACTCTGCGAACCATGGTGGTGTCTCTTCTGGCGAGGAATTTGCGGTTATATTCACAGGTAGCGACCTTAATGATGCGATGAAAAGACTCAATCAATTTAGAAAAATTGTTGAGGCGTGTAAATTCGGCGTCAAAGGTAAGCGGATTGTCATTACGATGTCTGTTGGTTGTGCTTTATTTCAAGGCAAAGATGAACCAGATGATGTCTACGAAAGAGCAGATAAGGCGTTACTAAAAGCCAAGCAAACCGGGCGTAATAAATGTCTCAGCGAAAAAGATTTATAAGTCCAGTCGATTAATGGTCAGATTTTAAGGCTTGCATTGCCTGATGCGTACTCATAAACACGTTTTCTTCGCCGAGGTTATTTAAAAAATCGGTGCCTCTGAGTTTATCCATCACGGGACCTTTTATTTCAGCCAAATGTAGCTTCACATCGACTTTGTTGAGTCGATAAAGAATATCGTCTAAAGACTCTAATCCGCTGGTGTCTATAACGCTGATAGAGCTGCAAATAAGCACGATATGATTAATTGCTTTGTTATCGGCCACTAAACGCATAACGGTGTCTTCCAAGAAGTTAGTATTGGCAAAATACAAATTCTCATCAACGCGCATGGCAAGAACTTTTTGGTCAACGTTGACTTCGTGGCGATCTATATTTCGGTAGTGTTCCGTGTCGCCTACTTGCCCAACAATGGCGATATGAGGCTGGCTGCTTCTGTACAGATATAGCGCTATCGACATGATAACGCCGGCAATAATGCCGCTTTCCACATCAATAATAAGCACGGTAAAGAAGGTCACTAACAGTGAAAAAGCATCTGTTCGGTCATAAGTCCAAGCGTGTTTTAACGTGTGTGCATCAATCAGCGGTAAAACAGCAAGCACAATAATCGCGCCCAAGGCCGCTTTAGGCAGGAAGAAGAATAAAGGCGTTAACACCAACAAAGTGAGGGCGACTAAGCAAGCGGTAATAACCGAGGCAAGGGGTGAATTAGCACCGGCGGTGAAGTTAACCATTGAACGTCCAAAGCCGCCTGCAACTGGGTAGCCGCCGCTGATGGCGGAGGCAATGTTTGCTGCGCCTAAACCTACGAGCTCTTTGTTAGAATCAATTTTTTGACGCTTTTGGCTGGCCATTGACTTGGCGATGGAGACGCTTTCTAGGTAACCGATTAATGCAATTAAAATGGCGTAGGGCAGGAGCTCTCTAATCAGTGATAGTTCTAAGTTGGGTAATATAATCCCGGGTAGGCCAGGCGGGATATTGCCGATAATGGATACTTGGTGTTGAGTGTCTAACGCTAGGTAATAAACGCCAAACGTACTGATGACAACAGCAGCCAATGGGCCAGACTTTGAAATGAATTGGATGGCACTCTCAGAGAAGCTAATGCTGGTAAGCAACTTAACGAGTGGGGCTTTAAATGCCCATAACAAGACAAGGCTGCTAATGCCGATAACGGTGGTCGTTAAATTGCTTTGAGGTATTTGGCTGGCAACTTGATAAAAAGTTTCGTAAGCCGGCAAGCCGCGAGGAATGTCTAATCCAAAAATGTGTTTCATTTGGCTTAGTGCGATGATGATGGCGGATGCACTGACAAAGCCGGATATAACGGGGTGGCTAAGAAAATTGATAATACTGCCTAATCGCGCGACTCGCATTAGTAATAGAATAATGCCAATGAGTAATGCGAGTGTGTGAGCGGTGCTAACCATGTCGTTGACATTGCTAATGTCCATTTCTATTAGCGTTGCGCCGGTCATTAAAGACATCAGGCCAACGGGCCCGACAGCTAAAGTTCTGCTGCTACCAAAGGCGGCATATAAAAGCAGCGGTAGGACGGAAGAATATAGAGCCACTTCCGGTGGAAGCCCTGCCAATAAGCCATAGGCCATAGATTGGGGAACTAATACGACGGCAACGATGATGCCTGCAATTAAATCGCCATTGAGTTGTTCTTTTTGATAGTGCTTTAACCATTCAGGTAGAAACATAAGAATATGGCGAATAATTGGGTGAATAGTGCATTATACAAATTTTAAAGCAGGGCTATTTACTTAAGTTGTCGATAGAAATAATGTTTTAATTATATGAATATGCTAAAACATTATAAATTTAACAGCAAGAGTAAGCAAGTGCGATGTTTTGAGCAATAAAGTGTTGTTTATAGAGAATTTTTTGTTGCGTTGCGACACTAAATTAAATAAATCAATGACTTAAAGAAATATATTTGTTGCGTTTTTACAAAAATTAAGTATTATGGGTATCAAGAACAAGGAGAGGGGAACACTGATTTTATGATCAGTATCTAACGAAAACAATAATAAGAATAAAAAAAAGGGGCTTTTAGCCCCTTTTTTTTGCGCTGTAATTTTTGTATAACGTGTTCTATTCAAGTCCTAGCGATAACGTTTGAATGCCGCTTTCGCTCGCTAATAGCACGACATCCGCAGAACGCTTAGCAAATAGCCCGTTTGTTACAACGCCAGTGATGTTGTTAAGGGTGCTTTCTAAGTGTGACGGTTCCATTATTTCTAGTCGGTGAACGTCCAAAATGATGTTTCCATTATCAGTAACAAACCCTTCTCGCCAAACAGGGTGTCCATTTAATTTAACGATTTCACGAGCGACATAACTTCTGGCCATTGGAATGACTTCGACGGGCAGTGGAAATTGTCCGAGAATGGGCACGAGTTTACTTTGGTCAGCAATACAGATGAATGATTTACTCGCGGCGGCGATTATTTTTTCACGGGTTAACGCGCCACCTCCGCCTTTTATGAGTTGCAAGTTGGCATTGATTTCATCCGCGCCATCCACATAAACATCCAGCGTCCCTACGGAATTTAAGTCTAGAACAGGAATGCCCATCTTCAAAAGTTTTTCTGTGCTCGCCTCAGAACTTGATACCGCGCCTTCAAACTGATGTTTTATGGGTTCTAATGCATTGATAAAGTGGTTAACTGTAGAGCCCGTGCCGACGCCTAAAATACGACAGTTTTTTGTATAGGTGATGGCCGCTTCAGCCGCTTGTTTTTTTAAATCATCTTGCATGGGTGTGTTCCGCGTTAGGCTAATGTGTGGTTGTTATGATATATCGCATCTGCACTTTGGAGAATAGTTTTAATGCGAATATAACAGGGCTATGGTCGTAACAGCTGTCTAGCCTTAACAGAGAAAGTACTTAGGCCTTCCTCGGTGATAACTGCATCTAAAGGAATGTCCCAAGCGTATCGATTAATGCTATCCACTTTTTGCAAGCTGTATGCAATGCCAATCAGTAAGGGTCTCTTTGTACAAGCGGGGTTGAGCATAAAGTTAAGCGCGTGGTCATAAAATCCGCCGCCCATGCCGAGTCGGTTGCCTTGATGATCGAAGCCAACGAGCGGCACTAAAATAACAGACAAAAATTTAGCAGCAAGCGTGCGTTGGTTTGAAGGTTCTGGAATATTAAATGCGTTGTTGGTTAACTCATTGCCCTTTGTATATGAGGCAAAAGCCAGTGATTTTTTTTTGAGAACCGGCAGGTAAAACGGCCGGTTTATGTCTGAACAAGTTTGGATAAGCGAATGTATTGAAGGTTCGCCATTGTTGGATAAATAGCCGGCGATGCTTGAAAAGCGTAACAAAACACCGGAGTTTAAAAGTGTTTGTTGAATCGAATAGTCGAAATGTTCACGCGTGCTTTTAGAGAGTGCCTGACGTTGCTTTCGTAAGGATTGTCTTAATGAAGAGGTAGATTGCTGCATAAATAAAACGTTCCCCGCTAGCGCCGTATTCAGGTTTCTACCTTAAACCGGAGAGTTTAAGTGGGACTCGGACATTTGCATTAGGCTTCTCTAAAAAAGAGCGTGCACACCAACAAAATGATCTGTCTTCCCGGGTAGGTTATTAGGTCCAAGGGCAATTCGCCTTATCTCGAACACTGCAGGGAACGCACTTACAGTGTATACCTAAGTGCAAAAAATGACAGTTAATTAATGTGACTTAAAAGAATATAAAGGAAGGATTTAAGTATATAAAGTTATTTGCCAAATGCATCAATGGCGAAATCGAGCTTATTCTGTAGGGCATTTATTTTGTCATTAATGTCTAGCGACATACCGGTTTTCTTTTGTCCTTCGCTGAGCAAGTCATGCGTGATGTTGAGCCCTGCCATCACCGCGATTCGGTCTAGACCAACAATGCGGCCAGATTGTTTAATATCTTGCATTTTGTCGTCTAGAAAACGAGCGGATGCCTCAAGCCCTGCGCGTTCACCTTGTGAACAACTGACGCGGTATTCTTTATCTAAGATGTTAAGTGCAACAGTAATGGGAGTGGCCATTCTAAATTTCCATCAATTTTAGTCTAGAAATCATCGATTCAACGCGTGATTTCGCTTTTTCGGTTTTATCCATTAGAGCACTACGTTGGTGAATCAGATCAGTCTGCTGATGTTTGAGCTGCTGATTGTCTTCATGCAACTGTTGACATACTTGTACAAGCGCATCGATTTTTTGCTCGAGGAGTTGTAAGGCGATTTCTGGACTTTGTTCTTTATTCACGAGGTAGATAGTAGGTGTGATTGGCTTTAAGGTCAATACTATGTGTTATTAACACAGTATATTTTGGTACTAAGGTCGCAGAATGATAGCATAGCCATATTAATTTGTAGTGTGGAGTATGAAGTGAAACGTTTGGGTGATTATGACGAAATACAGTCGATGCTTGAAGAAAGCGAGGCTAACATGAGTGCGTCTGAAACGCATGGACTGGCCGCGGGCATGTTGTGCGTGAGGTTTGATGCGGATTTTAACCGCTGGCTAACGGCAGTATTCGACACGGATGATCAGCTAAATGCCTTGGATGACGACGATAAGCAAATGCTGATGGCGCTATTTCAAGGTACCTTAGAATTATTAGAAGCCGATGAGTTTATTTTTGATTTATTGTTACCCGACGACGATGAGCGCATCGGCGTGCAAGCCAGTGCGTTGAGTGAATGGTGCCAAGGTTTTTTATACGGTGTGGCGTACATGGGTGTGGGTGATGATAAGGACTGGCAAGAAGAAAGCAGAGGCATACTTAGAGACTTGATGGAAATCTCTCGGCTCGACGCTGACAACACTGATGATTCGGATGAACAAGCGTTTATGGAATTACACGAGTATGTTCGCGTGGGTGTTCATATGTTGTTGCAAGAACTGCAGCCGTCGGATGAAGACAGCGATGATGACTCGCCAACGGTTCATTAAAGGTTACTTGAAGGTTAACGGGTGTTAAAAGAACAAAAAGAATTTGCACGACGAAGAAAACAATTCCTACGTATGGTGGGTGTTGGTAATATCGCCGTTATTGCCAGTGCATCAATCATGCAACGTAATAGTGATGTTGAATTTCCCTTTAGGCAAAACAGTGATTTTTTCTACTTAAGTGGCTTCGATGAGCCGGAGTCCGTTATTGTTTTTTTGCCAGGGCGTGAGCAAGGCGAGTATGTTCTATTTTGTCGTGAATTTGATGAAACGATGGCTTTGTGGGTTGGCGCTAGCGCAGGTCTTGAGGGCGCGGCTGAGGATTTTGCCGTCGATGACGCGTTTCCAATCGATGATATTGATGACATCTTGCCGGGCCTATTAGAAGACAAAGAGCGCTTGTATTTCCCCATGGGCGCGCAACCAGAATTTGATAAGCAATTGATGGATTGGTCGCAACAAGTACGTGGGCGCTCTAGAGCCGGAGTGTCAGCGCCAGCAGAATTTATTTCTTCTGATCATTTGTTACATGAAATGCGCTTGATTAAATCGGCGCAAGAAATCAAACACATGAAAAAAGCCGCTAAAATTTCTGTGGCAGCGCATAAAAGGGCCATGCAATTCACGGAGGCAGGCGTTAATGAGTATCAAATAGACGCTGAAATAAAACATCATTTTATGAGTAACGGTGCCAAATCTGAAGCATACCCAGCGATTGTCGGTGGTGGGTTAAATGGTTGCGTGCTTCATTACACGCAAAATAACGCCAAGCTCAATGATGGAGATTTGTTATTGATTGACGCGGGTTGCGAATGGGAAAACTATGCGTCAGATATCACACGAACATTCCCTGTAAATGGTGTTTTTAGTGATGAACAAAAAGCCCTGTATCAATTGGTTCTCGACGCTCAGTACGCAGCCATTGAACAAGTGCAGCCTGGCAATCATTGGAATGACCCGCACGATGCTACAGTCAAAGTATTAACTAAAGGGTTAGTCAAATTGGGCCTGCTTAAAGGTCGTGTGCCAACGTTGATTAAAAATGAAGCCTACAAGCCGTACTATATGCACCGAACCGGGCATTGGTTGGGTATGGATGTGCATGATGTGGGTGATTATAAAATAGACAAACAATGGCGTCTGCTTGAGCCGGGCATGGTGTTAACCGTCGAGCCAGGTTTGTACATTCAGCCGAATGCTAAAGAAGTGGATAAAAAATGGCGCGGCATTGGCATTCGTATTGAAGATGATGTGCTAGTGACCAAAAAAGGCCATGAGGTACTTACGGATGGCGCACCCAAAGAAGTAAAAGACATTGAATCGTTGATGGAGAAAGCGCGTGTCGCATGACTATGATGTCATCATCATCGGTGGCGGCATGGTGGGCGGCTGTCTCGGTTTAGCATTAAGTCAATCATCGCTTCGCGTAGCGATTGTAGAAGCACGTGAGTTTTCAGAAAAACAGTCGGACAGTACCGGTAAGCGAGCTATCGCATTATCTTGGGGAAGCCGTTGTATTCTTGAGCAATTAGATATTTGGCATCCAGTAAACGATGCAGCAATGGCCATCAAACACATTCATGTGTCGGATAAAGGCCATTTCGGCAAGACACGTTTGTCAGCGCAGTCGCAAAACGTTGATGCGCTAGGTTACGTGGTAGAAGCGGCAAAAATAGAAGCGGTTGTCGCGGGTAGTTTAAAACAATCAACTATTGATAGTCTGTGCCCGGCAAGCCTCGTTGATTACGTGGTGCATGATGAGAGTGCAGACGTCACCATTAGCTTAAACGGCGAAGAGAAAACCTTATCGTGTAAATTATTAGTCGGTGCAGATGGCGGTTTATCTAAAGTGCGCGAATGCGGCGACTTTGAGCTTAAAGAATACTCATACGAGCAACACGCCATCGCAGGTTTAATTAAGGTGGAGTCGGATGAGCACGACATTGCCTACGAGCGTTTTACATCCGAAGGCCCAATAGCGATGTTGCCGCATTTCGATGGGTTGTATTCCTTAGTATGGACTATGCCATCAGAGCTGGCGCAAGAAGTAATGCAATTGCCGGAAGATGAGTTTATAGGCAGATTGCAATCACGTTTTGGCCAATGGCTGGGCGAGCTAAGCTTGTCTGGCAAGTGCCAAACCTTCCCGTTAAATTTATCGCACGTACCAAATAATACAGCAGAACGCGTCGTGCTGATTGGTAACGCAGCGCATCAATTGCACCCTGTGGCAGGACAAGGGTTTAACTTGGGGTTGCGAGATGCGGCTATTCTGGCGGATGCTTTAATGTCGGATGAAAATAACATCGTTACAGTATTAGAAACGTATGCCAATCGTCGACAATTAGACCAAGCCCTAATAATGGGCTTTACCGATAACGTGATTAAGCTATTTTCCACCGACAGCGCATTATTTAGCGTGGTGCGTAACAGTGGGTTACTTATGTTGGATAAAATACCGTTAATGAAAAATCAGTTTGCACGCCAAACGATGGGCTTGGGTTCTCGGTTAGCAAGGTTAAAGAAAGTTGATTAAAGATAAAGAGTATCAAGTGGCTATAGTCGGTGGTGGCATGGTCGGTGCAACCATTGCGTGTTTATTGGCAGAGCAAGAGGTGCAAGTAGCATTAATTGATGCAGGCGACCCAATGGCAAGTTGGCCCAAAAAAACGTACGACTTGCGCGTGTCAGCATTAACACTGGCGTCCATTAACTTGTTTAAATCACTGGGCGTTTGGGGAAGCATAGAAGCGTTAGGCGAGCAAGCCGTACAAAAAATGTTCGTGTGGGATCATTTTGGCAGTGGCGAGTTGGATATAGACTCCGCCGACGCAGGCGAAATGCAAATGGGTAGCGTGGTAGAGAACCGCATAACCGTATTGGCGCTATGGGAGAAGCTCCAGCAGATTAAAAGCTGTGATGTATTCACCTCAGTTCAGCTAGAAGGGTTTGAGGCGGGTGACGATGGCGTGACGATAAGCCTGTCAGGCGGAACAACAATTGCGGCAGCCTTATTGGTTGGTGCAGATGGGTCAAATTCAAAAATCAGGCAAATCAGCAGTATTGATGATTATGGCTGGGACTATAAACAAAAAGCACTGGTTGCGACAGTCAGGCCAGAAAAACCACATCAAAATACCGCGTGGCAACGCTTCTTACCCGAAGGGCCGTTGGCATTATTGCCCTTGCGTGATGGTTTGATCTCCATTGTTTGGACGTCGACAACAGAAACCACAGAGGCGAATTTAAAGCTGGATGAAACTAGTTTTTGTGACGCACTAGCCGAAGCGTCTGAGCAGCAACTCGGTAATTTTAAATTGCTTGGCGCACGTGGTGCTTTCCCATTAAAGTTGCAGTTTTCGCCCGAATATACTCAACAACGCATGGTATTAATTGGTGATGCTATTCACACCATTCACCCTTTGGCAGGTCAAGGTGCAAACCTGGGTTTAAAAGATGCTATTGCATTAGCAGAGGTCGTATTGCAAGCGCACGAGAAAGGTCGGGATATTGCCAGCCAACAAGTGCTTCGGCGGTATGAACGCCAGCGTAAAGGCGATAACTTATTGATGATGGGGCTTATGGACGGCTTTAAGCGTCTATTCGGTGCGGATGATATGCTGGTTCAATTCGCAAGAAGTTCAGGTATGGGGGTGGTTAACAGCTCCACGCTTATTAAGAATCAAATCTGCAAATACGCGATGGGTTTGTAATATAAATTTCAAATATAAAAAAGCCGCAATCTCCAAATGGTGATCGCGGCTTTTTTGTTTTTACGTATAACGTTTTACATTATAACTTGTAGTGCGAGAACAACTTGGCAGCCAAAGCCAGCAGCGAAAGCCAGTGTGCGCACCCAAGGAACACCGAATGTGTGTGTTAATAAATGTATCACACGAGCATAAAAGAACACCATCGCAGCCATCGCTGTGGTGTCGTTATTCACGCCAGCCGCTTGTACGACTAAAATAAGCGCAGCAAATACAACTAAGTTTTCAATCGCATTGGTGTGAGCATTTTTCATGCGGATAGCCCAACCGGCCATTCCTTCAACATCGGCATGTGGGCCAACAGCATTCAGCAAGCCACCAACAATAATGTAATTAAGTGCATAAGGCACCCATATAACAGCGGTTAATAAGGCAGTTGCAGCTAAGTAATATAGTTCTGGCGTCATCATTCTCTCCGTTTATTTTGTTATTAAAGTTTGAAACGTTTTTAAGATTTATTAATTAAGTTAGTCAATGCTTGGGCGTGTTCAGTAGCAATCCGCCCCATAGACGTTAAATAGCCACCGTCTAACTTATCAACAAGGCCTTTCTCAAACAACCTTTCGACTGCGTTAATGGTATTTGGTTCAGCTTCCTGATGTATTTTTATGCCTTGCTGGGTGTTGGCTAAATCGAACTGCAAAAGAACGTTTAATTCATCAAGTGTGTCATTGTCTAATTTCATACTGCTACCCCGTGTTTGTTTAGAATTAGCATAACGCTAATGGCAAGCTGGTGAAAGGTCTCTTTTATAAATAGGCTGCAAAACATAAGGGATAGAAAAAACATCTTGTTCGACGTACAATATCCGTCTAATTTACCCCTGTTGGGAGAGCTCGGTTTTGTACCGACGCCGAAGGCGCAATCCGTCCGGAATCGCTCAGGCAAATGGACCATAAGGGAGATTGTTCAACTATGTTGGGTAATCAGTTAGCTCTGGAGAGCGGTTTGATTCTATTGGATTAAACACACCGAAGAGGCAAAGGGCTTTAGTAAAATGGCCTTTAAACTTTCAGGTTTTGGACAGAGGGGCGGCATGTGGTTTTCGCGTGCCGCCCTTTTTTTATGTTGAGAATATATGACTAAAAAAACAATATTAAATAATGCGCATCGTGAATTGGGCGCTCGCATGGTCGACTTTGGCGGCTGGGATATGCCGGTTAATTACGGTTCGCAAATTGATGAGCACCACACCGTGAGGCAGTCGGTAGGCATGTTTGATGTGTCGCATATGACAGTGGTGGATGTGAACGGTGTGCAAGCAAAGGCCTATTTACAAAACTTACTGGCGAATGATGTAGCCAAACTAACGCGCCAAGGTAAAGCCTTGTACAGCTGTATGCTGACGGATGATGCGGGCATTATTGATGACCTTATCGTGTATTTTTTGGATGATCAAAATTACCGTTTGGTGGTGAATGCGTCAACGCGAGATAAAGACATTGCGTGGTTGGAAAAGCAAGCTGAAGGCTTTGATGTGGCGGTTAACGAACAACCCACGTTGGCGATGATTGCGGTGCAAGGGCCGAAGGCGCGTCAAAAAGTTTGCCCTTTATTGCCCGAGCGTTTGGGGTTATCAGCCGCAGAAATAAAACCGTTTAGTGCCTGTTGGCACGGCGAATGGTTCGTTGGTAGAACGGGCTACACCGGCGAAGATGGCTTTGAAATTATATTGCCACAAGACAAAGCAGAAGGGTTTTGGACGCAATTATTGGAAGTGGGTGTTAAGCCCTGTGGTTTAGGCGCGCGCGACACGCTAAGGCTTGAAGCGGGTATGAACTTATACGGCCAAGATATGGATGAATCTAAAAACCCATTAGAATCTGGGTTGGCGTGGACGATTGTTTGGGAGCCAGAAGAGCGTGATTTTATCGGTAAACAAGCGCTGGTTAATATCAAACAACAAGGCAACAACGATAAGTTTGTTGGGCTGATACTGGAAGACAAAGGCGTGTTACGTGGCCATCAAACAGTGGTATTGGATGATGGCTCACAAGGTGAAATTACCAGTGGCGGTTATTCGCCTACCATGGAACGTTCAATTGCATTAGCACGAGTTCCCGCAAGTATTGGTAAAACCTGTAAAATCGACATCCGCGGAAAATTAAAAAACGCACGGGTGGTTAAGCCGTGCTTTGTGCGCCAAGGCGCAGTACAAATTGAACTTTAAGGAAAGGAAAAACCATGTCAAATACACCTGATGATAGAAAGTATGCCGACTCACACGAGTGGGCGTTATTAGAAGCCGACGGCAATGTCCGTGTTGGTATTTCAGACCACGCGCAAGAATTATTGGGTGATTTGGTTTTTGTTGAATTGCCAGAAGTCGGGCAGAAAGTAGGTAAAGGCGATGAATGTAGCGTGGTTGAATCGGTAAAAGCGGCGTCAGATATATACAGCCCTGTGACGGGTGAAATTATTGCGATTAATGGTGAGTTAGAAGATGGCCCAGAAGCCATTAATGATTCGCCTTACCAGGACGGTTGGATTTTTGTGATTAAACCTGAAGATACCAGCGAGTTAGATGATTTGTTAGACGCCGAAGGCTACCAAAACTTAACCGAAGACGAGTAACGCATACATGCCTTTTATTCCGCATTCAGAACATGACATATCTAGAATGTTGTCGACCATTGGCGTTGACACAATTGATGATCTGTTCGATGAAATTCCAGACAATTTGCGTTGTGGTGAGCTAGAACAAATTCCAACGGGCATGAACGAGATGGAGGTGTCTCGTTTGTTACGTGACAAAGCCGCGCAAGATGGTTTGCCGTTGTGTTTTTTGGGAGCAGGTGCGTATGAACATCATATTCCAGCAGCGGTTTGGGAAATAACCACGCGCGGCGAGTTCTATAGCGCTTACACGCCGTACCAGGCAGAAGCATCGCAAGGCACATTGCAGTTGCTGTACGAATATCAAAGCATGATGGCAAGTCTGATGGGCATGGATGTGTCTAATGCCTCGCTTTACGATGGCGCGTCAGCGTTGGCCGAAGCGGTATTAATGGCTGTGCGAGCGAATCGTAAATCCAAATCACGCAAAATTTTAATGCCATTGAGCATTAACCCGGTTTACCGTTCAGTAACGCAAGCAATAGTGCAAAACCAAAATATTGAATTGGTTGATGTGCCGTTTGATGCGGCAACGGGGCAAACAGATTTAACTGCATTGGAACAATACGCGGGCGAAGACATCGCTGCGATTGTTATTCCGCAACCTAACTTTTTTGGCGTGCTGGAAAATGTGGATGCACTAACAACTTGGGCAATAGAGAATAAAACGTTGTCTATTGCGGTGGTTAATCCGATGGCGATGGCTTTATTAAAACCACCGGGCGAATGGGCTGACTCAGGCGTGGATATTGTTTGTGGCGAAGGGCAGCCATTAGGTGTGCCATTGGCATCTGGTGGGCCGTATTTTGGCTTCATGTGCTGCAAGCAACAACACGTTCGACAAATGCCTGGGCGAATTATTGGGCGTACAACAGACTTAGACGGTAAAGAAGGCTTTACGCTAACGTTACAGGCGAGAGAACAGCATATCAGGCGTTCCAAAGCGACGTCGAATATTTGTACGAATCAGGGTTTGTTAGTAACGGCAGCAACGATTTATATGTCGTTATTAGGCCCAGAAGGGCTGAAAAAAGTAGCACTCAATTCACATAAAAACACGCAGTTATTGATTAATCGTTTAACGGCTATCAACAGCGTGGAGCTGGCTTTTGCGTCAGCGACCTTCCATGAATGCGTTATTACAGTGGAAGCGGATGCTAAACAACTGATAGAAACGTTGGCTGAAAAGAGCCATATTTTAGCTGGCTTTGACGTGTCAGTGAGTTACCCAGAATTGGGTAATGCATTACTGGTGTGTGCGACAGAAACCCGCACAGAAAAAGACATTGAGCAATTTGCAAACGTGCTCAATTCATATCTAAATTCATAAGGAGAGTTCATCATGGCGACTATTACATTACAAGGTAACGAAATTCACACAAACGGCGACATGCCAGCAGTCGGAACGCAAGCGCCTAGCTTTTCTTTAACCACCAAAGACTTGGCGGATGTAACACTGGCTGATTACGCGGGTAAGAAAAAACTGATTAGCATTGTGCCGAGCTTAGACACACCGGTTTGCCAATTATCAACTAAAAAGTTTAACGACCATGCTAAAAGTCATGCTGATACAGTTATCCTCATTGTGGCGGCTGATTTGCCGTTTGCTATGTCACGTTTTTGTGGTGATGAAGGGCTAGAAAACGTAGTGACGTTATCGATGATGCGAGATCGCAATTTTGCAAAAGATTATGGCGTGTTAATTGACGATGGCCCGTTAAAGGGTATCACCGCTCGTGCGTTGATTGCCTTAGATGAAAACAATAACGTGTTGAGTTCAGAATTAGTGGGTGAAATTGCCGACGAACCAAACTACGAAGCAGCCCTCAACGCACTAAAGTAAACGAGTTAAACCTACATGCTAATATTTGAACAATCCCATCGCGGGCGAGGCGCAAACGCGCAATTTCCAGCAGATAACGATGATATTTCATCACTACCTGCCGGTGCGCTAAGGTCGTCAAAACCGAACTTGCCAGAAGTGTCAGAAATGCAAGTGGTTCGCCACTTTACGCGTTTGTCGCAAAAGAACTTCTCGATAGACACGCACTTCTACCCGCTGGGGTCGTGCACCATGAAGTACAACCCACGTGCATGTAACACGTTAGCAAGTTTGCCTGAATTTACCGGTCGGCATCCATTAGGCCCTAGCTTGCACGGACAAGGCTTCTTGTCATGCATGTATGAATTGCAAGGCATGTTAAAAGACGTGACCGGTATGCAAGCAGTATCGCTATCACCAGCAGCTGGTGCGCAAGGCGAGTTTGCGGGCGTGGCAATGATAAAAGCCTATCACGATGACCGTAATGACACGGCGCGTAGTGAAATTCTAGTGCCCGATGCAGCACACGGTACCAATCCTGCATCTGCGGTGATGTGTGGCTACAAAGTAAAAGAAATCCCAACAGGCAAGAACGGTGATGTGGATATTGAGGCGTTAAAAGAAGCCGTTGGCCCGCAGACAGCTGGCATAATGCTGACAAATCCCAGCACGTTAGGGGTTTTTGACCGCAAGATTAAAGAAATTGCCGGCATTGTTCATGATGCGGGTGGTTTGTTGTATTACGATGGCGCTAACTTAAATGCGATTTTAGGCAAAGTTCGCCCGGGCGATATGGGCTTTGATGTTATTCATATGAATTTGCATAAAACCTTCTCCACACCACACGGTGGCGGTGGCCCTGGTGCAGGCCCTGTAGGTGTAAGCAAGCGCTTAAAACCGTATTTACCCGTGCCGATAGTCGGTAAAAAAGAGGGCCAATACGTTTTATTAGACGAAAATGATTACCCTCAAAGCATCGGTAGAATGTCGGCGTTTGCGGGTAATGCCGGTGTGTTATTGCGCGCTTATATTTACGCAAGAATGCTCGGTCGCGAAGGCATGCCTCGTGTGGCAGAATTCGCTACGCTTAATGCCAACTATTTATTAAAGCGTTTAATGGATGTTGGTTACACGGCCGCGTATCCAGAAAGACGCGCAACGCACGAGTTTATCCTTACGCTTAAAAAACAAGCGAAAGAACTAAACGTGACGGCTATGGATGTGGCAAAGCGATTGTTGGATTATGACTTCCATGCACCAACCACCTACTTCCCGTTGTTGATTCCAGAATGTTTGCTGATTGAGCCAACAGAAACGGAAGCCAAAGAAACGTTAGATGACTTCGTTGAAACGATGGCGGTTATTTTGAAAGAAGCAGAAGCAGATTCAAGTTTATTAAAAGGTGCGCCATATACCTTGCCTGTTAAAAGGCTGGATGACGTAAAAGCAGTAAAACAATTAGATGTAGTCTGGAAACGGGCAGAGGGTTAAAAATAATGAGTGCTTTAATTTGCGGTTCAATGGCTTTTGATACCATCATGGTATTTCCCGATAAATTCCAAAACCATATCTTGCCGGATAAAGTACACATGTTAAACGTGTCCTTCTTCGTACCGGAATTACGCCGTGAATTTGGTGGTTGTGCAGGCAATATAGCCTATAACTTACACTTGCTTGGCGAAAAAGCCCTGCCAATGGCAACCGTCGGTAAAGACTTTGCTTCCTATGCAGATTGGATGGTTAAAACAGGCGTAAGCCAAGAGTACCTTAAAGAGTTGGGCGATGAGTTTACCGGCCAAGCCTACATCACCACTGATATGGACGACAACCAAATCACTGCCTTTCACCCTGGCGCAATGGGGCGCTCGGAACTGAATAAAGTGCCAACAGATGTGGGTATAAAAATTGGTATCGTTTCGCCCGATGGTAAAGCGGGGATGATTGAGCATGCAGAGCAATTTGTCGAAGCGGGCATACCGTTTATTTTTGATCCAGGCCAAGGCATGCCGATGTTTGATGGTGATGAGCTAAAGGCATTTATTAAGCAAGCCACGTGGGTGACCTTGAATGACTATGAAGCTGCGATGTTGCAAGAAAAAACAGGCCTGTCACCGCATGAAATAGCCGAGCAAGTAGAAGCGTTGATTATAACTAAGGGTGCGGAAGGTTCGTTGATTTATACCGAATCAAAACGCATTGATATTCCGCCAGCAAAAGCAACAGCTTTAGTGGACCCAACAGGTTGTGGCGATGCTTACCGAGGTGGTTTGTTATACGGGCTAATGAACGGCTTGGATTGGGAAGTAACAGGGCGTATCGCTGGTTTAATGGGCGCGATTAAGATTGCCCATGCGGGTACGCAGAATCATGTGGTCACGTTGGATGAGGTTAAAGCGGAGTATGTTGAGCAGTATGGTGAGGCGTTTTAATAATTACATAGCCGATAAGAAAGAGGCGGTTAATTATGTTGGGCTTACTTAGTCTTCTTTAAAAGTAAAGCATTGCTTCAATGTCTAGAGATCGTTTTTTAAACCGACTTTTTGTTTCTGAAAATTGTATTGAATTAGGTGCGGTCGTTAAAAAATCAATTATTCTCTTTGCGCTCTTTTGAATGTGCTGCTTTTCATTATTTTTTGGTTTTTTGGAATTGCGAATATATTTATTTAATTAATTGTATAGAAAGAACAGAGAAGTTGTGGAGCAATGAAATGAATTAAGCTTTTTTCACAAAAATAGATTTTAGTTTCATCGGTCCAATACCCGTAATTTTGCAATCAATATCATGGTCGCCTTCTACTAGGCGAATATTCTTTACCTTGGTGCCAACTTTTACCACAGCTGATGAGCCTTTTACTTTTAGGTCTTTTATAACGGTGATGGTGTCGCCGTCTTGTAATAGATTGCCGTTAGAGTCTTTTACGACTAATGCGTCATCTTCTTCGGTTTCATTTGCAGACCATTCATGTGCGCATTCAGGGCAGATTAATAAGTTGCCATCTTCGTAGGTATATTCTGAACTACATTTTGGGCAGTTGGGCAAATCACTCATGAGTCTTTCCTATGTTTTGAATGTGTATTTTAGGTTATTCGGATACGCGGCCGCGTAATTGTTTTAATTTTCCGCGTTGGGTTTTGCTGTCAGCGCGCTTTTTCTTAGCGTTACGACTTGGCTTTGTGGCGCGTCGTGTTTTTTGTATTACGGTTACGGTCTTAATTAATTCTATTAACCGTTCAAGTGCATTAGCGCGGTTCTTTTCTTGGGTGCGATACTGTTGCGCTTTAATGATTAAAACACCGTCTTTGCTGATGCGTTTATCTTTAAGTGCTAATAGCCGTTGCTTATAAAATTCGGGTAGTGATGAAGCGTTTATATCAAACCGTAAGTGAATGGCGCTAGACACTTTGTTCACGTTCTGCCCGCCCGCGCCTTGTGCGCGAATAGCGGTGAGTTCTATTTCATCGTCTTCAATGGACAGTTGTTGAGAAATCCGAAGCACGACGTCACGTTATTTTTTACGTTTTTCCGCGCGGCGTTTGTTTTGTGCGCTTTGTTTGGCGGTAAATTGAACCAGTTCTTTTTCTGCCCATTCATTTGCTTCGGATTCTGTTTTAAAGCCGTCTTGCGTTTTGGAGACGATGATGTTTTTAGAACTGGCGCGGCGAATGATCTCGGCTTTCCAAGTGTCCTTTTGCTGGGTGGTGCGGTAGTCGTATTTTTTGCTAATGCTCATGTTTGTATGTGTATTGGATTAAGAGTTTGTGTCTAGTAGGCGAATGCCATCTTTGTTGATACTGATGATGCGTTGTTTGTATAAACCACCAATGGATTTTTTAAACGCGCCTTTGCTCATGCCAAAGGTGTCGGCAATGATTTCGGGGCTAGATTTATCGTGCAGCGGTGCAAAACCATCATGTTTTTCTAAGTAATTAAGAATGATTTTGGTGTATTTGTCGCGTGTTTCTTTGCCGCCTTGCAGGCTTAAATCGATTTTTCCATCTTCGCGTATGCGTTTAATAAAGCCTTTTTTGGACTGACCAAAACTTAAGGTTTGGAAAACGTCGTTCTTATACAAAACACCCCAATGGCTATTATTAATAATAGCTTTAAAGCCAAGGTCAGTACTGTTACCGATGATTAAATTGACTTGTTGTTGCGGCGTAAAATCATGGGGGGCTTCATCGTCAATGTACTTGTCGATTTTAGAGGAAGCCACTAGGCGGCCATCATTTTTATCCAAGTAGATATAAACCAAATACGACTTATCAACATCCATTGGGCGGTGTTGTTCGGCGAATGGAACGAGGATGTCTTTTTCTAAGCCCCAGTCTAAGAATGCACCAACGTGTGTACGAGCCACGCATTTTAAATAGGCGAACTCACCTACTTTTGCTTTAGGTGCTTTAGTGGTGGCGATAGGGCGGTCTTCAGAATCGAGATATAAGAAGACATGCAGCTTATCGCCAACAGACAGGTCGTTAGGTGCGTGTTTATTGGGTAATAACACTTCCCCTAATTCTTTTGCGTCTAGGTAAAAACCAAAGTCTAGGGCTTTGATAACGTCTAATTGATGCGTGTGACCTACTTTAACCACGGTGTGTTCCAATCGTTATTTTGTGGCGATTATACAGGTGATAGGCAACACAAAGATCAAATCAAGCCGTTAAGTTGATTTGGTCTTGTTTGATACTAACTAGTGACTTTTATATAGCGATAGTTTCTAAGTAAGTAATAGCAGGCGGTGCGGACAATAAAGCGACTAGCTTGTCGATATCGCCACGCTCTGTTCTCCAGCTCATGTAGCTTTCATGGTCAGAGCGATGGTCCCATTTTTCCAGCAATATAATATTGTGTGGGTCGTCTTCGTTAGTGGTGACGGTTACGCCTTGGCAACCTTGGTAGGCGCGAGTGTCGGGTAAAATCGCGGCAAAAACAGACAGTAATTCTTCACGGTTCTCAGGATTAACTTGTACATTTAATATGACATCAACGGACATTTCTCTCTCCTAAATAGATTGTGGGCTAGTCAGTATAGGCCTCTATGCCGAAGCTCGCAATAATGGGGAAATGGTCGGATATGTTGATGGTGTCATGTTGCCGTACTGTTTTTGTTTTGCATTTAAGTAACGGGGAATAGAATAAATAGTCTAGGGTTCTATCGGGTTTTGTCACTTCCGGGTCATTTGAATAGAAGCTATACCAGTTGGCAGGGTCTTTTTCGACATCTTCAACGGACGGGATGCAGGGGAATTGTTGCGTTAAATCAGCCAGTTCAGAATGTGACCGATAGTAGACGTGTTGCCTAGGCGCGAGTGTTTGATATTGGTTTGGTGGTAGGAGGTTAAAGTCACCACCGATGACCCACGGTAAGTTTTCGTCGTTTAGTTTCTGTAGCATTGAACGCACATGATCAACTTGTTTTTGAAGTGTATCTGAATTTTTTGAGAAGGCCTCAAGGTGCGTGTTAAGTAACACGAGTTCGCTACCTTCTTGAAGTGATACACGAGCTTCTAACACAGCGCGTTTTATGCCTAGATGCTTGGCCAGAATATTGTCTGGTGTGAGTGCTAATTGGTGGCGCTTGGCGCGAGCAATTGGGTGCTTGGACAGGATGCTGAGTTTCATTCCCGTGCGGCCCAATATGCGCGGATGCGGCACAAAGCCCGATTTCCAATAAAACGCGGAGGTGTGGTATGCGTATGACGCGGGTAAAAGTGCTAATAAGGCTTTGAGTTGGTCTTGTTTGTTGGTGCGTTTGGCACCGTCATCTACTTCTTGTAAAAAGACGAAGTCTGCGTCTTCATCGATAATAATGTTAGCGACTTGCGCGATTGTTTTTTTAATAGCGTCGGTTGACGGTTGGCTATCTGGCCCGTCTGCTTCGGGTACGTCGAACCAAAATGTGTAGTCTTTACCCGCCATAAATTGCACGTTATAGCTGAGCACTTTAAACGCTTGTTGGCGACTGAGTAGAGGGGCGTCATCTAATTGGGTAACGGGCTCGTCTTGTTCTGCTTTTGGGTAATAACCTAAGGCCAGTACGCCTAAGAGTATGAGCGCAAAAACAAAGAAGATAGCGCCAATGGCAATCATTAGCGTTGTAGTTTTTGCCTGACTAAATGAATATGTGAGAGCAATTGATAAACTTTTTCGGCATACGATAACGGGGTTTTAACTTTGTTTACCTCGTTCTCAATATGGCTTAGTTCTTCATCTAGCTGTTGCAGTTCTTCAGCTGATAATTGTTTGCCATGAATTTTATCGTCAACGGCGTGTAAGGCTTCATACCAACGATAAATACGTGAATTGATGCGCCATTGGTAGAGCGGTGGCATGACCTTAAATAAGGGAATGAGTAAGGCCAATAGTGGAATAATCATGACGATAAAGCGGTCAATCATAATGGCTGTCCAAAAGGGTAAATAGCGCATTAAAAACGGCGGGCCATTCTTGTAAAAACGACCAGCGACATCGCTAATGGGTGCGGTTAAATTTTGGTTATTGGGAAACTGGTTGGCGCTAGCAAAAATGCCGGTTTGTTTGTGTACCTGTTGAATGGCCTGTAGCACCAGTACGCTTAATGCCGGGTGGAAATCTGCGCCCATCAATAAGTTGGCGGTGGGTGCGAGTAGCGTCTTTTCATTGCTGGGGATGTTGTTTTGTAAATCTATTATTCCTTCAGGCAAGGTGATCTTTGATAAAAACGGGTGTAAGCGCTGATAAGCATCTGCGCGTTGTAATGAGGCTAAGGCTACTGAGGGTTCGTTTAATAGTTGTTGAATAACCGGGGATTGTACTGAGCCAATAAAAAAGGCGGCGTCTATATCGCCCGTTAATAAGGCATTGGCGGCTGTGGAGCCAGTGCTGTTATCGGTTTTAATATTTTCAAGCAGTTCATTATCGGCTAATAATAATGAAGCTAAGCTTCGCGTGCCGCTGCCTTCGGGGCCGATGGCCACTTTTTTATTAGCGAGGTTAGTTAACTTATTAATGCTTAGCTCGCTGCGGTGAAAAATCCAAGTGGGTTCGTAATATAAGCTACCAAGTGATTTTAGAGGCGTGTCGGTTTCAGTCAAACCGCCTTGCACTAAGGCTAAATCTGTTTCGCCAGCTAATAAACGCTGCAGGTTTTCTGAAGAACCAGCAGAAGTTTTAATGTTGAGGGTGATGCCTTGTTCTGCGAGTATGCTTTTGTATTTTAGCGCGTTGGCATAATACGCGCCTTCTTCACTGCCGGTACTAATGGTAATGGTGGTTGGTGGCGCAGGTTCTACGAATTGGTACGCCAGCCAGAAACCGGCGGCCAATAAAACAATCGCGATGATAATCGTGATGATGGAGTCTTTTTGTGAAGTCCTTTCAGATGTGGCCATAGGGGTGCTTTGCCTTTATTTAATAGATAGGTTCCAACAGTAATGGATTTTTGGGTTACGTTCAAAGTCTTTTGGTAACGTTTGTCGGCTAATGTTTTCTGCGGACAATTGCTCTAGCGCTTGTTCATCCAATTTAAACTTGCGGAAATTTGTTGAAAAAATAAGCGTGCCTTTTTTCGTTAGTAGCTGGGCTGCTTTGTTTAACAGCTCGACGTGATCGCGTTGAATATCGAACACGTTGTCCATACGTTTTGAGTTTGAGAACGTCGGTGGATCGATAAAAACCAGCTCGTATTTTTGTTCTTCCTTAATGGCCGTATCTAACCATTCCATACAGTTGGCGCGGACTAGTTGGTGTTTTTCTGCATTGATTCCGTTTAATTCAAAGTTCTTTTGAGCCCAATCTAAGTAGGTTTTGGACATATCCACGGTAGTGGATGTGGTTGCGCCACCCAATACGGCGTGAACAGTAACCGCGCCCGTGTAGGCGAACAAATTTAGAAACTGTTTACCGTTCGCATTCTCGCCAATCCATTGCCGAATAGGTCGGTGATCTAAAAACAAACCGGTGTCGAGGTAGTCTTTAAAGTTGACTAAGAACCGCGCGTTGCCTTCTCGCACCTCATGGAAACCACCGTCGGTTCCTTGCTTTTCATACTGTGTACTGCCTTTTTGTCGACGGCGAATCTTGAGAGATAACTGCTTTTGCGACACCTCGAAGACTTTTGGCATAACCGCTAAGGCATCACGTAACCGTTGGATTGATTTTTTTTCATCAATGGTTTTTGGTGCTTCATATTCTTGCACATGAACCCATCGTTTTTCGCCCTCGTAAATATCGATAGCCAGTGCGTATTCAGGTAAGTCGGCGTCATAAATGCGGTAGCAATTGACGTTATTCTTTTTGACCCACGACTTCATTTTTTTAATGTTTTTGCGCAAGCGGTTGGCAAACATGGTTGCGCCTTCGCCCCACTCCCCATTGTTGGGCAATAGGGCCTTCTTTAAATTATCGCCTATTTGCTGTTGTTGGCTTGCTTGTTGGCCTTCGTAATGGCGTTCTGCTTCTACAGAAAAGTTAAATACCTTACAGGGTATGGCGCCGTTATACAGTTGATATGACTTATGCGATTTGAGCGATACATTAAACGCGAGCTCGGTATTGCCGGTAAAAATGCCGGCCTGCCAGCCATCAAAACGTGCTTTTAAAATAGTGCCGATTTCTTGATACAAAGGTTGCAGGTTTTTAATCTCGCCTAAACGCTCACCATAAGGGGGGTTTGCGATGAGTAAGCCGGGCTTCCAATCGGCTTCAGGTATTACTTTTGATAGCGGCAAACTAACGGCCTTAATATAAGGCGATAAGCCTGCTGATTTGATGTTGGCCTTTGCAATACCAGTATTTTTTATGCTGATATCAGAGCCCATAATGGGCGGTATTTTTTCTGCGCCTTTGTCACGTCTGTACTCTGCTTCTTTAATCAGCCGTTGCCAGATAGCGGCGTTAAATTGTTTCCAACCAAGAAAACCGTAATAGTCACGAAGTAGGCCTGGGGCAATGTCGCCAGCCATCATCGCGGCTTCTGTTAAAAATGTACCCGAGCCACACATGGGGTCATATAAAGCGCCACCCTCGGCAGCAATTTTTGGCCAGCCGGCGCGTATTAATATAGCAGCAGCGAGGTTTTCCTTTAACGGTGCTTCAACTGATTCAGACCGATAATTTCGGCGGTGTAAGCTGTCGCCCGATAGGTCGAGGCTGATGGTGGCTTTATTGTCATTGATATAAGCATTGATGCGAATGTCAGGTTGCTCACGTTCTACGTTGGGCCGTTCATCCACTTTCTCTTTAAACTGATCGACGATAGCATCCTTCACCATGTGCTCGGCATAACGCGAGTGTGTGATTTTTGAGCGCCGTATTGAGGCATCTATGATGAAGGTTTTAGATACATCAAAATGCGCTGACCAATCTATTTTCAACGCACCTTCATACAATTGTTCCGGTGTTTGGGCTTGGTATGTTGCTAACGGCATTAACACCCTGTTTGCGAGTCTAGACCATAAGCAGACACGTAAGGCGGTTTCTATATCACCGTCAAAATACACACCACCTGCGGCTTGTTTAACCTGTTGCCCACCAATGTGCTGGATTTCATCGGCAAGGATAATTTCCATGCCTTTAGCAGTACTAGCAAAATAAGTGGTAATTGACATGGTTAAGCTCTCAGGGTTGTTGGCTAACACAAGGTTGAGTTGTATTTGCTGTATGGCTTGTGCAATTTATAAAGCGCTCAATATCGTCAAGCACGGGTGCAAAATATAAAAAAGGCGCATCGGCTAATGCGAGTAACGTACCTACATGCGCCATGTCTTTATATAAAATGACGGATGCATTACCGCCCATTTTATTCGTTTTCTCTGCCATATGCTGACTATTTGTGACGGATAATGTTTTATCTTTTTGCCCATGAAGTAACAACATAGGCGGTTCTGAACCGTCTATAAAGGTAATAGGTTGGGTGTCTTTATAGCGGTTGGCTTTTCGAAAGACTTGTTTAATATCATCATCGGTTATGTTGAAATCGTAAGGGCCGGATAAGCCAATAAAGCCACGTATATCCGTTATTTTAATTTGTTTCTCGGCCAGAAATCGTTTGTTAGCGATTAGCATGGCGGCCATGTGCGCGCCTGCGGAGTGGCCCATTAAATAGAGGTTTGAAGGGTCACCGCCATAGCTGGGAATATTCTTTAAGACCCATTGGGTGGCGAGTGCGCCATCTTTAATAAAATCGGGGAACTCGACGTTGGGGAAGACACGGTAGTCTGCAATGACGGTTATAAAGCCGCGTTTAGCTAACGATTGACCGACAAATTGGTACTCTTCTTTACTCCCTGTTTGCCAGCGCCCGCCATAAAAAAATAAAATAACCGGGGCATTTGTTTTTAAATAAGCAGGTTGGTGAATGTCTAGCTGCTGTTTTGCTAGAGCGCCGTATTGTATGTTCGCCACCCGTGTTGAATTGCCATCGGGCACCACGGCATTTAGTGTGCTGAGTGATGAGCAACCGCCGAAAAATAGCATTGTTAATAAAATGATTGTTAGCGGATTCATGGCAATGTGAACTCTGCAATGATGGGCATATGGTCAGACAGTGCTATGGATTGTTTTGATTCAACAAAAGCATTTTTAAGCGTTAACTGCGGGCTATAAAAATAGTAATCAATGGTTCTGTCTGGTTGTTTTACGCGGGGATCATTAGGGAAATAAGTGAACCAGTTTTTCCGGTCGCCCGACTGCGCATCTTCCAGTGAGGGTATCGCCAAATGACGTTCATATAAGCTTGAAATGGCGGATGTGGGTTGATAAGAATTACGTTGTTGTTCGGCTAATAATGAATGCGTGTCTGGTGGCAATAAATTAAAGTCTCCAGCGATAACCCAAGGTGTTTTGTTGTTATTGAGCGTTTGTAATTGAGTGTCTATTTGATCGACTTGCTTACTTAAGGTGTTGGTGCCTTTTGAAAACGCAGATAAATGCGTGTTTAAAATGGCCATCTTGCCAGCGCCTTTAATGGGTAGGCGAACATCCAATAATGCACGTTTAAAATTATATAATTGGCTGATAGGGTCTTGCGGAATAAGGCTGAGTTGCGTGCGAGTGGCGGTGCTGATTTTGTACTTCGAAATTACGCTAAGTTTTGTACCGACAGCGCCCATAATTTTGGGGTGCGGCAAGTACGATGCTTGCCAATACATGCTACTGGCATGGCAGACGTATTCCTTAGGCAATAAGGTTAATAGCTCAGTGAGTTGGTCTGCGTAGTCGGTTCGTTTGGCGCCATCATCCACTTCTTGTAGCAAAATAATGTCGGGATTTTGTTCTGTGATAAGTTGAGCTAAGCCTAGTAGGGTTTGTTTTATGTCCGTGGGAGATGGGCGTTCATCTGGCCCTAAACTGTTAGCTAAATCGTAGAAAAAAACATAATTCTTTCCGGCCATAAACTGTACGTTTTGGTTGTACAGTTTTACGGTTTGACCTGCAGATAGGGTAGGCGTGTCCGCAGGACAATAAACCTGTTCTTGTTGGGTGGGGTTTGGATGAAAGGTGCTATACCATATCGCTGCAAAGACGGCGGCGAGAAATACACTAAGTGATAGCAAAATGCGGTAAAAAATAACTCTAATAGACATAGCTGCTGGCTGGTGTCGTCGCTAGGAGGGAGAGCATTATTTTAACTTGATAGCAATGCTGTCGATGTTGTTATGGTGTAGACGATTCTGCAGTTTATCCAC
Organism: Cycloclasticus sp.; assembly: GCA_012959695.1. Taxonomy (GTDB): domain Bacteria; phylum Pseudomonadota; class Gammaproteobacteria; order Methylococcales; family Cycloclasticaceae; genus Cycloclasticus. The sequence continues at coordinate 27,556 of DUCS01000044.1, forward strand.
CATTCGGAAGGATGTGTACGGACCAGATTTAACGCGGTGCCAAATACTGCCGTTTTGATTAACTGTTTGTACTGTTGATGCAATGCCCAGCAGCGCGACGCGAGCTTTTAGGGTGTCAGCTTGTTGCGCTTTTCTAAACGAACCAATTTGGATAATAAACGTGCCTGGCTTACTCTTACCTGTACCTTCTAAGCGGCGACGTTCTTCAATTTCGTGCTCGGGGATAACAATTTCCATATCCGGTAAGATTTGATAAAAATCAAAGCGTGGTTTGTTGCTTTCAATGGGTTTGGCTTCATTGAGAGTGGGTTTCTTAACATCGCGCACATCATTTTTGATGATCGGTTTTGTTGTGACAGCAATTGCTTGAACGGGCACTTTTTCCAAATCAGACAGGAACATCATAAAACCGCCAATTAACAAGCCAGTAATCAACCACCAGTAACCGGGAATAGGTGACTTCTTTTTACGGCTGCTATTGCCGTTGACGCGATTTTTGTAATCTTTTGGCACTACATAGACTCCGGTGCATTAACGCCGAGTAAGTTTAATCCATTATGAAGTACTTGCTTGGTAGCGTTAATCAGTACCAGCCTGGCTTGCATAAGCTCATTGTCATCAATAATGAATTTATGTGAATTGTAGTAACTGTGGAACTGCGTTGCCAGGTCACGTAAATAATGCGTTAGCTGATGCGGTTCGTATTGTTGAGCAGCTTGCAGCAGTTTTTCTGGGTAACGGTTTAAGGTGTCAATCAGATTGACTTCGTGCGTTTCGCCTAGCTTGTCTAATTTCTTTAAGCCGCTTTCAGCGTTGTAAGCGAGTCCTTTTTCTGCCAATAAACGCATCACACTATAAATGCGGGCATGTGCATACTGTACGTAAAACAAGGGATTTTCGTTTGATTGCGAGGTGGCTAAATCCAAGTCAAAGTCCATATGTTGCTCGGCTTTGCGCATGACGTAAAAGTAACGCGCGGCATCCGATCCAATTTCTTCACGTAATTCACGCAAGGTAACAAATTGCCCTGAACGCGTGGACATTTGCATTTTCTCACCGTTTTTGTACAGCACGGCAAACTGCACAAGTAAGACTTTCATACGCTCAGGGTCTGCGCCCATGGCTTGGAGCGCTGCCTTTACGCGGGGTACATAACCGTGATGGTCGGAACCCCATATATCAATAATGTCGTAGCCACGGTTGAGCGTGTGTAAATGGTAAGCAATGTCTGAGGCAAAGTAGGTGGTTTGTCCGTTGTCGCGGATAACGACGCGGTCTTTTTCATCACCAAATTCAGTCGATTTAAACCACCATGCACCGTCCTTTTGGTACATGTGGCCAGATGCTTTGAGCTTTTCAATTGCGGTATCAATGGCCTTGTTGTCCATTAGTGAGCGCTCAGAGAACCAATCGTCGTAATGCACGCCGAAGCCTTCAAGGTCGCTGCGAATATCTCCAAGAATAGACTGTAGAGCGGCATCAAACACTAAACGATAGTTATCTTGGCCTAGTTGCTCTTTGGCGCGTGAAATCAGTGCGTCAATGTGTTTTTCTTTATCGCCGCCAGCGGGTTCGTCTGGGATGATGCCGTTAAACAGCTTATCAGCGTTAGCGAAAAAGAGGTCGTCATGGGTGTTTTTTAAGTCAGCCGCAATGCTAGGAACATAGCTGCCTTTATAGCCGTTGCTTGGAAAAGTTAAGGTTTCGCCACATTCTTCTAGATAGCGTAGCCATACACTGGTAGCCAGAATATCCATTTGGCGGCCGGCATCGTTAACGTAATATTCGCGGTGTACGTCGTAGCCAATAGCGCTTAATAAGTTTGATACGGTTGCGCCATAAGCTGCGCCACGGCCGTGGCCAACGTGCAATGGGCCGGTTGGGTTGGCGGATACGAATTCCACTTGCACTTTTCTACCACTGGCAATGTTGGATGTTCCAAACGCGTCGCCTTGCTCAAAAATGGTGTTGATGATGGCGTGTTGACTGAGCGGGTTAATGAAAAAATTGATAAACCCTGGACCAGCAATTTCAACGCGGGTGATATCGGTATCGGCCGGTAAGTTGTCAATAATAGCTTGAGCAATTTCACGTGGATTTCGCTTCGCAGGTTTTGATAGCATCATTGCAACATTGCACGCGTAATCGCCATGAGAGGCATCGCGAGTGTGTTCTATTTTGATGGTCGGTGTGAGATCATCAGGCAATTCACCTTGGCTTTGTAGCGATGAAATGGCTTGCTGTAGATGCGACGCCAAACGTGTTTTCATAGGTCTTTAAATCGTTGAGTTATAAGCCGTAGAGGCTAAGCAGAGTATTATCGCTTGTAGGGTGAATCTTGCAAGTTAAAGCGGATAAGTTTTACCCGTTTATATTAAGCTGTCAGTAGAGGTCAACGGGATCTATGTCGATGGACCAGCGAATTTTACGCGCTGTTTTAAGTTTTTCGACGGCGGGCAATAAGGTTCTTAAGTATTGGTGCCGTGGTTTCCGTTCGGCAGTTTCAAATAATAATTGATAACGAAATCGTCCTGCGCGCTTTAACATGGGCGCTGGGACAGGGCCTAGAATATTCACCTTGGGGTTGTTAATGGACGACGTGAGTTGTTGAACCTCCCTTAAGAAGTTTAATACGTCACGCTCGTTAATGGCGTTAACTCGCAATAGAGCTTGGAAATGATACGGCGGTAATTGCGCTTGCTGTCGCTCGGCTAATGCTTCTTTTGCGAAATGCGCGTAGCCACGCTGGATAAGGGTGTTCAACAACGGGTGCTCAGGGTGATGAGTTTGAATCAGTACGCGCCCCGGTTTTTCTTCGCGGCCCGCGCGACCGGCGACTTGCGTGATCAGTTGCGACATGCGTTCGCTGGCGCGGTAATCGCAGCTAAATAGCCCCGCGTCAATATCTAACATGCCCACCAAGGTGACGTCAGGGAAATGGTGCCCCTTCGCTAACATTTGCGTGCCCACTAAAATTTGCGCGCCGCCTTCGTGTACTTTTTCAATCACCAACTGCATGGCGTCTTTACGTTGCGTGCTGTCTCGGTCTATACGAAGAACGGGAATGTCAGGAAAGTGTGCGTTGAGCGTTTCTTCGATACGTTGAGTGCCAAGCCCTAAAGGAAACAGCTCGGCTTGTTGGCAATCGGGGCAATGTGTGGGTGCTCGGTGTTCGACGCCACAATGATGGCAGCGAAGTAGGTTGATGTGTTTGTGGATGACCATGCGTGAATCGCAACGCTGACATTGCCCAACCCAGCCGCAACTATGACACATCAGCACAGGCGCGAAGCCTCGGCGGTTAACGAATAGAATGACCTGTTCGTTTCGTTCTAATGTTGCGGTAATGGCTTTAAGTAAAGGCTTACTGAGGTGATTGTCGAGCCGCTGGTTTCTGCAATCAATTAATCGAATATCAGGGTGTGAAGCACCTGCCGTGCGTTCAGGTAAGTCCAAATGCGTAAAGCGGCCTTGCTGAACGTTGTGCAAACTTTCAAGCGAGGGTGTTGCGGTACCTAACACAACGGGAATATTGTAGTTTCTAGCGCGCATGATGGCGACATCCCTTGCCGAATAACGAAAACCCTCTTGTTGTTTGAAGGAGGTGTCGTGTTCTTCGTCGAGAATAATCAAGCCCGGTGTTTTCATCGGCGTAAAAACTGCTGAGCGTGTGCCGAGTAAAATATTGGCAACACCTTCTTTTAATCGAAGCCATGCTTGGGCGCGTTGTGAGTCATTTAGCCCTGAATGAGAAATAACCAATTGCGCGGCCAGTCGTTGTTTAAAACGGTTGGCCAATTGCGGCGTTAAAGTAATCTCTGGTAACAGAATAAGGACTTGCTTCCCAGCAGCAATCATTTGCTGAATTAATTGCAGATACACTTCCGTTTTGCCGCTACCAGTAACGCCATCCAACAAGAAGGTATTGAAGATGCCAAATGAGGCAGCGACTGTATCAATGGCTGCTTGTTGGGCGGCGTTTGGCTTGAAACCAGGTGTAATGGTTTGATAAAGAGAAGGCGTTTGCTCTTGAGAGCTTGTTACCCAACCCTTTGCCATCATGCTTTTAAGTGGTGCTCGCCAATCCCATTCGATGTCAGCAAAAAGTTCGTTATCGACAGGCGCTTTGGCAGTGTTCATGAGTTGCCATAAGGCGGCTTGTCTGGGTGAGCGTTTTAAATCGCCTAGTTCAAGCGCCAAACCACTGTCCGATAATGAGTACAGTGTCGTTAACTCAATGACAGGCGATTTCCCTGAGCGAATTTGTTTAGGCAGTGCTTGAGCGAAAACTTCTCCAATAGGGTGGTGGTAATAATCAGAAGTCCATTTGTACAGAGCAACGTCTTGTTCGCAGAGTAACGCTGTCTGATCCAATAGCTCGCTAATGGGTTTGAGTTGCTTGTCAGTTAATTCAGTTTTAGAGGTAATATTTAAAATGACACCTGTTTTTTGTTGTCTGCCGAATGGAATAATAACGCGTTGCCCTGTTGTGTAATCCGACCGTTTAGATTGTTCCAGTGGTAGATAATCGAAAACACGATGTAAGGGCGTGTCAACGGCGATATTTAAGTAAAATTTAGACATCAAATAAGGGTGGTTTTTGTTTCTCTTCAGTTAGCCAGAAAACGTTGAAAGAATCTACAATAAAACGCTAAGTTTATGACTTGTCAGAGGTTTTAGTGTTATCCACAATTTCTGTGGATAACTTTGTGGATTATCTATTAACAATCGCTTCAAAAGCTTGCTTGAGTTGGCTTGCCTTTAAATTGTAACAAATTAAAGCGATTTAAAAATTCTTTTTAAAAACAAATAGTTATATTTTTTGTGGAATATTGTTTTGTCGCGACGCAACAAGAATAAATAGATAGAAAATGTATTTTAAGACTTGTGCATAAGAAGCCTTTGTTTATAAGGCTTTAGGCGATTTAGAGGTTAAAAGGACATAAATTCTAAGCATTCTATAGGTGGTAGTGCAAGATATTTTTGAAGTAATTATTGGGCTTGAAAACGGGGGTGAGTGACACCCATTTTTTATGCGCAAAATAAGAGCTGATAACAGAGCTTGTAATATCGTTCTGCGTATAACAAAATAACAGTGGAAAAAGGATAACGAATGGCTGTGTTACTAGGCTCCAAATAAATAATTTAAGGCAAATTTAATTTGCAAGATAGTGGAAGCTATCAAGGTCTAGTGTTGCGAGAGAAGCAAAAACAACTCGAGTATGAACGGTTAGTATTGGTGTATAGCGATGAGCTTTTCCGTTACGCGCTTTGGCGGTGCCGTGATAAGAGCATGGCTGAAGATTTGGTTCAAGAAACGTGTATGCGAGCTTGGAAATCGTTGGACAAGTTACGTGATGTGTCGTCTAGCAAGGCATGGTTAATGACTATATTGCGTAATGAACATGCCCGCATTTATGCCCGTTATCGGCCTGATATGGTGGACATGGAGTTAGATACGGTGAGCTTGAAGGACATTAATAATGACACCAGCGCTGAGGCATTTGCGTTGAAGCAGGCATTAGCAGGGTTGACTGAAGAATATCGCGAACCGCTGTTGCTTCAGGTGATTGGTGGACTTAGTTGTGAAGAAATTGCATCTGTTTGTAATATTACAAAAAGTGCAACGATGACTCGGTTGTTTAGAGCGAAACAAAAATTAAGAGATGTATTACGCCCTGATGAGGGGCCGGTAGGTGGATGATGAAATGTAAAGAATTTGAATTTGAGTACAGTGCCGCCCCAGATGAAATTGCGGGTGATGCTTGTGAGCACATGCAAGGTTGTGCATTTTGCCAGGCGTTTGTTGAGCAAGAATCAATATTCCAAACACAATTAATGAATGCGATAAAAGCTGATGTGCCAGATGGGTTTAGACACTCAGTTCGTAAGCATGTTGTGAATAACCGACCTTCTTTTTGGTCGATTCCAAAAGCATCCATGGCGATGGCGGCATCGTTATTAGTGGCGGTGGGCTTGGTGAATGTCAATACGACGTTATTCAATGACCATGGTTTTCCGATTGACCGCTTGGTAATGGAACATCTTGAATATGATGGAGCGGCTTCAATGAAAGCTTCGCACCAATTAAACAAGCAAGAGTTGTCGGAAGTCAGTGAGCAATTTGGTGTACGCTTGGTATCAAGTAATAACGTAAGTTTTGCTGAAAAATGCCCAATTGGTGGTAGTTATGGCTTGCACATGGTGTATGAGTATCGCGGTCAGCTTGTGACGGTTATATATATGCCTGAATTATCACCCAAAGAGTTCGTGCAGTTTAATTATGCAGGTATAAAAGGTTGGGTTAAGCCAATGAAAAAAGGTTCTTTTGCGGTATTAGGCGATAAGAACTTAGAGATTCCTGGGGCGGAATTTGCCGAAGAAACGATTGAATGGATTTAGTGCTACTGGCTGGAGTGATCTCGAGCTAATAGTAAATAAAAAGCCGGTACAACAAACAAGGTAAACAGTGTTCCTATCCCAAGGCCGGTGGCTACCACAAGGCCAATATCAAACCGGCTGACGGCGCCCGGGCCTGATGCAAATAATAAGGGTATCATCGCCACAATCATTGAGACGGTTGTCATTAAGATGGGTCTTAAACGCACAGAGGCGGCTTTTTCAATAGCATCTCGTAACGACAGCTTTTCTTTGATTTGTAATTGATTAGCAAACTCCACGATTAGAATGCCGTTCTTGGCAATCAAACCAATGAGAGTAATTAAACCTACCTGCGTGTATATATTCATGGTGGCTGCGCCGAGCATGATAAACGCCATTGCGCTGGCTAACGATAACGGCACGGAAATAAGAATAATAAGCGGGTCACGCCAACTTTCAAACTGGGCGGCCAATACTAAGTAAATAACCAGTAAAGACATAAAAAACGTTATAACAAGGGCGCTACCTTGTTGTTTATATTGCCTAGAACTACCAGAATAATCCCATTTGAAGTTTTTGGGAAACGTGCTTTTGGCTTCCTCTTCGAGATACGTTAAGCCTTCATCTAAGGTGATGCCGGGGCGCAAAATACCTTCAATAGTTAAGCTGTTGAGTTGTTGGAATTGCGTGCGTTTACTGGGTTCAACTTGTTTGGATAACGTGACTAAAGCGCTGAGAGGAACTTGTTTCCCAGAGGCTGTTTTTAAGTAAATGTTATCCAGTTTTTCAATGTCGGAACGATCATTATTCGCCACTTGGGGGATAACTTTATAGCTCCGGCCTTGCATACTGAAGTGATTAACGTACCCCTCACCAAAGTAAGTGGATAGGTTTCGAGCGATCTCTTCCATGCTAATGCCCAAGTCTGCAGCACGGTCTTTATTGACGATGAGGTTTGATTTAGGTCGGTCGAAGGCGATGCTTTTTTGTAGAAAAATAAAATTGCCGCTTTGCATTGCTTTGCCAATAAGCTCTCCAGCAGTATTACTTAATTGGCTATAGTAGGCATCAGAAATAACGACAAATTGGACAGGTAAGCCGCCGCCAGCCCCCGGTAACCCCGGGCGTTGAACCACCGCTGTTCTTAACCCTGTAATGCTTGCCAATTTTTGCTGGAGTTCGGGTTTTATCTCCATCTGAGTACGTTCTCGTTCAGATTGATGACCCATCTTGAAGCCACCTAGCATTTTATTGCCATCCCCACCAAAGCCGAGCAATATAAAGCTGTGATCAAACTCAGGAATACTTTCAAAAACATTAACCAGTTTTTTTGTTTGTTGTTTAAGAAAGTCTAGCGTGGCCGTTTGTGGTGCGGAGCCAAATGTAATCAGGAATCCACGATCTTCTGTTGGTGCTAATTCTTTTTTAGATAGCGAATACATGGGGTATAGGCTCAGTAGCACGATTAACGAAAAAGCGATGGGAATAGAGGGGGTAGAGAGCAGTGGGTGAAGAACCTTTTTATAACGCTGCGTTAACCGTTCAAAGAAGCCTTCGACAGATTGTTCGAACGGGCCAATCTCGCTGTGTGGTTTTAAAATACGCGCGCTCAACATGGGGGCAAGGGTTAATGCAACAATGCCAGAAATGAACACAGCAGCCGCTAAAGAAAAAGCAAACTCGGTAAACAACGTGCCCACTAGGCCGTCCATAAACCCAATGGGGAAGTACACAGCAATCAGCGTCGTGGTCATGGCGATGATGGGTAAACTGAGTTCTTTAGCGCCATCTTTGGCGGCTTGTAGGCGGGTTTTCCCCATGTCGATGTGCCGATGAATATTTTCCACCATAACGATAGCGTCATCTACCACTAAGCCTATTGCTAATATCATTGCTAACAGCGTTAAGAGGTTTAATGAGTAGCCAAGCATTAACATAATAAAGGTGGCACCTATGAGCGAAACGGGCACCGTAATGGCAGGAATTAACGCCGCCCTAAAAGAACCTAAGGAAAGAAATATAACGATAATGACAATGCTGAGTGCTTCAAATAATGTGATACCTACTTCATTAATCGAGTCGCTAATAAATTTACTGGCATCGTACGGGAGGTAAACATTGAGCCCTTCAGGTACGTTCTGCTTAATCTCTTCAAGTGCTGTTTGTACCCGTTGGGCCACCTGCAGTGGGTTTGAGCCAGGGGATTGGTCAACGGCAATGAAGATGGCAGGTTTGCCGTTAAACAAGTTTTGGCTGTCGTAGCCTTCAGCGCCTAATTCAATGTCGGCAACATCTGATAAACGAATTAAAACATCATTGCGTTTTGCAACAACGAGCTGATAAAAGTCTTCTTCTTTGGCGATATCTGTCGTTGCGCCCAAATCAATACTAACGAGGGAGCCTTTAGTTTTACCAATATTGGATAGGTAATTGTTGTTGCGCAACGCTTGGGTAATGTCGTTTGCGGTTACCCCTAAGGCCGTCATACGCGCAGGGTCTAACCAAATACGCATGGCATAAATGCTATTGCCTAATAGTCTAGCTTGTCCGACACCTTCAATAGACTGTAGTCGGGGTTGAATAACCCGTAATAGGTAATCAGCAATTTGCGTGTCTTTCATTACATCACTGTAGAAAGCTAAATACATGAGCGATGTAGTGGAGCCGGTTTTGGAACTGATAACAGGGTCCAACGCTTCACTCGGCAAGACATTACGCTTGCTTGCGACTTTGGCTTGAATGTCTGCAATAGCATCATTAGCGTCATAATTTAAACGCATATGCGCCTGAATAGATGAGCGGCCTTGTGTGCTCGTGGCAGAGATATAGTCAATCCCCTCCGCTTGCGCAACGGCTTGCTGTAATGGTGTGGTGATAAAGCCTTTGACCAATTCGCTGCTCGCGCCGGGGTACGACGTGCTAATAGTAATAACGGTGTCTTTGGTCTCAGGGTACTCGCGTATTTCTAACGATGAAATAGAACGTAGGCCGAGAATAATAATCAGCAGGCTAACAACGCTCGCTAGAACTGGGCGGGTGATAAATATTTCGGTAAATTTCAAGGCAGTACTATTCTTGTTTTTGATTGGAAATGGAAATGGTTGCGCCATTTCTGAGTTTAACGTGGCCTTCGTCAACCACAATATCGTTGAGTGTTAAGCCCTTGGTTATTTCAACACGACCATGACGGTGCTTGCCTGTTTGTATGGGCTGTAATTCAGCAATATCGTTGTTGTCTTTTTTGAGCACCTTATAAACATTCTCACCATACGTATTATATATAAGGGCCGTTTCGGGGAGCGTTAACACGCGCTTCGCATCAACCGAGGTAACAACGCTAACATTAGCAAACATACCGGCGCGTAATTTTTCGTCAGGGTTATTAACCACTGCCCTAACGGCAATGGTGCGAGTGTCTTGATGCACGCCAGGGTTAATGGCTTGGATAACGCCTTTAAATGTTTCGTTAGGATAGGCTTGAACTTGAATGAGGACGTCTTGATTAACCTTTAATTGCGCAAAGTGGCGTTCTGGGAATGAAAAGTCAGCGATTGTGGTGGATAGTGAGACTAAAGGCACTATTTGCGTGCCTTTATCTAAATACTGTCCAAGGCTAACTTGGCGAATACCCACTTTGCCAGTAAAGGGCGCGCGGATTTTCTTTTTATTAATGATGCTTTGTTGCTCAAGTACGGCGGCCTTTGCAATGTCTAATTCAGCTGAGGCTTCATCGTAGCTGGATTGGGAAACCGCCTTACGCTTAATTAATTTAGCCAAGCGATCCAGTTTTATTTGCGCTAGCTTTTTACTCGCTACTAAACCACCTAATCTAGCTCGATCGCTGGATGTATCGAGCTCAATGATCAGGTCGCCCTTGTTAACTGACTCGCCAGATTCAACGTGCAAAACGGAGACAATGCCGGCTAATTCGTTACTGAGAATAACGCCTAATACCGGGTTAATTGTGCCATTGGTAGACAAGGTGTTGAGCCATCTTTCTTCGATAACTTTTGTGGTGGTAACAACAGAGGGAGGTGGTGGTTTTCGAGACGACTTGGCGTCATTTATTTGAAGAAACTTTGTGCCAAATAATCCGCCGAATAACAACAGAACAAAAATAATCAGCAAGGCTATCTTTTTACTCACAAAGTGCTCCATAGTATCGTTGGTTTGGCAAAGTTACGATTCACATTGTACGATGTTCATATACATTGCTCAAACCAAATATTAGAGTAATAGAATATAGTATTCGTCGGCTTTCAGTGTCACGTAAAATGTAACAAACATAATTTAGGGAAATAAAACGTATCATGAAAAATATCAAATGGCTTTGGCTCGTTGTATTTATTTTATTATCTGGCTGCGCTCATGTGCATGAGCAAAAAAGCCTTGAACGGCTGGACGCGCAACAAAAGCTATTTATGAAGGCGATGCGTTGGAAGTCATACGATGTGGCTGCGAGTGTTATTCGGTTTGAAAACCCAGCGAGGCGTTTAGCCGCTATTGATGGCTTGAATAAAATCACCATCACGTCTTATGACCTGATTGCGTCGATAGCCAATTATGAAGAAGGTACCGCTGAAGCGCAGGTGTTGTTTGGTTATATTCAGGATGATACGGGCCGTGTTTATCAACTTAAACACGCGCAACATTGGTGGTTGGATAAGGAAGCAAAGCGCTGGTATTTAGGCAGTGATATGCCAGAGTTTAAATTGAACTAATTATTTGTTGCTCGGCTCTTGCGCTAATTTGAATGGTAATAGCGTGTTTAAGTGTTTGATATGCGCGGTTACTTGAATACATTCATCGTCAATAAAGTGATTAATGGCCTTACTAAACTCGGCGTTCATAATTTTATGGTTTGAATACGTTTTGATTGGCTCAAAACCTCGGGGTATTTTATGTGCGCTTTGTGCGCCGGGGTCGAAACGTTGCAAGCCGTGCTTAATACAAAAATCTATGCCTTGATAATAACAGGTTTCGAAATGTAAAAATTCATACTCTTGTTCGCAGCCCCAATATCGGCCGTAAAGCGTCGTGTTGTCCTTAAAACACAGTGCTGCACCAATAAGAATATCGTCTTTATGGGCGCAAATTAATACCAAGTTATCGCGCATATGCTTGAGTAATAATTGAAAAAAGGCCAAGTTTAAATAACCGTGTTGCCCGCTGCGTTTCAAATAGGTTATATGGTAAAAGCGATAAAAATTTTGCATCAATGCAGGGTTAATGTCATCGCCAAGGGCAATGTTAATGGATATGTTTTGGTCAATGATGGCCTGTCGTTCTTTACGCACGGTTTTTCGTTTGCGTGATTTAAAGCGGCTGAGGAAATCGTCAAATGATGTGTAAGAGCGGTTAAACCAATGGTATTGCATGCCTAAACGTTGTTTCCAACCCGATTGCGTCAGTAAATCCGAGAGTTCAACATCCGGAAATAATAGATGTTGGCTTGATAACGCTTGAGCAGTGAACTTATTGCTGATTGCTTGGTCGATAGTGCTGATGATGTGTTGCTTAGCTTCATTAGTTTTAATGCTTGGGTCAAAGCATAAACGTGAGCCCGTTGCGGGGGTAAATGGTATCGCAGCGAGTAATTTAGGGTAATACGATAGACCATGTTGTTGGTAAGCATTGGCCCATGCCCAATCAAACACGTATTCACCGTATGAATGAGTTTTAATAAAGCACGGCATAGCAGCGATTAAAAGGCTGTTTTGATAAACCAAAATGTGCTGAGGTGTCCAACCGGTGGACGTTTGTGTGCAACCACTGGTTTCCAGCGCGGATAAAAAAGCGTGCTGAACGAAGGGGTAGTCTGTATTAAACAGAGTATTCCACTCGTTTGCTGTGATGTCCGCTATGTGCGGAAGAAATTTCACATTCATGGTGATAAGATTAACGAAAATTAGTGTCGATTGCGAATTAACTCGCAGGCGATAAATAATAAAAACAGAGGATTAGTTTTGAAAAAAACACAAAAAATGCGCGAACTATTTCGCCATATTCGTGGGTTAATGTTGGATGAAAAAACATTACGTGGAAATAGCGGCGTGCCAGATGGCGAAGGCTTAATTGACCATAATTCATACGCGGTTATTGAAGTTGATAAGTTGTTAGATACCGTCGACCATGCGCAAACATTGGTGGGAAAAGACACGCTTCACAAAGCTTTTTCGCAGCAAGTATTAACGCCTGATGAGATTGTCGCGAAACAACAAGCGCTAAAGGAGTTAGCTGAAGACGACGAGCTTAGAACAGGCCTTGATCAATTGTTGAAAAAAGCAGCGGAGAACGAAGATTCGTTTTATCGTCTGCTAGTGTCTAATTTTGTTGGATTCATCTATTCACCCGATGAGGATCGTTTAGAGCAAGCGGGATACGGTTACCGTTTATACGATCAGGCGTCTACTTTTTTGCCGAAAGTTGTGGAAGAAGCAAAACAGATTAAACGACCAAAAAGTGCGTACATTCAAGGCTTGTTTGATGAACTTGAACAGTTTGTGGAAACACGACCATACAAGTTGATGGCGGGGCCCGTGTATATGCTATTAGGTAAGTTTTTACTGAAAGACGAACGCAGCTGGCGGACGCCGGCAATCAAACTAAGGACCTCATTGTTTAAACCGATGATGTTTCCGATGGTGTTTTTAATTAGCGTTTTGATGCCGTATATTTTGAATATTTCAATGGCGCAATTCACCGTATTTTCATTGATTCCTTTTATTATTCTGGCGTTCTATGTGCCATTGGTCGGAGATTTTGATAAGCATTCATTTATTATTCCGTTGCGACGACTTTTTGCACGATCTTCTGAGGTTGAGCGAGCGGTTCAGGTCATTGGTCAGTTAGATGAGCTGATGTCGTATCACCTGTATGCAGAAAAATGTGTACACAAAACCATCTTGCCTAATATGGTTGTCGCTGATCGCCAATACATTGAAATTGAATCTGCGGTTAATCCCGTGCTGGGATTTTCTGATACGCAGTATGTCGCCAATGATTTTGATGCCAGTCAACATAACTTGGCGTTTTTTACCGGTCCAAACAGTGGCGGTAAAACGGCATTTTGTAAGACCTTAGCGCAGATCCAGTTGTTATCACAAGTTGGTTGTTACATACCGGCTGGAGCAGCTACGCTCACGATTGCTGACAGGGTGTTTTATCAAACACCAGAAATTAATTCATTGGATCATGATGTCGGTAGGTTTGGTACGGAGCTTAAACGGACGCGAGATATATTCACTGCGGCAACGCCGAACAGCTTGGTAATCTTAGATGAATTAGCGGAAGGTACCACGCATAAAGAAAAACTCGAAACCTCGTTAATGATTTTAGAAGCATTCAAAAGGCTGGGGTCGTTGACCATTCTCGTGACGCATAACCACGAGCTGGCGGATCATTACCGTGACGGCGATTTAGCTGTATTCAGGCAAGTTGAATTTGACGGTGAGCGTCCTACGCATCGATTTATAAACGGTGTGTCGGTTATCAGTCATGCGGATTTAGTGGCACGTTCGGTTGGCTTCTCAAAAGATGACATCGAGCGTATTTTAAACGAAAAATTACAGGCTAAAAACGCCGAGTGATGCGGCTCAGCAAAGTTTTTGTTTATCCCATAAAGGCTTTGCCAGGCGTAGCGCTTGATAGCGTTGAAATAACACAAGGCGGTACGTTAAGCGATGACAGGCGTTGGGCTTTGGTCGATAAGCGCGGTCGTTTGATTAACGGTAAAAATAACAAGCGGATTTTTTTACTTAGGCCGTCTTTTGATTTAACTGCGCGGCGGGTTCGCTTTTCTGATAACGAAGAATTTTCCTTGCACGATGTTGATGCGTTGTCCCAATATTTTTCAAATGCGTTACAGAAAACTGTTTTTTTAAAAGAAGATCAACAACAAGGCTTTCCGGATGATATGAATGCGTCCGGCCCAACAGTCGTATCGCAAGCCTCGTTACAAGCTGTGGCGTCTTGGTATCCTAGCCTTGCGCTTGACGACATCCGCGCTAGGTTTCGTATTAATTTGGAAGTGTCGACTGCGCCAGCTTTTTGGGAAGATAAAGTGTTTGTTGATGGCGAGTCGCCCAAGCTAATTCAAGTTGGCAATGTGTCAATTCAATCATCAAACCCCTGCGCACGCTGCTCAGTGCCAATGAAAAACCCTGCTTCTGGAGCGCCTTATGATGGATTTTATGAAACGTTTATAGACCAGCGCGCTAAGACTAAACCGAGCTGGACAGATTCGGCATGTTTCGATCATTGGTATCGCTTAAGTGTTAATACAAATGTTAGCTCAAACCAAGCCGGTAAACGTCTTGTTGTTGGCGATGCAGTGCATCTTGAAATTAAATAAGCCGACATATATATTGTCGAACAGTTAGCAAAGGCATAGAGTGTGCTATAGAAAATAATATAGCAGGAGTGGGACATGTCTAGTGAAAATGTAGTGCAGTTTAAAGAGCGCGATCACACGGGTGAATTAATTAAAGAGCTTCTACAAGAACGCAAAGAAGTGTGGACACTGTACTGCACCGTATCGGGTATTGAAGAGCACCCAACAAATAAACGTTTTGAAGAGTTAATTGAAGCGTTTTGCCAGCTGGCAGTGGATTATATTTCCTTGGCTCACTTTGGCGTTTATGCAAAAATTCTAGACGGTAGCGAGCGCCGTAAGTCGATTGTTGAAGCGGCGGCGAGAATTTACCCCGCAATGTCTAAAGCAACGGAAGCAGTATTGGACTTTAATGACAAATACCAGAAAATAACGCCTGCTAAAATCGTTAATGAATTATCAGGTGATCTTTCTATTTTAGGTGAACAATTAGCAAACCGTATCGAATTGGAAGACGAATTGTTAGGCGAAATGCTTGGCTAGACCCATCATGAAATACTGCCCCCAATGCGGCAGTGATACAAAGTCACTCGTGCCAGCTGGGGACAATCGGTTGCGGGACGTTTGTGTCTCATGCGACATCATTCACTATCAAAATCCGCGAATTATTGCTGGCTGCATACCGGTTTGGGAAGACAAAGTCTTACTTTGTAAGCGTGCTATAAACCCACGAAGAGGTTTTTGGACGCTGCCTGCAGGTTTTATGGAGTTAGGTGAAACGACGGAGCAAGCTGCGGTTAGAGAAACACAGGAAGAGGCGCAGGCTGTTGTTGCGGTTGATGAGTTATACGCGGTGTTTAATTTGCCACACATTAATCAAGTGTACATGATGTACCGCTCAGCACTGTTGAAGCCTGAATTCTCAAGCGGCGTGGAAAGCTTAGAGACTCGGTTGTTTACGGAGGATGACATTCCGTGGGATGAGTTGGCGTTTGAAACGATGCGGATGTCACTGGAGTATTACTTTCAAGATAGAAAAACCAAGGCGTTTAAATTCCGAGCAACAGACATCACCAAACCTTTGCTACGTTAATACATCCATTAATTGATAGTGAAATACCTGTGAAGCGTCAACATATCATCCAAAGTTTAGAACCCTTGACGGGCATTTCCGATTGGACGCACAATGAGCGTGATGATGGTTTGACCAATGCTGCTGTTTTGATTCCGTTAGTGAAAAGAAACGAGTGGCATATACTACTCACTAAACGCACAGACCATCTTCATCACCACCCAGGTCAAGTGAGTTTTCCCGGTGGGCGAGCAGATGCTATTGATGTTTCACCCTTGAATACCGCGTTAAGAGAAACGACCGAAGAAATTGGAATTGATAAGCACTTAATTGAATTAGTGGGTGTTATCGAGCCGTACTTAACGGTGACTGATTTTTGCGTGGTACCGATTGTTGGTTTTGTTGATTCAAATTTCGAATTAAAAATTGATGAATTTGAAGTCGCCGAGGTGTTTGAAGTGCCGCTATCTACTGTGCTTAATATGGCGGAATATAAGCGAAAAGAGATTTTCTGGAAAGGCAAAAACAGGCTGTATTGGGAGTTGATGTATAACGGCTACCAGATATGGGGTGCAACGGCAGCGATGTTATATGCCTTTGCCGAGCGTCTAACGAATATGAAAAACTAATCAGCTGTCGGGCGATTTTTGGCCTGAATGCCTTGTAGAAAATTGCGTAACACCTGATCTTTGCACGGGCGGTAATGCTTATGATCGGCGCGTCTAAAAAAGGCGCTAAGCTCATGTTTACCTAAGGCTAAACCGGCTGATGCCAAGAGGCTTAAAACATCGTCATTTTTTAAGTCGAGAGCAATCTTTAATTTGCGAAGGACAATGTTGTTGGTCAGTTTTGTTTCAGCAATGGGCAGGGGGCCATCTTGCCGGCCACGATTCTTTATGATTAAACCATTCAAAAAAGTAGCAAAGTTAACGTCGCTGCAACTACTGTAGGTTTCATCATCATCTTTTTTTAACCAATTACTTATTTGTTCGCGTGTTACCTCGATTTCAACCAATTCAAATATTTGAATCATCGTTGAATCGTTAAAATCGAAGGTGTAGCGGATGCGGCGTAAGATATCGTTATTGGTCATGAGATTTTTAAGTAAATAGCAAAGCTCGGTATTTTAGCAATGTTTATTGCTTAAATCCTGTTCAAGCGCCAATAAACGCTTTTTAGCAGGCAAACCACCTGCATAGCCGGTTAATTCGCCACCGCTGCCGATGACTCTATGGCAAGGAATAACGATACTCATGGCATTGGCACCATTCGCTGTGGCAACGGCGCGCACTGCTTTTTCATTGCCTACGTTATTGGCTAATTCGAGATAAGAGTTGGTTGAGCCGTAGGGAATGGTGAGTAACGTCTTCCAGACGGTCTGTTGGAAGTCTGTGCCGAGCATTAATAGGGGTAAATCAAACTGTTCTCGTTGATTGGCGAAGTACTCGTCTAATTGACGAATGGTTTTGTCTATCGTTGAGCAGGGTTGTTCTATGTATTCGGCGCTTAGAGCGCTTTGAATACGCTTGTCTATTGTCGTTCGCATGCGTCTGTATTGCCAGTCGCATAAGCAAAGTTGTTCGTTAAACGCGCCTATTAAAAGTTCACCGTAGGGCGTTTTATACCGTTGAACGAAAACGTTGTTACTTTTTAACAAGGCCGACAATGTATAACAACAACGCTGCGCCAACGGTTGCGGTAACAATGGAGCCGATGAATCCGCCTGCTGAAATACCGAGTAAGCCAAACACAAAGCCGCCGACCATGGCACCAACGATACCAACAACGATGTTACCGATGAGACCAAAACCAGCGCCTTTCATGAAATTACCTGCTAACCAGCCTGCGATACCACCAATGATTAAAAATGTAATAAAGCCCATTTGTGTTCTCCAATAATGTCTAGTGTTATGCCGCTAGGCTGCGGGTGACAATTTCAAGCACATCTTTTGATAATGGTGTTTGTGATTGTATGCGAGAAAGTTGTTGTTTAACCAGTTGTTGCCTTTGCGTATCCAGTTTTTTCCAACGGCTTAGCGAGTTGGCTAGTCGAGCGGCAACTTGTGGGTTAATGGCATCCAAGGCAATGATGTTATCTGCAATGAAAGCGTAGCCAGAGCCATCTGCCGCGTTAAAGTGAAGTGGGTTAGCCATGGCAAAGGTGCTGATGACGCTGCGAACACGGTTAGGGGTTTTCATGTCAAAATCGGGGTGTTGAAGTAAGCGTTTTACATCGTCTAGTGCGTTTGATTTTTCAGAGCAGGCTTGCAGCGCAAACCATTTATCAATGACCAGGTCTTCTGTTTGCCATTGTTGATAGAAGGCGTCGAAATAAGGCGCGCTTTGCGGTGACTCGGTATGATTTAACTGGCTCAGAGCTGCAATCTGGTCGGTCATGTTTTGTGCGGCATCAAATTGCGCGGTACATAAAGTAACTGTAGCGGCGTCTTGTTGCGCCATTAAGTAATCTAAACACAGGTTTTTGAAGCTACGTTGAGCGATATCTTGCGCAGTAATCCCTGCGTCTACTTGGTGATACGCGTTGTAATTACTAAGCCATAGTGGGCTTAATGCGGCAGACAGCGCCTTTTTCACGGCATGGTGCGCTTGGTATAAGGCATCGATGTCAATAACGATCATTTGCTCGGCTAAATAGGCCTTTGATGGCAAGCTTAATAACAAGGCTTGGTAGGCAAGGTCGTTAAGTGGTTGTTGCAAGATGCTACGAAAGGCTTCAATGAGCGCATCTGGCAAGGACGGTAAGGTTTGCTTGTTTTGTATGGCTTCAACGCTGTCAAAAATTAATTGGCTTAAGGTATTTTGCCCAGCTTCCCAGCGGTTAAATGTGTCACTGTCGTGTTGGAATAAGTGAATTTTCTGAGCGATGGGCAGCGCATGATTGAGTTGAATAGGCGCAGAAAAGCTCCGCAAAATAGACGGCGTAGGCTTGGCGTTGATGTTGTCGAAGGTGAAGCGTTGCTCACTGTCCGTTAACGCTAGTACCACGGTTGTTTGTCCATCTCCCAGAGGAATCTCTTGCCCGCTTTCATCAAGCAGGCCGATGCTGATGGGGATAAGGAAGTTATCTTTAGTCGCTTGTCCAGGTGTGACGGGGCAATGCTGCTCAAATGTCAGCGTGTATGTTTTTTCGTTGGCGTTGTATTCAGTGCTAACGTCAACAACCGGTGTGCCGGCTTGTTTGTACCAGTTTTTAAATTGAGTAAAGTCGGTATCGTTGGCATCTTCAAGCGCTTTAACAAAATCGTCGGTGGTAACGGCTTGACCATCGTGCCGTTCAAAATATAAATCACAGCCTTTTCTAAAGCCGGCGTTACCTAGTAGCGTGTGTAGCATCCGCACAACTTCAGCGCCTTTTTCGTAAATGGTGAGGGTGTAGAAATTATTTATTTCCACGAATGAATCGGGGCGAATAGGGTGAGATAACGGCCCAGCGTCTTCGGCAAATTGGTGTGTCCGAAGCATGTTCACATCTTTGATGCGTTTTACGGCGTTGGATGTTTGATGAGCAGTAAATTGCTGATCACGAAAAACAGTAAAGCCTTCTTTTAAACTGAGCTGAAACCAGTCACGACAGGTGACGCGGTTGCCCGACCAATTATGAAAATACTCGTGTCCGATGACCGCTTCAATGTTTTCAAAATCTGTATCGGTGGCAGTTTTTTCGCTGGCTAAGACGTACTTTGTATTGAAAACATTTAGGCCTTTGTTCTCCATCGCGCCCATATTGAAATGGCTCACGGCAACAATCATATACACATCAAGGTCATACTCACGGCCAAACGCTTCTTCGTCCCAGCGCATCGCGTTTTTAAGTGACTGCATCGCATGTTGGGTTTTATCTAAGTCGTGCTCTTCCACGTACACTTCAAGCTTAACGTGTTGGTTGGAGCAAGTGGTAAAGCTGTCGGTGAGACAGGCTAAATCGCCAGCGACCAGCGCAAATAAATAACTGGGCTTTGGAAAAGGGTCTTGCCAGCTAACCCAGTGCTTATTGTTGTCGAGTGTGCCGCTATCAGCGCGGTTACCGTTCGACAGTAAAACAGGGTATAAGTTGATATCAGCTTCCATTGTCACGTCAAAAACAGACATGACATCAGGCCTATCTAAATACCAAGTGATGCGTCTAAAACCTTCTGCTTCGCATTGCGTGCAAAGCATTTTTTTTGATTCGTATAAGCCGCTAAGCGCGGTATTACTAACAGGGTTAATGCGGTTGGATATTTCAAGAATAAATTCATCCGCTGACTGAGTAATGGTGAGTGTTTGTTCGTTTAGCGTATAGTCTTCGCTGCTTAATTCTTGGCCGTCAATGGCAATGGATATCAGCTCGAGGTCTTCGCCCATTAAGGTAAGGTTAGGGCTGGCTTTTTTGCATGCTGGGTTACGTTGTATGCTTAGCTTAGAGCGCACAACGGTATCGTCTGCGGACAAGTTAAAGTGCAGTGTTGTGTGGCTGATTAGAAACTCAGGCACGGTGTAATCTTTTAGGTAAATGGTCTTTTGTTGGGTGTCAGACATAATGATTATTTAGATTTGATGGTTGAGTAGGCAACTAAAAGCCAAGCGATTAAAAAACAAACGCCACCGACGGGTGTTATTGCGCCGAGTATTTTAATGCCGCTTAGGCTAAGCGCGTATAGGCTGCCAGAAAAAATAAGGATGCCCGCCAGCATAAGCCAACCAGCTCGATGCAAATGCTTGGAGGGTTGCTGTAGGTTGAGAAGGCCAATGACGATCAAACCGATGGCGTGCCACATTTGATAGTCTGTTGCCGTTTGGTACACCGCTATAGAGTACTCAGATAACTGCCCTTTTAGCGCGTGCGCGCCAAATGCGCCAAACATGACGGCGAGGAAGGCGAACAAAGCGCCCAGCGCGATAAAGGGTGCCGTTTTCATGGTGCTACTTTTCGAGTAAACGAGGCATCACTTCAACCAAATTGCAGGGGCGTGTTCGGTAATCTAATTGTGCGTTTATTAACTTATCCCAAGCCGTTCGGCATGCGCCAGATGAGCCGGGTACGCAGAAAATATAATGCCCATTAGCAACACCTGCAATGGCGCGAGACTGAATGGTTGATGTGCCAATTTCATCGTAAGAAATGGTGCGAAATACTTCGCCAAAACCATTAAGCTCTTTATCCAATAAGGGTTGGACTGCCTCAGGCGTGCCATCTCTGCCTGTAACGCCTGTACCACCTGTGGTGATGATGGCGTTGATGCTAGGGTCTGCAATCCACGTGGATAATTTAGCGCGAATTTGGTAAATTTCGTCCGGAATAATGGCTTTTTCAGCACATTGGTGGCCAACGGCTGTTAATCGGTCAACCAGTGTTTTTCCTGATGTATCAGTTTCTTCAGTGCGAGAATCAGACACCACCATAATGGCGATATTGAGCGGGACAAATTGACGATCGTTAGTAGGCATATAATTTACCGGATGATTAAAAAGAAAGCGCTGTTGCCGCGCTGAACGTTGAGCAGCAGTGACTTGCGCTTTTTGGCGGCATTGATAAGCTCAATGATATTGCGTGTTTGTATTCTATTGGCGCGGGCAATAACGTCACCTTTTCGTAGGCCGTTAACCCACGCTTTTGAATTGACGTTTATTTCGATGACTTTTATGCCATGTTTTATATTGTTTTGTTCATCTTCTGGCGATAAATTCGACAACATAGCGCCTTTAAGTTGGCTGTGGACACGGATGCCATCGACAGATGCAATTTTCCGCTTGCCTATTTTGATGGTGATGCTTTGTTTTTCGGCATGACGTAAAATATTCAACATTGCTTTGTCGCCAACACTCAGTAGGCCTAAGCTGTTTCGCAGGCTAGCACTATTTTTGGTTTTTTTACCATTAACGGATAAGACGATATCACCAGGGTGTAAGCCGGCTTTTGCTGCTGGAGAGCTTGATTCAACTTGGCTGATGACGACGCCACTTTTTAGTGATACGTTAAAGGCTGCAGACAGTTCGGGGGTTAAATCTTGAACGCTGATGCCTAATTTTCCACGGTTTACTTTACCAAACTTAACCAGCTGATTTTTTAAGCTGATGGCCATGTTGCTGGGGATGGCAAAGCCAATGCCGACGTTACCACCATTAGGCGCAATAATGGCCGTGTTGATACCAATCAGCTCACCGCGAAGGTTGATGAGTGCGCCACCAGAATTACCGGGGTTAATGGAGGCGTCGGTTTGAATGAAATCTTCATAGCCTTCAATGCCAAGGCCAGAGCGGCCCAATGCACTGATGATTCCTGATGTGACGGTTTGGCCGAGCCCAAATGGATTGCCAATGGCTATAGCGAAATCACCCACGCGCAAAGCGTCGGAATCAGCAACTTTAAGCGCCACCAACCCATCAGCATTTATTTTAATAACCGCAACGTCCGACTCAGGGTCGCCGCCCACGACGGTAGCGTTAAAAGAACGACCATCTAGTAAGGTGACGGTGATTTTGTCAGCCTTGTTAATAACGTGTTGATTGGTGAGAATCAGCCCTTTGTTAGCATCAATAATAACGCCAGAACCTAAACTCTGTGATGAACGTTTAGGTGACCGAGGAGTTTGAAAAAAGCGTCGAAAGAATGGGTCTTGTAATAATGGGTTCTCGCGCTGTTGCGGCACGTTTTTAGTGGCAATGTTGACCACAGCGGGCGTTGCTTTTTCAAGAATGGGCGCCAAGCTAGGCAGTGGCTGTTCAGCCGTAAATAACGGGAGCGCTGCCATTGTAGAGGTGCTTGTAACGCTAAGGCAGCTGATGAGTAACAGACGAGCTAAAGACATGAATAAGACTCCTGTATTAATCGTCCACATCGTCAGCGTCAATTTGCCCGCTCATTCTGCGACGTATATGAGACCACGACATACCCGTTGCCATAATGAGGCATAAAGTAACTTGCACAATGTAAGTGACAGCGACGACATTGTTGGCAGAGACAATGCCCCAGTCGATAATCATCCAAAACAGGGTGCCAAATAGCGCGACGGCTAAGGTAATACCAATAACACCAAGAGAGCGCAACGTAGCACGGATATAAACAACCCAGCCAATAAGCAGTACAAGCCCAGAAAAAGCCATGATAGAGGTGACGTTTGGAATATTGGTTATAGCCCAATGGTAATACGATAATCCGGCAGGGTTATAACTAGCAAAAACTAATGTGCAGGCAACGCATAGTCGGATAAAAAAACTTGACCACGAAAATTGGTTGTCTCTCAATGGATTCTTCCTTTTGTTGGTTGATGTGTATAAGCAATATTCTAACTGAAAAAGCCTGAATCTCTAATGAACGATTTAAAGTGCATCGCGACTAAAAAATAAGACCGTGATGAAATTGGCAAAATGTTAAGTTTTTATCACGAAATAGCATCAAATTTTCAGTATGGACTACACTATATAGGTAAAACGTTGGGAATTTATTATAAGCAGTTAAATGAGCGCTAAACCAAACCACCGTAGTCAGGACATTTTAAAGAATTTTATTCCTTTAAATACGTTGCCGAGCGCGCGTTTCACAGAAATTTGTAACGACTGCCCAATAGAAGAATGTGCGAAAGGAACGGTGCTCTTTGAACAAGGGGATGATGCCAACGAATTCATCTATTTGGTGAGTGGGATGATTTCCTTGTATGCGGGCGACATGGAGATGGAAACTGTTGTAACGGGTTCAGAGGCGGCCCGGTTTGCTATTGCCCATCATATTCCCAGAAAAGTAAAAGCGGTTACCAAGTCGAAGGCGCGTATTGTGCGCATACCCACGTATAAACTCGATGTGGAACGGCAAGAAGATACCAGCCAAACCTATATGGTGGATGAGGTAGAAGATCAGGGAGGCGATTGGATGACAACGATGTTGCAATCGCCTGTATTCCAGCGTTTACCGGCATCTAATTTGCAAAAAATTATGATGCAGATGGAAGAAGTTGCATTTGAAGCAGGTGAAATTGTTGTTAATCAAGGCGATGAAGCGGACTTCTATTACATCATTAAATCGGGCGATTGCGAGTTAATCCGTCAGCCTACCGAAGGTGCGCGACCCGTAAAATTGGCTGAATTACATAGTTGTGAGGCTTTTGGTGAAGACGCACTATTGTCAGGTAACCCGCGTAACGTCACCGTTCGCATGAAAGGGAAAGGCCAGATGCTTCGCCTTTCGAAAGCCAATTTTATTTCATTGGTGAAAGAGCCGGTTTTGCAGTACGTCAGTTTTGAAGAGGGTCAGAAAAAAGTTAACGGAGGTGCTAATTGGCTTGACGTTAGAGTGGTTGAGTCTTATGAGGAAGGCTGTATCGATGGCAGTGTGAATATCCCCTTTTTCTCCTTGAGAATGAAGGTTTCTGAGTTAAGGCATGATCAGTTGCAGGTTTTGGTGTGTGAGAAAGGGCGAACAAGCGAGGCGGCGGCGTTTCTACTGCTGAAGTTTGGCTTTAATACGCTGATCTTGAAGGGCGGTATGGAAGCCGTGCAAAAAGCAGCGAAACCTATACCGCCCCAATCGATACCAGAAGACATTAAAAAGCCTGAAGTGGTTGTTGCAGAAAAGAATCTTAGTTCAACGGACGAGGTTGATGAAACTAAAAACAAACAATTATTAACAACCGCAGAAAATAAAATATTAGAACTTGAGAGACTGTGCGCACAATCAAATGAAAAACTAAATACGCTGGAGTTAGAGCGAAATGATCTGCAACAACAACGCGATCAGCAAGCTCAATTAGTATCTGAATTACAAGCATCGTCGCAAACATACACTGAACAGCTCAATGAAAGTAACGCAAATAATGAGCGTCGCGACGCTGAGTTAGTTGCAGCGTTATCGGCCGAAAAAGACAGCAAAGTAACACTTGTTGCCGAGCTAGAAAAAAAACAAACAGAGCTAGATCGTGTGGTTGAAGAAGCGGCAGGCTCAGGTAGCGAATTAGCGATTGCTCAACAAGCGTTAAGCGAAAAAAATTCGGAGGCGACTGCAAAAGATGAGGTGCTAACGGCCAAGCAATTGGAGTTGGAGCAACTAAAAACCAAGTTAGACAATGCTAATAGTCAGGAGTCTGAATTATCCCAAAACTGTGAGCAACAACGTGCGAAAGCTAACCAGGAAATTGCTGACCTAACAGATCAAAAAACAAAGCTTGATAAAAGCGTCGGCGACCTGAGAGGTAAGGCGAATGAAGCCGAGCAACTCAACGTTAACCTTCAGGAAAAAGTTGAGCAGTTAGAGCAAAATTCATCGACAGGGTTGTTGAAAAAAGATGCGCAAATTGATGTTTTAAATGCGCAATTATTAGACATAAGTAACAGTGTGGTTAGAACTGAAGCAGCGAAAGAAGAAGCGGATAGTTTATTGCACGAAGCATTAAATGAGTTGAAGGCTGTACAGTCTGAGCTTAACTTGGTGCGTGAGCAAACCGAAAGTGACACTCAGGCGATGCAGGTGAAGTTGGGAAATAACG